>JBGAIU010000038.1:0-8467 GCA_044225315.1 Polynucleobacter sp.
GAAGACTACAAAGAACAAGCGTCATTTGCGTGGTTCCACAGAAGTTGCGAAATCTGATGTTAAGTCAATTCGCTCCATGCTTCCATACGCTTAACCTCAGACTAGATTAGGAGAATTCAATGCCAAGAGTCAAACGTGGGGTTACAGCAAGAGCCCGTCATAAGAAAATTACCGATGCCGCAACAGGTTACCGCGGTCGTCGTAAAAACGTATTCCGTATTGCTAAGCAAGCGGTTATGCGTGCTGGTCAATATGCATATCGTGACCGTCGCAATAAGAAACGTGTATTCCGCGCTTTGTGGATTGCCCGTATCAATGCGGCAGTGCGTGAGCATAACATGACCTATAGCGTATTCATGAATGGTATGAAGAAAGCTGCGATCGAGCTCGACCGCAAAGTGCTTTCTGATATGGCCATTGCTGACAAAGCGGCCTTTGCTGCTTTGGTTACTCGGATCAAATCCGTAGTAAACGCTGCAGCTTAATTCTTAGTTTCTAAGCGAACTAAGCTGCAATGGTTTCTCTCGACCAAATTGTCGAGGATGCCAAACGTGATTTCTCTGGAGCTGCCGATTCGGCGGCTCTTGAGGACGCGAAAGCCAGGTATCTCGGTAAATCAGGTGTTCTCACTGAGCGTTTAAAAGCGCTTGGTGGAATGTCGCCTGAGGAGCGCAAGAGTGCTGGCGCCCAAATTAATCAAATCAAAACTCAAGTAGAAGTTGCATTACAAGAGCGTCGTCAAGCACTGGCTGATGCTGTATTGCAACAGCGCCTTGCTGCTGAATCAATTGATGTGTCCTTGCCAGGGCGCGGTCAAGCAGTTGGTAGCTTGCATCCAGTAATGCGTACTTGGGAGCGAGTAGAAGAAATCTTCCGTTCCATTGGTTTTGATGTGGCTGATGGCCCTGAAATTGAAACGGATTGGTTTAATTTCACGGCACTCAATAGTCCAGAAAATCATCCTGCCCGTTCAATGCAGGATACGTTTTACATCGATGGCAAAGATTCTTTAGAGAAGCCTTTACTATTACGTACGCATACGAGTCCAATTCAGGTTCGTTACGCCAGTGAGCATGTCAAAAAATATGCCAATGCGAATTTGATGCCTCCGATTAAGGTGATTGCGCCAGGAAGAACGTATCGCGTTGATAGTGATGCAACTCACTCACCAATGTTCCATCAAGTAGAAGGATTGTGGATCGCTGGGAGTGTTTCATTTGCAGATCTCAAAGGTGTCTATACCGATTTTTTGAGAACCTTCTTTGAAACAAACGAGTTGCAAGTGCGATTCCGTCCATCCTATTTCCCATTTACAGAGCCATCTGCTGAAATTGATATGGCCTTCGGTAGCGGCAAGTTAGCTGGTCGTTGGTTGGAAATTTCTGGAGCGGGGCAGGTTCACCCAAATGTATTGCGTAATATGGGCATCGACCCAGAGCGTTACACAGGCTTTGCTTTTGGCTCGGGCCTAGAACGCTTAACTATGTTGCGTTATGGCGTAGACGATCTTCGCCTCTTCTTTGAAAATGATTTGCGTTTCTTAGCGCAGTTCCCTGCTTAAGCGAGCAACATACCTCATGCAATTTTCAGAATCTTGGCTTCGTCAGTATGTAAACCCATCGCTTGATAGCGATGCTTTAGGCCATGCTTTGACAATGGCGGGGCTGGAGGTCGAAGAACAGCATTCTGTTGCTCCTGCATTTAACAAAGTTGTCGTTGCGCAAATTCTCTCGGCCGAGCAACATCCCGATGCGGACCGTTTACGTGTTTGCAAAGTAGATGCTGACACAGGTCAAGAATTGCAAATTGTTTGTGGCGCACCAAATGCACGTGCTGGCATCAAGATCCCCTGTGCCATGGTTGGCGCTGAACTGCCTCCAGCGGAAGCGGGCGGCAAGCCTTTTGTGATTAAGGTGGGTAAGCTCCGTGGCGTTGAGAGCCAAGGAATGTTGTGCTCAGGCCGTGAGCTTGGTTTAGGTGATGATCATGAAGGTATTTTGGAATTACCTGCTGATGCTCCTGTTGGCGAAGATATTCGTAAATACCTCGACTTAGATGATCAAATCTTTGTCATTAAATTAACTCCAAATAAAGCTGACTGCCTTTCATTGCTTGGTGTAGCTAGAGAAGTATCAGCAATTACTGGGGCAGCTTTATGTACCCCTAAATGGAATGTCCCTGTAGCTGCAATTGATGAGAAGCGCAAAGTTACCGTAGAAAATAAAGAGCTTTGCGGTCGTTTTGCTGGGCGTGTTATTCGTGGCGTAAATCCAAAAGCAAAAACGCCAGACTGGATTGTGAAGCGTTTATCACGCGCAGGTCAAAGAAGCATTTCTGCTTTGGTGGATTTATCAAACTACGTCATGCTAGAAATGGGCCAACCAACCCATGTATTCGATATTGACAAGCTAGACGGCGACATTACTGTTCGTTGGGCTAAAGCAGGCGAGACGCTTGAGTTATTAAATGAGCAGACAGTGACTTTGCAGGGTCCCGATTCAGCTGGCAAACTCCAGGATGCTGGAGTAGTGGCGGACCAAAAGGGTCCAGTTGCACTCGCTGGAATTATGGGTGGCAATCATTGTGCGGTAAGCGATGACACCAAGAATGTTTATGTGGAAGCGGCTTATTGGCTTCCATCGGCTATTCAGGGTCGTGCTCGTCGATTCAACTTCAGCACAGATGCGGCACATCGTTTTGAGCGTGGCGTTGATCCACAAAATACCGTTAATTGCCTTGAATACCTTTCCGCTTTAATCATCGAAGTATGTGGCGGTCAAGCAGGTCCAGTCGATGATCAGATTCTGAATATTCCTGAGCGCAAGCCAGTGAAAATGCGTTTGGCAAGAGCCGAAAAAGTCATTGGCATTCCTTTAACAAAAGAAATTGTTGCTGATGTATTTAAGCGCCTTGGTTTTGAGTTCAAGCAAGAGGGCGATGCTTTTGTTGTAACTCCGCCAAGCTATCGCTTCGACATCGAGATCGAAGAAGACTTGATTGAGGAAGTCGCACGTTTATACGGCTTTGAAAATATCCCTAATCAACCACCAGTTGCCTCTCTCAAGATGAGTGCCAAGGATGAGGCAAAGCGTGGCATTCATTTACTACGTCAACGTTTAGCGTTACAGGGCTATCAGGAGGCTGTAAATTTTGGATTTACTGACCTTGAGAGCGAACAGCGATTAACGGGCGCTACCGATAAGGATGTGATTGCGGTTCTCAATCCAATAGCCAATCAGTATGGGATCATGCGCAGCACCTTATGGGGTGGTTTGCTGTCAAACCTCAAGTCAAACTTAAACCGTGGCGCAGGGCGTGTGCGTTTATTTGAAACTGGGCGTGTATTCAAGAGAGACTCTAGTATTCAAGAGGCGGCGGGTAAGGTTGCTGGTTTTTTACAGCCACAAAAAGTAGGCGGCATTGCTTATGGTGCATTTGTACCGGAACAATGGGCTAGTGCAACGAGAGTGGTAGATTTTTTTGATGTCAAGGGTGATCTCGAGCGAGTTCTTGATCCTTTGCGCATCGTGACTGAAGCAGCGCAACATCCCGCATTGCATCCTGGCCGCAGCGCAAAAGTTTTCTTGGTTGGAATTAAGAATCGTATTGATATTGGTTGGATTGGTGAATTACATCCTGGCTTGCAACAGGCCTATGAGTTGCCTCAAGCCCCAGTATTGTTTGAATTGGATTTAGAACCAATTCGTGAGTTAGGTTTGCCTATTCCTCAAGAATTAAGTAAGTTTCCCGCAGTGCAACGTGATTTGGCCTTGGTAGTCAAGCAGTCTGTGTCCGCACAATCCCTATTAGATGCGATGGCGGCTAGCAAACAAAATTTTGTATGCGCTATTGAGTTATTTGATGAATTTAAGTCAAAGGCTGGCTCTAGCAGCATGGCAGACGATGAAAAGAGCTTGGCATTCCGAGTAACCTTATTAAATCCTGCGGAAACTTTGCAAGATGCTCAAATTGATGCTGTAATGAGCGCCTTGCTATGCGCGGTTGAGAAAAAGTGTGCAGCCCGGCTGCGCTAGGTTTACTATTACGAAACACCCAATAAAAATACAGAGACACTTCAGAAAAGAATCCGACGATGAGTGAATTAAATTCCAATGATACCGTAACAAAAAATGGGCTATCTGAAGCGCTCTTTGATCAAGTTGGTCTGAATAAGCGTGAAGCCAAAGATATGATCGATGCTTTTTTTGATCGCATTGGTCAGTCGCTGGAGTCTGGTACGGAAGTAAAGATTTCTGGTTTTGGTAATTTTCAGTTGCGCAATAAATCGGCTCGTCCTGGCCGAAATCCAAAGACGGGTCAGATGATTCCAATCGCTGCTAGACGTGTAGTGACATTTCATGCAAGTCAAAAGCTCAAAGATGTAGTGGAGTCACATGCTCGAGAAAACCGAGTTTGATGCTAGCTCGGCACTACCGAGCTCTCAACTTCCCCCTATACCTGCAAAGCGCTATTTCACAATTGGTGAAGTAGCGAATCTTTGTGGCGTTCGCTCGCATGTCTTGCGCTACTGGGAGCAAGAGTTTTCTCAATTAAGCCCGCAAAAACGCCGTGGTAACCGTCGTTACTATCAGCATCACGAAGTGGTTTTGATTCGTAAAATTCGCGTCTTACTTTATGAAGAGGGCTTTACGATTTCTGGCGCCAGAAATCGTCTTGAAGAGGCTCGTGGAGAGCTTCGTTTGCGCGATGAATTGCTTGCGGTCTTGCAAATTCTATCCAAGTAGTTACTGATACAATTTCGTCTTTCGTCGGGGCGTAGCGCAGCCTGGTAGCGTACTTGCATGGGGTGCAAGTGGTCGGAGGTTCAAATCCTCTCGCCCCGACCATCAAATAAATTGCGTTAATCAAGTGAGTATGACTACATCTAACACTAAGCCCTCATCCAATTACCGAACCAATTATTTTGGATTGAATATTCCGTTTTTACATTATTTGGGAGTTATCCCGGAATTTGCGGAAAATGGAATGGCACGAATCAGTTACGTGGCGCAAGCAGAACACACCAATAGTTTCCATGTGGCTCACGGGGGTTTGGTTATGACTTTGTTGGATTTCGCGATGGGCGCAGCAGCCCGAACTGCCTCAAATCATGACTTGGGTGCCATCACTATCGATATGACAACCAGTTTCCTGCGCCCAAGCCTTGGCAAGATCACGGTCGAGGGTAGGTTACTTAAAGTGGGAAAATCGATTAACTATTGTGAAGCGGTGGCTTTTAATGAGGCAGGGGAGATTACTGCTAAGGCAAGTGGTACCTTTGTTTTAAGGCGTTAATTTACTCTATTAATAGTTTAATTGATAATATTATTTATAATGATTATGTTTATTTGATTATTATTGATAAACATAAACCCATGATAAATATAAGTTATTACCTGATTTTTCAGAATATTTACCTATAATTTTTTTTCTATATATAATATTTACTTGAAATACAGTATTGCAGGATTAATGCGTATTTCTATAACTTATTATCTGGAGAAACCCATAAATGTCTTCCTACAAAGAACTATTGGCTCAACGCGAGCAATTAGATAAGCAGATTAAAGAGGCGATTGCCCGTGAAAAAGCGGACGGAATTGCTAAAGCAAAGCTCATTATTGAGCAATATGGCTTGTCAGCTTCAGATCTATTTAGTCGTAAAGCGGGTGGCAAAAGTGCGGGCGGCAAGGTAGCGCCAAAGTACCGTAATCCATCAACCGGTGAAACCTGGACTGGTCGTGGCAAGGCTCCTAAGTGGATTGAAGGTAGAGATCGCAGTAATTACTTGATCTAACTCTCTGATTTAATTGAGTTATTAAAAAGCCACAGATGTGGCCTTTTTTATTGGGTTCCTCAAAAGCACTTTCTCGACAGAGCTTCCAAAAAGAGAGGTTCGAGCAATTCATGCCGATTATTAGGATTAAGTGCCGCATCCATTTCCGGGTCGGTTGCTGGGTAGCCAATAATCAATGGATTAAGCTCGATTAAGCCATTCTCCAGCACCTCTTTGAGTTCCTCAGGAATGCTAGACCGAGTCCCGGCGTTTTCATCTGCTAGAGTGACCACCCCAGGGTGCAGCTTAATAAAACCTTCATCCACCAGTATAGGAATGCGCTGCGTGTCCTTGTTTTTACTTAAATAATGGATCAAATGAACTTGCTCTACAGGCGGGATTAGGGCATCCAAAAAGATCAGATCGGGAGCAATGGATACCGCCTTCATTAGGCCCTCTAGGCTATCCACCGCAACCTCCATTTCTACTTTGAGTTGCCAGTCTTGAATAGCCCCCAAAAACGCTAAGCTATTTTCAGTGCGGCGAAAGATTCCCATAGCAACGCAATGCTGGGTGCTTTTTTGGCGCATGGCTCGTTTGCGCCTTTGTAATTGCTGCTCTAAGGAGCTTGCCAAGATGCGCCGATGCCCACCGCGGGTCTTCCAGGCGATTAATTCACCCAATTCGACCATTTTTTGGACAGTTCCTAGTGAAACTTGCAAAACCTTGGCGCTTTGTCTAGTGCTTAGATATTCCATTTCTGGCGTAATTGCTTTCATATTCTCCCTTGATTTCATTAATTCATTTGAAGATTTAGAGAATAAAAACGAATTTCTTTGGAATCTGTCCGTACATATTGAAAGAGCAGTAGGAAATTTCTTATTCAGTTTCGGTTTATAGGGAAATACCCCCAAATACCATGAAATCAGGGAAAGCCCTTTATGTGACCATGGCCACTCGTGTTAAATTACTGTCGTAGTACCAGTATTTGCACAGAGCAATTCGTGAAACGGTACAGCCGTGTAACGGATGGTTATAACCACAGTTTTTATTCGGGAAACCCGATGAAAGGTGAGCATCATGATGCAGAATCAAAGAGATAAATCCTATCTCTTCGGCGGAAACGCCCCTTATGTAGAAGAACTCTACGAATCTTATTTGCACGACCCCTCATCTGTTGAGGATCATTGGCGCAATTATTTCGATAACGTTAAACAAATTCCGGCGGTTGATGGTTCGGCAAGAACTGATATAGCTCACGGACCAATTGTTGCCTCATTTGCTGAGCGCGCTAAACAAGGTCCAATCAGAACAATTTCGGATTCAGCAGACTCAGAGATGGGTCGGAAACGTGTGGCAGTTCAACAGCTTATCGCAGCCTATCGAAATGTTGGTAATCGTTGGGCCAATTTAGATCCGCTGAAACGTACTGAGCGTCAGGACATTCCAGAGTTAGATCCTGCATTTTATGGCTTCACCGATGGCGATATGGATATCGTCTTCAATACAAGCAATACATTCTTTGGTAAACCGCAAATGACTTTGCGGGATTTGCTTCAGGCTTTACGCGAGACATATTGCGGCACGATTGGTGTTGAGTTTATGTTCATTGCCGACCAAAAGATTAAAAAGTGGTGGCAAGAAAAGTTGGAATCCATTCGTTCCACCCCACAATTTAATTTAGAGGAAAAGCGCCAAATCTTGGATCGACTTACTGCTTCCGAGGGTTTAGAGCGTTATCTTCAGGCTAAATATGTCGGTCAAAAGCGCTTCTCCCTAGAGGGCGGCGAAAGCTTTATTGCCTGTATGGACGAGTTAATTCGTGATGCAGGTAGCAAGGGCGTACAAGAAATCGTGATTGGGATGGCCCACCGTGGTCGTCTTAACGTTTTGGTGAACACCTTAGGCAAGATGCCTAAAGATTTGTTTGCTGAGTTTGAACATAAAGGTCCTGAGACATTGCCTGCTGGTGACGTGAAGTATCACCAAGGTTTCTCAAGTGATATTTCCACCCCGGGTGGTCCAGTTCATTTGTCGCTTGCATTTAATCCATCTCACCTTGAGATCGTTAACCCGGTAGTTGAAGGTTCAGCACGCGCGCGCATGGAGCGTCGTGGTGATATGTTGGGTGAGCAGGTGATGCCAGTTCTGGTGCACGGCGATGCTGCGATTGCAGGTCAGGGCGTCATGCAGGAAACTTTGGCAATGTCAGAGGTGCGTGGTTATTCCACTGGGGGCACAGTCCACATTGTGATTAATAACCAGATTGGATTCACCACATCGGACCCACGCGACTTGCGTTCAAGTTTGTACTGTACTGACATCATGAAGGTAGTTGATGCCCCAGTGCTTCATGTCAATGGCGATGACCCTGAGGCCGTAGTGCTTGCTACTAAGTTGGCCGTAGAGTTCCGCACTAAGTTTCATAAAGATGTCGCAATCGACATTATTTGTTTCCGTAAGTTGGGTCACAACGAGCAAGATACACCAGTAATGACACAGCCTCTGATGTACAAAATCATTGCTGCGCATCCTGGAACACGGAAGTTGTATGCTGACAAACTGGAGACGCAAGGAGTGTTGCCTGCAGGTGCTGGCGATTTGATGGTCAAAGAGTACCGCGCAGCAATGGATGAGGGTAAGCAGACCTCCGATCCAGTTCTCAGCAACTTCAAAGGTAAGTTTGCGGTA
>JBGAIU010000007.1:0-73661 GCA_044225315.1 Polynucleobacter sp.
GGGTCTACATCAGAGATCGGCCTCTACTGTCTCTGGGGACACTACTCCACACTCCAAACCTCATCCCGAGCCGATTTTGCATGCTGCCAAATTAGCCAATATCGACCCTACAAAATCGCTTTATGTTGGCGACGATATTCGTGATGTGATTGCTGGCAAAGCTGCCGGCATGAAAACAGTTGCTGCAGCATATGGTTATTGTGGCTGTAAAGAGCCTCCAGAAGCCTGGGGAGCGGATTACCTCATCAAGACCCCTCTAGAGCTAGTAGAAATCATTTTTCCCAATAGGGATTAAAGCAACATTCCCAAGCAAATTAAGGCTGGCAGCTTTAAAATGAGAGTTCTTATGCGTGAACTCCGGGGTCGACATGGTTTCGACGTGGATTACAAAGCATCAAAGGCATACCGAGGACCCGTTATCTCGTAAATCAATGGGAATGTAATAACTGCTAACGACGAACGTTACGCACTAGCCGCTTAATTGCGGTTGCCCCTGAACTGATTCTCTCTTGGGTCAGCTAGCGCAAGCTAGATCAGGGTCATATACAAGAGATAAGACTATTTTGCGTCACGAAGAATAGTACGAAAACCGAGTGAATCGTCAGCGAAAAACGTGTCAATCCGTGCTTCACTGATTAAATTAAATGATATGACTAAGTATGTAGAACTTGTTGTGGAAAATTTGCGGACGCGGGTTCGATTCCCGCCGACTCCACCATTTTTAAGTCTGTAACAGTCCAACGCCATCCACCAGGGTGGCGTTTGGCTTTATATATAAGGGCTGTACGTCCATTGTGGTCTTTCTAAATTTTGCTGTATCCAAATGTGCTGGGGGTATTATTGGGGGTACTCAGACGAAATCGAACAGGACAAAAAATATGGTTGGGGGTATTTCTGGAAAGCTTACGGATAAAGGGATCAAGAGTTTCATCGCCCGCTCAACACCTGGTAGCAAGCTTGCAGATGGACGAGGCCTTTATTTACTTATCACTCCAGCCAAAACAGCATCCTGGAGAATCAAATACCGCATCGAAGGGAAAGAGAAAAGCTATACCGTGGGTACCTACCCCCAAAATAGTTTGGCGCACGCTAGATTCGAACTTAATGAGGTCAAAAAATACCTATCCAAGGGCCAAGACCCCGTCATAGCCAGAAGAATCAATAAGGCTCAAGCGGCCGCCCATAGCGACAACACCTTCATGGCCATAGCCGAGGAATGGTTCTCTATGAAAGAGAAAGAATGGAGCGCAACCCATTTCAGCAAATCCAAAAGAGCTTTTGAGCGCGATGTTTATAAATCTCTGGGCTCTCTTCCTATTGAAAGTATCACGCCCTCTGTCATCGCCAAAGCCATTGAAACAATCAACAAGCGAGATGTTTTAGAGACTGCCACACGAATTTTGCAACACCTTAATGGCGTGTTTCGTTACGCACAGGCAAAAGGATTGTGTGAAATTAATTCTGCCGCGCCCGTCAAAGAAATTCTTCCAAGAAAGAAAACTAATGGTCGTATGCCAGCCTTACTTGATTGGAAATCATTAGGCGCCCTCTTACGCGCGGCTGATGCTGCGCGCCTTTCACCATCAGTCAGAGCGGCTCATCGACTTCTTGCATTTAGCGCAACACGTATTAGTAATGTTGTGCAAGCTGAGTGGAAAGAGTTTGATCTAGATGCAGATATTCCTGTCTGGGTTATACCTCGCGCCAAAATGAAAGATCACACACGTGTTGGAGATCACCGCATTCCTCTAGGCCCACAAATTACCGCAGAGCTTAAGCAATGGGGAAAACTATTTGGAAGAAAAGGTTATGTATTTCCATCCCCAACGGGCAATCAATTTATTAGTCGAGAAAGTCTAGAAAAAGCTTATCGAGTAACACTCAACATGTCAGGTAAACATGCGCCACACGGCTGGCGTAGCGCCTTCTCTACCCTAGCCAGAGACAATGGGTTTGAGCAAGATGTTGTTGAATTGGCGCTAGATCACGCACATGGAAATGAAGTTGTGCGAGCTTACGATCGGGGCGAACGCTTCACTCAAAGGGTTGGTCTATATAAGTGGTGGGGCGAAAAATTAACCCATGCGCAGAATGGGGCCGAGGTTATTGAGCTCAATAAAAAGGTGGCTTAAACAGATCTCAGGCCTCACGAGAGAGTGGAGCAAAGACTCCTGCATGTTTATTTACACTGTATGAAATACCCCCACCATTTTTATAATCCTCAGCGTGCGACCTTAATTCCTCCGAATCAGATTCAAAAAGTGTGAACCGATATTTACTCCTGAAGGAAGCGCTTCCTGGATCCGCCTCTACAACTAATTCAATTAAGTATTCACCGGGCGTCCAAATAAAAAGTTCTTCAAAAAGCTTGTGAAATGGCGCAACTAAATTAGGCTCAGCAATAACCAAAGATTCATCACCCTTAGGTTTATCTTGAATTTTTTTTCTTATATCACCCAACAGCGTAGCCTCAGATTCTCGATAAAGCTTTTCTGTTGATCGATCAAAAAAATTCAAAAAATTTGTTCCATGACCCCAAATTTCTCCAGGCCTCAACATAAATGGAACAAAAAGAACCGATGCAGTTGCCGAAGGTGTCTCAAAGTAATTCTGCGCAGGAAGGCTACAGAGGTTATTCCCATCCCTTGAAATTTGAACTCGAAAGGATCGAATTCTTAACACTCTTCCACCGGTGTTACTAAGGCTGACATACATGCCTATATTAGGATTCCCAACCTTATGAGTAACCTGTATCCGACTATGAACCTCTACGTCCAATTTTCTCGGACGAAACCATAAAAGCACGGGTGGCAATTGAGATAGGATAAGTGCGAGCATTGCAACTACTGCACCCCAAAATTGCCAATCAAAATAAAATGGTGTAACAAATGAGGTCATAAGTATTCCTAGTTATCTTCCCTCTCATTATGCAAAGAAGGGTAGGAATAGCAAGTTATTCAGAATAAAAACTAATTAAGTCTGAGCCCTTTCAAAATGGGGCACATCCACAAATCCCTTGAAATTTCCTCCCCATCTGTTCTTGGGGCATAGGCTTTCCCAGTATTCGCCCACCGTACGGATCAACTCTTTATCCCAGATTAATTTACCTTTCCAAAAGAAATTCAGATCAATAGCGCAGCGTCTTAGGTGGTTGCTATTCATGGTCTTGGATCTGCCGCTTTTGAAGTAGATCTCTTGCTGCTCTGGTGATCGCCAAAGCTCTCCTCCCGTAACTACCCAGCCTTCCGCGGTTGCAAATTGAATAAGGTGACTGACATCAATCAGGAAGGCCGCTTGCTTTGCTACAAGGTTGCTCATTGATCTTCTCTTCTATTTTGGCCATGCATACGCATTTCAAAGATCTTCTCAACCGATCTTCCGCCAAAGTAAGCGAGCATTACTAGCTGACTCCATTCGCCCAGGAGCCTTACGTAAGCTTCATTAATATCAATACCCATGACTGAGAGCAAGGCTAATAATAGATAAGCAGTAAGAATGTAGACCAGCGTTCCAGGGCGAATGTTCTTGGATAACTTAGAGTCACTACCCATATCGGATTGCCAGCGATTGGTGGCATTCTCTTGTGATGCTCGATGCATCTCAGCCAGCAGTTTAGATTCTTCGATCTCAAGTTCTTTTTGCTTGAGCGTGTATTGCAATAGAAGTTGTTCTTGCTCAATCTCTAACTGCTTGAGCTTGATCAGATCTTCCTGACTTGGGTTATCCGGAATGCGCGCCCCAATCTTGCTTTCAATGAATTCCTTTCCTTTTGCCTGGACCGCGCCCGCAAGTAGACCAAGGCCATTGACGGCCAAGGTTTGGACTAGAGAAGTGATGATTGGAAGCATGTCATTAGATCTTTTCTTGATGCTTGGAATATGGAAATCCACCGCCCCACTTCCGCCTGGGCTTTTAATTGGTGTTGGCAGTGGGGCGCAGTTACGCGCGCCCACACACCATCGTTACTTCAACACCCACAGCCGCACCCAAACACCTGCTGTTAGTGGTCATGGCGATGGCCCTCCCTACTACTAGCATTTCTTGCCTCCCTTAGCTTCAAGTGGTTCGCCCAGCATCTTTGGGGGCTCACCCTCTACAGGACTTACCTTTTCAGACATCAGATCTTCTACGATCTCCATGAGTCGATCACCATCATCCTCACCAAAGACTTTAGCTACTACCTCATGGCCATACTTGGCACAGAGACGGTCGTACTCTTGCTCAGGAGTAATTGTGGTTTTAGATTGGCGCTCGAACACCGTGACGTTCTCGCGCCCAAAGAGGTTGCGTAGGATATTTGTCTCATACGGCGGCACGTGCACATGGATGGTCGTGAATGCATCCCTGCGCACTACCGCCTCTACCTCTTTAATTTGAAAGTCGCTATGAATGAGCTCTTTGTTCATTGTGTTGTTCATATTCCCCTCCTTATTGAATAGCCAATACCGCATGGGCATTCGCTCTTGAGATGGATAAGGCGCAGCGTAGGTTCACCATGGCGTACATGGCCAAGGTGTCGTGTGGACGGATTGGAGCAACGATGTCAAGGTCGTCATCGCGTAGCTTCATAAATTTCGTATTTAAGAAGTAGCAGCGCTTACTCCACTCCACTGTGCGATTAGCCATGGCATCAAGCTCATCAAACTGCGGATCCCAAATGATCTCTACTCCTTTGAAAGCTAGGCCTGTCTTGACGCCAGCCCCTACGCCAGCATCGATATACTTAGTCTCACCTGATCCGGCGATATGAGTCACCGTCACTTGCTTGCGATAGGTATCGATGAACTTGCCGCTCGCGATGATGAAATCTGGACTACCGCCATGCTTAATGCATTAACGCCATGCTGTCTCCATCTCACCCACTAAGTTACCTGGCGCTGTTGAAGCGATATCTTTAACTGCATAGTTGCGCCAGTAACTTGCTTTGGCACGATCAATGCCACCTACGGTGCCGGCATCTGGTGCGAGACTTACTAAGCTGTCTAGACCTACTAAGGCATCTGCGCCGTGCGAGCCGTCGCGGTGCAGCTCTAGGTCTAACTTATTGAGAAAACCTTCTCTGAGAACCTCCAACTGCTCGTCCAGCAGATTAATCAGTTGCACGCGCTCGTTGTATTCGAGCTGGAAGCCTCGCGCTCCACCCTCGCGCACTTTGATGCCGTTACTAAAGAGTCGGTCATAGTCTATATATAAGCCATCGACTGCTCGCCGCCATGGGAATGACGCTTGCTCAGTGGTATTGCGCTTATTGAACTTAACGGTCTCCTCACCAAATGCCCAGGTAAAGTTACTGCCATGCTCCTTGCGAATGTTCTCCACTACGTTTTGCTTTGCGCCCAATAGGCTTTTACGACCCTCCATCAATTTTTTAAGGAAAGGTCTCTCTACGGCGATTTGATCTACTGGCAGATTGCGTAAGTACTCATCTAAGGAAACCTTAGCTAACTCTTGCAAGTCTGTATTTGAAATTGGCATATGCCACCCCTATCAATATATTTGTCTATTCATGAATTAATCAGACTCATGCCATTGATAGAGCGTGAAGCTATCCATTGCTACGCTGCTAGGTGCGACTCTAGCTTTAACGCGAGATATGAATCGGCAGCTTGAGTACTTACCTCTAACTGCATTCATTGATTATTGGGGTATCGTCTAGCCAGTTTGGATATTTCTGGGGTTTTTCTAATTCGCCAATTGTTTTTATGCCCAATGTGCCCGTCTGCCACCTTGGGCATAAATGAGCGTTTCTTTGTCCGTGGTCGTCAAGGGTGCGCTAGCCACCCCTTTGGGGTGCCCTTGACGAAATGGCGTTGTTATTTAACCTAAAACCCTATCTCTTTATAGCAATTTGATACCTATGGGTATCAAATAAGTGTATTAATTTATACCTATAGGTTACAATTAGACATATTAATTAATACCTATAGGTATCAATATGAACAAGAAATTTGCCAACTTACAGCTCCACCAAATGGATTCTGCCCTTGCCAAGCTAAGGCATGATCGCCCACCAAGCCGCCCAGGAAATGGCTGGATTAAGGCTATCCGCGAATCCTTGGGTATGTCAGCCTCTGCCTTAGCGCGCAAGCTAGGCATTACGCCCGCCAGTATTACCAAGCTTGAAAAGGCTGAGGTTGATGAAAAGATCACCTTAGCTAGCCTACGCAAACTGGCTAGCGCCCTAGACTGCGAATTGCAATACACCTTAGTGCCACGTAAGTCCTTGGAAGAGCTCTTGGAAGAGCGCGCTATTCAGATTGCGCGGAAGCGCTTGCGCCCTATTTCTCATTCAATGAGTCTTGAGGATCAATCGGTGGATAAGGCTGCCAGTGAAAAGCAACTTCAACTATTGGCAAAAGAGATTTTGGACGGCCCCAGAAGGAGTTTATGGTGATGCAATTTGAATACGCGCCAGGAGCTACTCCGATTGATCCGGACGAAGCTCAGGGCCCCATACCAAAACACATTAAGACTCAAGCTGAATTAAATGCCTGGGAGGAACTTAATATTGTCGAAGGTGCAGATTGGATTGGTCGCCAGAAGATCATTCGGAAATTGGATGAGGGCTTAATACGTGAGTTGCATAGCCGCATGTTTAACCAAACATGGCTGTGGGCTGGCACATTCAGAAAGAGTGATAAGAGTATCGGGATTGATTGGACTCAAATTGCCGTTGCCCTCAAAAATCTCTTGGACAACACCGTCTATCAAATTGAAAACAAAGTTATGCCCATTGATGAAATCGTAGTGAGCTTTCATCATAAACCGGTGCTGATCCACGCATTCCCAAACGGCAATGGTCGTCATGCTCGTTTAATAGCAGATGCTTTGATTGTTAGCCTTGGTGGCGAAAGATTTTCTTGGGGTGGCAACACTTCAATTGCTACCCCAGGCCTTACACGTCAAAATTACTTATCAGCTTTACGCGCCGCAGATAAAGGCGATATCGCACCCTTAATGATATTTGCTAGGCAGTAAAACTAAATTCCCATATTCCCTAGATGCTGAGCAATCCTATCCATAGGCTGCTCGGAACTTGCAACGGGCGCACCTAGGGTTGCTGTGCGCGCCCTTATAGGCTGTGGCTGAGTTTGATGTTCAGGCCTAGGCTTGTATGGCGTAATTTTGATTTTTGACCAATCTGCTGGAGGAAGGTCAATCGAGTTGTAGATTGCATCAATCATGGGCCACCATTGAGAAGCCTGATTGTTCTGCACAAACATACTCATGTAAAACGGGTTCTGAATGTACCTTACAAAAAGAGCTGACTTGTCGGCATGATCAATTTCACCGCTCCTAGTGGATAAATATTTCAGCATCTCTTGTTTTGCGTCATTCACGATACTGAAAGGGTTTGGATTTAGATATCGCTCCTGCGCAACTGACTTTTGCACCTCTTTCTTTGCTCGATCAACTGAACTCATCACGCTATCCACAAGTTCGTTCTCGATCTCATAGCCATGAAGCTTATCGAGCAAATCCTCAACCTTTGATTTAAGTTCTTCGTTTTCCTTTGAGAGCTCGCGATTGGTGTTTGCCATCTTTTGGTATCGGTTTTCACTGCGATTGGGTTGAATTGCCTCTTCATCTCCTCCCTGCCTGCCATGCTCTGTGGAGCTAAGCACTCTCTCAATCAAGCCCTTACCGCTTTCAACCTGAATGGGCGCTACTGGCTCAGCCTCAACCGTTAAGACTGCAGGCGGAGGTAGTAGCTCGCTAATATCGCGCGCGATAACCGGTTCAATGACTGATTCAGAATCTGGCTTTACTAACGTCAAAGGAACTTCAGCAGGAACAATTACCTCGCCCTTGACGGGTTCAAAGACCTGCTCTTCTAGTTCATCACTTGTTTCCGCATTCGCTTCTTGAGTAGCAGACATTATTTGCAAGTCATCAAGCAAGGCTCCAGTTTGACCGTTGCTCTTTTGCTCCTCTTGCTTCTGAGCATTGGCCTTCTCTTGCAACCTTCTTTCGAGATCCTGGCGCCTTTCCAATCTAGCGGCCTCCTTCTCTGCAGCCGCCCTTAGACGTGCAACTTCATTCTGAGCTTGTTTCTCAGTTGCTATTCTTTGCTTTTCTTCCTCTTGGGCTTGCCTTACTTTGGCTTGCTCGGCAAGTTCTAGTGCACGCTCTTCTCTGGCTTTAATACGTTTAGCATGTGATTCAGCTGCAGACTTATCTTCAGCCTCCTTTCTTAGTCGATCTTGCTCCCTTCTGGCTTCGCGATCTTGCACTCTTTGAAAGGCGCCTCCATTAGTCAAAACACCAGAACTAAAGTTTTTCACTTCCTGCGTCATCTACCATCTCCTCTTTTAAATGTTGATGTGTTTTAGGTTTATCACTACTCATCCCACGTATCTGATCTACAAAAATTTCAGAGGGAGCATCTTTGTATCCCTCGGCTTGTTTTTCAATGCTGGGTATAAATAGATTTGAATCGATACGATCGTCATACCGCAAGAGAGTCTCCCGTAGGAGATTACGTATATGCTCGTAATCTATTCCTCTTGCCTGTAGGTTTTGCATTTGAATGGACAAACTTGTGATCATTGGCAGCAACTTAATCCACCCTTCTTTTTCTTCTATGCCATCTGGCGCGCCTGTTGTTCCCGCTCGAATGCGTAAATCCACCATGTCAAAGATTCGGTCTTTCGTCAGGCTTGGCCAGTCATAGGTTTTCTCGGTAATGACTTGTTCCTTGCCATCTATGATTTGCATCCTTGTAATTGGTGCGCCCATGTATCGCTCTACCTGCCCTTTATTCAGCTCTTGCAAAAGTACTTGAGCACTGTATTGCGCAATCTCTTGCAACCAATCCTCTATCTGATCTTTGAATTCAAATACGCGCCCAGATAGGGCTCTTTGTAAGATGTTGGCTTCAGTGGCAGTCTTGGGCCTTACGACTGTAGAGCGTGCTGCATCTTGCAGTCCTGTAACTTGCTCCCAGTCATAACGAACTGCACTGGTGTCATACACAATCTGGTCAATCTTAGGGTGCCCTCTGGGGATGATTACTTGATTAAGGGGCTTGCCTTCAGTATCAACAATCGTGATCTCACCAAAGCGTGAGTCTGAGTGTTTCTTGATAGTCTTTTCATTAATGTCTGCAGATGCAACCCACCCTGGAATACAGAGGTCTCGATGTTGGTTGAATCGATCTCTCGCTTCGTTATGCTCATCCTGTAATCGCTCAGTTAGATCAACCAGACTTGGGCCTATGAATTGACCATCAACCACTTGGTACGGCAATAGGAAGAATGGGTACCACCGCTCTCCCGCCCTTGGTGGTGAATAGGGTTCACGTAACCACTCTATTGCGCCCTCTACCATGGTGTAAACACGCTGAGTAGTTCTATCCCAGATCTCGAGTACCGCTATTTGCTGATCGTCGGTTACAGACACACTATTGGCATCCAACTGCATTGAGGCTAGGCGCTTAGCTTTCTTATGCGATGGTTCGCCTTGGCTTGGTTGGTAGATCTTGGCGTTAGCTAGGTTCTTTTTATGCAGAGCCTCTGCTTGGCCACGTTTCATGGGAATGATTTGGCAGATCCAATCTGCATCCGTGTAATCCCAGAACTCACAGACCGTGGGGTCAATGAGGAGGTTCTCGGTGAGGACTCTATCGATTACCAAACCTTCGGCTGATTGCACCTCTGTTTGTTCCTGCAAGGATTTGATGAGCTCTTCAAGCTCTACTCTCTTGGCATCATGATGATGGGCTCGGTCTTCGTCACGAAGGTCCTTCTGTAGATCAAGAATAGCTAAGAGGTTTTCTTGAGCATCATTAATGCGATTCTGTATATGTGCATCTTGACTTAACTCTCTTTGGTACATCACCTTAAGAATGCCAAAGCTACAAGTAAGCGCTGCTCTTACAGTGGACTTAGCTCGATTCTTAAGCTGCGCATGCTCTAGAGCTCTATTGGTGATCTTCTCTAGCGTATTACAAAAGAGCTTGATGTCTGCGCCCGCATGAGCTGGCGCTATTGAGATCTCTGGGTTACGCGCATAGACATTTGGCAGAACTGCAGAGATGGTGCCATGAATGAGGTTGGCGCGCAGGCTATAGAAGTCTTTACCTGTAGGATCGGCATTCCAATTAAAGCACGCTACCGTATTGCGGTTGTGCTTTACTCGCTTATGAAATATTGCCCAGTGAGCGCGCGCATGTGTGATGCGGGCGGTCCATTTTTGTTGGAGGGCTAGTGAGTGAGGGGTTAATTTCGACACTCCATAGTTATATATTTATACAATCATCTCAATGTATTTATTTCGTCTTTTTTAGAGGATTGCCATGGCACCCGAGGCTTTACTATCACTTCACCGATATTGGATTTGGTCAAATTTATTAAGAGACGAATTTTTAAAAAATATCGAGCCCATCCCCCCACCTAATAATGCCTCCCTTACTTTATGGTTTTCTGGAAAACCAGGTATGTATATGGCGCACTGGTATATGGCGCTTTATGTTGTTATTGAGGCCTACCAAGAATCCAACCTGAGAGACGCCACTTTAGATGCATTACTTGAGTCTCCATTGGTCCAAAATTTAAGGCGATTTAGAAATGGGACTTCTCACTTTCAGCCCAACTATTTTGATAAAAAGTTTACTGATTTAATGATAGAAAAAGATGGTGCCAAATGGATTCAAGAAGTAGCATCTGAATTTGGTCGATTCTTTTTAGAAAACCTGTCACCGAATAAATAGGGGCTCTTTGATTTCACCCCACATCATTTTTTCTTACTCTCATCACCCCATACCTTGTAGCATCCCAAGCATGATCTTCCGCATCAGTATCGACATCCTCGGGGTTTAAAGAGTCTGGCGGTAACTGGGGAATGGTTTTTAGCCAGTGTTTACAGGTGCTGAAGACTTTTAGCCTTCCCTCAGCCAGTAAGCGAATGATCTCTTGTGCTCCGTTTACCCTACTTCTGGGGGCGTTGTATGCCTCAGTCCATTTGACACCTTTATCTCGGAAGATTTGCCCGATGGATCGTTCTGCACCTATCTTTGAAAAGATAGATGGGTCAGCTAGATTCATGCGGTATTCATACCCAAGTCGTTGGTCGTGTATTTCGATATTCTTGATCTTCTCGGCCACTACGGTTGCATCTTCTCTTGTACCCGTATTTTCTTTTTCTCCATATCCATAGAGCTCCCTCCATAAGTAATAGACCCCGTCGTTGGATAAAGCAAACCAATAGATGGCGTATGGCCTGGCATAGCCCCAATCCATTGATCGCCACACCTTCCAGGTCGGCGGAATTGCGAAGGGCTCTACAACGTGTTTAGAAGGCTGCCATACACCTTCTAAGAAACTTCCCACATGAATATCCCAATCTCCCTCTAACCACGCCCTGCGTCTGTTTGGGTCGCTTAGCGACTCTAGACTCATGAGATAGTTTGGGTCATTTTTTAGAAGATGGGTGTTCTCATAAATCGTCGAATGAATTCTCACCCTAGGTAGCGCGCCTTCTTGTCTGATGATTTGGCCGGCTGGAATATTGCCAATCTGAAAACGTTCCTTTACAGATGCATGACCAACTCCAAATGGATTGCAGGTGGCTCGTACCATCCTTGGCATTCCGGGGTGTGATGATCTACAAGTGGAATGCATAGCTTCATAGAAAGAAAGGTTATGCCAGTTGGTTAACTCTTCAAATCCTAACCAGGGATATTCGTGGCCGTGGTAATTCCAGTAATCGTCTTCATTAGCCCCATACCGAAAATAGAGCATCTCACCAGTAGGCCACTTCCATACGTAGTCTGATTCATTGAACTTAGCCCCTGGGAAGATTTGATAGAACCAATGTTTACTCTTAGCTACGACGTCTGCTAACTGCGGATAAGTTAGGCGAAAGAGTGTTCCTCGCCAATGATCGCCAAAGCCTCTACCCACATGCTGGGCATAGCTCATCAGCAAGGTATCAGTCTTACCCCCTCCCCTGGTTCCCTCCAGCAATACCTCATATACAGGGCAAGTCAGAAACAAGGTCTGGCTTCCAGGCAGTGGCGCCCAGATGGTTTTCATTGGTTTTACGATGCGCGCTAATGCTTTGCCTGGGCAGATCGCTCCCAATCCTCAACACTCATAGCACTAGGTACCACTAAGACACCGCTTTGCAGTGGCGCACCATCCTTGCCCGTGTGCTCGATAGCAGATAGTCTTGGGTGTACATATGGCGCTGCATGTTTTGCAATGGTGGCGACCATGTTTAAAAGCTTAATGCGATTTTCCATCATGGTGCCATGATCATGATCGCCGTCTTTATGCACATGATCATCATGATGAGTGCAACTTTCCGCCTCCTTGTAGAGTGCCATCATAGTATTCATCATCACCTCTAAGGGTGTTATACCCTGACTTGCTGCTACTTCGGCAATCTTGCGAGTGCGCTTAGTAAGACTGCCCTCCTTGCGTCCTGCACCTGGCCTTGCTCCACCCTTTGATTTCTTTTGATTATTTTCAATCATGATGTTGCAGAGCTTTTGATCATGGTGAGCAAATGTGGCTGCAATGCTACTGAATCCCCTATTGGCTCTTTGAGCTCAACGATGATCCGTTGAAATAAGTCATACCGACTCTGGGCGCCTCGATGCTTGACGACCGTACCTACGCGCCCACTGGGAGTTTTGACAATCGATCCAATTGGAAAATCTTCCATATCAAGACGATCAATGACGCCCGCAATGGCCTTGTTAGCCTGCATGAGGCACCTCCCTTGAAGGGCATACGTCTTGATGCTCTCGTTTTCGTAACTCGGCAAAGATCCTGGTTTTAAAGGATTCATAGCATTCAGAGCCCTGAGCTTTCATATTGAGTTCGCGCCCTTTGGCATCTATACCTTGGTTGGATTTCCACCAAACAACCTCCGATGGATCGGTAGTCAACGCCTTACTATGCATGCCCTTAAGTATTGCCAGTACAAATCCAGCATTTATCGGGGTGTTGCTTGATGCTCTCTTGCGCGTATCTTTTGCCTGGCTAACAGCCTCTCTAAACTCCTTTTCTGAAACATGAAGTTTGACTATCTCTTGAGCGCGCCAGTCATCTGCAGAAATGTTGACGCCCTCTTGAACAAATAGCTGCTTAATCTGGCTGAGATCCAGAACTTTGCTTTGAGAAATTTTCGCATTCGCCCCATTGTTTTGTTTGTCTGGTGTATGGAGATTGGTGCCTGGTGACTGGTGTTTAATGTCTGGTGAGCAATACGTTGGCATTGCGTTTGCATTGCGAACGCATACCTTATTATGCGAGTTTTCAGGTGCTGACTCTTCGGTCGAAGGTGATTGCCACCTGCCTTCCGCGCTCCGCCTGGCTTTGAGTTGCTTGTCTTTAAAACGGGCTATTTCATGGTCACAGCGCTCTTGTCGCCAACCATCATCCCTCAAATTAAAAAATTCATTAAGGACCGAGACCACAGCACTTTTTTCTTCTTTTGTTCTGGCGTTAATTAATCTCTGAACTAGCTTTACATCGGCGGGCAGCGGTTTCTCGGTCGTGTAATACTTTCTAATTAAACGGCTATAAGTAGCATCCTCCGTGAATGTGAGATGCGCCGTAGCTTCCGCATAATCGCCTATGTGATGCTCGTAGTAGTTCATAAATTGCCTGCCCTTCATTGTGTTTTTGTTTTTGCTTAAAGCTTTACCAAACAATGAATCTATCAATGCAAAAGGCTATCGTCAAACCACTTTATTTTGAATTTTTCAGAAATTTATTTATCTATCAGCTCCTTGTAATCTATTTCCGTAAATTTTTTGAGAATATTTTTCTGCGCAAAAGGTATTTTCCAATCCATATAAATCCACTTTCATATTTTCGTTATCAGAAATTACTGACAAGGCTGTAGCCATTTATTTATATGGCTTGTATCACTTTTATGACTAAATATTTTTTATAGCTAAAAAAATAATTTGCGTTATTAAAGTGGGTATTGACTTTTGATTGACCATCCAAATTTCATTGACTACATTGCTCTTTAGCAGTACTCATTACGATATACAACAAAACACTGAAGGAGATTTTTGATGGTTGCAATTCGGCTTTATAGTCTGTATCGCTCATATGGTTATACGAAGATGAGTTCGGCAAAAATGGCGCTACAGGTTTATCGCAAAAATATGAAACGCATCCGTCATGGAGGCCATTATAAATAATTCTTCACAAAGCTCACCAATAACCTTGATGAGAATTCCGCAAATTTTGGAAGTAATGCCTGTTTCTAAATCCAAGTTTTGGCTAATGGTTCAGAGAGGTGAATTTCCTAAGCCAACTAAAATTAGTAGGTCATCGTTCTGGACAATAGAACAAGTACAGAATTACCTTAAAGAACGAACAGACCAATCTAACAATTGAATAATCGGTGTCATTTGGGTTTGCGCATAAACGCTATGACGTCTGTTAGTCATCTGCTGCGTTCCCTAACCACAAATAATAAAAGCCACTTTTGAGTGGCTTTTATTATTTATCTCTACATGGACTCAATAGCCAATAAAAGAAATGTGACTACTCAAGCAATCGATTAGCCCCATAAGTCAGAATTGCAGCCACCACGAGACGAATGATTTGACCCATGAATATCTCGTTAATAATTAGCTGGGTACCCATTCGTTTAGTTGCTACGAAATCTAATGTATCTTCCAGCCCCCGACCGTTTTCAGCATATTCATGTTCAGCAAGAATTTCTACAAAAACGGACTGATGACGCTTATGCAAGGCCTCTCTAGCAACGAAGAAGCAAATAATAAGCAGTGGAATTGTTGTAAAGCTCCACATAAATAAACTGCCAATCACCAAATCTTCGTGCGGGTTGACGTATTGGTTAAATGCATTCATCAACATGTATGGCACCAAATAGCGCATCAATGTTTTGATGGTGATGATTAATTTTAGATTAGCATCCTTAAAGATCAGATGAACCACTGAATCCACTCGATACATCTGGAAGGTCATTTGATAGACCTTAAATATCAGGACCGATATTTTGCTTAAAAGCAGACAATTTACGTAGACTGTAAAGAGCTTCAATATTAAAAAATGGGGATGCAGCTCTTTTACAAAGCGCAAGGCATTCGACTCCTCTGTGAAGTGCACGTATACCCAACCGGTCCATATCACTAAGCTAATCAAGCAATATGCCAGTCTACTGGGCTCACTCTCATTCTTTAGGCTTGGCTGCAGAATTCGAATTAGCACATAAAGATTGAATGGAATCCATATAAGCTGGAATAAGCCCAATGCGTCCGCGTTTTCAAGACTACGCATTGCTAAAGCAATACGGTGTGGATAGTCCGGTATCTCTCGAAATATAAATTCAAAGAGAATGGCGATATCTTCAATTATCCTCTCGCCTCCAGGATATTTATGGCATCGCCCCAATTTTTTGCGGTTTGTGCACTCTCTGGGTGCGCAATCAAATATGTAACCACTGAATATTCAATACTGAGCGCCTTAAGCAATGAAAAGAGAATGGCCAAATTGAAGCCGGCTGGCTTAGCAAGCCCCCTTAACACCAACTCTTCCGCAGACTGACACAAACGGCACAACTCTTCATTGATTTGCAAAATACGGGCACCAACCTGAGCCCAAGCATGAATTTCCTCTGGCCTCCAATGCGACTCCAGCAAGTCGTAACGCTTCCCCAGCAATTCTGTCATTTCAATCTTTAGAGCCTGTCCTGAGGCTCTGAGCTGGCTCATCCAGTCCTCATTGGATTGTTCATCGTCAAAGGGGTTAATGAAATTCAATAAAGCCTGAAAGCCTGAATACTGTTTCTTCGATTCACTAGTAATTGGCACTAGCGCTTTCTCGAATTCAGCCGGCGAATACACTTTGAGTCGAGCGCCTTTACTCGATTGCGCTTTTAATAAATCTAAACTTTCTTGCTTGATTAGGGAGTGCTTATTAGCGATATCCTGATCTACAAGTATCCTTCCGCTCTTACCAGCACTAGATGATGATTCACGCTGGCAAATTGAGATAAATTGCTTTGTGACACGAGCTCTCTGCTCATTCAACCAGGCTTGATATTGACTCGGCGACTGGAACATTTGTCTGGCCCAGCTAACCAATCGAAAACCTAAGCTACCAACCACATCTCGACCAGCCTCAGGAACGGATTGACCATCTTCCCGCGAGCTTTTGGCTAAGGCAGCCAAAACACTGCGCCCTTCTCTACTCTCCAAAGAAACAGCCATATTTAAGAATTGGGTTAACTTAATTAAGGGCCGAGGAACGAACTCATTAATTATACTTAAGTATATGAAGGCATTAAAGGCCATTTCCTTGAAAAAAAACAGTGCGGAGCAAACTCTTTTGCTTGGCGCACTGTAGCACTGTTATTACTAACATGCGGCTTAAGCGCTCGTATACATGAAACTGATTTAGACCAACTTAAGTCCAAATCCACCAAACAGCGGGCCTACGAAAGAAATAAAGGTGCTGATGGCTTGATGAGCACCAGTGCAAGCAATAAGATAGAAATGCAGATCTCTGGCGGTTGACTTTAAAGCCAATAATCGCCAATATAGCCTTACTCTTACTGCGCACACAATTCGATACGGTGATGCTGAAGAAATCAGCATTTACCCCAGTAGCGAAAAGCTAGAAAAGCAACTGGCATCATCCAGCCCGTTGATTTCTTTGCCAACGAACCCTCTTTTGATCCACTTAACATTCCGTTGGATAACAGCAAAATCCAAAAGATATTTGATGATCGCGGTTTTAAGCCAGCTTTCATGCAAGTCAATAAATATTAGATAGAACTATGGCAATAAAAGAAGTACTCAAAATGGGCGACCCTCGCTTGCTACGCAAAGCCGAGAAGGTTGAACCTTCAAGCATTCCAACTCCAGCAATTCAGGGATTGATTGAGGATCTCTTCGATACCATGCGCGCTGTGAATGGCGCTGGTTTAGCTGCCCCACAGATTGACCAAAACCTTCAGGTAGTTATTTTTGGGTTTGAACATAATCCACGCTATCCACAGGCAGGCGCCATACCTGAGACAGTCTTAATTAATCCTCACATCACCATTCTCTCGAATGCTGAAGAGGAGGATTGGGAAGGGTGCCTATCCGTTCCTGGAATACGGGCAAAAGTTCCGCGTTACAAAAAGATTCGCTATCAAGGTCTTGATCGTCAAGGGCAGATCATTGATAGGACTGTAGAAGGTTTTCATGCGCGTGTTGTGCAACATGAATGCGATCATCTCATCGGCAAACTCTTTCCGATGAGAGTGAAAGACTTCAGCAACTTTGGCTTTACGAGCGTTCTCTTCCCAGGCCTGGAGAATACTCCCGAATAGGTAGCGGTTAGATGGTGTATTTGGCGATCGTTGCTTTAGCGGCATCAATCGCAGCTGAGCGAAAAGCTTCTGGATCAAATGGCTTATCTAAAGCACCATCATAGGCAAAGTTAATGCCGGCCTCACTCAAAGCACTATCGTATGCCGCTTTAATATTCTCAAGCTTTGCTGTGGGAGCATTTGCTAAGCTAGAAGAAGCCAAGATTTCATGCAGAGGAGAATCACTTCTACCTGCATCAAATGATTCTTTGAGCTTTTCTGCGACAACTTGACGGGCAATACTCTCGGCAATATCAATTACGCTTACACCTGATGCGCCACGAGCCAAGACCTGATCAAATTCCCATTTCACCTTATCAGCCAATTTTGGCGAACTAGTAAAAATCGGCTTGCTTAATTGATGATGAATCGGTGAATCCGCATTATCAGAGTTAAATTTTTCATACTTCACCTGGGAAGCGGAGATGTCAAAACCTTCGGCTACTTTGGCTGCATACGCAGCTTTCACTTCTTTCAGCTTCTTTTCAAAGTCATTGAGTAACTGCGGTGTAACTTGTCCAATCACTTTCTTATTTCTAAAAATGCCTGCTTCAGCTAATGCTTTGCCGCCAGCAGCACCATGATGATCAAGAACATGCTTCACAAAACCAAGGGCCTGCTTTAGGGCTGGACTGGAGTTGGAGTCAACGCGCGCATGAAATTCAGTATCAGCAGGCTGGGTAGTATCGGGCGTGAAGCCCTCAAAGCCTCCCGAAGAAATCTCAGCAAGGTTTACATAGGTTGCTTCAGTGGCAATTTCAGAGAGACTGGCGTAAATAGCCTCTACCCCAGTGTCTTTGAGATTTACATAATCACCTTGAGGAGCGGCAGTAACATACTCATCCTCTTCAGGTGCCGCCTCAACATAGTCATCATTGCCCGTCTTCACATCAGAGAGAGATCCATAGATCGGCTCATCTGCTTGAGCATAATTTCCCGATGCTTTTCCGGTCTTGGTAAACTTTGTCTCATCAAGCGAACCATACGTTTGGTTTTCATGACCATAACTACCAATTTGCGCGTAAGTGTCATCGATGCTGGATTTGAAACTCTGCAATTCAATAGGCGTATCAATTTGCTTTGGATTACGCTGAAAGAGCGCCTTCAGATTATCTTTTGCTGAACCTGAGAATTTGTTCTCAATCGCATGCGAAAAACTATCCACCACCGAGCGAAGATTGGCTGGCAAATTATTAATAAACTGAATCGCCCGATGCCCAATTTCTCCAAGCTTGGATGACTGGCCAGTGGCACCTGCTACGGATTGCGGATTGGAATCCAGTTCGTTTAGATCTGGAATTGAGTTATTTGAGCCACCAATTTTGCCTATGGGCATGGTTTTCTCCGTCTTAAATAATGGATATAGGGAAAATATAAGTGGAATTCGCCAAAAGTCCAAAAATATATATACTAAAGTCTTAATGATGATTATATGGGGCTGAAACTTAGTTTTAGACCCATCTAGGAGGGACTATGGTGGACGGAATCAACAATATTGGCCCAGCGGGAGGGATTAATACTCCAGCGCTTACCCCAAGCAATAATCAGGTTGGCACTCCCGATCCGAATGTGGTCAATGCCCTACAAAATCAATTAAATGGCACAGATCCAGCGAATGCCGCAGCCAAATCGCCAACAGCAAATGGTCCCGGCATTACCGCGGCTGATATGAAAAGCTTTATGGATGAAGTGAATAAGTTCTGCGTTCAGCAAGGTATCTCAACAACACCAAGCGCAACTGGGGACTAAGTCTTCAGCCCCAATGCTTTACTGGCAACTTGGGTATAAATTTTGGCACGAGAGGTAAAAGTAGCATAAGCCTCTCGAATCGCCCCTGAAGTTGGGTCAAGTGCCCCCTGTTCAATCATGATTAATTTCGTTAACTGAGCACCCAAGCTGGGAATAAAACTGGTCGCAATATCTGCATCATTGACTAAAGCAAATCCATATATCTTCAGATCCAATGGATCTTGCAGATACGCCTTTCCAATCAGAGTAACTTGATCTGGCAAAGTTCCTAAGATACATTCCTCAATGTAAGCGATATCCTTAGCAGCAAGATTCATCAAAGGCGATGCCTTTAACAGCTCAATAGAATGCGCCTCATGCGAGGTATTGGGTAACTTATTTGCCATACCTCGATGACCATAGTCATGCACCAGTATTGCTAGCAACAAGCGCTGTTTTGCGTAAATATCAAATTGATCAAGTTGACCCAAAAGCAAGCCCATTGCTAATACAGCATCGGCAATATGTTGCGATTATGGTACGCAGGCTCTGCACCTTGCTCTGCCCTATCTAAACCATCAGACTCAATAAGTAAAACTAGTTGATTTGAAACAACTTGTATATTTGCTAATGAAGGGTCGCTGGAATTGACTCCCGCATATTGACGAGCTAATTGGTAACTCTTAGATAAAGACAATGCGTGAGTGCGTCGCTCACTTAATGTATTAACAAAACGTTGATGAAAGTCACTCAAGTGATCAGTTTCTTATTGGCCTTTAACTTGGTAGCCAGCGCGCATCACAGCCGAACCAGACTGTGCGAGTGTTGTCGTTAAAGTTGAAAACTTGCCAACCAAATTACCGATTGAGCCAAATTGACCAATCATATTCAATGAAGTTGATCCAGGTCCAGAATTTGTTCCTAAGGGTAATTGAATATTTTGTGCGTTAACCGCAGTAAATCCAGAGCTAGCTGATCCAGAGATTGTTCCACTTGACCCATTGAAGTTTGCGTAGGAAACGTTGTAAGTGTTTGTTACTTGAGCCGTAGAGTAATTAATTGCTACAGTTTGTGAATTAATTGTTGCAGTCACACCAGTCCCGCAAGCCCCAGCATTCTGGCAGGCCATAGCAATGCCACCCGTATTGAATGTAACCAAGCCTAAGGGGCCGACATTGCCAGCTACAAGATCAGAACTAGCAAATACTTTTGGGAACACTAATAATGCGTAGTATTTAGCAAAATCACTATTAATGTATTGAGCAAGAGTGCTCTGCTTCATAGCATCCGGCACAATCGTATCTGGCGGCATCCCCATAGATTGCAAAATACCAGCCCATACAGCTGGATTATTGCGAATCGCGTCATTCAGGATGCTTACTGGAATAGTATCCGGGTTACCATTTAAAGCTGTTTGGGTGTTGATACTGTTCAGCAAGCTTGCCTTGAAACTTTGTGCGGTAGCTGCACTCACAAATTGACTAGCGTCAATTGAGTTAGATAACTCGGACGCAGTTAATCCTGAATTGGAATTCAGTACCGTTTGCGTTGTTGGTGTATTGCTTGTTGCATTAGATGCAGTCGCTGAATTAGACGTTAACGCACCCTTTATCTGCGCCACACTACCCATGATGTTCTTCATCACATCAGGTGGGGTAATGGTGGGCTGCCCTACTGTACCTGTAGGCCCTACTTGTACTCCCCAGCCAGATTTACTTAAGGTAGATGAGTTAGTAGCACTAGCGACATCGACTATGCCATGAAGCAATACGACAGTGGAAGTGCCATCAGGAGCTACGTTGCCCGCAACACCGGTACCTCTCACAGAGATCGTGGCATTAGGCAGTTTGACCTTCATGGCATCGGGGTTGGAATTGGATACTTTTCCGGAGACGAACTTAAAAGCCCCCCTTTTGAATACCTACACTCAGCTCTCCTTTAGTGGGATCAAAGACGAACTTATCAATAGTCATCACACTATTAGGGCCGACATTAAAGACCGTTTGGTCTTTTAAAAGGATCTGTAATTTATTGTTTGGGCCTGTTTTAATTTCATCATTGAGATAAATGGGTTGCCCTACTCCTACAGTACGGTTGTTGACCTTACCTTCTACAGAGGTTGTCTTAATCGTGACTGGCTCAGTAGCAACTGAGATCACCCCAGAGATTGGGGGCATGGAATCGGCATGGGCGAGCGGAGTTGATGCCAACCCAATCAAGGCATAAGTATTTGTCTGAATATAGCGCTGCGCATTACTCAATGGATCAATGCCAGAGTAAATATTGGTAATTGAGCTGCCAAATATGCCAAATACTCCATAGTTAGTGAAATAACTCAAACTCGCTAAGGCATAGTTCATGTTGTATGACTCATAGTCAACTTGGGCAGCATAGCGATAGCGTGACAAGCTTAGCTCACCTAACCAATCGCTATTAAAGAAGTATTTACCACCCAGCACTAGACCACTCATCCAGTTACTGCGCACACTACTACCAGAGTAATCTGGGCCCTGCAATTGATTGTTATAGCCGTAGTTCACGCCAAGGTTGACTAATGCATTAGAACTTAAAGCGGTTTGATAACTGGCACTACCCCACGTGCTATTAATAAAGCCTTTGCCACTTAAGCTGGTCGCAGAGGTGTTTAAACCCACTACTACACGATTAGTCACATCACCAGCCTGATAGGCGATTGTGGCAGTGTTCACATCAAGGTTGGCAACGCTATAAGAACGATACTGCTGATTAAAACTGCTCGCTGAAAATACGACAGAGTGATTGGTCTGTGACTCAATAACTTTCTCAATAGTTGCAGATGCAAAATAAATCCAAGTTGTATCGTAGTAATTGGTATTGGCATTAGTAGGCACGTCATAACCAAAAATGGTCACATAACGTGATGAATTAAGTGGGTTCATAGCTTCACCTATGCCTGCTTGTAGTTGAGCTCCATAACGCCAGAGTTTTTCTGAATCAATCAAGGCATCTAGGCTCTTTTGGGCATTGGCTTGTTGCTCAGGTCTTGCAGATGGGTTATTCAATACCGCCTGAAAATATTCTTTGGCCTCTACCGTATTGCCCAAACGTGCTTCAGTCTGAGCTAGCAACAATTGCGCAAGCGCTTCATTTGGATAGAACTCCAATAGCCTTCCCAAGGTAGCAGCAGCACCCTTGAGGTTGCCATTACGCAATTGAACTTGAGCCAACTCAAGATTTAACTGCAATGAATCAGGATTTTTGTATACCTTTTCAAAGATCTTGTCTTCTTCAGCTTGATCTTGCGCACTTGGTGCTGCGCCTTGCGGGGTTACCGTGATACCGCCCTTCTTTTTACCGCCAATCGTATTGAGATCGCTGTCATCAAAGTCAATCGTACCTGGAGCCACACCTTCTTGGTTGATGACTGGAACCGGGCTCTGAGCCCATGCCGCAGATGCCATCAACATTGAACATAACAATAGGGATACTTTACGCATCGATCACAACTTTCTTAGATTGAACTCGAGATACACAACTCAGAATATTTCCAGCAACCAAATCTGCTGGGCTCAAGCCATCTTCGTTATCCATTGCTACTGAACCAGATTCCAAATGACACTTACAAGTGCCGCAACTTCCACTACGGCAAGAATTAGGAATATTGACGCCATTGAATTCAGCAACATCAAGAATGAGGTCGCCTTTTTCACAAACGACAGTTTTGCCAGATTGAGTAAATTCAATTTCACATTGATGCTCAGGGGCGATCTCTCGGTTGAGATGCTTGATTGAAGAACTAATGGTCGACTCAAGGTGTTTAGCGCTTTTACCCTCAAGCAAAGCATGCTGATTTTGATTGAGGCCACCAAAACTCTCGCTAAAGAAACGGCTGGCATCAAAGTTCAGAAATTGCAAACTCGCCAATACTGAATCTTTAAAAAAATGTGGGCCACAAAGATAAACATCACGCTCCAAAATATCTGGGACCAAACCTTCAATAAACTCGGGGGTAATTTGCGAGCCCTTCTCTTGCCCGAGCAAACCTAAAGATTCATGCCAATTACCCTCATGATGCGTGGTCATAGTGTATTGACGTAGATTCATGAAAGGATTGGCGCCAATGGCGATTGGATCCGCCATATAAATATGGTCCGCGTGAGAGTGCACACGATTGATCAACACGACATCTACCTCGTGCTTGGTATGAGATATCCACTGCAACATCGACATAATCGGTGTTATGCCAACACCTGCGGCAAAAAATGCCACCTTAGACTTACTGTTAGACTCCAAGAGAGAGAAGTTTCCATGGGGCCCATGGACTGCAATCTCTTTACCCACAATCATCTGATCATAAAACCAATTTGATGCCTTGCCATTAGGCAAACGCTTAATCGTGACCTCAATTGCGTAGGGCTGTGCCGGCGAAGAAAAAATACTGTACGAACGCTTTACCAATCCATCTACCGTAGGCACATCAAAGGTCAAGAACTGCCCTGGCTCAAATACCCATGCAGATAGAACAGGGCTAACAAAAGTAAATGTCTTTACTTGGTGATTCTCTTGCTTGACATGCGTACAAACCAGGCGATGCGCACCTTTGGTGAAGATTGGTAACTGATTTGTTCCCGTTTCTGTTCGCAATAAGCGATGCAAATGCTCACGATAGGCTGACAAGGAAGCTTTTGATACTGATTGGCTCTCTTCGCTCAATTGGGCGCTGACCTTACCTGCAGAGTTACAAGAGCTCACCAATCCAATTAAGACATCTGCCCGCGCCAAACGATGTTGGCGTTGACTCTTGCTCTCTTGCAAATGCAACTTGGCTACAAGGCTATTCGATACGCAGAAGTACTTAATCCATTCAATCAAACCATTTTGCAACTCCACCCACTCGATATCTGGGTTGGTTTGCGAGATGTCTTTCATTAAATGATCTAACTCGCTATCGCTATCGCTAATAGCAAATTTACCTTGCTGGTAAGCGTGCCAGTATTCTGGGTAATGCTTTGCTAATTCTTCTATTGCAGGCTCAAGAGTAGATACGCCCAGTAGTTTTGGCTTTTCAAGTAATTGATCGAGTTTCTCAAGGTCACGCAGACCAATCGCTTGACGCTCATCTACTAAGCGCACAAATAGAAAGAACAATGCGGCATCTACAGTGGAGTAAGCCATCTTAGATATACCCCGCCACAGTTCTCAGCATCGATGCAGCTACTCCACTATCGCGCTCAATTAACTGATTGAGCTCTTGACCACCGATTTCAATTACGAGGGCTTGTGTACTTAATACCTTTAAGGCAGCAGTACGGGGTTTGCCTGTTAGCAAGCCTAGTTCGCCAGTCAAGACTCCTGGTTGTAATGTTGCGAGAACGGTGCCATCAGCTTTCTCGACTCGCAACTGACCCTCTACCAAGAAAATCGTCGCGCCTGGTGCATCGCCCTGCTTAAAGATAAATTGATTTTAGGCGTAAGTTTTCGAACCACTCTCTTTAGCAATGTCGGCAATCTTCGCTGGCGATACTTGTCCCAATAGAGGTGTGCCTGAAAGCCAGAGGAATTTATCCATATTCGATAAAGAGGCTGAGTTCTGCGTACCGCCCTCTAACAACTCTGCCAACAGCCAATATTGCTGCTCGTCTGCGCCCAACATTTTCCGTTGAGCAATTGCTTTAGCTTCTTGACGATAAAATTGCGCATACACCACGTATGCTGAGGCGGCGATAGGGTTACTGCCATGAAGGATTTGGCTCTCGAGTGCACCCCAGCCTCTGCCCTCATCATCTAATATCTTGCGTAATACTGGCAACTGCTGGGAAGAACTTTGTTGTGACTGATCCGAACTCAGAATCGCTGCAATGATTTTTGCATCGATGACTTCGTGCCAGCTAAGCGATGGCTGTGTAGGCACAGACTCTAGCAATACTTCATCTACAACGCTACCAGCAAGAGATCCCAGCGCACTTGCCAAAGAGCTTAATTCATCAGAATGCGCTGCCAGTTGGAGTGTGGCCAACATTCTGCGTACTACACGTTTAATTTCTTCGGTATTTTCTTTGAACAAGACCTTTGCAGCCAGATCACACCGCGCATCTTCGCCCCGATGAGAACGAAGTAATACTTTTAATGCCGTGAGATTGGCTAACTCCTCGAGGCGGGCACGTAGTAGACGTGCGTCTTGATCAGAAGAAGCGCTCAACTGATCTAATATTTCAGCCCACTCTAATTCACTGACGGCATAGTCACTGCGTAGACGCAAGATGTCAGCTTGTATGGCGGAATTAGCAAATACATTCGCTTCTAGCTTAAGACCTCTATCTAGTACCGCTTGGGTTAAAGCTTGTCTAAATGCCAATAAGGAGAAGAGGCGGCTCTCATCGGTAGTGGATTCAGCCCCACCCTCAGACCCACCATAGGGTAAAAAGAGTTGAAGCTCTTTTATGATGGTTTGGTGCTCTTGCTTAGAGATATGTAAGCGCGCTTGCGCATCCCGAATGGTTGCTAACAACTGTGGCGCATGATCTTTTGCGAACTCTTCTAACAATGCGCGATAACTGACAACGCGCTGTTGCTCCGTTTGCAAACCAGGCGCTGTTACCAATACGCAGATCTTATCAGCGCTCAGCTCTTCTAGCTTACGTGCCCCCAAGAAACCTTGAATAGATGCGCCCAGGGATTGCAGTTGCTTCTTGAGTAATGGTGCCAAACCTTCATTTTGATAAACACTTTGGGTTCTACGCAGGGATTTCATCAACCACAGGGTCGCAAGCGATACGATGACTGCGCTAATCAAGCCCGCTACTGGAAGCGGCATGTTGTTAAGAGTGGGTCTACCGCCAAAGGTATAGAAACTCAAAATGGCTATATAGGCTGTAACACACAGAACTTGATGCGTTAGTTGCTCTTTTGATAGGTTTGGGTTGCCAGCCTCACGAATACGTACGTATGCAGCACTTAAGAGACGCCCCAAAAGAATTCCTGCAAATACAAACAGTATGAGCACTATTGGAACTGCGAATAACTTCGGAATACCAATTGGTGTGTCATCGATATATAAACCTGGAAACCATAGTTGACCTATTTGATCTTCTTCATGCGTCCAGATACCTGAGAAGTAATAAATCCAATCTCCAGAGTAGAGATAGAAGTAGACATAAAAACCCCAGATTAACCCCAAGAACCCAAAGTAAATATTTTTGAGTTTGATGCCCTTCTCACCACGAATAATTTCCCAGTAAGACTTTTCCAGATCGATATCCGAACATGAACTAGTGCAACCTACGCAGGCACTAATGTCGGTACTGCGTCCTGGTTTACGGCACATGGACTGCGGTAATGACGCAATCCCAATATGGGGCTTACTGTCTAGCAAACCACTAGGTTCGGTGTAGATGCGCTGCACTACCCCAACTGGGCAAAAGTAATGGCACCAAGTTTTACCGCCCCACAGAACACCAACGATCAAGGCGCTGGCGATAATGCCGAGCAACATCAATGCCAATCCCATACGATCGGAATTTGCAAACCATAAACGCATGCACAGCCCGAGAATCAGCAAACCGAATTGCACATATAGCGCATTCTTTGCTAGCCAACTATTTTTAAAGATCAGCGGAACTACATCCACTCTTTTGCCGGCAGCACGATCAAAGCGACGAATCATGCGACGTAAACCTAGGTAACCCGGAATTTGAGATACAAACGACAAAGGGCAAATACGTCGCCAAGCTTCATGACCAAATACCATGAAAGAAATTGGCAACAAAGGAACCAACATGGTCCAAAAGACGCGGTTACCTAAGGCATAAGGAACTTGATCAACCCACTGCCCCTGAATTTGAATTGCGCTGAGCCAGGGAGCAAAGGGGCTGAATAGATTAGCAGGATCAGTTAGCACATGAGAATACGGATCCCAAAATAGTGAAGCGATTAAAAGCAACCAGCCCGCCAAGAGGAAGGCCCTTACTAATCGCAGTTTTTTTTCACTAGTGAAGCTAAGCATAGCTAGCTAACGTTCTCCGTTCATGCGATTTTTTTCGGCATCTTTTCAGTACAACAGCTACCTTCGCTCTACCCAAGCCATCGCTTATTCATTTAGTGTGAAATTATACAAAAGTATATAGACTATAGTTATAAGCAAAAGAGTCATTTTTACTATTAAAAACAGTTATTTATGAGTGATGTATTGGCCTGCCTCGAGATGGGGAACGTCTTTCATGCGGAGGGGAACTACCCTGCTGCCGCAGACGCATATCAGCGCGCCGGAGATATGGATCCAAGTTTTGCTCGTAACTACTACTGTCAGGCCAATCTAGATCGAGACTTAGGAAAGCATGCGGAGTCTCTGAGCAATTACAACAAGGCAATTGCACTCGATGCTTCTATCGCAGATTTTTATAACAACCGCGGTCTACTCAAATATGAAATGTTTGACATTGATGGATCTAAAGCGGATTTTCTGCAGGCAATTAAGCTAAATCCGAAAGACGCTCTATTTATTAATAATTTGGGCGTTCTTTACCAATGCATGAACAAACTTGATCACGCGCGTGGATGTTTTGAGCGTGCTATTTCTATTGACCCCGAATACAAAAGTAGCTATTGCAATCTAGGGGTGATTCATTCCGCCCTAGGGGATCAGGTGAAGGCAATTGAGTATTACGACCAACTAATTGCACTTGATCCTGATTATGCAGATGCTCATAACTCCAAATGCTTATCGCTATTAACTCTAGGGAAGTACGAGGAAGGCTGGAAAGTCCACGAGTGGCGCTGGAAGACCAACTACAAACCCTTTCCAAGAGGCTTGCCAACTGGTGAGCTCTGGAATGGTAAAGATTCCCTTGCTGGTAAATCGATTTTGATTCAGAGTGAACAAGGCTTTGGTGACATCATTCAGTTTTGTCGCTATCTACCCCTACTCGAACAAATGGGGGCAACGATTGTCTTTCGTACCGAGAAACTAGCAATGGAAGTACTCCGATCCTTGCCAGTCAAGATGCAAATGATTGCGATGGATGAGGAAGCCCCACCGACCGACTATTACTTTCCGATCCTAAGTCTTCCACTGGCATTTAATACCACGCTTGAGAATATTCCCAATCAGTTTCCCTACCTTTCTGCTGACCCCAAAAAGAGTGCAGCCTGGAAATCTCAGATATCTCTGGATGGCGATAACCGTTTACGAGTAGGCCTAGTGTGGGCGGGTGCTCCTCGTCCACAAAAACTCAATTACCGCAATCTCAACAGCCGTCGAGATATAGCGCTTGAGCGCCTCGCGTCCATTTTGAATGCGCTTAAGAATGAAGCGGTGTTCTATAGCCTCCAAAAAGGAGGTCTAGCACAACAGCAATTACTAGAATCTCCACTCAAAGATCAAATCATCGATTTGACAAATGAGTTAAATGATTTTTCCGATACTGCAGCCCTAATTAACAATCTAAATTTAGTAATTAGCGTTGACACCTCCACTGCGCATCTTGCCGCCGCTATGGATAAACCGGTTTTCTTACTTAATCGCAGAGATACTTGTTGGCGCTGGCTCGAGTTTGGTAGTACAAGCCCCTGGTATCCCAGCATTACCATCTTCAGACAATCAGAAATGCTAGTCTGGGATGATGTGATCGCAAATGTCATTAATGCATTGCGTGCATTTTCTAAAGAAGCACAACAACAAAGACCGCATAAAATCCACTCATGAATCGTCGTCGCTTCCTTGCTAACTCCGCACTTACTGCCCTACCTTTGGCATGGCAAGCAGAGCCTGCTCAGGCGGAAAGCACATTCCCAGCGTCACCATTTACACCGGAGGCCAACGCCACCCTAGAAGTATTCTGCTGGAAACGCTACATTGCAGAAGATGAAGAACAATATATGGAGAATGTAGCGCTTTTTACCAAGCTCACTGGCGTGAAAGTCAATGTCAGACACATCAATATTCTTGAGCTAGGCTGGGCGATCGATGATGTATATTTTGGCCGCAAGCATGTTGATGTTGTTCTGGGTTTAGATGGCGAAGCATACCGCTATAAAGACCTTTGGATGCCAGTCAATGATTTGGAAGCCATTCTTGCTCCAGTCATCGGCAAATGAGACCCCATCGCCAATGCTTATCTTCAAGCTAATAGTAAAGACTGGATGGGCATACCGCTAGGCATGGCTGGTAACAGCCTGTATCAACGCCTGAGTTATATCAAGCAAGCAGGTTTTAGCGAAGTGCCTAGCGATACCGCAGGATTTTTGGAACTCTGCAAAAGTTTGAAAAGTATTGGCAAGCCTGCTGGTTTTGCTCTTTATCAATCGAAAGCTGAAGGAAACTGCTTTGCCTATTGGATGCTGTGGGCATTTGGTGGCTACCCGCCAAACCAATTCAATCAAGTCAGCATCGAGAGCGGCCAAACACTTGCCGCACTTGAATACGCCAAAAAACTCTATAGAGAATTGATTTCAGGCTGTATTGAGTGGGGCGATGTGCACAACAATCAGTTCTATCTCAATGATCAAGTCAGCATGACCTATAACGGCATGAATCTCTATGATTCAGCAGCTAACTTTGGCGATGAGGACCAAACCAAGATCATTCAAGACACTCGCTTTGGCACTCTACCTAAGAACCCACAGGGGCAATCCATTGAAAGCGATTTCTTCCTAAACCAACTGATTCATAAGAAAACCAAATACCCTAATGCGGCTAAAGCATTTATTCATTTCATGATGCAGCCCAAGCAATATCAAGCCTGGACTACTGCCTCACAAGGATTTATCTCATCCCCTTGCACTGCTTATGAAAACAATACTTTCTGGCAAAAGTCACCTCAGCTAGCGGCATTCAAAAACGCCGGTGTAACAACACGCTCCTTTACTTGGGGTGGCAAGCCTGGACTACCCTTCTCTCGCATACGCGGCAACATGATGGTGGCAAAAATGTTTGCCGATGTGATTCAGGGTAAAGAAACGCCAAGAGATGCGATGCGAATCTGGGCTTATCGCATGGAGCTCATTGCTAGACGTGGTAACGAAGTCTAGTCGATCTACAGCTTTAGTTTCTTATAAAAACTACCCACTATATGGCCATGAAAGCCAAAGCTTTTACTCAGCCAAGAAGAATCACTCTTTGCCTCAATACTAAATCGATCGGCAATCTCAACAGGAGCAAAAAGAATTCCATACTCGCGCTCCAAAATTGGACGATAGACTTTGCAAACCAAGTTATCTTCTGGAATTGAGCGCCAGCCAAACTTATCAACCCATGTTTCATCAGAATTGGTATTTGCGGTGAGATCTTCAATGGAATACTTAGACCGTAAATCCAAAATGGCCTGATATAGCTTTTTAGATCGCCATGAGAAACCACCGTTTCCTACATCGCGACCTACTTGTTCTTGCGGCCAACTTGCTCCTATGTAGTCATAGTCAAAAAATGCGTCAGTCCATGCATTCGGATTTGCTGCATAACCATCCGCCTGAACAGTTAAACAAAAATCTGTTTCTATAGTTTTTGGAAGCAAATCTAATGTCAGTAAATTCAATTGCTCGTTGAATGATTTATTTGAATCAAAATGCGGAATTTCTATCCAAACTAAAAAGTTTGGACCCCAAACGTATTCAATTTCAGTCTGCTTTGGAAATGGTTGATCACTGAACCAATACAACCTATTTACTGGAAGACCCTTACAGACAGCCAGAGTGTGAAGAACTGCTTTTACCGCTCTGTCATGATTCTTGGTTTCGATGCAAGCAATCCCAATAGACGAGGATTTACGATAATGCATTGACAACCCTTGAGTAAGCGCCTGAGTTAATCCGCATTATTTTCATAAATCATTGTTTTTATTATTTATTTTTATGAATTAATGGCTGTGATTGCGCAATATTTTAATACTTGAGAATATACTACTTAAGTATTAATTTTATTCAATCAAATCATTCATTTGGAAGGTGAACTTTGGGCTACTTTGATCAGAAAAAACTCTCTAGCGATGAAAAGATGGACCTGTTCCAGAAAATCTTAGCGAACTACAACCCATCTTCGCATAGCAATATTGGTACCCAACTAGGTTTCTCTCAAGAATACTTTGATGCCATGTACGCTATTGGCGTGAAGTATTACGAAAATAATCGTCTGGATGATGCAATCAAAATTTTGTATCAACTCATTCCCTTGCAACCAAGTGAATTTAAAAACTATAAAGCGCTAGGAGCCTGCTTCCAAGCAAAAGAAGATTATGAGACTGCTATCAAAGTCTACAGCTCAGCAGTAGTTCTTGCTGCAATGGATGCAGAGATCCATTTCTATGTAGGTCAATGCCAGTTTTTATCAAAAGATTTTATTGAGGCAGAAAAGACCTTGCGCATGGCCAATCGCATTTGCGAGAAATATCCTGAGAAATGGGCTCATATTGCGCATCATGCTAAGGAATTGCATCAACGCGCTCAAGAGCGTAGTAAAAAGTAAATTAAATACATTTTAGAAATATTGAATCAGAGACAACAGTATGGCTATTGATAACCTAGGCAACGCACTCCCACCACTAACGACGCCTTTATCAGACCCTAACGACCCTGTAGATGGTCCGCAAGATGTCAATCCAGCGGTTCTGGGTGCCCAGGATCCTGCAGTAACCCCATTACCCAATGTGGCTCCGCCGCCTGCATCAGCACCAAAGCCCAATGCCACACCACTTGATAGACCAAAACTAGTCTTGCTAAGTCAAGCAACTAGCTTGTCGGTTGATGATTTGATTGAGCTCATTCAGGCTGAGATTCACAAAACCTCGGAGGCACTGTCAAAAGCGCAAAATGCGCAAACCAAGCAAGATAGCCTGAGACAACAAGCGGCAAATACCTCGCAAATTGAGGCGCTAAAATCAGCCGCCGATCAAATAGTTGAGATACAAAAAGAGCAGGAGGCCATGGCAATTGCCAACTGGTGCATGATGGCATTTAGTATTTTTATGACTGTCTGCACAGCGGGAACCTTAGGTGCAGTATTTGGACCCTTGATGGTTGCTGTGACTGTAGTTACTCAAGTCCCAATTGAGGGCAAAAACTTTTCCGGCTGGCTCACAGAAGGCATAGGCAAAGCGGTTGGAGAAACGCAGAAAGCAATTCTGAATCAAATGCTGAAAGATAAAGGCATTAAACCTACGCCAGAGGAGATGGATAAACTCAACAAAGAAATTGAGAGTAATCAAGATTACTATGCGATGGCAATCATGATTACTATCGAGGTAGCAGTCGCTATCGTTATCGCCGTTGCAACCTTCGGAGCTGGTGGTCCCGAGGCAGCCTCAGGTGGCGCGGAAGCAGTAACCGAAACGGCTGCGGCTGAAACTGTCAATGCAATCGAGAAAGCCGCACAAGAGGCAATGGAGGAGGCCGCCAATGCAACCTCAGAAGTCGTACAAACGGTTGTTAAAGAAACCGCTGAGGGCGCTGAAAAAGCAGCTCAAACGGCAACACAAACAGTTACTGAAACTGCAACACAAACAGTTACTGAAGTGAGCAGTAACGTTGCTAGCAAGGCATCAGAGGTTGCGACCGAAACTAGCAAATCTGCTACCGAATCCCTTGCAAAGTTACAGAAGGCCTATAACATTACCGAAACCATTGCCACAACTGCTAAAGATTTAGCTATGGATGGCGCCTCTATCCATACCGCAGTTCTCCAGGAAGAAAATACAGAGAATTTATCCAACGCAGATAAAACTAAAGCCTTTGTCAAGTTCTTGCAACAGATTCTAAAAGCGGATGAGGATTTCTTGAAAGAATTGATTGATATGCAGTCTAAGATTGCCGATACCACTAAAAGTATTTTGCAAACAGAACACAGCACTAACATGCATATCGCCAATTTGACGACAAATGCTTAAATAACCTGATGGCCAATGAACTATAAATACTTTGTTGGCCATCGCAAACCTGAGTTTCCCTTATGGGAGGGTTTTGAATTCTTTAAATCCCCACCCGTCCCAGCAAATGTAGATCAGATTGAGCATTTACTTGCTGACCATCGCCTATTGAGCGAATATGCTGCTTTATTTGCTTTAGCTAAAGAGCTTATTAATAAAGGTGTAAGCGATGGGCAAATCACCGTTGCCCAATATCGACGTTTTGTATTGCAAGCCCCCATAGGTAAAAAGTCTTCAAATCTCTCATGGGCCAGAGTGTTAAAGCCTCAAATGATGTCTGATCTTGAATTGCAAGATGAATTACTGCCCTTCTCAGGACAAAATTATTTGATCGGATCTACCACCCAAATGCCAGCCGGGATGTTAGGTAACTACGCCAGCTCTCACTACACTAGAAATATTTTGCGCTTTACTGCCAATCTAGTTGACATTGGTATTCTTAGTAATATGCAAGCCTTCCTTTTCTTGAGCCACCCCGTTTTAATACCATCACCCTCTTGCGGCACATTTTCTATCAGTGTATTTCTGGAAATAATGACTACCCTTGAGAAAGCAGCAAGAGCCTTTTTTGATAATGGCTATCAAGCCTATGATGACCGTGACCAAGGCCGGGTTTGTGGTGCCTTAGTTGAAAGACTGAATTGCTATTTACTCATCGAGCAGTTAGCTAAAGAGCAATGCAATATTCACGATGTGATGGGGTCCACTATGATTGTTTCAGAAGACCTTCATGTACAACGAGGCTTAATGGCGCTCAGCCCCGAGATTGAAACCTAGGTTCTAGAAGTAATTAAAATTAAGCTTCCATCATGCCTAATGCGGCATCCAATTGATTGACCACGGTAGTGGTCTGCATGTCTTCGGCACCACATAGGAGCTTTAGTGCTAATTTACCGCTCTTAGTGGTGAAGGGGACTGCCTCTCCAATCGCTCTAGATACTTCAAAAAGTCGCTTGAGCTCTTGCGGGCCACCATTACTGGCGTCAAAAATGAGGGTCACTTCGGTTGGCTTAGCCATCACCTGAAATTTGTCATCCAGAATGACGAAATCCCCCTCAGGAACTTCCCCATCTACGCCTAAAGCACTATAAAATTCAGTTACGGAAATCATTTAATTTATCTTCCCTTAAAAATCATGGCTAGCGTTGATCCCAAACTCATCCAAGACATTCGCATCCGCAAACAGGCGCAAGAGCTCATCAAAAAAGCAGATGAATTCAAAGCCATGCGCGAGCGCTTGGTAGAGCTCTCAGGCATTAAAGAGCGCGGCATCAATCCAGACGAACTCAATGTCAATGATGAATATCTTCCAGAGCTACTCAAAGCTGCTGAAGAGGCATTAAGCCAAGATGAATCACTCAATGCCACATCCGATGCAAGTAGTGACGGCAATCCTGCGCCAGTTCGCGCGCGTCGCCAACGCATCTAAAGCAGTTTCGCTTCGATAAATTACGCAGTTCATTAAATGTTGTCCTCAGGGCCTGGGTAAACACGTGTGGGGTAGTTCACGTAGAGCCAGCGCACTAGCTTGGCTACAGGTTCGACTAAATCAGATGGCACAAAGTCATTAACATCGCAGGCATCGTTTAAGCCTCTAGCTAAACCAATATCTTCATAAGTCGGAATACCCTCGCGCTCAGCCTCACGAATAATCCGCTCTGCCTGAGCACCCATACCCTTACAAACCACATAAGGTAATGGGACAAAATCTGGCGCATATCGCAGCGCTACTGCGACGTGGGTTGGGTTACGGACCACCACGCTAGCATTTTTGGTGCGTTTAGCACTGGTATCATTCACAATCTCGTGCGCCATTTGACGGCGGTGACCCTTCATCTCTGGAAAGCCCTCAGATTCCTTATGTTCCCGCTGAACTTCATCAATGCTCATCTTCAAGCCATTGATGTAAATAATGCGCTGAATAATCCAATCAATCACCGCCACTGGAATCATGGCAAGTACTGTCATCAAAATCAAATTAAATACAGTGGATGACGCTAAACGTAAGCCGCACATGATATCGAGCCGGCAGGAGTACATCTTGCCAACAATATCTTTCTCACCGCCAATCACATGCCAAGCCACTCCCAAAATAATGAGTGTCTTCGCCAGGTTGACGCCAAATTGCACCAGCGTCTTTTTAGAAAATAAGTTTGTGGCGTTGCTAACAGGATTAAGCGATTGCATCCCCTGCCCCAGTTTTGCCGCTGAGAAGTAAATACCGGTTTGCAGCACATTACTCAATATGCCGGCAATGACTACCGCCACGAACACCATACCCGAAACAGACAACACCGTAGAGATACCAACTCGCATGAAGTTATCCGCGGCCACCGTAAAGTCTGGACGATTAGCGAGTTGTACGCCTGCAATAAGAGCAGTCTTAAAAGCATTAGGTACATCTGAGGCGACAATAGAGAGGCCCATCACACCCGCAACTACTACCGCAGTCGATACAACCTCACGAGAGGACATGAGGTTACCCTGCTCACGCGCATCCCGTAGTTTTTTCGACGTGGGCTGTTCGGTTTTTTCAGACATTGCCAAACATCTTCATAGTTACGCGAAGAGCTTCCATAATCGCGGAGTTAATCTTGGGCAATAAGCCGATCATCATCCCAATCGCGACAATCGCCTTTATGGGCTGAGCCATTGAGAACACATTCATGGACTGGGCAAAACGGCTGGCAATTGCCAAAGCCACTTCAGCCATAAACATCGCTACCATGACTGGTAAAGCGAGAATCGCGAATAGCTTAAGGTAGTTCACAAATAAATCTGACATGACGTCATACAACTTCTTATTGCCAAAATGTATTAGCTCTACATCGCCGATTGGAGCCAAGGTAAAAGAATTAATCAGCAAATTAACTAAGGTAGTAATGCCGCCCTCGGTCAAGAAATAGGTCATGATGGTCAATGAGAGTAGTTGCCCCAACATAGATGTTTGCTCACCCGAAGTTGGATTAAAGGAATCCGTAACCGCGGCACCACGCTGGTTATCGATCACATCGCCAATAATCTCTGGAATGCGCAAGGGCAGACTCACAATCAAGCTCATCAAGGCGCCCATCACCAACTCTTTAATCAGCAATAAAAAGAATGGTGCCGATGGATCAAAGCTGACCCCCTGCACCAGCATTGGAAAAGAAATAAACGGGACTAGACTAGCGCACAAGATTGTCTTGATCATCGCTGGAACATCATCACCACCAATGAGGGGCAAGAAATTGATGAAGGTATAGATACGAGCGAATACCAAGACCAAAACACCATACATCTCTGGTGTGGCATGAAACGGCATCGCGCGTACTTTCCTGAAATTCCAATAGGTCTAGAGTCTTACTCTAAACCTTGGCAATGAAATTAAAGATTGTGACTGTATAGACAGCAATTGAACTGGCCAGCGAGGTATAGGTTGCGAAAAGCACAAACACTACCGCTATAAACTTCACCGCCGTAGGCAAGCCTTGGTCCTGAATTTGGGTCAGGGCCTGGATCAATGATATGGCTATTCCTGCTACCGCAGAAATCACAATCACTGGCATTGAACCAGTCAATACTAGGCTTAATGACTGAGTAGCCAGAGAGAGAACATCATTATTCGTTAGCATGGTCTCCCCTATCGAGCGTAACTCAAGACAAGCGCCTCAAACAAGCGCTGCCAACCGTCTAAGCCCACAAATAAGAGCAGCTTAATCGACAAAGAAATAGTGACCGGAGACATGGTTGACATACCTAGCGCCAACAAAATATTGGCCACAATCAAGTCAAGCACAATGAACGGCAGATATAGCAAGAATCCAATCTGAAAGGCTCGCGTTAATTCTGAGATCATGAAAAATGGAATTACAAAGATCAGTTTTGTAAGAGGCTTATCGCTTTCCAAGATCGCTTGAGCACTCTCTTTACCCCAAAGCTTTTCAGCGGAATTTGTGAAGAAATCTTTCTGCTTGGTAAAGGTATGTTTCTCCGTAAACTCCAGAAATGGCACAGCTACCTTCTGGATGTCCCTCAAGACTGGGGTGCCGCGTTTGAAGCTACCATCAACCACATCAATCACCTGCAAGCCAATCGGCATCATCACATAGGCAGTTAGCACAATGCCCATACTGTAAATCACGATATTCGGTGGAATCGACTGAATACCCAGCGCATTACGCAATAGCGATAGCACTACCGCAATCTTCACAAAGGAAGTACATGCAATTAGTAGGAACGGTAATAACCCAAGTCCTACTAATAGCGCTAACTGATCTTGACTGACGCCTGCAAACATAAATGCGCCTTATCCAAGAAGCTTGCTAACGCGCAAACCTACTTTGCCTTCAATCTGAACCAACTCACCTTCTGCGACCGCTTGATCGCCAGCGAGAACGCGTACTTTTGGAAAGAAACTCATGACTTCATCTGACAAAATTGTGCCTGCATTCATCTCGAGCAATTTACCGAGCTCCATACTCACACTACCCACTTGTAATGTGAGCTGCACGGGCATGTTGACATTGTTTGCAGGGCTTACTGAAACTGGCATTGCTGGAGCTTCGCCTACTGGCATTGCGCCTGGCATACCTTGTGGATTTGGAATCGTATCGGACATAGTTTTTCCTTAATGATGTAACTAAATTGAATTAACAAACCCCAACCAGGACTCAGGCAAGATCGTTAATAAGTAAACCTCGATCTTGTTCATGACACCAGTCAGAATTAACAAACCAAACACTAAAAAAAGATCCCTAACAGCTTAGTGAGCACGCCTTGCGCTTTGAGCAAGCTTGTACGCCATTGGGCAAATGCGGTTCTGGTGATATAAGCCAAAACTACCAACGGTAGTGCGGCACCCAAACCATATAGACCTAATAAGAGAGATCCTTGTAAAACGCTTTGAATATCGGTACCGCTATCAGCCATTAATCCTGATGTTAGCAGCGTTAATGCTGAAGCCAACATTGGGCCAGCACATGGCGCCCAAACTAAACTCAAAATTGCGCCCAGTGCTAAACAAGAGACCGGACTATCAAATGTCAGGCTACTTGCTTTTTCATTCAAGCGATTGAGTACGCCGCTATACACACCATTTAATCCAGAAAAAAGATGGGGTGCCAACAAAATAATCCCGCTACCAACCATCATGATTGCACCAATGGTTTTAAATTCCGCAGGCTCCAAACCAAAAAGTGGTTCGATAAATCCGGTGATTGCGCCCAGCAATGTATAAAAAGCGACCATGCCAAGACCGATATAAATCGGGGCATATTTATTCTGATAAAGGGCACCACCCAAAACGATCGGAATCAATGGCAAAACACAGGGCTGAAGAGTCGATAAAAACCCCGCAATCATCGCTAAACCAAGATTTAAAGGTTGCAACATGCCGAGTCCGGGGTCCCTGTCTCTAATTGACTTATATTACCCAAAAGTATAATACTAATGACCATATTCCCAAAAAACCGAGAATCAGCCCAAAGCCTAACTAGATCAGGGATTTCCAGCAAAAAATAATCAAAATTAATCCCTAATAATCATTATTTGACTTTAGGCTAATACACCGAGAAGATACCCCTACCATGCCGAACAATATCTCTAACCCCGTTGGTGGTCACCCACTGGATCTCAAGGTTTTTGAGAACATCGCTAAGGATGCGAAGGTCTCGAATAAATCGACGATTCACCTTGCCACGGACAGCTCGGGAAAAGTGATTCAGGGCCTTCAAGCAAAAAGCCCTTTTGCCGGCAAATTGGTTGTTTTGCTAAGCAAGCCTATTACCAATCTTGGCAAAGCTTCAGCAGCCCAACGCAATGGCATTCTGGCGACACAAGCATTCAAGCAAGCACTCATTCAACGTTATGGCGAGGCGGTAGCGAATGCAGTTGATAAACACATGATTAAGAGTGGCAATGCGAAGATTCTCACTGCGCAAGATCTCAGAAAAAATCTAAAGGTAGCGGCAGCAATCGTCAAAATCTTAAAAGAAACTCCAAGATCAGCTGCTACCCCAATAACCCCAGAATCACTAGCTGCACGTAATAGTCGCCTATCCAACTCCAGCGGCAGACGTAATGAGGATGGTTCTTCACTTGAGCCCTCAGCACCGCCTAGAAGCCGATCATCTAGTAATAGTTCAGAGAATAGCGTAGATGCTTTTTTTAGAGGCAACAACCACCAGCCTATCGCTCTACTGAAGATTTACGTCCCAGCGCACCTCCGAGATCACGTTCTGCAAGCGAAGTTTCAGAGGTTGATCAAGCGGGTAATCAATGGCATCACAACCCTCTCCATGTCAAGGTCGATGATGCTCTAGAGCTCGAAGGAGAGTCTAGCTCCCTACTAGAAAATCCTGAAGTGGCGAAAGTCGCACAACGCCCTAGAGTCAAAGCTTTATCTCAGGCAGAGCTAGAGGCAAGTTTTAAAGATTTTGAAGATCTATTAAACGACCCACCCATTAAACCTAACAACACTTAATTAATTTACATTTTAGGACTACATTCTCATGCCAGATCCCATTAATATCGGCCAAACATCTAGCGCAGTTCAGGCAAAAATTATTGATCAACTCAATAGCCAGTCGCCAGACACTCTAAAAACAAGCACTAAATTTGGGGCGAGGATTGCAAACCTATTTACAACCAAATCTGGGGTTGAGAAAAAAAACTCGCAAATCGCCGCCGCACTTCTCTCTACGCTGACCTCTCAGGTTGGCCAAACGATCGCCAACCGATCCATCGATAAACTATTAAGCCAAAGAAATGTGAAGATTCTTTCTGCAGTTGAGATTAACGCTGTAATCAATAATGCTTCAGAAGAGTATGCCCAAGCTTTAGCTGCTTTTTCAGAATCACCACTTACGAAGGACTTATTACCTGGCGGTAAAAATGCGCCATTAAATTTGAGTGAATCCGGAAAAGAGGCCTTCACCACTTCGTTCATTAGCCATTGCCTTGCAAAATCATTTGATATTGGAATAACTCCAAAAGAAATGATAGCTCTATTAAGTAAAGGCTCATCCGCTGGACATTCAGATCATTATCAAGCACTAGAACAACTATCATTGAAGTTATTTCCAGCAATAGCACAACACGCTGCTACCTTAAAAGAGGTCCAGTTTCGACTGAATCCAACAACGGTAAGCTACAAACAATTTGGAGCTGATTGCCTCAAAGGGATTGAATGGTACGAAAAGCCTCCCGAGGAAGCTCAAGCCATTTACGATAAAACGTTCAAACGAAGTGCTGGAAAAATAGAGGGTAAGGGACCGGCTGACAAATTTTATTTCGGAGATATCCGAGCAATTCGTCATAGCGACCCTTCTTTTATCACCCTCAGAGATGAGGGGTTTGACAAAAAGATTGCTAAAAAAGGTTTTGACATATCAACCAATGATTCAAAAGACGGCCCACAAAATAATAAAATCCATATAAATATTAAGCCTGAAGATATGGATAAAGCCTTTCAAGTATTATTTCCGATCTTAACTTCCCCAGATACCCCGTTTAATGAAATGAAATTCACAAATTTCGAATGTCATAAACCTGGTAAAGAAGAATACATGGCCACACAGCTCCGCTTAATGGCCGAAGGCGAGACGCCTGAAATACGAGAGGCAGCTGCAGATAGGGTACGAATGGGCAATCGCGTTCATATTGGTAATCAATTCACACTTTACTGTCCAACCTTTGCAAATCCAGAAACTAGAAAATTTAATATTCAACAACAAAAAGCGTTTATTACCTTTATTGAAGGCGAATTAAAAAAGGCTGGCATTCGACCAGGGGATAAATCCGAAGGCCATGAACTACCGAATCTAGACTTCACAACCTTCCGCTGGGAATCCAATAGCCGCATTCCAAGTGCGAAGTTACCAGAAGAGCAATTAGACAATGTCAGATCATCTGATGTTTACCAGGCTTTTAATGCTTAAAGATTAATGCTGAAGGAAATGCTATGACTTTGGCATAGCATTTATCTGGATACAGACTTACAGTTTCTTAACCCACCAACTCCTGGAGCTTTTGTTGGGTTTCCTCAAATGTCATGAACTCGTTCGTTCCTTGCTTGAGGAATTCCAGAATTCTTGGCCACTTATCCAAGGCTTCATCAATGGTGGCATCAGCCCCCTTCTTGTATTCGCCAATCTTCACCAAGATTTCTGAGCGCTTATAAGAAGCCATCAACTCACGCATACGACCAGCGAGCTTCAAATGCTCTGGCGTATCGATCATTGACATCACACGAGAAGCGCTGGCCAACACATCCACCGCCGGGAAGTGATTTGCTGCAGCTAAGTCCCTAGAGAGAATAATATGGCCATCCAAAATGGATCGTGTTTCATCGGCGATTGGCTCAGTCATATCATCACCTTCCACCAAGACGGTATACAAGGCGGTAATCGAACCGACAGGACCCATACCAGAGCGCTCTAAGAGGCGAGGCAAAGTAGCAAATACCGAAGGTGGAAAGCCCTGACGCGCAGGTGGCTCACCTGCTGAGAGACCAATCTCACGCAGCGCACGCGCAAAACGCGTTACTGAATCCATCAATAACAAAACTTTTTTATCTTGATCGCGAAAGTATTCCGCAATCGCTGTTGCTAAGTAAGCCGCACGAGCACGTTCTAAAGAAGAACGATCGGAAGTGGCACAAACGATAATCGATTTGGCCATTCCTTCTTTACCTAAGCTTTGCTCAACGAACTCTCGTACCTCACGACCACGTTCACCGATTAAGGCGATCACACGAATATCACATTCAGCACCACGCACCAACTGCGACAGAATCGTAGACTTACCCACACCAGCGGCAGCGAATACACCCACACGTTGACCTTCGCCAACCGTGAGAAGTCCATCTAATACTCTAACGCGCATTGGCAATGGACGATCAATCATCTTACGGGTCAATGGCGCAGGCGGATCACGGTAGATTGGACACATGACACCAGGCTTGCTTAAGGGAGGGCCGCCATCACATAAACGCCCCATACCATCCAAGATGCGTCCTAGTAATTCTTCAGAAACTTCCACACCTTGCGCAGCGCCCGCTGGAACTACTTGAGTTTGAGCAGAAATACCCATGCTCTTACCTAAAACTGCAACGATTGCGAGATCGCCTTGGAAGCCTACTACCTCACCAAAGCACAGGGTCTTGCCATCTTGACGACGAAACTCGACCAGGTCACCTACACCAACCTTTGGAAGCGCAACCTTCACCACCGTACCAACCGCTTCGACCACTTTTCCAGATACACCTTTGGTATGCAAGCGTTGCAAACGTAAATCAGCTCGTTCTAAAGAGGAGATGAATGGGTTTACCGAGAAATCCACTGGTGTATCCATGGCTGAGACACTCACCGCTTCCATGCCAGTTAAATCATTCGGATTGATTTGGGTTTCCATGAATACATTAACCCTCCAGGGCATTCTTGACTAAGCGTAATTGAGTATCGATGCGTAGATCCACTACACCCATCGGTGACTCGACAATGCAATCACCCTCTTTGAGCATGGCATCAGGCTCGAGGCGTACTGTGGCACGTAAGCCATGGCGATCAGCGATCTCCGCTAAGAGCGGACGAATGCTTTCTGATTGAGCAGGGGCAATTTTGATTTTGATTTCATTGGCACTAGAAAGTTCAGCTAAACCACGATCAACTAATTCTTTAATAATGGCGCTGCGATCAGTCGTTTCAACCACCTCTTTTACGCAGCGGGTAACTAACTGAATGAGCGTTGGCTCTACTTCTGCAATCCAAGCTTGCATGCTGGCATTGAGTTTAGAAATCGTTTCAGAAACTTCAGCCCTTGCCTCTTCTCTACCCTGCTGTCGACCTTCAACACGCTTTTGCTCACGTAGTGCTTCCCCGTCAACCTGAGCTTGAGCTAGCGTGGCATTAGCCGCATCGATGATGCGAGCTGCTTGAGCGCTAGCTTCTTGCTTGGCTACTTGAGCCTCAGCTAATACACCATATTGCGCCGCCTTAATGACAGTCGCATCTGGCGCAAGACTTAATGAGTCTGGCTTGAGGACAACAACCACGGGTGGCTTGGTAACAAAGTTTTGCATAAGACTTCGATATGTTGAGGTTGTAAACCAGTCACAATTGGACCGACTTGCTTTTCTGATGCTGCAAATTTCCACAAGGTTCTATCGGCAACTTCTGATGGCCAGGAGCAAATCTGCTCCAGGATCGCATTTACCCCGTCAGCTTGTACGACATCGATATTTTTCCAAACGACGCTTGGCGCCATAAATGTCGGCTTGCTTGCCATGAAATCCATATCAGCAGCCAAAGCGTCTAAGGCTTCAATATCCGTTTCTTTCAATACCGTCCGAATGCCTCGACGAAAATTTCTATCCATTGAGCGCGCAATGCGGCCCAATGATGGTAATAAGGCAACACCTAAACCTAGTAAGCGCCATTCATCCATTGTTAATAGCGCAAGCTTATTGGCAATATTTGCGTCAAAATTTTTAAGATCAATGAATTTAATGCCAACAGCATTGAGTTTTTGGGCGGCTAATTCTCGAATCTGAGATTCCGTAGCGCCACTTTTTGTTAGCAGCTCTTTTTCCTCATCCTGAAATAAGGAGCGCATCTGCTCGATACCAACCCCAGCGGCAGGGTTGAATAAGAACCCATAGAGCCGCTGATCAAAACTCATTGCTTAGCCTTATCGCCAGAATTGGTGGCGCCAGCCTTCTTGCCAAACAGACTCCATGGATCAATCTGGTGTTTACGCATGTAGTCTGCAGCCAGCATACCAATTGCCAAGCCAAGCACGCCCAACAATAAGCCCCACTCGATCAAATAGAGCCAGAAGTCATCTTTATGCAAACGCACACCCATAAAGGAAGTAATAGGTACTTCGGTAATCTGACGCAAATCCACGCGTGTAGGAATCGTCAAAATCTCAATACGATCTGGCGTTAAACCTTCAATCGAATCACTGACCAATTTACGAATCTTGAGCACAAACTGCTCGATATCGTAGCGATCGTCATAACTGACGAAGACAGAAGCTTTGGCTTGGTGCATGTCTACGTTTTTTGACTCTTGATCAGGAATCACCACGTGAACACGGGTATTCAGAATACCTTCCATCAAAGAAATCGTTCTTTCAAGTTCTTGTGCCAAACCATATAAGTAGCGCACTTTCTCTTCAAAAGGCGTTGGCGCAAAGCCAGTGGAACGGAATACATCATTCAAACTTGGGCGTGGTGCTTTTGGCAAACCCAGCGCTTTTAATACTGAGATAGCTCTCGGCATCTCATTTGAACGAACTGTTACAGAAAAGGACTTCCCTTTTGGATCGGATACTTTTTTCGCCTCAATAGAGCTTGCGCTAAGCACCGCCACAATCTCATTGGCATCTGGCTCAGTTAAGTCCCGTAACAAAACCTCTTGAGAGCATGCTGTTAAGAGAAGCATGCAAGCAATCACTAGGAATTTTTTAATCAGGCTCATATCAGAGTTCAGGTAAGTATTTCAGGAGTTTGAGTGTGAATGAAATGCGATCTGCTTGATTAGCATCAGGCGGTAGCTCTTCTGTACTGGGTGCAGTCTTAATGGCTGCGGGCTCCTCCTGATCAGGCCCAAAGACAATACTATTAAATTTGGCAATGTCTTCAGGCTTAATGGCAGCCGCATCGGCAATGCCAGTGCGGTTTGCTCTAAAGAAAGTTTGAGCGGTAGTAAAACGCGAGACGTCATGAACATAATCTTCTGCCATCGCTCAAAAGCCCAAACAGCGTTACTGTGATTACTTGAGAGCGGAAGCCAATCCTGATTTGCTATCAGCAGCTACTTTATTAAAGTTAGCAGCATCACCCTTAAGCTTGTAAGCCAATGCCAGGAAACCTTGCGCTTCTTCCTTGTACTTTGCTAACTCTTCGTTGGCGATGATGGCTTGCAACATTGCTACCGCAGCGTCATATTGTTTTACAGAAATCTTTCCAAGAGCCGCAGCCAACAAACCTGCGCCGCGTGTACGAGGAACATCTTTCAAATAGTCAACGATTGGAGCAATAGTCTTATCCAGACCATAAACACCTCCAGTCATCGCCACTTCCACCAATAAACGGTCTAAGTCTTTTTCGTAATCTTTTACGTCGCTCATCATGTCTCCAAAAACGGGGGAAAATCACCTAAAACAGCAGTTTATCCTAATTATTTAATACTTAAGTAGTATAAATCTTAAATATTCGCTATAGCATTAGACGCGGCATGACGGGCAGCCTCCACATCCTTAATGGTGCTCATAATCGAATTGGTGTAATCCCTTAGTTCATTGGCAAAATCAAGCTGATCTCTAGCCTGCGAGTTCTGAAAATCGGCCAAAGCTTTCACTTTAGCAGCCATTGCGTTATCAAGATCAGACTCGTAGGACAAACCTGCACCTACCATCTTGCCAGCCGCACCAACCACATCTAAAGCAGCCCGTATCCCTTGACTACGAGCTTGTAATTGAGCGGATTTTGCTGACATGGACTGAGCCTTGAATTCTCTTTTGGCTTTGAGCTGCTCTTTGATTTCTGAGGCTTTCTTGGCATCCGCTTTCTTCGTATCCGCCTTTTCGGAGTCAACCTGCTCTGTGGCAGCTTTTTCCGTTTTAAGCTCTTTTTCCTTCTCTAAGGATTTAGTAGTTTTTCCTGTGCCACCCTCTTCTTTGACGGTTTCACCGCCAAGACTCTCGGAGGTTAAGCCTTCCTTGCTGATAATCGATTTTGCCTGAGACTCGACTTCTGGGTTTTCGTCGACAGCGCTCGAAGATTTACCAGTTTTAATCTCCTCATCGGTACCGAATGCTTCATCAGCCTGAGATGAAATCGCCTTTTCCGCTTTCCCACCTGCACCCGCTTCCGCACATGAAACAGCGCAAGTGGCAATCGATACTCCAGCCTGAACGCCTGTGGTAACACACTCCGCGATCAACTTTGATTTAGCGGCTTCGATTTGTAAATCAGCAGCAGTGTTAGAAGTTTGAAGCGCATTCTGCGCTTGCACAATCCACTGCTCACGCTGATCTTTGCGCATTTCAATGGCAGATTGCATCAATAAAACTAGACATGAGGTAATGTCAACGTTGGTAGAGTCAGTAATACCCTCAGGCAACACCAATTGACTCGACACTAGCGGGCTAGGCTGTGAATACACCACGCCCGTCGTTACACCACTGAGTGAAAGACCAGGAACATCAACCTGTGGGCCAGGCAAACCTGACGGCGGTGGCGGTGATACATCACCAGGACCACCGACATTATTTTGGTTGTTAACATAATTTTGACCACCAAGACCATTTACGCCGTTCATATGCACTCCTTATTTCAATCTGTTACGTGTTTACAAAGACACTTAAGAATCATTTAAAACTGCTCGTAAGCAGTTAGCAACTTTTGATAATCTTCATGGTCTTTTTGATTATCTCCAAGGTAAGCCAGGGCCATCATCAGACCCTCTCTTGCTGCGTCTTTATCTTTAATAGCGACAGCTACCCTAGCGATTACCATGGCAGTCTTAAATTGTGGATCCGCACGCATTGCCATATGCCAAGCTGTAATAGCCTCTTTAAAAAAACCTAAATCTTTTAAAGCATTGCCCATTAAGGCCCAATAATCGGCATTGTTTTGATCAAGCACCACTAGGAGCTTCAATCCCTTAATGGCTTCCTCATAGCGCTTACCCTCGTAATCCACTACTGCAATGGAATACAAAGAATCTTTATATCCTTGAGTTACACCAAGGCTATCGCCTAGTGTTTTGCCTTCAAGAAACAACTTTGAAGCTGTTAGTAAGTCGATTTTAGGATTTGCTGTAGTCACTGTGTTCTCCATCTTTAATCTATGGGTATTTATTTATGGCTTTAAGCCTGCTTGATTAACTCTTGTACCCGCTCCAATAGTGGGGAGCAAATCTTGATCAATTCATTTCGTTGTGATGCGGAGACGCTGGAGCCCTTCAAGCGCTCTCAAGCTTCCTGTATATGTGGGTAAGCATCTGCATAACGCTTTAGCATCACTAAACATTGACCTTTACCCAAGGCAATCAATGGATCGCCATTTTGGTCAAGAGTTGCGGCCCGATCATAAAAACCAATGGCTTTATCAAATTGTTGATCTGCTTGCAGCATAATTGCGGTGCTGCGTAAGTACCTTAATTCGGGGGGGGCTGGGTGCGCAATAAATATTCCATCAAGCGCAATGCCTTGGCATAGTTCTTGGCTTCATAGAAACGGACTGCCAAGACATAAATCCATTCTGCGGATTGACTTGCGGTAATGACAAGAGCCGCCTTTTTACTCGAAGCGTCTCCTTTTGTGACAAAACGAAATGTCTGGATCGCCATTAACTATTCACTCAATTAGCGAGTGAGTCCCCTTGTTGCGATTGCTGTTGTCTGGATTGATTTGAGTCGCCTTGGTTACCCTGCTGGCTACTGCTGCCATTACCACTATTCCCACTATTGCCACCACTCTGCCCATCTTTACGTTGATTAGGTTGATCCGGTGGGTTGCGTACCTCAATCCGCACTTTCATATCATCTTTCATGCCAGAGCTGACAGACTGCTGAAGCAAAGCCAAGTTATCCGTGCAAAAACTATTGACCTCAGCAGTTTGAGAATCAATACTTATCACCATCTCATTACCCTCAAAACGCACCTTCACTTCAGTATTTGGTAAAGCGCCTTGATCGAGTTTGAGGGTCATCTCACCACCAAGCTTGAGCTGCGATAAATCACGCATGCCCAATTCTTTGGTTACGCTTTTCATCATGGCTTCAATTTTTTCGCCATCAACATGAGGCTGAGCTACTTCCTCAAGTTGAGGTGCTGATGTAGTACCTACACTGGATGGAATATTGACTGCCGCTTGTAAGCTCGCAGCTGCGGCTAACTGAGCATCACTTAAAGAGTCTGGTCCAGAACCGACAGTCTTTTTAATATCGTTTGAACCAATGCTCTGCTCAGCGAGTCCAGAGGCGGGAATATTAGTGCCAACAGAATCATTTGACATTGATGTGTCCTGAGATTGAGTTGAGAAACTGGGTTGCGCTTGAGTCTGGGCCTGTGTCTGCGCCTGTGCTTGCTGAGTATCAGATCCGGACAAAGACGATGAAGGTGTTTCAGCAACTCCAGTTGCGCCAGTAAAGCTATCAGGTTGTTGATTAGATTGCGACGCAATAGTCGTATTTTGATTACCACTGAAATTGGGAGCGCCCTTATCCGTAGATGCTTGCGTATTAGCGCTAACACTCTGCACTGAATTAGACAAGGATCCTGCTGAATTTGAGATCACTGACTGAGAGGCTGCGCCCTGGGAAGAACTAGCATTTACCTCAACCTATGTAGACTTAAGATTAAATACTTTATTTAATTTTCCAGCCAAAGTGCCTGAGCTGGAATCTGCGTTTGCATTTGCAGTTGATGGTGCGCTAGCGCCAGGAGTACTTGGCTGGCTACTGGTATTTAGAATATCTGATTGCGGATCTGCATCTAAAGCAGGTTTACCAGATGTACCTGCCTGCCTTCCGTCTTCCGGCTTTGCATTTGCAGGCATTTGAGTATTTGAAGGTGATGGTGTGGCGAATGGAGAAACCATCTGACCAGCATTCTGATTATCACTACCAATGTCGGAAGTATGATTTTGCTTTGCACTAGGTGATGGTGAAAAAGGATTTCCAAATACAGGGGATTGCTTTGCTTGTGTAGTTTCTTGGTCAGCGTTTTTGAGCAAGTCCGCAAATTGATTTGCAGTGTTTTGATCAGGTGCGCCTGTAGGCGCATTATCAGTCTTGGTATTTTGCTCACCAATAAAGCCTTGAGGTCCAGCGTTAGGATTGATATGCAATGCCATGCGACGTCTCTCTTCAGAATCCATTGCTCAATTAATTGACTGGCACAAATAGCTCTTTTGATTTCGAGCTAACAACCACACCGTCTTTACGAATCTCTAACAACTCACCAACACCAAAAACTTCATCGCCAACCCTAAATGGGTCGGTTTTGCCTTTCATTGTCAGCATAGCAACAGCACCTTGGCCACCCATCAGTACGCTACTAACCTGGAAAGAAACCTTAGTATCTGTGGCGATATCTACTACTACTGGATAGGTAGACATCATGGTGCTAGTCATATTACGAACTGCCGCCAGAGTGGGCTCTTCCGCAGAAGCCGCAACTACACCCTTAATAACCGCGGTCTTGTTCTTGATTTCAAACTTGAGATTGCGAGTGAGCGGTGAGGATGTCAATTTGGCATTAATCGACTTGGTTAAATCCGCAGGGTCTAAAGTAGTAATGCTGTAGTGGAAGGTGCGTGGTGCAACACGATCATTAATGCGCTCAAGCTCATTCTTAAGATTATCTAAATCAAGATCTGGCGTCTTAATACCCGTCACCTCAGCATAGATATCGTTACCCGAAATCGTAATGGTGTATTTAAGTGGGTAATTGCCAATTAAATCCTTGATTTGTTCGGATAATTTGTCTTTGCTGAGTGCCTCAAAGCGAACATTGCCCTTAGTTTTAATGGACTCATTACGCACTTCATCGGCAAGCAACATAAAGCTCTTTTGGTCATCCACGAAACCAGAGATGGCTAATGCACCATTAATTCGCTTTTCAAGCTTCACAGATGCAAAGCTCTCTTTATCAGACTTCAATAGCTGATCAATGTCTTTATAGGCTTTTTCGATAAAACGATCGTTCGGGCTGACGATATCGCTGCTACCGAATAGCAAATTAATTAATAAGCCCAAAATAATGACTGCAACTGCAGTGGCAATCACAATGCCAGTACGACGTGCTGATATAACCGCATGCTCTTTAACAGTTCTCTTCGGCGGTGGTACGTAAGCTGGCACCTCTTCTACAACCTCTTTAACAGCGTCAGTCTCGTCAAACTGCGGAATAGATGGCCAATCACTCGCCTCAGGGCCATAGCTCAGATGGGTACTGCCCATGGTGAGCACTTGCAAAGGTTCCCACTCAAATGGGAACTGTTTTTGCGAGACACCATCAAGACGCACGTCGTGGGAAGCGGATAAAACAGTGATGCGGCCATCAACGTAGACCAAGCTCACATGGCTAGGCGCCACACCTACTGAATTGATAAATATATCATCAGTTTCAGCTGCGCCAATTTTTAAACGAGCAGTATGAAGTTCGAGTAGATCACCAGCACCACCGCCTTCTTGCAAGATGGCCAAGAACAAAATTGTGCGTCTTCAGTACCGATAAAGAATTGAGGATCAGTCACGTTTTACCTTAACCAAAGAGAATCACATCACCAAGCGCTAGATCGCGCATCTGCTCAGCAGGCACAGAAGTCTTAGCGGCAACGATAAGCATAGGAACCTTAGCCTTCAATAAAGGCGAAGGTATACGTTGAGTTACAAATGCATCAAAGCCTTTTAAGAACGCTCCCAAACTCGTTTGAGATAAAGCGTAGATTGCGATTTCCCAAGTCATGGGCTCGCCTGCTGCAGTCATGGCACGCAAAGACACCTGCTTTGGGAGAGCTTGCAACATTGCATCCAAGGTGGATTCATTTCCAAAATGAAATCCCTTGAGTTCAGTTCCTTGCGGCAAAACAGGGACCAGCTTAAGACGAGCAATCAGATTGAGAATATCGACATTAAGGTTAGTAAGCGATGTGCTCTTACCCTTGAGTAAGGCATCCACTAGGCTTTGCGACAAACCTAAAACAATGTTTTGCCCATTAAATTGCAATGCTACTTTTAGCACTTCACTAGTTTGGCCATCCGCCAATCCGAACATAACGGACTGGCCCGCAATTTGATAAAGACGTCTAGCAATAGCGCTAGTAACAGCATTCTGTAAAGCAGCATCCTTGGCGGATACCGCTTCTAATTGCTCAAGACCAAGTGGTGTGGCATTCATATTGGTTTTTGTTATTTATTTGCTTTTATCGTTAATTCTTTTTTATTTATTCAGCTTTGCTTTTTGTCTTAAGCTGCTTGCTGACCGACGCCCATTTCAAATTGGCAACGACGCTTCAGGCGTACTACTAATTCAGCCTCAAAAGTAGCAAGTGATTTTGTATCTATCTGGCTCAATAAATCATCGGCATCTTGTAATTCGCCCTCGCGAACCATGCAGTAAATGCGGCCTAATAATGCATCGATTCTTTTCGGATCCGCAGCAGCAATTAAACGAAATAATACTGCTGCATCCTTAAATAAACTGATTCGCATCTTTGACACAGCGTGCCAATACAAAAAATCCAATTGCTGATCAGTAAACGGGCCGTTCATGACAAGAAATATTCCAAACGGCGAGTTTGTAAGTAATCCCGCATCTGAGTATCGCGATCGAGTAACTCCAAGGCATCAGCAGCCTCTTCAGCTACTGGGCTATTTAATGCCTCACCACAGCTACCCATTAATTGCGACAAAGAAGTGTCGTACAAATGGCCTGTTGGTAAACGATTTGAAGGCGCTACATTGGCTTCGAGGTAATTCATGACCAGAGCATCAACAGGCTGAACAGAGAAGCGCCCTAAGGTTTCCTCTACATCATTTTGCGTACTTAAGAAAAATGAATAAAAAGCCCAAGGGCCAATCTTTTTTAAGAAAGTATCGGATTCATTACCGGCGGCAATATCCTGACCCTGTAAAAGACTGGGGTCTAGTCCTGCCCGGTTAATTCCTAGATCGTCTGCCATGGTGTCCTAGATAAAAGGTGTGCGCCTGAAAAAGCGAAAGGCGGAGTAACCGCCTCTGCTTTTCGTGCTGGTCCCTAATGCTCTATTACCAAATTAGAGTTTCTGAGTAATGCTCTTCGCAGTATCTTCAATCGACTTCATTACAGAGCTTTGCACTTGCATTGCCATGTTGTAGTTCGATAGTTCTTGCTGCATTTTGATCAAGTTGGTTGGATCGTTCGCATTTGCAGAGGCATTAGAGATTGCACTTTGCAGATTTGAACTTGCGCTAGATACGCCATCAGAGAAGGCGCTAAATACCGAGTTGACGGTAATTCCGGATGAACCGCTGATTGGGTCTGCCATGATGATTCCTTTACGAAAAAATTAAAACGTATGATAGGTGCGAATAGATTTCAAAACCATCTGAGCATTGATGAGTGCAAGGGTGTGTTTACTCACCTTAACAAAATCTTCATTGCTCAAACCGGCAGCCATCTTTCTCTTCAAGTTACCCACTTCATCTTCGCAAGCACGTAGCAACTTTGTTAAGTTAGCTTCAGCTATTGATCCAGTTAACAAAACAGTTAAATCTGTCATTGATGCAGGGGTACCAGCCATCGTCTCTTCCTTTCAATTAAACGACTTGGACACAGATTACAAGTCGTCAAAAATAGATGCAAAAAATAATCAATTTATAAATAATCTGGATTAATTCAGGGTGACAAAACATGTAACCCGCTTTTGAACCTCATACCAAATTACTAATACTTTAGTATAGTTTATTGTACACAGAAGCCCTATTTTCACCACCCCCAGAGGCCAAAATTTGGGTGCAAGACCGCCAAAAAGCAAAAAATGCCTTAAACCCTGATGGGGAGGCCTTTGTGAAAGAAAAAAGTCACCTAAAACTAGAGGTTTCCACCAATACGATCAGTGACCTGAGCCTGCCCCTGGGTAAAGGCGCTCATACCATCCAAAATGGACTGTCTGGAGTTATTGAGAGCGTCAAGGCGTTGCTGGGCAACTTGGTTGTCCGTGGAATTGGATTGCAAATAAGTTCCAAACGCGCTCTTTAAAGCTGAAAAGTCGGAATTGGTTTGGCTCATTTTTGTAGAAATGGCGCTTACAAGGCTATTTAATGTGTATTGGGACCAGTCATTTCCATTATTCCCTGGCGGTGGGGTCCATCCAGGCACTAAAGTGGCTAACTTTGCAGTCACATCAGCAAATGCCGCAGGCACCGTCAAGCCTAAATAATAGGCCACGGATGAAGTGCCCCCCGCAGTACCCACTACTGCAGCGTTATTAGCAGTCCATGCTGCTTGTAAATCAGAGCCTGTTTTTCCATGTGTCGGAGTGAAACTAACATTGGGAAGCTGATTCTTTAAATCAAAGAGGGTCGTGTAATTGGAACTACAAACTCCACTCTCCATCATATTGGCATAGTCTTGATAGGATGGAACGGACGTATCAGTTACACCGTAGTTTGTATTGAGATAGCGCTGAATCACACCCGAGCTGCCGCCACCGGAATTCATCATACTACTCACGTCTTGCGTAGCCGATTGATCCACTCCAATTTTTTCATTGTCATAGGTCTTGAAGGCATCTAACACAGATTGAGCCTGTTTCGCTTTTGCATTATTTCTTTGAATTGCCTCCATCTGATCGGCAATTTGCTGGTCAATCAATTGATACTGATTAGCCCTTACACAAAAGTTGACTTGACTTAAAGACATCTCTTGGCCATTTACAAAGTACTGGCCGTTAACTTGCTGAATCCCGCCGCCATTACCAAGAGATAGTTCTGAGCGTTTTTTTGCTGCGTTTGTTTGCAACTTTTCAGCAATCGCGCCCCATTGCGCCAAGCTATAGGAATCATGTGGATTAGCCCCTAATTCGCGGGCAAGCCATTGATGTGCGGTTAACCCCCCCGCGGTATTACCCGAGGCCTGAAAAGAGTTATCAGTTTTAAGGGTATTTAATTCGGTTTTTAAAGAATTCAATCTGGTAGTGATGGCGCCAATAATTCCGGATAGTTGGGCATTTGTAAATCCAGAATTTTCGCTAGCAGGGCACGAGATCACCGAGCAAGCCATGCACAGCCCACGGGCCCATTTGGGCAATCTCTTTGCCAAAATACTGCTCTCTAGTTGCGTCGTCACCAGCAACAACACTAGTCTCAGTCCAACCCCAGTCGGTAGTGTTAGTAGCAGAACCGCCACCAACAGATAATGATTGCTGACTCAAAATCGACTTAAATCCATCAAGTAGGTGCTGAACGGTATCGATTTTGTGCTGTTTATCGTTAATTGCGAGTTGCCTTGATGCATCTGCAACTGTTGATAGACGAGCTTCCATTTCAGCGGAAGTAGGATTGAAATTCCCTTCAGCACGAAACTGCGCCAAAGCATCCAAAATTTCCTGAGACATCGAATCTGAGATTGAAGCATCTAACTTAACTGAATCTTGAGTATCCGAACTGAGGCCAAGGCCTGTCATATCGGTGTAACCCACTCCAGCCGCATTATTAATATTGCCAATCGCCATGGTTCTTCTCCGGTATTTCTTAATTCACTTAATCGTTAGTGCAAAGTCTTACAACTTACTAGACATGTCCTGCTGAACTTGCCCTTCACTCTTCGTAAAGTTCGTAATCGAATCCAGCACTTCACTGCGTTTGTTGTTCAACTGATCCAAATACGTTTGCGCTGTTTGATTTTCCGAGTTGATGTTAGTTGACGTAGTTTTTCGCGTCGGTTACATAAGCTGACATCTTGGTTGATATCGCATCTGGCAACTTAGCAAATGTCACACCACCTATTACGCTGGTACCACCATCTTTAGCAGATGTGAGCATGAATCGTGCAACAGGGTCATAACTATACTTTGCATAAAAGGTTCTCTGCGCGGCTAAAAAATCGTCTGGCGTTTTATGGGTAGTGGTATCCGTAGGAGTCATATTATTGAGCGTAGTAATCCACTCATTTGCAGCTCGTGCTAACTCATTATTTTTTTGCAACTGATTCATGTACGCATTAATCTGGTCTTCAAAGTTAGCCAGCTGGTTAACGCGTACTGCCATAAATACATCCTGAATAGTGACTTCTTGACCATTCACATAAAAATTACCATTGACGCTTTTAATGCCACCGCCAGCATTTCCGGGAAGCTTCGAGGCTTCTTTGTTTGCAAAATTATCGAGCCCCTTTTTTAAAGTCTTGAGATCATCAAGACTTAGGCGCTGATTGGGATTGATTGTGGCATCTAGATTGTCTTGCAAAAAAGCTACTACCTGCGTCAGAGTAGGTGAGGTAGTGGCGTTATAAATTTGCGATAGAGAGCACCCATCAAGGTTGTTATAGATGCAAGCATTTATCGATTGCTGCATCTCACCCGAGAGTGTTGATGCTGTCTGAACCTTTGTGGTCGTATCGTTAATCTGGGCGGCCGAAAGATCGAGACCGTCCAAGCTAGTGTAGGTGACACTATTGACGCTACCCAATCCACCAGTGTTGATACTTGACATATTTTTTACCTATTCACTAAATACTTTATCGATTTAACTTTGGTTGATTGTTTATTTCGGCATATTTGATGTCAAATTTAATAATCAAAAATTCGTAATCGATTATTAAATTAGTCGCGCAATCGCGCCTCTTTTGCCCTACCCTTTTTTTCTAACTCTCTTAGCCAAACTGGGGTCTTACCTCTACCCGACCAGACAATTCCAGGATCATCTGGGTGGCGGAATTTCGGAGCAACCTTCTTAGTGGGCTTAGCACCATTCTTGGCTTTGGGCCCTTTTTGACGTACCCCAAGTTCTGTCGCCCCTTTAATTGCGTTGCGCAAATCAGCAATATTGATTTTGGCTAACTCCATAATCTCCAGTACTCTCGCTACTGCGTCTTTTTTGAGCTCTGAAAGTAATGCCTTCTCTTTGGCATCTAATTTATTGCGTTCCCGCTGAATCGCCATCAATTTACGTGCTAAATCAAAGTCTTCAGACATCTTTGTCTCCAAAATATCTATATAAATCAGTAACTTATGTTAATTTATTTGCTATTAGCCTTTAGTATAATTTAAGGATATCAAATACAGCACTAGAAATAATCATTTTTTTGCATTGGATTATTAATTGCCTGTAAATACGGCATGCAGGAAACTAGAAAAAACATAAATCTGGAGAAAAAATGGCTACAACCAGCGGTCTTAACACCTCTACCAGCACTACCCCGTCGATACAGCCTCAAACGCAGGCACAGAGCTTGGCCAATCCCGGCTTAAATGCCAACCAATTAGTCTTGCCACTCCCCCCGCGAGCTTTTCTCAAGGAAGGCGCTTTTTTATTACTGAAAATAATGGTCAATATCAACTGACTGCCATTCGCTCTCCAGGCTCTCAATCCTCAACTGCGCCGAATGCAAACCCACAACTACCAGCAGATGCGCTTGAAGTAAATGCGAGCATTGCCTATGCGATCTCTACTGGCACGCTAGACCCCGCCAGTTATATGGCGCAACATGTGGCTCAACTTGCAAGACTAAATGATGTTGTCAAACAAGTTGGATCAACCCCATTGCAAACGCCATCACTTTTGGGAAAAATTACAGGCGCTCAATTTGATGCTGCAGCAATTTTGCAGTTCTTAAAAAAATCCAAGTCAGAACTAGATGACAGCAATGTCAAGGCGGACATCAGTTCTCTGGGTCAAGATTTTTTGAGCAAATCACTAGCTGCATCTCTTAAAAGCGATATCGCAAGATATGACTCTGATGATGCGCAAATAAAAACTTTGCAGTCTCAACTTGATAATCTCAATAAACAATCAAACCCCGATCAAAGTCAAATCAGTAGCCTCAATAGTCAAATTGCCACCCTAAAGGCCGATTCTGCAGCAGCTTTTGCTGATGCCCAGCAGATTAGTCAGCTACTTTTCAAGGGCGGTAACACGGGGATTAATGCACTTAGAAAAGATATAGAAAAGCTGAATAAAGCTCAACTAACGAAACTCAGCAACGTGGTCACAAAGTCGGTTACTAAATCGATTGCTAACCAAATTGATAATGCACTTCTTGGTGACAATCCCATTCAAAGCCCAACAAATGCGCCAACTCTAAAAACGGCGGATGGCACAGTCATCAAAACGCCTGAGGAGCAAACAAAAGAGGCAGTCATCGACCAGCTCTCTTCAGATGAATTTGAGGCCTCACTAGAGCAATCGATCATTGATAATGCTCAAGATTTTGGCTTGGGAGATTTAAGTCCTGAAGAATTAAAGTCTGTAGCAAAAGCAGTAGCTACTGCGACTATTCAATCCATTATTGACTCACCTGAAATGATTGATGAAGCTATTAATGATAGTAATGCACTTTTAAATGATGTCTCTCAGATTATTGAACTTGAGGTAGTAGGTCAATTCGCCAAAGAAAAGCTACCGAATAACGTTTAAAAGCCCTCAAAGCGGGTTAGCAACACTTGCTTCAATTCTGCGATTGCGCATCTCCAATCATTTACCTTTTGTTGGCGAATGATTTGCATGGATTGATACCAAAGAGACTGATCACCCTTTGAGCCCCAGCGCCAATCAATAAAAGCAGGCTTTAGAAGTATTGTTGGCCTACCTAAGGCTCCTGCTAAGTGAGCCGTCATCGTATCAGTAGTAATAACACAATCTAGATGCATCAATAGCCCAGCTAGATCCTCTAATTCAAGTTCAGTAGGAATAAAGTTTGGCCACTGGCTATATAACTCTCGATCAGAATCCTTAATGGGGCCGTGGTGTAGACCAAATATATGGAACGGCAATTGACTTAAAAAGCTTAGTTGCTTAAGGGGCACAGAGCGGCCGGATTGAGCCAAGCTACTGAGCCATCGCAAGCCTAGCGTTACATCATGATTCAGCGCGCCTAAAGATCGGACTTTGTAATCCCCCATCTCTTGAATCTTGCTAGGTAGCGCTTTTAGGTATGGCGCACCAGATAGATCACTAGGGTTTAAACCAAGAACCCAAGGAGTACTGATAATTTCTCCAAAAAAATCATATTGAGTACGCTGATGTTTTGGTAGGTGCAAATTCTCAATAAGGGCTTTTGATGAAATCAGGTGTACTTTAGGAAAGTTATAAGAAAAGAGTGAGTGCAAAGCCTGTGCGCACACCAATGTAATCTGAAATCCCCTATCCAGCAGCAATGGAATGAACCGGGAAAACTGAATCACATCACCCAAGCCCTCATCACCGCACAAAAGTAAATGCCGCCCTTCTACGGGATGTCTGAAAAGATCCCTATTCCACCTAGGAATTTGGGCATATTCCAAATGAGGTAGTACTGGAAAATAATGCATCCCTGGAATGAATCGCTTCTCAAACAATTCAAAGCCTTGCTTCCAGTCGCCCTCAAGAATCTTTTCCCAACCCAATTCGCAGATGACAGCGGGATGATCAGGATAGGAATCAATTAGATGCTCTACTTGAGCGCCCCACTCCTGAATATTTCCACACACCCGATATATAAACACTTTCATAAGCATTAGAGAAAAGCGCTCTTGCTCACCAATCTCCTTACTGAGAAGCTTATTTGCCAAATTAAGGGCTTCATCAATGCGTCCTAGATCTGATAAAACCTGAACCTTAACAATGAGACTTGGTAAGTGATTTGGGTCAGAATCTAAATTTTGATTGAGATCCGCTAACGCTAGTGTAGGGTTCAATAGTTGGGAAAAAATATTCGCTCGCTCAAGACGAATCTCGAAACTCTCCTCATCCAACTCCAATGCAGCATTGATGACAATAAAAGCGCGCTCTAAATCTCGTTTAAATACCCGGGCGCGTGCCAACCCCAACAAGTAAGCAGGCTCCTCAGGAAATTGTCTTGATAACTCTAAAGACAAAGTCTCCGCTACATCATGTTGATTTTTTTCTAGTAAATATCCTATTAAGTTTTTAGTTGTTGCGACATCCATTGGGTGAATTTGTCGCCATAAGGAAAGTGTATTGATTGACTCTAGCTCCAGATCCTCTTGGTTCTTAACTGTCTGCCCCAGCAAGTCAAGCCATGCATGCAAAATGAATTGGGGAGCAGTTTTAATAGTAGCTAGACTGACTAACAAGTCTTTAGTTGTTGAAGCTATTTCTACTGAATTCTGCTCGACACTTAAACGATTTAAATGCAATACCTTTAGGGCACTCTCAAAGCATAGTTGACTCAAAAAATTCAGCTCAGTAGCTCGAACTAAATAATGCTCTAAAGAGGATTCAAGAGTTTTTGAGTCTAAAGATAGAAGGCCGATCAAAATCTCATAGAGCTCGACTGATTGCCATCGTGGAATTTGCTCTAATTCTTGTAGGTACCGCACCACTTCTTTAGTCTTAGAGAGTCGAATGCCCAGATTGGCATAGCGCTTTAACGCTTTAATATTTTGATCAGAATCTTGTGCGGCGAATTGAAGATAGAAACCTAAATCATTAAATGCATCTTCTAATTGATTTTGCATTTCATAGGCGATAGAGCGGTTAAGGCGCAACCCAGCTGATGAAGGCGCAAGCTCTAGAGCCTTGTTATATGTTTCAACCGCAAGAATTAAGTCACCGCCTGATAAAGCGCAATTACCCTCCTGCAATAATTCAAGCGCCCTATCTTGAGGCTGCAAAGCCATTTCAAATCAAGTATTGAATTATCGCAAATTCTGCGTCAACCCCTTGAGCATTTGCTCAAGGGGTTGGATTAACTGGGTCATGGCGGTATTATTTGCCTGAATTTGAGTGGTTAGTTGCTGCAAGCTTTGTGTATCCAAATCTTGGTTCTTGGTAGCATTATTAATAGTTGTCTTTAATGTGCCTTGGAAATTACTACCTGGAGTTAAATCAGTCGTATCAGTAATATCACTGTCAGACATTGCTCCACCAGTGAGCTCTTTGAGGACATCCGCATAACCATACTGCGATTTTTGAGAGTTAATTCGGGTTCTTAGGTCTGCTGCACTTGTAGCGCTGGATAAATAAGTTGCCATCTGAATATGGGTATTATTCACATTCACCTTGTTCATCAGATTATTGAGATTGGCATTTAGCTTATTATTGCCAACCACAATCGCAGCGACCGAAGCATCACGAGGATTGGTGGGCTGACGATTTAAATAGAACTGACCAGTTCTGCTAACATAAATGTCACCAGCTGCTATCTGCGCATTCACCTCAGCAGAAGTCAATACAGGGGCTGATCTAAAATTTACAGACTGAGTAGCAGATTCAGTAACCCTAGTCGTTGCCTGCCCAGTTCTGATGGCCTCAGACACACCCTCAAAGTGGATATTTTGCAAATTAGTTGCGGAGTCAACAATATCTATTACGCTTTGTGATCCTGCGACTGCATCATTAATTGCGCCCACCCTTGAATTAGTACTCGCCAACATTTGCTGAGTCAATTGCTTAAGACTATCTAAGGTTGAAGGAGTTAATTGTGATACGGATGCAGGCCATGTGAAATTTGGCACTAAACCTTTTAATCTATCCTTAACTTGCTGATAGATACTATCTGCATCCGCGGCTGATGGACTCCCTGGTATTCCAATTCCGAGTGCTACTGCAAGAGAGCCATTAACTTGCGTATGATCGAAAAGATTTACGCCAAGAATCGCAGCCACGGCTTGTGTATTTGGGTTGGATGATGCCGCAACTTTTCGATTAATCGCCTGCGCCAAACCAGTCCACCAAGAGCCCCCAGCGTAATAGTTTGACTCGGTACCACTGAGCTGACGAGCTGAACCAGTCGAGTTAGGCGAGATATAAGAAGGATATGTCAAACCGTAATTCTGAATTAAATCTTGTATGAACGGTGTGCCAATAAATGCATTGAAAGTAGCGTCGGTTGGATCGTTAGTAGCGGCAGATGCTGGATCAACTAATGAATATAGTCCGCCTGCTTGAGCAAAATTATAAGAATGTATTCCGCTCAGCCGAACGCTTGGGCTATCTAAATACGCTTTAATATTCAGAAGCTTTTGCGTGTCATTTGAGCTAGCCAAAACTCCCAAGCTCTGCATAAACACATCTGCACTAGCGACAACATTAATTAATGGAGAAATAGTCGCAACATCATTAGCAGTAATGATTTGTCCCAAAGAGGTAGCTCTTAAAGATCCAACTGGAAGAGATTGGTTCAGCAGCTGAATCAAATCCGAGACACTTGCCGCATTTATTGTTGCTGTACCGTCAGGTGATTTGGCCGGCATGACGTTACCCATTGCGGTTGATAGATCTATACCTGTGTTTTGAGGCGCGGAGTCGAATATCTGCCTGAGAGATACTGGGTTGGCAGAAATACTAGGAATGCTGAAAAAAGCACCATCAACCAAAAAATTGCCATTTGCGTCAAAGTCACTAGCTTTTAACTGATTTAATGCACTCGCAATCGGTGTAAGCTGATCTAAAACAGAGCTAGGAAATGTAAACCTCTGCATGTTGGCACTAACACTGTCTGGAGTAGCAGGAGTGCTTACACTCAAAGGGAGGGCTAAATTAATTGCCCTAACTGAAAAATTTTGAGTTAATTGATTAAGAACTCCGGATTCAGGAGCTGGCACCACCTGAGTGAAGTCAATAGTTCCAGGGACAGGCGCAAGATTTAGTTGCTCGAACGGATTGTGAATCACCAGATGAGTTCCAGCATTCGCTTGATTCAATTGAACAAATAACGTATTTAACTGGTCTGAACTAACAAAGGCTGCATCATCAGGGATAATTTGACTAAAGCTGATTCCCGCTTCTTTGGCGTTATTGAGGAGGACACTCAAATTACTAGGACCCTGAAAAGGGTTATACATATTTAAAGCGTCTAAGGGCATTTTCTCGCGACTAAGGGCAATTTGCTGACCCTCTAAGCCACTCAGGAAGTGAGCAAGCATTGCCTGGGCAAAAATCTTTTCAGGATTCTCGAAACCTAACGCTCTAAGCCGATCAATTACTGCTTTTGGAGCAGGGGCATTTGGGTCAGAGCTTACATCTGAAGCAACAATGGCATCGGTGAGAACTCGACTTACTAGTGCATCAGGAGAGCTGATAGATACCTTGAAGTCAGGGTTTGCTTGATCAGCATTACAACGCTGAATCATCCCAACAACGTCTCCTACATTGAGGGAATTGGTACCTTGGGGAAGTATGCTTGAAAAGTCATAACCACTTGCTTTAGCGGTGTGCAAGATCTCATTAAAAAAGCGCCCATTAAATACTTGGGCATCTAAATCAAATGGGGCTCCATTTTGCAATACGGCAACCATGTCCAATTGATTCAATTGATTAGCAAAAGCGTACTCAACGGCAGCCTGTCCCGTAATAGTCTGGCCATTAATGGTCACCGGATTTACAACATTTGTCTGTCCTTGAGCCAGGGGGGAATTTAAATAATCTTGGAGCTCACCAACGTTTTGAGTATTTAAAGGCTGATTGCCGATAATCGTATTGAGCACACCTTGAAGATTGACGCCAGAACCCTTCTGAATTAAGTCTATTGCCTGACTAAAACTGATATTTCCATTTTGGCCAGGGAAGGTAAACAACTGGGTTGAAAAATCAACGCTATGGCCACTACTTAAGGTGTCGACAAGCCCACTTTGGGACAAGAGACCCTGTAACTGATTCGCTGCAGTCGCCATCAACTGGCCATCTGAAATCAGCGGCAAGGCAGGCAAGCCAGGGGCTTGATTTTGATTAATGTATGCATAGAGCTGATTCAAAGCAATAGGCGTAATTGGGCCTTTTCCAATCAAATCCTCTACAACTTGCTTTAAATCTAATCCGCTACTTGCCTGCAACTGCCCGATGATGTCATTCAAATTTCCATGGGGAGCGGCTGCAGCCAGTAATTGATTTTGTAGCGAAGTTAAGTTCTGTTGAGAAGTCTTAATGTGATTTAGCGCATTTGATATCTGTTGCTGGTAACCCGCAATCTGTAACTTCTGAGTATCAGTTAAAGGAGTGCCAGAATTTACATATGAATTGACTAATTCGTTTAAACCATTCTGCGCATTAGTGATAACTGTCCGGTCGTCGCTGATAGAGCTTTGTATATCCTGAATCTGATTTTTTAGCGCAACCGCTTCTGGAGCAGTGCTCAACATCGCCTGACTTAATGACTGAGTTATAGATGCTTGCTTAGCAGATAAATCGGCAAGTAAATTTGAAATTGCTCCTTGGTCTCTTGTAATGGTTATTCTTAATGTATTTGCAACATAAACATTATCCAGTTGCAATTGTGTGGTTAGCTGATTAACGTTAGCTTGCGCTGCGGCAATACTGAAATTTGCACTGCGGCTTAATAAAGTTTGAAGATCGCTAGGACTCCAATAAAGCTTCTGACTTGAGCCCGGCATTACTTGATCTAGAAGCGCATTGAATGCTGTAACTTGAGTGGGGTCGGTAGAATCAAAACCGCACAAGGACATGATGCCTGGAAAGTTTTTGCCAGCAAAATTGGCGTAATGGACGGGAATACCCATGTTATCGCCTGAAAAAAGCTCCTCCCAATTCATATAAGAAGCTACTCGCTCATTACTTTGTAAAACCTGTTTCGGGTCAGTATAGTTAGGCTGACTTAAGGCTTCAGTGAAACTGGCGACACTCGTCGCATCAAAGCTAGTGGGCAGGGTACCTCCGATACCATTAGCCAAAAAACCTGCCACATCAAAAGTGCTACCGCCAAATAGATTGCTGAAGTTAGTTTTAAAGTCATTTGGCAAGCCTGCATAAAGCTCGCTTATTACATCGCCAAAACTCTCCAAATTACCAGATGGTCCTCTAAAAACAGGGTCCGTTAATTGAACCTCACCATTAGGGGAGTTGGCTAATGCAGTTTGAAACTCAGCTCCAAAAGCGTTCTTTGCACCAACTGCAAGCGCCATAACACTACTAATAATCGCATCAGGGCCTGTTGTTACTCCTTCCCATGTTTGAACCATGTAGGTAGAAAGTTTGTATCTTCCATTATCTTGACCGCCTCCAAACCCTATCGAGCCAGTCATCAACGCATCTGCAGTAGTTACAAGACCATCGCCGTAACTGAGGTAAGACCTTTGCAAGTTATGAGTTTGAAAAAAATTCGCTAGATCGTTAATAACTGTGCTTATCCCCGATCCAAGATTGGCAGCAAATTCTCCTATTGAGTTTGCTCCAGATCCCTGAAGCGCAGCCAATTAAGCTTGAGCAACCTGCAGTTCTTGCATATCTTCGGCTACGACGGCAGGCAGGTCTGGTCCTGAACCAACCTGAATTTGCGCAATGATGTTATTGGCATTTTGATAAAGCAAACCATCTAGATCATCTGAAATACCTTGCCCTAATTGAGATACAGCATTTTGAGATTGCAATACTTGCGATTGTGCGCCTGGCGTTACGAATACATTCGCATTAGGGTCTAAACCGCCAGGAGAATTAATAACCGCACCTGCTACGTTATTCGGAATTGCGCTCTGAAGTGCTGAGCCTAGTTGCCCAAGAGCATTGCTCGCACCCGAATTCAGTTGACCGCTTACTTGCAATTCTTGGTTAATCTCAATGACCGTTAACGGCGTAAAGGTCATGCTGGCATAGTCTTTCTGAAGTTTGCCAAGAACATAATTAATGTCTGCAACGCTATAACCTTGATTAGTAGCTCCAATGCCAGCGCTAAATTCAATTAAGGGATCAAAACCCGTTTGCTCACGAATATCATTTGCGAGATCGTTGAGCGATACCATTGAGGTATTGCCCTGTGCATCGGTTACCTGAAAGACTGCGGCATTGCGAGCGAGTGGCGGGGCATCAGCTGGATAAGATGCAAGAATGCTACCGAATTCATAAGCGGCTGCTTCAAGACCCGTTACTCGCGCGCCGGTATTCGTCGTGACTGTTTGGGTACCGTTTGCCTGTAACGCTGCAATCGTAGTCGCAACTGAATTTATTCCTCGACTTGTATCAATACCGGACATGTCTCTTCTCTCAGCAATTCATTTATCAATAGCGCTATCTAATCAAAATCGCAAAAAATGGGCAAAAGATAATCTTTTTTATTAATCCCATTAATTACAAAAAGCTGAATTTGATACGCTAGAGCGGTCTTTTAAGGCCAAATACTAGACCTAAGTATAAGATACCAAAGTAGAGAAATTTAGGGGTTTTTGGGGCGGAAAAGGCTGTTTTTTGCTCTTTTGGACACTTAGCCAGCTCCACAAGCCAGGTATTCGGAATTACTTTGATTTACATGGCCATTTTTTGACCATGGCATCAAAGGCCAAGGAGGCAAAAGCCTCCTGAATCCTGGCTGGCTGGGTTTGCACATAATCCCTAACAACCCGAATTCGGCTTGTAAGATCGATGTTTTTCGGTATGCAGATCTTTTGGTCATAGTGGGCGTTATCCTCGACCCCCAAAATAATCCCAGCACATAAGCCCTGATCAAAACCCCCGCCTTCTGCCTTGCTTTCAGTCTTGCTTTCCTGCATACGAGCACACAGGGGATCGATACGGCCAGCACTTAAGTCTGGGACTACGACAGCCTGCGCAAATATTGATGCGCTAAAAAAAATTAGTGTGAGAATTAACGCCAATAAATGGGGTTTCATGGTCTGCCTTGTTACCTTTTGCTTACATGCTTATTTTTATCGAGTTATTTGATTATTAATTTACTAAGCTCATGTCCAAATATACACTTTAGTCTAATTAAATAGACCGAGATTTGTATCATGCCTCCTATTCGAGCAACGAACTATCAATCAGCAATTGATCTGGTGAGTCAATACGCCTTAGATCCTAGACATCTTCAAACAGGCCAGGCCCAGAACTCTAACTTTTTGGAAGTAGATGCAGATGGTTCGATACGTGCACAAAACTGGAAAGAAAAGTTAGTCAACTTTGGCTCTCGCCTAATTGGTAAATTTGAAGCCCGTAAAGATACTAAAGATGCCGCGGTTGCAATTGCACTCCAAAGTCTTTATGAATCTGCGCTCACACAATCAGGACCAGATCAATCTGAACAAATATACGATCCTAAAACCTATGCTTAATTAGGACGTTTTCATCAGGCACTTGAAAGATCACAACAGCGAGGCCTCAACCGACCCTCTATCGTGAATGGCAATCACCCTCATGCCCCTCGGGATAGCTCAATTTCCAGCTTGGCTTCTCAAGGTCAACAAGTTAGTACAGGTACAGCTAAATCAAGAACGAGTAAAAAGTTTCCCTTTAAGAGTGATGCTGCCGCTGAGAAACAATTGCCGACTCCGCGCTCAAAAATACTAAAGACCTTAGCTAACACCCTCTTTGGCGACCAGCAGGACAGAACAACACTTGGCCGCATTTGGAAACCTAATACTCCGAGCTGGAATCACGAATACCATATTGGCGATGCGACAAATTACTCTCAATTAAAAGGGGTTGCTCTTTCTGCGAATAGCCAATCAAACCAATTGGACATCACTAAACCAGTTGTCTTATTTTTTGGTGGCTCACACTCACCTGTTGAGGAGGCCGCTTACGGGGCGGCAGAGATATGCTGCCCACAAGCAGGAATTAATTTTCTTGCTTTAAATTACCGGGGCTTTGGTGAAAGTAGTGAAATTAGTCCCTCCCCCGCATCTCTGATTGAAGATGCCAAAGCGGCATATCAACATTTGCGTGATTTAGGATTTCCGTCTGAAAAAATTATTGTGCGCGGCTATTCTTTAGGGGCATGCGCTGCTTCGCACCTGCATGCCATTAGTGAATTGAAGGGTGAGAAACTGGGTGGAGTTATCTATGATAGGCCTATGACGAGCTTACAAAAGGCTGCCACAGGTGCTACAAATTTCGCTCCTGCAGGTTTTATCACCAAAGTAGCCGCAGGCTCTTTTGGCGCGATCCCCAACCTTAAAGTCGTTGACCATTTTGTTAGTCGCACCGATAGAGAAACGCCTGTCATTGTGATTGCTGATGACGGAACTCATCCTAACAATGACTTCTTAGGGCCTGCGGCAATAAAATTAGCAAAAGATTTTGAGCTTGAATTACATAAGAGCGGTGGCGACCATGAAGATCACGCTAGAGCAAATGTAGCAGCAATCACCTTACTAGGAAAAGTCATTTAATTTTGTCCTAGAGTGGCCCCAAGCCTTATGAGTAAGCGTGGCGTGATTTTTTACAGGTTTACGTACCATTTTCAGTTAAAATATATACCTTAGTATAAGATACCAAAGTAATGAATTTAAAAGGCTTTTAGGGCGAACATGGCGCATTTTTACGAATACATGAGGGGCTTAGCCGAGCGACGCAATTTCCGCAAAAAGATTGATGGCGGAATGGTGCAATATCGCTTCACCCTGCCAAAAGGCACACTGGCTGAAGTCACTTGCCATGACTTAGACCCGAGCTTTACCTGTCTCGTGCAATCTGAACCTTGGGCTGCACCACTTAATGCTCTCGAGCATCAGAACTTCATGAGAGCGGTATTGAAGGGTAATCGCTCTACCCTCTCTGTGTTGCAAGCAGGCGTAGTGGAAGACTTTGATAATTCTGCCGTCTATAGATTGTTTTGGTTTGTACCACGCGGCAATGGCAAAGATAACGAATGGTATGAAGGCCTATTAGCATTTGATGGCTTATATGAAGCATTTAATAAAGCTTTGCGAAACACCAATAGCCTAGTCAATATTGGCGCTCAAGCCAACACCGTTGCGCAAGGTCAACACCAAATCTTCATGCCCTAAGTTTTGAGGCTTGATTTTTAATGGATGACATCAAAGCCCTAAAAGAAATTCAGGGCATCCGTAAGGGCCGAGTTGAAAAGGCTGAAGATAATCTTCGTAAAGCGCAGGCTCTGCTAAAGCAACGTCAGGCGGAGTTTGTCAAAGCTAAAGAAGCATTGGAAAAATATCTCCAAGAATTACCAGGCTTAATTGAATCCCTCTACTCCGATTGCATTGGTTATATCGTCAGCCGTGAGTTCATACAAGACAAAATTAAAGATGAGGCTTTACTCCGCGCCAAAGTAGAAGACTACAAAATACAAGTGCAAGAAGCCATGGAGGCAATCAAGAAACAACAAGCGGTAGTTGATGAAGCGAATTTGCGCCTCAATCAAGAGCAGCGTAAGTATGACGCCCTTGGCGAACTAATCGACGAAATGAAAAAAGAACAAAAGATCGCGCAAGGCAGAGCCGATGCCAAAGTGCTCAATGATTTAGCGAGCTCTAAATTTATACGGCAACGCAATCAATAGTCGATTGCGCCTATTTTGCTTTAGCAATTAACAATAAGTTAGTAGCTAGCGCCAATAAGAACTACGCTTCTATTAATAAATTTGTTCTTAGCTGCGATAAAGTGTTCGTAGAAAGCGCTACCCCACTCCAAATCGCCCAAAATGTTCGCCAGAATCTAGATCGATTATTGGCTAGCAACCCCAATAAAGGCAATATGCTGACTAATATTGGCAGCCAACAAGAAGCTAGTCGAATTCTTCGCTCACAGCTCAATCAAGATATTGAGACGAGTAAGGCGCCTGATGTAACTTCTGCTGAGAAAGCGGTTGGGATGACGTAGATGGCAACATTTAGCAGCTAGAAGCTGGTACTGACGTATATCAAGCGTATGAAGCAGCTGCTTAATTATTTCAAGGGCAAAAAATTACCCCAAAGTGCCTTATGGTACTTTGGGGTTTTTATTTTTCTTAAGATAAGTATTTACTTCGTAGAAATGCCCGCAATGACTCTTAAGGAGCCACCACTGCCATCCTTGATTTTCATCGGTAAGGCAATAACGTAAGCACCTGTAGCTGGCAACTGATCCAAGTTCGCCAAATTCTCAAAGCCAGGAATATTGCTACCCAGTAATATGCGATGGGTTTGAAAATCCTTTGACTGGCCATAATCAATACTCGCAGTATCGATACCTACGGCTTTAGGACTTCTTTCTTTCACTAACCATTCACTCAGTTTTGGATCAATACCTGGGAAATGTAGTTCAGCGATAGCCTCAACTCCTTTTTTGTCAGTACCAAAGTATTCCTTACGGTGAGGATAGTAATTTCCGTAGCCAGTATTAAACAAAATAATAGTATTGGGCTTGATTGTGGCATGGGATTTTTCCCAATCGAGGACATCCTCGATGCTAATTAAGTAATCTGGTCTTGCCCTAACCTGCCTCTTGACTTCAATCACCACCGCATACCCCGTAAGAGAGCTTAAGGGGATCTGATCTAGCGTTAACCCTTTTTCAAAATGAATTGGGGCATCCAAGTGGGTGCCCCCATGCTCTGGCGTTGAGAGGGAGTAGGATGAGTAGAAATAATGCCCTGGTGTTTGACCTACAAAGTCAGCTTCATGCTCAAAGCCCTTTTTATTATTAGGCCAATAGAGCGTGTTTTTATCGTAGGCATGTGACAAATCAACCCATTGCGCCTTATTAAAATCCAGCGCAACTTCTTTATCGGTTTTTGAGCATGATGCCATTATTAGTATTGAGGAAAATACCAAACATAATAATGATGCAGTACGCACAAGTAATTGCTTCATTATGCTTAACTCCCTATATCTGGTTTTTGCAATGCCTCTACTGTTGGCTCGTATTGCCGAATCAGAGCCCCCATATCTACATCCGGTCTTGCAGCGGCCTCATGGAGAAATTGGATATCCTCATCCAAGTTATCCAAGAATTCTTCTTTGATAACTTGTGCTGCTTGCAAACGTAATTCGGAGCGTTGTTTCGAGTCAAATGTACGCTCAATATCTCCTACGGATTTGCCATTGAGTAATTGCTTGGTAAAGTCGCAAACAAATGCGCCGCAATCATTGGCACCAAGTTGTTTAGGGATGTTCATCTGCAAGATGTTTTGCTGACTATTCCAGTTCTGGCCAAATAATGACTTACCCAGATTTTCTAGCTCTTGCTTTAAGCCTGCAGAATTAATATAGAAGCTTTCCATTTCCTCGATTGGATAGCCTTTAGAGTCCAAAATATTAATCTGTTTACGATCCGCATCAATTGCCACTAACACTACGTGATTTTCTAGGGCACCCCTACCACCCATGACCAATGGAATCGCAAAGAGGCCTCTCTCGCGGCCCAGTATGTGCAATGTTCATAGTATTGCTGGCGAGCCTCAGCAAATACCTCGCCAACGGGCTGCGTATGCCAGTTGGCAATCTTATACCCCAATTGATAGTCAGAACGATCGGCGGGATTGCCCGCAGGTGAATACTGATTGGCTGTTTTGGCTTCGCGCTGCAAAGCGGCCATGTAGTAACTCAAATCGTCCGCATTCATGGTTCGACCTGGACGCAGAATATGCTGCATGGCTTTTGCCGCATAAATACCACTACCCAATTCACTTATCACCGCTGGCTGCTCTTGCTGTCGCCTACTACCACGATATCGATGAGTCTCTCCACCACGTGCGGCAGTGTTTAAGTATTCCTGAAACTCTTGTTGAGCAGCACTGTACTCTTCCGCTTTTTCAGCAGCCAACTCTTTGAGAGCTTGCTCCTCAGGAGTAAGTTTTCTGGCAAGTTGCTGAATAGATCGAGCAGCTACAGCTAATGGATTACGAGTCGCTTCAGAAAATTTAGGATTTAATTGTGGCTGCCAATTAGGATCATTTTTGGCGCGCTCATAATCAGCCAAAATATTATTGAGTTTGGCAGTTGTGAGCTTACTGCTATCAGAGTAAGTCAAAAATAAGCGCTGTAGCGCCACCTCACTGACTCCTGACTGACTTTGTTGTGCATCATGCAGAAGGCTAGTACGAAGCTTTTTCCATTGTGAGGGGTTGCCGAGCAAACGCGAATACATACCAAATGAGAAAAAGTCCCGAATGCTATTTGCCAAAGATTCGATGCGAGTCGATGGGCGAAGAGTGACATTACGCGTACCTAGAGTACCGCTAGCACTACCAGCCACAGGTAAAGCCTCTTGAACATCCACAACCAGGCTCTGATCACTTCTCTGAATTCGGGGGTCTACATGAATGGGCATCTTGAATTACCCGATATTAGCTAATTGTTGATCAGCCCAGTGCACAATGTGATTTGCAAACGCATCATGGCGACTCAGTGATGAAGTAAAAGTGCTGGTGGCAGGAATCACCGCCTCACTACCCAATGGTCTGAGTGATGGCGTTACAAAGCGTAAGTTAGGCACCAAGTCTGCCTTCACATGGAAATGGGAGACCAACTCTTTAGAGCGGGCAACATTCTCAGGAGGTAATCCTCTAACTAGCACACCACCTAAATCCGCGGAGGAGAAACCCACTGCCTTCAGTGGTTCTGGCTGAGACAGTGCCGCGTACACTGCTTCGGATGCTTCTTTGCTATGCCCAATAGTGCTAACGGTGAAGCCATTTAACTCTGGAATATTTTTGATTTGCTCGAGCACTTTACTAGTGAGGTTAGCGGCTTGCTCCAATGAATGTGGCTTAATACCTAAACCTGATTTGATATTGCTTACCCACTGCGACAAGGTGCTCAAGGCATTATTTTTTGAGCGCCTTAAGAATGAGTAATTACTAATTTGAGCATCGTGATAAGCGCCAGAGGTAGTGCCTCCAAAAACAATCTTCACCTCTCTGTTTGCTCTATCTACCACCACATTCGCGGCCAAGCCTGACTTTTTATCGACAAAATTACCCCAGTTAGCAGGGTCACCGTCATTACGTAGACCTTTGCGCTGAGTAGCTGGATTATCAAAATCACTACGTAAGGCTAAATCGACGTGATAAGCCAGGTTTGTTGTCAGTACAGCGTCGTAGCCTTCGCCAACTACACTATTGGTATACGGCACCGTAGCAAGTTGTGCATCACGCTTTAACTTCTCTAAGCCTTCACGCGTTTGAGGTGGGTTGGCCTTTTCAAAAGTGGCGCTCTTACCGCGTAGATCGGCAACAATTTGTTTGAGTTTACTAAAAATGCCACCTGAGCTTGGTGCTGGCTCACTAGTAAGGCGATCCAAGACTGCACTCGCCTCCCTTGCTTGACTCGGGGTGACATCATCCGAAGCAATCAAGTCACCAATGAGATCACCAACTTGTTTAGCAGCATCAGCTTTACCCAAAAGATCAGCTTCATAGAGACTCTCTGTTTGATGTATTTGGACTAGCGTGGCTTGTGCGCCGCTGATTCTATCCCCTGGCATAAAAAATATCCTTCCTAAAATTACGCTTTTAAATATTCAGAACTAATGGACCCAACTTCAGCAGCGGCGCCATCGGCACCTAGCAGGCCATCCGCTAGCTCGGCATGTAAATACTTTGCTAAAGCCAATACCTGATTGAGGTATTCAATAAACTCTTCATGACTAGCAGAACTGATATTGGCATCACACAATAAGTAACGCTTGCTATCTGGGTTAAACATGATGCGCAAAGAACCTAAGCTATCAAGATCACTATTAAGATGCAATAAATGTAGATTGAGTGATTTACACAGATTTAAATTGCTAACAGACTCCAGAAATGGCGCAAATAAACTAACGCGTTCGCCACCATCTTCAGATTGCAGTACTAGGCATTCTTCTTGATTCGCATTTTTTAGAGTCAGTACACCGCTCTGATCGCTAATTGAATCGCCAAAGCGAGTTTTTAAGTGCTCTACTGCTTGTGAATACGTCATTGAATTATTCATGATTAGACTTTCGCACCCTGAAATGCATAACGAATTTGGGCGATTAATTGACCTCTCGCCTGAATTAATTCAATTAATTGTTTTGCGCTAAATTCTTGTTCAATTTTTTCGATCCAAATGGCATTTCCTGCGCTAGCGTTATAGGCAATTCGCCCATTCGGGTAATTTTTGGTATCGCCATTTAACTCGAGCAGTGTGGAGAGCTGGTCATGGTATTGATCATCATCCTCATAAATATCCAAAATGGGGGCTGACAGATACAACTCACCATCATTAGCGCCAAGTTGCAAAACAGCGTAGTCATGAGGGCCTTGACCCCCCAGAATGATGCAGGCGTTTTCTACATGCACTTTTTCTTTAAGCTCAAAAGAAAGGTTATTTGCTAAATCTTCAAGATCCATGATTGGCCTATAGTGAATAATGTTTTTGATATTGATTGATTAAATTTGTAGCAAGTTTTGTCGTAGTAATTTCTTAGAAAAAGTCATTAATTAGACTTTAGTATAGTTAGATTTTAGAGGGCTCAAAATTAGGATTATTTTTAGCCAATCTCCGATTAACTTCGCCCAAACCTTGAGCCAAAAAAACCCTTATCTAGTAAGGTCGAATTGGTAAATCACTGTATTTAATGATTTTTTCAATCAGTCTTTAAAGCAACAGCTCAAGCACCAAAAAGTTGCGTGTTTGGTAGGGCCTGAAAATACCGCTTCAAATCTGATGCCTCTCGTGGCACATAAGCATTGATTAATTCAGCCTGAATCCGCTCGGTAAAAAGATCTTTTCTAGATTGAAATGGCACTGCATCAGTGTTTTTCGTCTGAAAGAGCTCAGCTAAACCGTTTTCGGCAAAGCGAGCATATTCTGGATTCTGAATCTCATATGGAACAATACCCTGACCATTCGCTTGAGCTTTTTTGAATACCAGCAATGCTTGCTCAATTTCATGTCTGACTTGCTTTGATATTACCTGCTGATTTGATTTTTGCAATAAAGATCTTATCTGATTTGCCATATCCTCATTTTTGATATCAATGGCGTTTCGCTTAACAGATTGCCCCAATAGACTCAGTAGTAAGACCACTTCACCCGAATTAAATAATTTTGTATATGGGCTCTTTTCGCCCAAAAGGGTTTTCTGAAGCTCTTCGCCAAATTGCTGAATGGCAGGCGGTTGGTTGCGCCCAATCTCTCAATCGCATCAAAAACCCTACCAAGATACTTTAATCCCTGCAATATCCATGCAGCATCTGAGGCTACATGATGATCCTTAGCGTGAAATTGCGCATCTCCAATTTGCTCCAACATGGAGAATGCCAATTGCTCAACCCCGAGTTCAAATGCGTTTTTGCCTTGCATCACCCCCACAATGTGAGTAATCGCACCCTCCGTGTGGTAAGCCTCGGCAGCATAAAATA
>JBGAIU010000008.1:0-73070 GCA_044225315.1 Polynucleobacter sp.
CAATTTTGTTGGGCTTCGTTCCTCGCATGAAGGTTCGCCATACTTCTGATCGTGAGATTGGCCAGATCTATATGCCGTTGGTGAATTGGATGCTACTTATATTGGTGGTTGCGGTTGTTCTGGCTTTCAAGAAGTCCGAAAACCTTGCGGCTGCTTATGGAATCGCAGTGACAACCACCATGATTGTGACTACATTCTTGGCTGCTATTGTGATGCGCGTAGTTTGGCGCTGGAATCCAATATTTGTAACTTTGGTTATTGGCGCATTCTTAGCTGTAGACCTCGCATTTTTAACCGCCAACCTGTTAAAGATCATGGAAGGCGGCTGGTTCCCTCTATTGCTCGGTTCTGCCTGCTTCTTATTGCTAATGACTTGGTATCAAGGCCGTAAGATTTTGCGTCAAAAGGCAATGGATGGTGGTATTGAGCTTAAGAGCTTTATTGAGGCCCTTATGATGCATCCTCCTCATCGTGTTGAAGGCACTGCTGTATTTTTGACTGCGCACGTGGATTATGTTCCCGTATCTTTCTTGCATAACCTGAAGCACAACCACGTGTTGCACGAAAGAGTCTTCTTTTTAAAGGTCAGTATCTGGGACGTTCCTTATGTAAAAGACGATGAGCGGATTACTTTGCGTGATTTAGGCAATGGCGTTTATGTGGTTCGTGCTGTTTATGGATTTAATGAAACCCCAGACATGGGTCAAATCATCGAGTTGATTGAGAAATCATCCGATCTGAAATTTGATTTGATGAATACATCATTCTTCCTGTCACGCGATACCATCGTTTCAACTGAAATCCCCGGTATGGCAATGTGGCGCGAGCGTTTGTTCTGTTGGATGTATCAGAATGCTGGTCGCCAGTCTGATTTCTTCAAGATTCCAACTAACCGTTTGGTGGAATTGGGTGCCAAGGTAGAAATTTGAGAAAAGATCTGCCTTTGAAATCCAAGTTTTTCATCGCTGTATTTCTGCTAATCAGTGCCGTTAGTGGGGTAGTGCTTGCTACGCCAGCTGAAGAGGCTGAGTTGGAGCAATTGAATAAGATAGAGCAAGGGTTGGAGCTTCAACGTGATTGGGCTAAGTATCGTTGGGGTAAAGCGCAAACTGATTGCTATCAAAATTACTGGGTAAATTACTGCTTGCGAAGTGCACGAGCTGAGTACCGTAAAGAAATTGACCCAATTAGCGAACAAGAGCGTGCATTGCATGAGGTGCAACGTAAGTTACGCAAGAGCATTAAAGATCAAGAAGATCAAAAGCGTGCCGCAGAGCGTGCTTCCCCAGAAAAAGCTGCTGAGCGTGCTGATAATCAGCGCGAGTTTGAGGAAAAGCAAAAAGCCTCGGCTGCTAGAGCGGCAGATCTAGAGCAACGTCGTAAAGATGCGCCTAAGCGTGCTCAAGAAAATAAAGCTGGCACACAGCTCGATTAACAATTCATCTTGGTATTGCTGGATATCTCTTGGCTAAAGTAAAAACGGTTTATATCTGTCAGTCCTGTGGCGGCACTTCGGCGAAGTGGCAGGGGCAATGCCCATCTTGCCAGTCCTGGAACACGATGGAAGAGGGTTTGCCAGAGACGACATCTAACTTTCGGTTTCAGGGTCTCGCACAATCTTTGCCAAGACAAAAGCTCTCGGCGATTGCTGCTGAAGATTTGCCAAGGTTCAGTACTGGTGTGGAAGAGTTTGATCGTGTGTTGGGCGGTGGGTTAGTGCCTGGTGGTGTTGTGTTGCTGGGTGGCGATCCTGGTATTGGTAAATCGACTCTGCTGTTACAAGCGCTTGCTGAGATGAGTGCCGCTGGCATGAATGTTCTCTACAGTAGTGGTGAAGAATCGGCTGCCCAAATTGCTTTGCGTGCGAAGCGGATTGCGCTTGATGCTCCGCAATTAGAAGTCTTGGCAGAAATTCAGTTGGAGAAGCTGATTTCGATTATGGACACCGTTAAGCCGCAAGTCTTGGTGGTGGACTCCATTCAAACTTTGTACTCTGAAGTATTAAGTTCCGCGCCTGGCTCAGTTGCTCAAGTAAGAGAGTGTGCTGCTCAATTAACCAGAGCAGCCAAATCTAGCGGTATCTGCGTATTGATGGTGGGCCATGTCACCAAAGATGGTCACTTGGCAGGCCCAAGAGTGCTTGAGCACATAGTTGATACCGTGTTGTACTTTGAAGGCGATACCCATTCCTCGTTCCGCTTGATTCGTTCAATTAAGAATCGTTTTGGTGCCGTTAATGAGCTGGGTGTATTTGCGATGACTGAAAAAGGTTTGAGGGGAGTTGCAAACCCATCAGCTATTTTCTTGTCACAACATCAGCAAATGGTTCCGGGCGCATGTGTGTTAGTTACTCAAGAGGGCAGTAGACCGCTGTTAGTTGAGATTCAAGCGCTTGTTGATACTGCTCATGTTCCTAATCCTCGACGTTTAGCTGTTGGTTTAGAGCAGGCCCGTTTAGCCATGTTATTAGCGGTCTTGCATCGTCATGCTGGAGTGGCCTGTTTTGATCAGGATGTGTTCTTGAATGCTGTTGGTGGCGTGAAGATTTCTGAGCCGGCTGCTGACTTGGCGGTGCTGCTTGCGATTCAATCATCTATTCGTAATCGCGCATTGCCAAAAGAGTTAATTGTGTTTGGTGAAGTGGGTTTAGCGGGAGAGATTCGTCCATGCCCGCGTGGACAAGAACGTTTGAAGGAGGCAGCAAAGCTAGGCTTCACGGTTGCCATTATTCCCAAGGCAAATATGCCAAAGACAAAAATCCCTGGCTTGAGAGCGATTCCGGTTGAACGAATTGACCAGGCGATAGCTGCAGCTGCCGAGTTAAGCTAAGCTGATTGTCTAATTAAACTGATTTAGCGCAGATCTTCAGCTTGAATCAGTAGCACTTGTTCTTCCCCTGCGGAAACTTCCATCCAAATAGCAGGTATTTGAGGAAACGCCTTTTTGAAGTTCTCATACTCATTGCCGATTTCTATCAGAATCGCACCACGCTCAGAGAGGTAGTCTGGTGCGTTGGCAATAATTCTTCTGATGAGATCCATGCCATCGTCACCGCCAGCAAGCGCTAGTGCTGGTTCAGCATGGTATTCGGCTGGTAAGGCATTCATTGAGTCTGCATTTACATAAGGCGGATTGCAAATAATCAGATCAAAGAGATTATCTTCATTTGGTTCTGGCAAAGCTTCCCATAGATCGCCCTCTAATAGTTCAACTTGAGAGTTAAGTCCATGGCGATCGACGTTGCGAGCTGCGACCGACAGTGCAGGCAAACTAATATCGCATGCACTGACATGAATATCTGGGCATGAAAGAGCCAATAGGATCGCCAGTGATCCATTGCCAGTGCAAAGATCTAAAACTTTTCCATCCGCTGGAAGCCAAGGCTCCAATGAGCCATCAACAATGAGTTCGGCAATCCAAGAGCGCGGAACAATGCTTTGTTCGCTGCAGAAAAATGAAACACCCATCAACCAAGCTTCACCAAGAATATAGGCGAGTGGCTTACGAGAGGTGATGCGTTCATCGGCAACGGCTAATGCTTTTTGATGCTGCTCGTTGGTGAGTATTTGATCTAAATGTTCAAGTGCATCAGTGGGGCTCAGTCCTAATTGCTTGCTAACAATCCAGAGGGCTTCACTTTGCGCATCAATGGCACCATGCCCGTAATGCAAGTTTGCGGCATCTAATTTTTGGGTAATGAGTTCAATCGATTGATTGACTGAAAGGGCTTGTGAAGGCTCGGGGTCCATGATGGATAAAGGTGTGATTAAAGAAGCGAAGTTGCAAACTCAAGCAATGAGCTGCTCAAGTGTTTTGCGATAGATATTTTTAAGAGGCTCAACATCGTTGACGTTTACGCACTCATCAATTTTGTGACTAGTGGCATTTAAGGGCCCAAATTCCACAACCTCTTTGCAGACTTTGGCAATAAAGCGCCCATCACTGGTGCCACCAGTTGTAGAGAGCTCTGTATCCACTTGGGTTTCAGATTGAATTGCCTTGCGCAATGCACCAGCTAAATCACCATCACCGGTAATAAATGGACTGCCACCAAGAACCCAATCAATTTCGAAATCTAGACCAGCATCACACAAGATTTTTTCTAGACGCTCGCGCAATTGTTCGGGCTTGCTCTCTGTGGAGAAGCGGAAATTAAAGTCGACTACTAATTCGCCTGGTATGACATTGTTTGCACCAGTGCCAGCATGCACATTAGAGATCTGAAAGCTGGTTGGCTGGAAATATTCGTTTCCTTTATCCCATTCAGTTTCAACCAAGGCGGTAATTGCTGGGGCTGACAAATGAATTGGATTTTTACCAAGGTGAGGGTAGGCAATGTGAGCCTGAATGCCTTTAACCTTCAATTTGCCAGATAGGGATCCGCGACGACCATTTTTAATCATGTCGCCCAATTGATCTACTGAAGTGGGTTCGCCGATCACGCAGTAATCCAAACGCTGACCATGTTTTTGAAGGCGTTCACACATGATCACCGTGCCATCATTGGCTGGCCCTTCTTCATCGCTGGTAATCAGAAAAGCAATCGAACCTTGGTGATCTGGATGAGAGGTAACAAACTCTTCTGTGGCAACAATAAAGCCAGCGAGTGATGTCTTCATATCAGCCGCACCGCGACCATATAGCTTGCCATCACGAATGCTTGGTGTGAATGGATCGCTCGTCCATTTCTCTAATGGGCCAGTTGGAACAACATCGGTATGGCCAGCAAACATCAGTACTTTGCCTTGATCGCCGGCTCTACCTTTCTTGATTGCCCATAAGTTTGTGACTTGAAAATCGTCAGGACCGCTGACAACACTTTCAGTATGAAAGCCAATGGTTTGCAAACGCTTGGCAATTAAATCTTGGCAGCCACCATCCGCCGGAGTGACGGAACGACATGCAATGAGAGCTTCAGTTAGCTCAAGGGCGGCGCTCATAAGTAATTGTCAGTGGTTAATTAATCGCGAAGCAATTCGTTGATGGCGGTTTTTGCTCGGGTTTGAGCATCTACTTTTTTCACAATCACAGCTGCATAGAGGCTGTACTTGCCACATGCGGAAGGAAGTGAGCCAGGAACAACCACTGAGCCTGCAGGTACACGACCGTAGTGCACTTCACCAGTCTCGCGATCGTAAATCTTGGTGCTTTGTCCAATGTAGACGCCCATGGAGAGAACGGCATTCTCTTCAATGACTACGCCTTCCACCACTTCTGATCGGGCGCCAATAAAACAGTTGTCTTCAATAATCACCGGTCCTGCTTGGATTGGCTCCAAGACACCGCCGATTCCAACGCCTCCAGATAGGTGAACATTTTTACCAATTTGGGCACAAGAGCCAACGGTTGCCCAGGTATCAACCATGGTGCCCTCGCCAACATAGGCGCCAATATTGACGTAGGAAGGCATCAATACTGCATTTTTGCCAATAAAGGATCCGCGACGAGCCACAGCCGGCGGCACCACGCGGAAGCCACCAGCAGCAAAGTCAGCTGCTGTATAGCCCTCGAACTTGCTTGGAACCTTGTCATAGAACTGGGTATAGCCCCCAGCGCTCATCGGAATGTTGTCTTCTAAGCGGAAAGAAAGCAGCACGGCCTTCTTAACCCATTGATTTACTTCCCACTTACCCACATCGCGGCGTTCAGCGACTCGAATACTGCCATTATTGAGGCCTTCCAAGACCGCATTTACGGCGCTTCGGACATCTCCAGGAACGCTGTTTGGTGAGAGGTTTGCGCGGTTTTCCCAGGCTTGTTCAATGATGTTTTGTGGTGATTGGCTCATGCTTTTTGGTTAACTATCAGATTGTTAAGGGATTTTGCCCCTGAAGGTAGATTTATCATTATATCGATGGGGCAAAAACCCGTCTAAGTAGCCCTAAGCTTGCTATCATCTTCCCACTTTAGATGTAATTTTTAGCCCTTTATTTAGAACCCCTTTTTCCCTGCAAAGTACGCCGTGCAACTGAAATCCATCAAACTTTCCGGCTTTAAGTCTTTCGTTGACCCAACCCATTTTGAAATGCCTGGCCAATTAATTGGTGTTGTAGGGCCAAACGGCTGTGGAAAGTCCAACATTATTGATGCTGTTCGCTGGGTTTTGGGTGAATCCCGCGCTAGTGAATTACGTGGCGAATCTATGCAGGACGTCATTTTTAATGGTTCTGGTTTACGTAAACCATCAGGCCGTGCCAGCGTTGAACTCATTTTTGACAATTCTGAAGGTCGTGCCCAAGGTCAGTGGAGCGCATTTACTGAATTGGGTATTAAGCGTGTACTAACGCGTGATGGTAATTCCAGTTATTACGTAAATAATCAAGTAGTGCGTCGTAAAGATATTCAAGATATTTTCTTGGGTACTGGCATGGGTCCAAGAGGTTACGCGATTATTGGTCAGGGAACGATCAATCGAATTTTGGAAGCGAAACCAGAAGAGCTACGTGCATTTCTGGAAGAAGCGGCTGGTGTTTCTAAATACAAAGAGCGTCGTAAAGAAACCGCAGCTCGCCTTGAAGATACTGTAGAGAATTTAACGCGTGTTGAAGATATTCTGCGCGAACTCGATCAACAACTGACACGCCTGGAAAAGCAAGCAACCGTTGCAGAGCGTCATGCAGAACTTTCTGCGCAAATGAAGGCGCAGCAGCAGCTCTTGTGGTTTGTCCGTCAGACCGAGGCTGGTAAGGAGCAAGAGCGCCATGCCAACGGCATTCGCGATACCCAAGTGAACTTGGAAGAGCAAACCGCCAAACTGCGTCATGCTGAAGCTGAGCTCGAAACAATGCGCACTCAACAGTACGCGTTGCAAGACAAAGTATCGGAAGCACAAGGCGAGTTGTATCAAACTAATGCTGATGTAAGTCAGGTTGAGTCACAAATACATTACGTTCAAGAAGCGCGCCAACGCTTGCAGCAACAAACTCAAGATCTGCAAGCTCAGTTGCAGCGCTGGACTGTTCAAGAAACAGATGCCGCACAGGCACAACGCACAACCGAACATGAGCTCACTCTAGCGAGTGAAAAAGAGCAAACATTATTAACAGAATTAAACGGCTTACAAGAGCAAATGCCAAGTCGTGATGAAGCTTATCAAACCGCTTCGCGCGATTTGAATAATGCACGCGAAGCTTTGGCGACAATTGAGCAACGACTTGCGAGTTTGGGTGAACGTATTCGCTCCATGTCTGCTCAGGCTGATGAACTTAAAGGGCGCGAGACACGTTTAACTAGCGAGCTCGATGGTATGCGTCGCCCTGATGCTGAAGCATTACAAATGGCGATTGATCGTCACGCGATGGCGCAACGTAAGGTTGAAGAAGCAAGAGCACGCGCAGGTGAGACCCAACAACGCGTTCCAGCGGCCGATGAAGCTCGTAATGCCGCGCAGCAAAAGATCCAAACAGCCAATCAGGAGCTAGCTCAGACTGAAGCCAAGTTAACGGCATTAGCAGCTTTACAAGCAAGCGTTCAGGCGCAGGGCAAGATTGGTCCATGGCTAGAAAGCAAAGGCCTTAAAGAAAGCAAGCGTCTCTGGCAAGAGCTAAAAGTGGAGAGTGGTTGGGAAGCCGCTCTTGAGTCTGTATTGCGTGAGCGTTTAGCTGCGGTTATCGCAAAAAGCGTTCAAGAAACATTGGCGTTGGCAAATGACGCACCTCCAAGCCGTTTGGCAATTTTGCTAACAGAAGAAATTAGTCCTGCGCATACATCCGCTCCAGCGGATTTCACGCCTCTACTAAGTCGTGTTCAAAGCACTGGTGCCGCTCGCTTGACTTCAGTATTGCAAGAGTGGTTAGACAACATCTATATTGCTTCTAGTCTTGAAGATGCTTTGCATCGTCGCGAAAAGCTTCCAGCTGGTGGCGCATTTGTTACTCAGCAGGGTCATTTAGTAAGCCGTGTCGGTGTTCAGCTTTATGCAGCTGACTCTGAACAGGCTGGTATGTTGGCTCGCGCTCAAGAAATGGAAAGTCTTGAGAAGCAGTTACGCTCTCAGCAATTAATGCAAAGTGAATTACAGGGCGAGCTTGACCAGTGTGTAGCGAATTACCAAGCTGCTCATCAGGCTGCAGAGCAAGCCCGTATTGCTGCTGAGCAGTCTGTACAAGAAGCCCACGGCTTCGAAGTAGAAAGAATGCAGTTGACTCAAGCTGAAGAGCAATACAGTCAACGCGCCGCTCAAATTCAGAATGAATTGAGCGAGCTGCGCCAGCAAATGGAGCAGTTGAGTTTGACTCGTGAACAAGCTACTGCAGAACAGACTCAGTCAGAGGATTCTAAGCAAGGACATCAAGAAGAGTTGGCTCAAGCTCAGCAAAAATTAGAGCTCACTACGCAAGAGCGTGATCAGTTGCGTGAGTCTTTGCGTGCTGCCGAGATGGCTGCTCAAGAAGCGGCATTTGCTACTCGTTCACTGCAACAGCGTATCGCCGATTTGCAGCGTGATCAAAGCACTGCGCGCACTCAGATCATGGAGATTCAGGATAAGCATGATCTAGCTACGCAAGAGTTAGAGACACTGAGTGATGAAGAAGCGCAAGATAAGTTACAGGGCTTGTTATTAGCTCGTAGCGCTCGTGAAGCTGCTCTTGCAAACGCGCGTACTGAGCAGGATGCGTTATTGCATCAATTGCGTGAGGCAGATGAAGCCCGCATGCAAATTGAGCGTAGCTTGCAGCCAATGCGCGACAAGGTAGTTGATCTGCAGTTGCGTGAACAAGCTGCTCGTTTGAACTATGAACAGTTCGCGACATTGCTCGCTGATGCAGAGGCCGATCTAACTGCGTTAGAGACAAACTTTAGTCCTGATCTTAAGATTGGCGCGCTGCAGAGCGAAGTGAATCGTCTTAACACTGAAATTCAGTCTTTGGGCCCAGTCAATATGGCTGCGCTGGATGAGCTTGCAAGCTCACGTGAGCGTAAGCAGTTTTTAGATGCCCAATCTGCTGACTTGAATGAAGCAATGCAGACCTTGACAGATGCGATTGCCAAGATCGATGCTGAGACACGCGATTTATTGCAAGGCACCTTTAATCAAGTTAATACACACTTTGGAAAACTTTTCCCAGAGTTGTTCGGTGGTGGGCACGCTGAATTAGTGATGACTGGCGAAGAGATTTTGGACTCGGGCGTTCAGGTTATGGCCCAGCCTCCAGGTAAGAAAAATAGCAGTATTCATTTGCTCTCTGGTGGTGAAAAGGCATTAACCGCGATTGCTTTGGTTTTCTCATTATTCCTCCTGAATCCGGCGCCGTTCTGCTTACTCGATGAGGTTGATGCGCCGTTAGATGATGCGAACACCTTGCGTTACGCGCAGATGGTTGCCAAAATGTCCGAAAAGACACAGTTTGTTTTCATCTCGCACAACAAGATCACCATGGAAATTGCCCATCAGTTAATTGGCGTCACGATGCAAGAGCAAGGCGTTTCTCGTATTGTTGCTGTAGATATTTCTTTAGCCGTTTCAATGGTGGAGACTGCTTAAGTGTACGTAGAACAAATCATGACGATGTTGGGTTTGTCTGATTTGCAGTTTGCGTTGGCCGCTATCGGCCTACTAATATTGATATTAGTCGCCGTTCTCAATTGGAAATACTCACGCGCTCGTCGTAAGGCAAATGAGCAAAGTGCATATGTGTTTGATGATCGCGTTACGCGCGAGCCATCTTTTGCTAAAGGATTCGCTGATGCCGATACTGGGGATCGCGTTGAGCCTAGTTTTGGCGACATAAGCAATCCAGTTGGATCTACACCAGAAAAATTTGCAATCGATCCTCGCATTGATTGCGTGATTACACTCCGCTTCGATGAGGCGATTTCTGGTTCAGAAATTCTTGCTGAAATTAATAATTGGTCGGATTTGAATTCCAATTCTGCGATTCGTTGGAGTTGCGAAGGTCTTAATGCAGATCAGGATGCTGCAGAAGATTGGGAGGAGCTCAGATCAGAAGCTTCCTATTCTGAATTGCAGTTGGCGATTCAATTGGCAAGTCGTCGAGGCCCTATTGGCGTTCTTGAGCTATCCGATTTTTGCTCTCGAGCACAGGCTTTGGCGGATACATTAGGCGCTCAAATTGATATGCCAAGCGTTAATACGATGCTCGAGAGTGCAAAAGAGTTGGATGCAGTAGCCGCAGAGAGCGATATTCAACTAAGTATTAACGTTTTGTTTGATGAGTCTTGTCCTTGGGGAAATTTTGATGCTCTGATGCGTCAGCGCGGTTTTAAATTGGCTCGTAATGGTCGTGGCTATGAATTTTTTAGCAATGGCATTCTCATTTTTAATAGTACAGATCTAGATCCAAACACACCCGTTACCCAATTAACTTTATTATTAGAAGTCCCTTTGGTTGCACAAGATCAACGGGCTTTCGAAAGAATGTTGGGTGAGGGCGTCGAGATTGCTCAAGCAGCGCACGGTCGCTTAGTTGATGACAATGGTATTAATCTCAGTGAAGCAGCTGTGATTAGTATCCGTCAGCACCTAGACATGCTTTATGCCAATCTTGAGAAGTCTAGCATTGCCGCAGGCTCTTCTACTGCCGGTAGACTCTTTAGTTAGGAATCGCTTTGTCGTCCAATAATCCGACAAACTTAGCGGAGCGTTACGTATTTCTACAAGCGGAATTGGCTCGCTTAGAGCATGCCTATTACGTTCTTGATAACCCCTTATTGCCAGATATTGAGTATGACAAGCTCTATCGCGAGCTACTAGATATTGAAGCGGCTCATCCAGAATGGGTGACCCCTGAATCCCTATCTCAGCGCGTTGGAGGTATTGCCTTAAAAGAGTTTGATTCAGTAACACATGAAGTGCCAATGCTTTCTCTTAATAATGCATTTGAAGAGACAGAGTTAATTGCTTTTGATCGTCGCTGTCGTGAAGGTTTGCATGCCGATCACGTTGCTTATGCGGGCGAACTCAAATTTGATGGCCTTGCAATTTCTTTGCGCTATGGCCAATATCAAAACGATTCGCGCTATTCCATTGAAATTAACTGGCAAAGACATTCCTAATGTATTGGAAGTGCGGGGTGAGGTATTTATGTACCTCAAAGATTTTCAAAAAATGAATCAACAGGCAGCTGCTTCAGGTGAAAAAGAATTTGCTAACCCTCGTAATGCAGCTGCTGGCAGTTTGCGGCAGTTGGATTCCAAAATCACAGCTAAACGGCCGCTTTCTTTCTTCGCATATGGTTTAGGTGCGCTTGAGCCGCAATCATGGCTACCTAAAACACATGAAGAATTACTCAATAAATATGTTGAATTGGGATTACCTGTTTGCTCCGAGCGTAAAGTGCTGCACTCCGTCCAAGAAATCCTCGGTTTTTACAATGCCATTGGAGCAAAGCGCGATACATTGCCATATGACATTGACGGTGTTGTCTACAAGGTGAATTCATTTTCTGAGCAAGCCAAGTTAGGTTTTGTCTCCAGAGCCCCTCGATTTGCATTGGCGCATAAGTATCCTGCTCAAGAGGCGCTTACAACCGTTTTAGGAATAGATGTTCAAGTAGGGCGCACAGGAGCTATTACTCCAGTTGCGCGTCTAGCCCCCGTTGAAGTAGGTGGCGTCACCGTTACCAATGCCACACTTCATAATGAGGATGAGGTTAGGCGTAAGGATGTTCGAATTGGCGACACAGTCTCTGTAAGGCGAGCGGGCGATGTGATTCCTGAAGTGGTGTCGGTTGTTAAAGAACGTCGTCCTAGCGATGCTAAAGAGTTTCAGATGCCCACTCGTTGCCCTGTATGTGATTCTCATATTGAGCGTTTAGCGGATGAGGCTGTTGCGCGTTGTAGTGGTGGCTTGTTTTGTGGTGCCCAGCGCAAACAGGCGCTGATTCACTTTGCTCACAAAAGGGCTATGGATATTGAGGGGTTGGGCGAGAAGATTGTAGATCAATTGGTTGATCAAAATTTAGTCAGAACACCTGCAGATCTCTATCGCTTAGGTTTTACCGCTTTAGCCAATCTTGAGCGCATGGGTGAGAAGTCTGCCGACAATCTCATACAGGCAATCAATCAGTCTCGAAATACAACTTTAGCAAGATTCATCTTTGCCTTGGGTATTCGTCACGTTGGTGAAACTACGGCTAAAGATTTAGCGAACTATTTCCAGTCCATGCATGCTTTGATGGATGCGAATATGGAAGAGTTGCTTAGTGTTAAAGACGTTGGCCCTGTTGTAGCTGACTCTATTTTGAGCTTCATGGAAGAGGCTCACAACCGTGAGGTCATTGAGCAGCTTTTGGCTTCAGGTATGCAATTAGCAGTAGAAGAGAAGGTAATCAGCGCCGCTGTGGCTGGAAAGACCTTTGTTCTGACGGGCACATTCCCAACCATGACTCGTGATCAAGCAAAAGACCTGCTTGAGAAAGCTGGAGCAAAAGTTGCTGGCTCAGTGTCGAAGAAAACAGACTATGTGGTTGCTGGTGCGGATGCTGGCAGCAAACTCACCAAAGCAGAGGAATTGGGTGTGCCCGTCATTGATGAGGCGGGTATGCTGGAATTGCTAAGCGCTTAAAGCCTCTAGCAACTCTGTTTCTAACTGAATCTGCAACTTTGGATTTTTCCCAAGGTTCGCGGCATCTAGTAGCAATACGTCCTCAACGCGCTCACCGAGTGTGTTAATTCTGGCGGAATGAATAGAAACTTGGTGCTTTGCTAATACCCTAGAGATTGTGTAAAGCAAGCCTGTACGGTCGCTAGCAGAAAGTGCGAGGGTGTAATAACGGCCTCGATCATCCGGCATCATATGAACGCGCGGTTGTATTGGGAAGATACGTGACTGCCTTGATAAACGGCCCATGCTGGGATTTGGCAAAGGATCGGCTTTAGAGAGTGCAGCAGTTAGTTCGAACTCAACCAGTTGAATGAGATCTCGATAACTACCGCCTTCATCTACAAGATTGCTTCCTGAGATTTGGAAGCTATCCAGAGCATAACCATGATGCGTTGTATGAATGCGTGCATCCCAAATAGAAAAACCATGTTTTTCAAAGTAGGTACAGATCCGAGCAAATAGATCCTCTTGATCTTTTACATAGATAGCCACTTGCAGACCTTCGCCAACAGGGGAGAGTCTGGCTCTGACGATGGGTTGTTCTGTATTTACCTTGTTGTAAAGGTGGCGCGTTAGCCATGCGATATCAGATGAATCTTGCCTTAAGAAGAATGCAACATCCAATTGCTTCCAAAGATCTTCGTACGAGGCATCGCTGATTCCATAAAGCCGAAGTTTGGCTCGAGATTCTTCTTGGTGTAGAGCTAGCTCTGATGAAGCATCGGGTTTTGCACCACCCAATACTCTTAAGGTAGCACGATAGAGATCTTCAAGTAGCTTGCCTTTCCAGGCATTCCATACTTTAGGGCTTGTTCCACGGACATCGGCTACGGTTAAAAGATATAGAGCAGTGAGGTGTCGTTCGTCACCCATCTTCTTGGCAAATGCTTTCACAACATCGGGGTCGGTAATGTCTTGTTTTTGAGCGACCTGACTCATATTGAGGTGCTCAGCTACCAGCCACACTAAAAGCTCAGTATCTTTTTTATCTAGGCCATGCTCTTTTGCGAACTTACGCATATCAGCCTTACCAAGCTGCGAGTGATCGCCACCACGACCTTTTGCAATGTCATGAAAGAGTGCTGCGATGACGAGTAGCCAAGGTTTCTCGAAACGAGCAATTAAGCTACTGCAAAATGGAAATTCATGAGTGTATTCCAGCACCATGAAGCGTCGTACGTTACGTAAGACCATCAAGATATGTTGATCAACCGTATACACGTGAAATAAGCCATGCTGCATTTGACCAACGATTCTTCTGAAGGCAGGCAGGTATCTACCGAGCACGCTACTGCGATTCATGAGGTGAAATGCTCGGCTCACCCCTTGAGGTTGCTTCAGGATTTCAATAAATAGTGACCGATTGATGGGATTGGCTCGCCACTTAGCATCTATTTTTGTACGAGCGTTATAGAGCGCCCTGAAAATAGTTGCAGAAAGACTTTTAACGCTTGCGGTTTGAGTAAAAACCAAAAAGGTTCGCAGAATTTGTTCTGGATGTTTTTGAAAGAGCTGTGGGTCCGTGATGTCTAGAACGCCTTGACGCTCAATGAAGAACTCATTTCCCTCCCCAGGAATTGGGTGGGTAGTTTTTGATTCTTGCAGAAACAGTAGGGCTTCAATATTTTGTAGCAGTACGTCATTCAATTGGGTTACTGCTTTAGCTGCTCAATAATAGCGACGCATGATGGATTCGCTTGCACGACGCGAAGACTCTTCTTCGATACCCATTGCATGAGCCAATGGAGACTGCAGATCAAATGCAATGACATCTTGCCTGCGTCCTGCTATGAGATGTAGATTGGCGCGTAAGGTTTCCAACAGTCGTTGATTGCGATTGAGTTCCGTGAGCTCTCGTTTGGTGATCAAGCCGGCTTCATGCAGATCTTTAAACGTGTTGCCAAGCAGGGCCGCTTTACTGACCCAGGAGATCACCTGCAGATCGCGAAGACCACCAGGACTCTCTTTGCAGTTTGGCTCTAGTGAATAAGGCGTGTTCTGATATTTATAGTGGCGTTGGATTTGTTCGGCTAATTTCGCTTGGAAGAATGAGCGTGGATCCATCGCGCCTTCATAAGCTTTAGCAAACTCTTTAAATAGCAATTTTTGCCCGCAGAGATAGCGCGCCTCAAGAAGAGAGGTCCGAACTGTGATGTCTTGATCTGATTCGGAGATGCATTCAGCAATGGTCCTTACTGAAGAGCCAATTTCTAATCCCGTATCCCAGCAGTTAGCAATAAATTGCTCCACTTTTTTTGATATCCATTCAGCTTCTTTGTTCTCATTTGGAAGCAAAATCAAGATATCAATATCGGAGTATGGGAATAATGCGCCTCTTCCGTAACCGCCAACAGCAACGAGCGTTGCTGCATTATTTAAGTCGCAAGCGCTCCAAAGTTGAGCGAGTAATTGATCGGTAAGCTTGCTTAATTGCTTGGTAAGCTTGCCTACCGACTGCGTTTGCTTGAATTCCGCATATGCAGTCTCACGTGCAGAGCGAAGGCTTTTCGCATCGATGACGTTACTTGTCGTTACCGACGAATTCATATTAGGCGCCAGTGGTGGATGGTCTAAATGAAAGACCTTTGACACAGTCAGGGGGAGGGTTGCTACCCTCGGACCAAGTAAGTACTTCAACGCCAGTATTGGTTACAAGAAGCGTATGTTCCCATTGCGCTGACAAGCTACGATCTTTTGTTTTTACTGTCCATTGATCAGGCATCGTACGAATTTCACGACGACCTGCGTTGATCATGGGTTCAATCGTAAATGTCATACCAGCTTGTAATTTTTCGCCGGTTCCGGGACGGCCGTAATGGAGAATTTGTGGGTCTTGATGAAAGACTTTTCCAATGCCGTGACCACAGTATTCACGAACAACGGAGTAGCCTGCTTTTTCGGCGTGCGTTTGAATTACGTGACCAATATCTCCAAGTGATGCGCCGGGCTTCACTTCGGCAATACCAAGCCACATGCATTCAAAAGTAATTTGCGTGAGTCGCTTTGCCATAACTGAAACTTCACCAACCATGAACATGCGACTTGTATCACCGTAATAACCATCCGGGGTGATCACGGTGATATCTAAGTTGACGACATCCCCATTCTTGAGAACTTTGTCGCCGGGAATTCCGTGGCAGATCACATCGTTTACTGAGGTGCAAATCGATGCTGGAAATGGAGGGTAGCCAGGTGGCTGGTAGTTGAGTGGTGCTGGGATAGTCTTTTGAACATCGCGCATATAGGCGTGGCAAATACGATCTAGCTCGCCCGTGGTGACACCCGCTTTGACATGGGGGGTAACGTGATCCAAAACTTCGCTGGCTAAACGGCCGGCTTCGCGTATCCCTTGGATGTCTTTTTCTGCGGTGAATACACTATTCATTTCTTGATTATCAACGACTTGAGGGGATTTTTCTGACCCAAAATGCTTAAAAATTGGGCAATATTCTCTTTTTTGGGGCATTTGAGGCGGTAGACGCCCCTGCCAACCTAAGGTGGGAGTGGACTCAACCTAGCTAGATCATTGATATTTAAGCTATAATTTTTGTCTCGAGTCTATTTTGGACTTGAAATCGCGAGTTGAGCCTTCCAGGGTAGCGTTTTTTAGCGCAGCTAGGACTCAACTTTAGAACCAACCCTTAGGAGAAGTTATGTCAGTAACAATGCGTCAAATGCTGGAAGCTGGTTGCCATTTTGGTCACCAAACACGTTTCTGGTCCCCAAAGATGGCCCCATTCATTTTCGGTCATCGCAACAAAATCCACATCATCAACTTGGAAAAAACATTGCCAATGTTTCAGGACGCCCTGAAATTTGCAAAACAAGTTGCTGCTAATCGTGGCACGATTTTATTTGTAGGTACAAAGCGTCAATCACGCGAAATCATTGCTGAAGAAGCAACTCGCGCTGGTATGCCTTATATCGACAGCCGTTGGTTGGGTGGCACACTCACCAACTTCAAAACTGTTAAAGGTTCCCTCAAGCGTTTGAAGGATATGGAAGTTGCTAAAGAAGCTGGCGACTGGGAAAAGCTTTCCAAGAAAGAAGCTTTAACAAACGATCGCGAACTCGACAAATTGCAAAAAGCACTTGGCGGTATTAAAGATTTGAATGGCGTTCCTGATGCGATTTTCGTTGTGGACGTTGGTTACCACAAGATTGCTATTACTGAAGCTAACAAACTTGGTATTCCAGTAATCGCTGTTGTTGATACTAACCACTCACCAGAAGGTGTTGATTACGTTATTCCTGGTAACGACGATTCAAGCAAGGCAGTAACTCTTTATGCGCGTGGCGTTGCTGATGCAATTTTGGAAGGCCGTGCAAACGCAGTTCAAGAAGTGTTGACTGCAGTTAAAGAAGGCGAAGAAGAGTTTGTTGAAGAAGGGAAAGCTGAATAATGGCCGCTATTACCGCTGCAATGGTTGGCGAACTCCGCGCCAAAACTGATGCCCCTATGATGGAGTGCAAAAAGGCTTTGACCGAGGCTGATGGCGATATGGCTCGTGCAGAAGAAATTCTGCGTGTAAAGCTAGGTAGCAAAGCAGGTAAAGCAGCTTCACGCGTTACTGCTGAAGGTATCGTTGCCTCTTCTATTAATGGCACTACTGGTGCTTTGTTGGAAGTGAACTGCGAAACCGATTTCGTATCTAAGAATGATGATTTCTTGGCTTTTGCAAATGATTGCGTCAAGTTGGTAGCAGAAAAGAACCCTGCTGACGTAGCTGCTTTATTGGCATTGCCTTTGAACGGCTCTACTGTTGACGAAGTGCGTAGCGCTTTGATCGGTAAAATCGGCGAAAACATTATGCCACGTCGCTTTAAGCGTTTTGCTGGTAACAATAAGTTGGTTTCTTACCTCCACGGCACTCGTATTGGTGTAGTGGTTGAGTTTGAAGGTGACGAAGTTGCCGCTAAAGACGTAGCAATGCACGTTGCCGCTATGAAGCCTGTTGCTTTGTCTACTGCGGATGTGCCAGCTGAGTCCATCGCGATTGAGCGTAGCGTAGCTGTTCAAAAGGCTGCTGAATCTGGCAAACCACCAGAAATCGTTGAGAAGATGGTTGAAGGTTCTATCCAGAAGTACCTCAAAGAGGTGTCTCTGTTGAACCAAACTTTCGTTAAAAACGATAAGCAAACAGTTGAGCAAATGCTCAAAGCTGCCAATACCAGCGTGAAGGGATTCACGATGTTTGTTGTGGGTGAGGGCATTGAGAAGCGTCAAGACGACTTTGCTGCTGAAGTGGCTGCTCAGGTAGCTGCAGCCTCTAAAGCGACTGCTTAATTAGTCCTTGTCGGGCTTGCCCCGATTTCTCTAGCCTCATGGGCACAGAAACCTTAGTTTCTGTGCCCTTTTCTTTGATTATTCCTAAGCCATTTATAATTCAGGGCAGGTATCAAAAGTGCTTAAGGGCAGGTATCAAAAGTGCTTAAAGATCAATAAGCTAAATATGAAAATTACTTAGCAAATTACGGAAAATATATATATGCCAGGCTATAAACGCGTCCTCCTAAAATTATCTGGTGAAGCCCTGATGGGGGATGATGCTTTCGGCATCAATCCCGTCACCATCGATGCCATGGTTTCTGAAATTGCTCAAGTAGTAAACAGTGGAGTTGAGCTTGCCATTGTGATAGGTGGAGGAAATATTTTCCGTGGCGTTGCAGGTGGTGCGGCTGGTATGGATCGAGCAACAGCCGATTACATGGGTATGCTAGCAACCATGATGAACTCACTCGCCTTGCAAGATGCGTTGCGTCAAAAAGGAGTTGAGGCTCGCGTGCAATCCGCATTAAGAATGGATCAAGTGGTTGAGCCCTATATTCACCCTCGCGCAATTCGAGCAATGAGCGAAGGTAAGGTCGTTATTTTTGCTGCGGGCACAGGAAACCCATTTTTTACCACTGATACCGCAGCAGCCTTGCGTGGCGCGGAAATGGGTGTAGAGGTGATGCTGAAGGCGACGAAAGTCGATGGTATTTATAGTGCCGATCCAGTGAAAGATCCAACAGCAACGCTCTATAAAACCATTACGTTCGATGAAGCGTTAATTAAAAACTTACAAGTCATGGACGCCACTGCATTTGCATTGTGCCGTGACAGAAAATTACCAATCAAAGTATTTTCAATACTCAAGCCAGGCGCATTAATGCGTGTAGTGCAGGGTGAGCCCGAAGGTACTTTGGTGCACGTTTAATAGGAGGCCAGATGTCTGCAGCAGAAATTAAAACCAATACCGATCAAAAGATGCAAAAGTCCCTTGAGTCTTTGAAGACTAGTCTTGCAAAGATTCGTTCAGGACGCGCCAACCCTGGAATTTTGGAACATATTCAAGTTGAGTATTACGGCAACCCCACTCCATTGAGTCAGGTTGCCAGCTTAGGTTTGGCTGATGCGCGCACTATCAACGTTCAGCCGTTTGAAAAGACCATGGTTGCTGTTGTGGAAAAAGCTATTCGTGATTCCGACTTAGGTCTGAATCCAGCTTCACAAGGAACTGTAATCCGTGTGCCAATGCCAGCGCTAACAGAAGAGCGTCGTCGCGAACTTACTAAAGTGGTGAAGAGCGAAGGCGAAGACGCAAAAATCGCAGTGCGTAATTTGCGTCGCGATGCTAATGAGCATTTAAAGCGCTTGACCAAGGATAAAGAAATTTCTGAGGACGAAGAGCGTCGCGCCACTGATGAAATTCAGAAGATGACCGATAAAGCTGTTGTTGAAATAGACAAAATCATCTCTGAAAAAGAAAAAGAGATCATGACGGTTTAACTGTATTGAGTTTCACTTTTTATGACTCAACACCTTAGTTCAACACAGGCAATACCAGAGGTCAGCTCCATTCCTCGCCATGTGGCGATCATTATGGATGGCAATGGACGTTGGGCTAGCAAGCGCATGATGCCCAGGGTTGCTGGCCACTCTGAAGGCTTAGGCGCTGTTCGAAAAATTGTTCAAGAATGTCGCCGTATTGGTGTTGAGTATTTGACGGTATTTGCATTCAGTTCAGAGAACTGGCGTCGCCCACCAGAAGAGGTGGGCTTTTTAATGAAGTTATTTCTGAAATCCCTCAAGGGTGAAGTGTCACGCCTTGCGGAAAACGATATCTGTCTGAGGCTTATTGGAGACTTAAGCCGTTTTGATAATGCCATTCAGGAGATAGTTGAATTCTCTGAAGCAAAGACTGCGGGTTGTAAAGCGCTGACATTTACGATTGCTGCCAATTACGGCGGACGCTGGGATATATTGCAGGCAATGCAGCGCTGTGTTGCAGCGAATCCCAATTTGAAGCCCGAAGACATCAGCGAAGAGTTGCTCCAACCACATCTCTCCATGGCTTACGCACCCGAACCTGATTTGTTTATTCGTACGGGTGGCGAGCAACGCGTCAGTAACTTTTTGCTTTGGCAATTGGCTTATACAGAGCTGTATTTCACGGATGTACTTTGGCCAGACTTTGATAGAGCAGAATTACATAAAGCGTTTGATTGGTTTAGTCAGCGTGAACGCCGCTTCGGGCGAACCAGTGCTCAGCTTGCATCGCAAGTAATGAGTGATGCTGTCTAATTTCAGATTCCACTTTTTATGCTGAAGACCCGCATTATTACTGCCGTTGTTTTGTTGGCAGTCTTATTGCCAATCCTGTTTTTTCTGCCGTCTGTGTATATTGGCGCCTTTTTCCTTGTGGCGGTATTGGCAGGCGCTTGGGAGTGGAGTCGCCTGCTGAATCCTGAGGCGCCTCGTGCAGCTTGGCTTTACGCCACATTTTGTTTGGTAATCATTTTTGTTTTGCTGGCCTTGCAAAATGTAGCTTGGCAGTTTTCCATATTGTTGCTGGCAGTCATCTTTTGGTTTTTTATTGCCCCATTCATTTTGGCAAAGGGCATGAATTTATCTTTGCAAAAATTACGCCCTTTTTATGTTATACTTGGTCTCATACTATTACCAGCAACTTGGTTTGCAATCGTTTTTTTGCGAGAGTTAGGCTTAGTCTTTTTGCTTTCCACAATGGCCTTAGTTTGGGTAGCAGACATCGGCGCTTATTTTGTTGGTAAAGCATTTGGCAAGCGTAAGCTTGCTGTGCAAATTAGCCCAGGTAAGTCCGTGGAAGGTGCAGTGGGCGGTCTTGTGCCTTGTTATGCGTATGCTCTAGCGTGCGTATTCTTCTTACCATTTGAGTCTACGATATTTGGTGCTTGGGCTATTCGTTTCGGATGGGTGCCAATGTTGTTGATGGTGACCTTGTTAACAGCATTTAGCATTTTTGGCGATCTCTTTGAATCTCAATTAAAGCGCTTAGCAGGCGTTAAAGATAGCAGTCAGTTATTGCCAGGACATGGCGGTGTGCTTGATCGTGTGGATGCATTAATTCCAACAATGCCGATCGCGGCAATTCTTGCGGGTCTCGTGTGATGACAAGACGCATTGCCATCCTGGGTTCTACTGGTTCGATTGGCGTTAATACATTAGATGTTATTCGCGCACATCCTGATCGCTTTAAAGTAGTAGCTCTGACTGCGGGTAAGCAGACCGATCGGTTAGCAGAGCAGTGCATGGAGTTTAAGCCTACGATTGCAGTGGTGTCTGAGGCTAATGATGCCAAGCGTCTTGAAACGTTATTGCGTCAAAACAATATCTCGACCCAGGTGATGTATGGTCCAGCATCGCTGGTGATGGCTGTGACTGATTCGGATTGCGATACGGTAATGGCGGCGATTGTGGGGGCGGCAGGCTTAGTCCCTGCGCTGGCAGCAGCTAAGGCTGGTAAAAGAGTTTTGCTAGCCAATAAAGAGGCTCTAGTCATGTCTGGCAATTTATTCATGCAAGCCATGAGTGCTGGCGGCGGCGAGTTGTTGCCAGTTGATAGTGAACACAATGCAATTTTTCAATGCTTGCCAAATAATTTCACTCAAGATTCTTCTTCGCAAAATGCTTACTTGGGTGTAGAAGAATTGTGGTTAACAGCATCTGGTGGGCCATTTCGAAATACGCCGCTTGATCAGCTTGCTAGCATTACTCCAGAGCAGGCGTGCGCGCACCCAAATTGGGTGATGGGTAGAAAAATCTCGGTTGATTCTGCAACCATGATGAACAAGGGATTAGAGGTTATTGAGGCCTTTTGGTTGTTTGGTCTTTCACTAGAAAAAATTAAAGTACTGATACATCCACAAAGCGTTGTGCATTCAATGGTTCGCTATCGTGATGGCTCTGTATTGGCGCAGTTAGGTCAGCCGGATATGCGCACCCCTATTGCTTATGGGTTGGCGTGGCCAGACAGAATTGCTGCAGGAGTTGCGCCACTCAGTTTGACTCAGATGGCGAACTTGAGTTTTTCAGAGCCGGATTTAGCGCGTTTCCCATGTTTATCCTTAGCATTTGCCGCGGCGCAGTCTGGCGGTACGGCACCTACTGTATTAAATGCTGCGAATGAAATTGCTGTGGCTGCGTTTTTAGATAAAGGTTTACCGTATTTGCAAATACCTGTGGTTGTTGAGAAAGCATTAAACGCAATTGCAACATGCAAGGCCGATTCTCTGGATGCTATCTTGCAGGTGGATGCGCAAGCCAGAGCTGTTGCGCTGGATTTCATTCGAGCTTTATAAGGCAATTGTTTTAAGGTAATGATTTCATGCAGGCGTTAATTACTCTTGGTGCGTTTTTGTTGACCCTCGGAGTCTTGGTCAGCTTTCATGAGTTTGGTCATTTCTTAGCAGCGCGAGCTTGTGGCGTTCGTGTATTGCGGTTCGCCATTGGCTTTGGGAAGCCATTGTTTACATATCGAGCATCCAATCAGACGGAGTGGGTGTTGGCTTCTATTCCTTTAGGTGGCTATGTGAAGCTCTTGGATGGTCGTGATCGGAATCAAGTTATTCGCCAAGAAGATCGAAAGGATGCGTTTGATCACAAACCTCTTTGGCAACGTTCTTTGATTGTGGCCGCCGGACCATTTGCCAACTTCTTTCTAGCAGTCATTCTTTTTTCAGTAATTTATGTTTCTGGCGTTCCTCAATTGCCAGCAGTTTTGCAGAACCCTCCCGAAAATTCACTCGCTTACCAATTGGGCGTTTCTCAAGGTGACCGAGTGCTGAGTTGGCAAGAGTTAAGTTTGGATGTGGCGCCCATCGCCGGAGAATTTGAGGTTGTGAGGAGTTGGAATTCCTTGCGCTGGAATTTGATGGATGCGTTAACTGGCAATACTGGATTTGCTTTGGAGCTTGAGGATTCTCGGGGCGGCCACCTCATTAAGTCGTTCAAGGCCGAGGATATTCCAAGGATGAAGCCAGATGGAGACCCCATGAAAGAGCTTGGCCTCTTACCTATCGCTACACCCTTAAATCAGTGGCGGGAGCTGAAATTAAACCCCATAGACGCCTCAGTGCTTGCCGCCCAGCGGGTTTGGCTAATTACCAAGGTGTCAGCAAGGCTAATGCTGGGGATGTTTATGGGTCAGGCTTCTCTAAAGCAGCTTGGAGGGCCCTTGAGTATTGCGGATATGGCTGGTAAGTCCGTCCAGATTGGCTGGCAACCCTTTTTGGCATTTTTGGCACTAATTAGTATCAGTATTGGGATGCTCAATCTCCTACCTTTTCCCATGCTAGATGGGGGTCAGCTCCTGTATGATGCATGGGAGTTAGTTGCTGGAAAGCGAATTTCAGTTTCGGCGCAAGAGCAGCTCCAAAAAGTGGGCTTTTTATTGCTGATTTCCCTTTCGCTTTTGGCATTGTTTAACGATTTACAACGCTATTTTTCGTCTTGAATTTTCTGAACCTATCCTCCTTCCGTCTTATGCGATTTTTAGCAAGACTCATTCTGCTGCTATCTATTGGATTGAGTTTGCATGTTCATGCAGCAGATTCTTTTGTTGTCAAAGATATTCGGGTGGAAGGTTTGCAGCGAGTAGAGCCTGGAACTGTATTTAGTTATTTATCGGTTCAAGTTGGCGACACCTTTACAGAAGAGAAGGGTGCCGAGGCAATTAAGGCTCTGTACAGCACAGGTTTCTTTAGGGATATACAAATTCAAGCACAAGGCGATGTGTTGATCGTCATCGTGGATGAGCGTCCTACTATCTCCCGAATTGAATTCACGGGAATGAAAGAATTTGATCAAGAGATTGTTCGCAAGTCTCTGAAAACAGTTGGTGTGGCAGAAGCCCGTTTTTACGACAAAGCCTTAATTGATAAGGCTGAGCAAGAATTAAAGCGTCAATACGTTGGTAAGGGTATGTTTGCCGCTGAGGTGGTTGCTACCGTTACTCCTGTGGAGCGCAATCAAGTCGCTATCTACTTCAATATTGATGAGGGCCCTGTTGCCAAAATTCAAGAAATTAATTTCATTGGTAACGAGGCATTTAGCGAAGGTACTTTACGAAGTGAAATGCAGCTCAAGACCGGCGGTTGGCTCTCTTGGTATAGCAAAGACAATTTGTACTCTAAGCAAAAACTCACAGCGGATTTGGAAATTATTCGTTCCTACTATTTGAATCGCGGTTATCTAGAGTTTGTTATTGAGTCCACACAAGTTTCTATTACCCCAGATAAAAAAGGAATTTACCTAACGATTAGTATTCGTGAAGGCAAAAAATTTACTGTTAAAGATGTTCGTTTAGCGGGCGAGTTGCTAGGTAAAGAAGCAGAGCTTAAGCAGTTAATCGTACTTAAGCCTGGCGATACATTCTCATCAGCAAAATTAACCGAGAGTACTAAGGCGATTGCAGAGGTATTAGGTTCCTATGGCTATGCTTTTGCAACCATCAACCCGCAGCCGGACATTCGTCGTGAGCAGGCTGAAGTTGATTTGACCTTAGTGATCGATCCCGGTCGTCGCATCTATGTTCGTAAAGTGGAGATTTCTGGAAACGCCAAAACTCGCGATATAGTGATTCGTCGTGAGATGCGCCAATTTGAAAGCTCATGGTTCGATAGCGACAAAATTGATTTGTCTAAAAAACGTCTTGGTCGTTTAGGTTATTTCACCGAAACTGATATCACTACTGAAGATGTGCCGGGTTTTCCAGATCAAGTCGATGTCAATGTCAAAGTGACTGAAAAGCCCACAGGTGCTGTAACCATCGGTGCAGGCTTCTCCTCTACTGAAAAACTGATTCTGTCCGCGGGCATCAATCAAGATAACGCCTTTGGTACTGGCACCTCTGTTGGTTTGAATGCTTCCGTAGGCAAGATCAATCAGAACTTAACACTTTCAAACTACGATCCATACTTCACTGAAGATGGAATTAGTCGTTATACCGATCTCTACTACAGGTCTTCAAAGCCTTTGTACTACGTAGGCGACCCTGACTATCAAATCAAGTCTGTGGGCTCCAACATTAAGTTTGGTGTTCCTTACACAGAAGTAGATCGTGTATTTTTCGGAACTGGTGTTGAGGCTTTTCAAATTCAGACAACGGTCAACACGCCAATTCCATATTTAAATTATGCACAGAGTTATGGTATCGCTGCTCCTGGCTATCCGGGCACACTTACAACCTACAACGTGCCTTTAACCGTTGGTTGGGCGCGTGATGGTCGCGATAGCGCATTGATTCCTTCGGATGGCTCATTGCAACAACTTTCTGCAGAGGCGGGAACCCCAGTCGGTAATATGACCTTCTATCGCATGTATGGTCAGTACCAGAAGTACCACTCATTCTCTAAAGGCAATATTTTGTCGTTTAATGGAGAGGTTGGATATGGCCAAGCCTACGGAAGCAACCCCTTCCCAATCACCAAGAACTACTATGTTGGCGGTATTGGATCTGTCCGCGGATATGCACCTGGATCTTTGGGACCGCAGTATTTCAACTCAGTGATTGGAGCTTGGCAGCCTACAGGTGGCCAGTCAAAAATTGTAGGAAACGTCGAGTATACAGTGCCTGTTCCTGGGTCTGGGGTTGATAAGACCTTGCGAACTTTTGCATTTATCGATGGAGGTAATGCGTTCGGGAATAATCTCAATTTGGTCTTGAATTATTCGTATGGATTGGGTATATCATGGATATCGCCCTTGGGTCCGTTAAAATTCAGTTATGGCATCCCGTATAAGCCATTTCCTAACGCCAATGTGCAGCGCTTGCAGTTCCAAGTTGGTACAGCGTTTTAATTGTTTAAGGAAAGTATTTATGAAGTTTGCTAGATCCTCTAAATCACTTCAATGGATTTTGGCTATTGCCGCCTTGGCTCTCCCTGTGTCACAGGTTTTTGCACAAGATGCTGGCACACGAGTTGCCGTTGTAAATTCTGAAAAGGTATTTAACGAATCTAATCTTGCTAAAGCGATGCAGACTCGTTTGCAAAATGAATTTACTAAACGTCAGAATGATTTGCGTGATAGTGCACAAAAAATTCAGACGGCTGCTGAAAAATTGGATCGTGATGCGGCAGTCATGAATGAGGCGGAACGCGTGCGTCGTCAACGTGAGTTGGCTGACCAAGATCGCGAGTTGCAACGCAAGCAACGTGAGTTCACTGAAGATCTCAATCAGCGTACTTTTGAAGAGCGCGCAAAGATTGCTGAAAAGGCAAATGTGGTGTTGCGCCAGATTGCCGAACAGCGTAAGTTAGACATCATTGTTCAAGAAGCAGCTTTTGTAAGTCCGAAAGCCGATATCACTGATGATGTCATCAAGGCCTTAAATAGCCAGAAGTAATCTATGCCTACCGCCATCGAGCTGGCCAATCAGTTTCAAGTAAGCTTGGTGGGGGAGGCTTCCAGCTCCTTCGTTGGCTTGGCGCCTTTAGAGCGCGCAACACAAAACCAAATCTCATTTTTATCGAATCCCTTGTATCGTCAGCAGGCCGCTGATAGTGATGCAGGTGCACTCATTGTTAGTAAATCTGACTTTGAATTCTTGCAGGCTAACCCTGGCAAGCATTCTGGGCAACGCGTTTATTTCATTGCGCAGAATCCTTATGCAACCTTCGCCAGAATGGCACAGCATTTTGCAAAACAAAATACTCCAACTCATGCTCCAAGTATTCATGCAAGTGCGGTAATAGATTCATCAGCAGTTGTTCCTGCATCATGCCATATTGGCCCATTTGTGCAAATTGGCCCAAATGTAAAGTTGGGTGAGCGGGTTGTGATTCTGGGTAATACGTCTATTGCGAGAGAAAGCGTTATTGCGAGCGACTCTCTAATCTATCCATCCGTATCTCTTTACTCCGGAACAAAAATCGGTGAGCGATGCATCATTCATAGTGGCTCAGTCATCGGGTCGGACGGGTTTGGTTTTGCTCCAGACTTTTCTGCGACAGGTGGTGAGTGGGTCAAAATTCCCCAAACTGGTAATGTGGTGATTGGTGATGATGTTGAGATTGGCGCTTCAACCACGATTGATCGCGGTGCCATGAGCGATACTGTAATTGGCTCGGGAACCAAGATTGATAATCAAGTGCAAATTGCACACAATGTCATCCTTGGAAAGTGTTGTGTGATTGCTGGATGTGCAGCAATTTCAGGGAGCACTAAGATTGGCAACTTCTGCATTATTGGCGGCGCAGCTAATTTTGCAGGTCATTTAACGATCGCAGACAGAACAACCGTTTCTGGCAACACCTCGATTATTCGCTCCATTGCCGAGCCTGGTCAGCATTTCACGGGGGTTTATCCATCAATGTTACATGCCGCTTGGGAAAAGAATGCGGCAATCTTGCGTGGGCTAGATAAAATACGTCAACGTTTACGATTATTAGATAAAAAGTAAAGGTTAATAATCTTCGGATTTAGATCAAGAGAATGCAACCATAGTTAGGCATGTTATGAGTACACCAATCGCTATTGATATCAATAAAATTTTGCAATTACTGCCACATCGCTATCCATTTTTATTGGTCGATCGCGTGATTGAAATTACTCCTCGCGAAACCATTACTGCGTTAAAGAATGTCACCATGAACGAGCCATTCTTTCAGGGGCATTTTCCAGATTTTCCAGTGATGCCTGGAGTGTTGATTATTGAAGCTTTGGCGCAAATAGCTGCGTTATTAACGTTTTCTGAAGAGCGCCCTGAAGATGCGATTTATTACTTTGCTGGAATTGATGGTGCGCGTTTTAAAAAGCCAGTATTGCCTGGTGATCAGTTGATCATGACTGCAAAATTAGAGCGTGGCCGCGCTGGCATTTATAAGTTTGCAGTTCAGGCAACGGTTGATGGCGAGATCGCTGCAGAAGCGAATATTACTTGCGCAGTTCGGATGAAAGGCGCGTAATGACTCGGATTCATGCATCTGCGGTTGTAGATGGCAAGGCTGAGCTTGCCAGCGATGTTGAGGTTGGCCCGTATTCTGTTATTGGGCCTAATGTCAAAATTGGCGCAGGCACTAAGGTGGGCTCTCACATCGTGATTGAGGGTCATACCACCATTGGAAAAGAAAATAACTTCGCACACTTTGCCGCGATTGGTGGACCGCCGCAGGATATGAAGTACCGCGGTGAACCGACCCAACTCATTATTGGGGATCGTAATACCGTTCGTGAGTTCACAACTATTCATACGGGTACATCACAAGATGAGGGTATCACCCGAATTGGCAACGATAACTGGATCATGGCTTATGTTCATATTGCCCATGATTGTCAGGTTGGAAATCACACTATCTTCTCTAGTAATGCTCAGATCGCTGGACACGTCCAAGTAAGCGACTGGGCGATTATGGGTGGCATGTCTGGTGTGCATCAATTTGTGCGTATTGGCCAGCATGCCATGTTGGGTGGTGCATCTGCCTTGGGGAAAGATGTCCCGCCTTTTGTGATTGCGGCGGGCGATAAAGTCGCTCCTCATGGTATTAATGTCGAGGGCTTAAAGCGCCGTGGTTTCTCAAGTGAAACTATTTCCGCTTTGCGTCAGGCTTATAAAGTCCTCTACAAAGACGGCTTAAGCTTTGAAGAAGCGAAAGCAGAAATCCAGAAGATGGTATCTGCGAGTGCTGCTGATCCAGCTACCGCTGAAAAGCTTGCGCAGTTCCATGACTTTATTGCAGCCTCAACGCGCGGCATCATTCGATAACGGGAATGCCTTGCCAAAGTTAGCTTGTGTAGCTGGCGAACCTTCTGGTGACTTATTAGCTGCGCCAGTTCTAAGTGCCTTAAATCAAATTCCGGACATGGCGGGCCTGGAGGTATATGGCATTGGTGGTCCGCGTATGCAAGCTCAAGGCATGCGTTCAGATTGGCCCATGGAAACCTTGAGTGTTCGGGGCTATGTTGAGGCGATTAAGCAATTGCCTGCCATTTTGAAATTACGCAAAGAGTTAATCACCAATCTTTTAGGTGAAGGGCGCCCTGATGTCTTTCTAGGGGTTGATGCTCCTGACTTTAATTTAGGTGTTGAGCTTCAATTACGTAAGGCGGGTATCCCCACTTTGCATTTGGTTTCTCCATCAATTTGGGCATGGAGAGCAGGGCGAATCAAAAAAATTGCGCAAGCGGTGGATCGCATGCTGTGTATCTTCCCTTTCGAAACTGAAATCTATGATCGTGCAGGCGTAGCCTCTACTTATGTAGGGCACCCTCTGGCAAGCGAAATTCCATTAGAGCCAAATACATCTCAAGCAAGAGAAAAGATTGCGCAAGTACTTCATTTAGATCGCAATGGTAAAGATAGTTTAGAGGGATTGGTCATCGCAGTCTTGCCCGGCAGCCGCTCCTCAGAGATTGAATTAATTGCCCCTGTGTTTTTTGAAACAATGCAGCTACTGGCAAAGAAGCTACAAGGTCAAAAACTCCATTTTTTGATTCCTGTCGCGACCCCACGTTTGCGCGCACCTATAGAAGCCCTATTAAAGGTAACTCAGAATCAATGCCCTGATATCCAAATTCATTTGCTTGGTGGTATGGCGGATGAGGTTTTAGAGGCATCTGATGTTGTGCTCATTGCGAGTGGCACAGCCACTTTGCAAGCCGCCCTCTGGAAGAAGCCGATGGTAATTTCATATAAGGTACCTTGGCTGACTGCTCAGATTATGAAACGCCAGGGATATTTGCCTTATGTTGGCTTGCCTAATATTTTGTGCGGCGAATTTGTTGTGCCAGAGTTATTGCAAAATGATGCAACTCCAGAAAAATTATGTACCGCCATTCTGGATTGGTTAAATAATCCAAGCAAGTTTGCGCAGTTAAAAGAGCGGTTTGCAAAGATGCATGAAGCTCTACGTCGTCCAACAGGCCTACTGGTTGCCCAAGCGGTTGCGCAAACTATTATGGATCGTCGTGTCGGACGAATCACTTCATGAGCGTTCTTTGGGTTTGCGGTGTAGATGAGGCAGGCCGGGGCCCTTTGGTAGGTGCAGTCTTTGCGGGCGCAGTAGTTCTTGATCCAGCCAAGCCTATTGATGGCCTAAAAGATTTTAAGAAATTGACGGCCGCAAAACGCGATTTTTTGTATGAGCAAATTCTGGAAAATGCGAAAGCTTGGGGGGTTGGCGAAGCGAGTCCAGCCGAAATCGATCAGATTAATATTCTGCAGGCAACTATGTTAGCTATGCGTCGGGCTATAGAGGATTTAAGTATTCGTTTGGGTGCTTGGCCAGAGAAAGCCTTGATTGATGGCAATCGGTGTCCTGAATTGCCTATTGCAGCTGAGGCAATTATTAAGGGTGATGCAAAAGAGCCTGCAATTTCTGCGGCCTCTATTGTGGCTAAAGTTACTCGTGATCGACAAATGTTGCGTTTGCATGAGCAATATCCAGAATATGGGTTTGCTCAACACATGGGATATCCCACTGAGGCGCATTTCGCTGCCCTGAAACAGTATGGTGCTTGTTCTGAGCATCGCAGAAGTTTTTCTCCAGTACGCAAAGTTTTGGAATACCTGACAAGTTAAATAATGAGCTTTGATCAAATTACTTCTAAAGAGAATCCGCTGTTTAAAGAACTGCGTTTATTACAAGCGACAGGATCTAAAGAGCAGAAGGCTCGATTAAGCAGTGGATGCGCTTTGCTTGAAGGCATTCATCTCGTTCAGACTTGGGTGGGTGATCCGGCATTAAAGGCACTCTTTACCTCCGCGATCGGTTTACAAAATCCTGAAATTTCTCAGGCTGTGTATTCTCATCTTGAGATTTGTCCTGAGACTAAGGTATTTCAACTAGATAGCGCGCTCTGGAATGTATTAAGTGACTTAGTGAATTCTCCTCACATTGCCGGGCTATTGAACCTACCAAAATCGTCTTTAGCACCCCCTCAATCAATTGCAAATCTTGATGGGGATGTCGTGATATTGGATCGCATTCAAGATGCGGGTAATGTTGGCACGATTCTGCGCACGGCTGCAGCAGCTGGATTTACACAGATCATTGCTTTATCGGGTTGCGCTCATCTCTGGTCCAGTAAAGTTTTGCGTGCAGGAATGGGCGCCCATCATTTATTAGATCTATATGATGGCTGGACTAATCAACAAGTATTAAGTGCAGTTACAGCCCCTCTGATGGCTGCAACAGCGGACGCTGAGCAAGACCTTTTTAATTTGAAGCAAGAATTGCTAAAACCCGTAGCTTGGGTGATGGGGAGTGAAGGTCGGGGCGTATCAGAGGATCTGCTGGCCCAGGCAAAAGGCATTTCTATTCCGATTGATCCGCGTGTAGAGTCCTTAAACGTTTCTACAGCAGCTGCTATTTGTTTGTTTGAAACCGTCCGAGTTCGACGCAGTTAACCAACCAGCACTAGCCCAAAATTGTTTTATCAGATTTAATTGCTTGCAATACTGTAGTGGCGATTTCTTCGATGGATTTGCTAGTTGTCATCACCCAAGGAATGGATTGTTTTTTCATCATCGCTGTTGCCTCGTTAATTTCATAACGGCAGTTTTCAAGCTTGGCATAGTTGCTGCCAGGGCGACGTTCATTACGGATTTCTGAAAGACGTTCCGCATCAATCATGAGACCAAAGATTTTTTGGCGATAAGGGACTAAATCCTTAGGTAGTTGCCCCCGCTCAAAATCCTCTGGAATCAATGGGTAGTTCGCAGCCTTCAAACCATACTGCATTGCTAAGTAGAGGCTGGTTGGTGTTTTTCCAACTCGAGATATTCCTACCAAAATAACGTCAGCCTCAGCGAGGTTTTGGTTGGATTGACCGTCATCGTGGGCCAAGGAGTAGTTAATTGCCTCGATTCGGTTCTTATAGGCTTCAGTATCGGCGTTGTGGTGCAGGCGGTTCATGGCATGGGTGGATTTCATGCCTAGGGCGGCTTCTAGAGGGGCTACGAAGGTCTGAAACATGTCCAAAATAAGCCCGTTAGCCTTGGCAACAATGGAATTGAGCTCGGCATTCACCAGGGTGGTGAAAACAATCGGCTGAACCCCATATTTATTAGCCGCCTGATTAATGCTGCTGACGGCATCATGGGCCTTGTCAACGCTGTCTACAAATGGGATCCGGATATGCTTAAAACTGGCCTCAAACTGCGCCAAAATCGACTGGCTGAAGTTCTCGGCGGTAATGCCTGTGCCGTCAGAGACAATAAAAACAATGCGGGTTTCGGTAGACATCAATTTGGCCTAAATGTGGGGTCAGAACTACAATAGAATCATATTAAATGAAGTCGCATTTTAGGCGACCGCTTGACCAGTTTCCTTATCTTTTGAGAGTATTTTATGTCCAACCAACAGCAACAAAATAGCAGTATGGCAAATGCTTATGTTTTGCCTTTTGAGCAGCTTCGAATGACGGATGTTGAGTCAGTCGGCGGTAAAAATGCATCCTTAGGCGAAATGATTTCACAGCTCGCTTCAACAGGGGTTCGTGTACCAACCGGTTTTGCGACAACCGCATTGGCGTTTCGTGACTTTCTGAAACACAATAATTTGACCGAGCGCATTCAAAAGCGTTTAGAAGGTCTCAATATTGATGATGTGCGTGCATTGGCACAAGCGGGCGCAGAGATTCGTGAGTGGATTGAAACTGCTCCATTCCAGCCAAAGCTTGAGGAAGATATTCGCAAGGCATTCGCAACGTTAGATGATTCTAGCAAAGGCTCGTTTGCTGTTCGCTCATCCGCTACTGCGGAAGACTTGCCTGACGCATCGTTCGCTGGTCAGCAAGAAACATTCTTGAATGTTGAAGGTATTGAGGATGTATTAAGTAAGATTCGCGAAGTTTTCGCTTCTCTATATAACGACCGCGCTATTTCCTACCGTGTTCATAAGGGCTTTGCCCATGAAGAGGTTGCGTTATCAGCCGGTATTCAGCGCATGGTGCGCTCCGACTTGGGTGCTTCTGGCGTGATGTTTACGCTGGATACCGAATCCGGTTTCGAGGATGTAGTTTTCATTACATCTAGTTATGGTTTGGGTGAGACTGTTGTGCAGGGTGCCGTAAACCCAGACGAGTTTTATGTATTCAAGACCACCTTAGCGCAAGGTAAAAAAGCGATCATTCGCCGTACCTTGGGATCAAAGTTGATTCAAATGCAATTTGCGCCAAAAGGTTCAGCTGAAAAAGTGCAAACAGTAGATGTCATACCAGAGAAGCGTAATCGTTTTTCTTTGGAAGATACAGACATTACAGAGTTAGCAAAATACGCAGTCATCATTGAGAAGCATTATGGCCGTCCAATGGATATTGAGTGGGGCAAAGATGGTCAAGATGGCCGCATCTATATCTTGCAAGCACGTCCTGAAACAGTGAAGAGTCAAGCAGCGGGTCAAGTTGAGATGCGCTACAAACTCAAAGGTAGCTCTAAGGTGTTGGCAAAAGGCCGTGCGATTGGTCAAAAGATTGGTGCTGGTCCAGTGCGTGTAATTCGTGACCCAAGCGAAATGGACCGTGTTCAGCCTGGCGATGTATTGGTTGCCGACATGACCGACCCAAACTGGGAGCCGGTAATGAAGCGTGCTTCCGCAATTGTGACCAACCGCGGTGGTCGTACTTGTCACGCGGCAATTATTGCCCGTGAATTAGGCGTGCCTGCGGTAGTAGGCTGTGGTGATGCTACTGAGCAATTGCAAGATGGCATGGTGGTGACGGTTTCTTGTGCCGAGGGTGATGAAGGTTATATTTATGATGGCTTGATTGAAACTGAAGTAACCGAAGTTTCTCGTGGCGCATTGCCAGATATTTCTGTGAAGATCACCATGAATATCGGTAACCCACAATTGGCATTTGATTTCTGTCAATTGCCAAACGCAGGCGTTGGATTGGCACGCCTAGAGTTCATTATCAATAACTACATTGGTGTGCACCCACGCGCAGTATTGGAGTACCCAAACATTGATCCCGATCTCAAGCGCGCCGTAGAAAGCGTTGCTCGTGGCTATGCGAGCCCACGCCAATTCTATGAAGATAAATTAGTTGAGGGTGTTGCTACTATTGCCGCAGCTTTTTATCCAAAGCCAGTCATTGTGCGCTTGTCAGACTTTAAGTCAAACGAGTATAAGAAGTTGATAGGCGGCTCTCGTTATGAACCTGATGAAGAAAACCCAATGCTGGGTTTCCGTGGCGCGTCCCGTTATGTATCAGAGGAGTTTGGCGAGGCGTTTGCTCTTGAGTGCGCTGCCATGAAGCGCGTGCGTGAAGATATGGGTCTTGATAATGTTGAGATCATGGTTCCTTTTGTGCGCACCATCAAGCAGGCTGAGCGCGTCATTAATATGATGGAGAAGTTTGGCCTCAAGCGTGGTGTCAATGGCTTGCGCCTCATCATGATGTGCGAGATTCCATCAAACGCAATTCTTGCCGATCAGTTCTTAGAGTATTTTGACGGTTTCTCTATCGGTTCAAACGATATGACCCAGCTAACACTCGGTCTTGATCGTGACTCCGGTATGGAGTTGCTGGCGATTGACTTTGATGAGCGTGATCCTGCTGTTGAGTTTATGGTGGAGCGTTCCATTGTTGCCTGCCGCAAGCAAGATAAATATGTGGGTATCTGCGGTCAAGGCCCATCTGATCACCCAGACTTTGCGCGTTGGTTGGTTGAGAAGGGTATTACTTCCATCTCACTTAACCCAGATAGCGTGGTAGAAACTTGGGAAATGTTAGGCAAGAATTTGAAAGCCTAACTTCAAGCAAGCGTACTAAAAAGCCTAGAGGAGACTCTAGGCTTTTTTCTTTGTTGCAACCTTTTTTGTTGGACTTTTTGAAATTGGTTTTGAGTTGGCTTTAGAGGGCTTACTCATTTTGGGCGATAAACGATGAATAGGTACCGCCCCCATTTTTCTCGCTGGCGCAGATATGGCGCTGGATTTATTGGCTCCACTCCAGCTAGGTTCGGCAATAGAGTTAAATGCATCACGTAGCTTTTCGCCCCACAAGCGATGAATCATCTGGAAGTAGGGGTTAGACTCATCAAGGGTAACGAGCTTGCTAGCTTTGATGGAGTTTTTCTCATAGACCAATAGATCCAGCGGAAGTCCAACCGAGATAGTGCTGTTTAAAGTAGAGTCCATTGAAATTAAGGCGCACTTGGTGGCGAGGTTCAATGGGGTGGAAAAGTTCACCACGCGATCAAGAATGGGTTTTCCATATTTGGACTCGCCAATTTGAAAGTAACAGGTTTCTGGAGTGGCTTCGATGAAATTCCCTGCGGAATAAATATTAAATAAGCGCGGCCTTTCATCCTTTACTTGTCCGCCAAAGATCAGATTGCAATTGAAATCAATCCCGGCCTTTTCAAGTGCTTTGTGGTCTCGATCGTAGACTTGTTTGACCGCCTCGCCAATCACAACGGCAGCGTCGTGCGAGTTCTCCACATTCCAAAGATTTTTGCCATGAAAGAGTTGGCCTTGTAGCAAAATTTCTTTAACTGCTTGGGTAACAGCAAGATTGTCAGCACTCATCATGGCAAAGAAACGATCGCCATCTTTCTGAAATAGGGCCATCTTCCTAAATGTCCCAATTTGATCAACCCCGGCATTGGTGCGAGTGTCGGATAAAAACACAAGACCATCTTTTAGGCAAAGCCCAACGCAATACGTCATTTACATTTTTCCTTAATTGTTTTGACTATTATCTCTTAACGCCTTAAAGACCCTTCTCAAGCGTTAGGATAGTTGCTGAATAGAGATATTCGCTGTCAGTTCTTCGCTAACCCCACCAGTGCGAACGCCTTTAACAGGTGCGGCGGAGTAATAATCACAGCCAATCGCTAGGCGAACATGTCGTGCGTCTGTTAAGCAGGCATGTGTGATGTCCACGCTATTCCAGACCCCACCATTGATGTCGCTGCAAAAATCAACCCAAGCATGGCTAGCCAAGTTAGGGGATTCTTCAGCAAAAAAGTAGCCGCTGACATAACGCGCGGGGATCTGCGCTGCTCTGCAAAGGCTCAGCATCACGTGGGCATGATCTTGGCATACGCCAGATTTCATGGCAAAGGATTGTGCTGCAGTAGTAGCAAAGTTAGTTTTGCCTGGAACGTACTTAATTGCATCTTGGACTGCGGTTGCTAATTTTAGGATCTCGTCAATCGAATTTTTTCTGGGGAGTGAAGAGGAGAAGTAATTTAGCATTTCCTCCGAGGGCTCCGTTAGTCTCGTTGGTTGCAAAAGGTAGTATGGTGAAACTGCTTTAAGAGCATCAACATATTTATACGCATCTTGAGTGAAAATTTCACCTTCTGCCTCGATCATCATCGAGGTATATGAAGCTTCTTGAACAAAGATACTGCACTGATTATTGAATACATCAATGGAGTTGGACGCCTTAATTGGGGTATTAATTTTCCAGCGCTCTACTTTTTGTCCGTCCGTAGTGGGCGGAGTCAATCGCAACTCTTGAATAAAGTAGCGAACCGGGGTTTCGTATCGATATTCGGTGCGGTGTCGTATTTTGAGGTGCATAGGTATATCGCTTTAAGCCACAGCCAAGGGAATAAGATAGGCGCTACTGAATTCATCAGCGATGTGATTAATTCTTTTTAGAAAATTCTCGATAAATTCCTCAAGGCCTTGTGAAAAGACTTCATCAACATCTGAATAATCCAGGCTAGCTTTGAGTTTTCCTAGTAGGCGTTCAATCTCTTTGGATTGCTGATTTTTCACTTCAGATACGAGGGGAATTAATTCATTTACGCAACAAACAAGTGAGCGCGGCATCTGTTTATTGAAAATTAATAGCTCCGCTACTTGTTTCGGAGTAACTTAATCTGAATAAATTTGACGGTAAATCTCAAAGGCGGATACTGACCTTAATAAAGCTGCCCAGTGATAGAAATCAAAAAATTCACCGCTAGATTTTTTTTCGACTGTCTGAGATTTTCCTATTCCCGCAAGTGCTTCTTGATCTTCATATTTAGTTTGCAAAATACGAGCCGTATTATCTGCACGCTCAAGCAATGTGCCCACATTAATAAAGTAAAAAGATTCATTTTTAAGCATCGTGCCATGCATAACGCCTCTAAATAAATGGCAGCGGTGCTTTACCCACTCAAGGAGCCTACTTGGATCGGCTTGATTTCTAGCTTGCAAGATGCGTTGCAACTCTAACCACGTAGTATTTTGCGTTTCCCATACCTCAGAGGTGATCTTGCCGCGTATAACCCTGGCATTCTCACGAGCTGCAAATAGGCAAGAAACAATGCTTGATGGATTGCTGGTTTCATAAATCATGAAATCCAAGACGTTTTCGCGATTGATTACTTCATACTTAAATAGAAATGCGTTCTCAAGTTTTGAGATCGTGAGTAATTTTTTCCAGCTTTGCTCTAAAAACTCTGGTGGTTGAGGTAGCAAAGACGTTTGATGATTTACATCAAGCATGCGGGCGGTATTTTCGGCACGCTCTGTGTAGCGCGCCATCCAGTAAAGGCAGTCAGCTGTGCGGCTCAACATGGCTTATTCCTCCAGTACCCAAGTGTCTTTGGTGCCACCGCCTTGAGAGGAGTTCACTACCAGCGAACCTTCCTTGAGCGCAACGCGAGTCAGGCCGCCAGGCACCATCTTGATGGTTTTGCCGGATAATACAAATGGGCGTAAATCAATGTGTCTTGGTGCCACTCCAGATTCCACAAATGTAGGGCAGGTTGATAGTGCTAGTGTGGGTTGGGCAATATATTTGTCTGGATTTGCCACCAAGTGCGCCCTGAATTCTTCAATTTCCGCTTTGGTCGATGCCGGCCCCACCAACATCCCGTAACCACCTGCGCCATGCGTGAGCTTAACCACTAATTTTTCCAAATTAGCTAAGGTGTGTGCAAGATCTTCTGGTTTGCGACATTGATAGGTCGGAACATTATTGAGGATAGGTTTTTCTCCTAGATAAAACTCAATCATGTCCGGTACATAAGGGTAGATTGACTTGTCATCGGCAATGCCTGTGCCGATCGCATTAGCTAGGGTGATGTTGCCCGCGCGATATGCTGACAATAATCCTGCGACCCCTAAGGTCGAGTCCGAGCGAAACGCAAGAGGGTCTAGAAAGTCATCATCAACGCGACGATAAATCACATCCACTCGCTCGGGGCCTTGAGTGGTGCGCATATAGACTTGCTCATTTTTTACAAACAGATCTTTGCCCTCGACAAGTTCTACACCCATTTGCTGCGCTAAATAACTATGTTCAAAATAGGCGGAGTTATACATGCCGGGTGTTAGTACAACGACATTGGGTTTTTTAACGTCATCGGGTTTAACGGATTTGAGGCATTCCAAGAGTAGGTCTGGGTAATGCTCAACAGGTGCGATGCGGTATTTTTGAAATAAATCTGGAAAAAGCCGCATCATCATTTTGCGGTCTTCAACCATATAAGAGACACCAGATGGTACCCGTAAGTTATCTTTAAGTACGTAGAACTCGCCTTCACCCGCACGAACAATATCAATACCAGCGATTTGTGCATAAATATCACGCGGCACATCGATATTGCGCATCTCGGGTCGATACTGCGCATTATTAAAAATTTGCTCAGCTGGAACAATGCCCGCTTTGATGATCTCTTCATCGTGATAGATGTCATAGATGAAGCGGTTGAGTGCTTTGACGCGCTGTCTTAGGCCAGTCTCTAGTTGTTCCCATTCTTTTGCGGCGAAGATCCGAGGTACTTGATCAAAGGGAATGGTTCTCTCTGCGCCCAGATCGTCGCCATAGACTGCAAATGTGATGCCAACCCGTCTGAAGATAAGGTCTGCCTCAGCGCGCTTAAGACCCATGAGGGTGTCGCTTTGCTGCTTTAACCAATTATGAAAAATTTCGTAATGGGGGCGTGTTTTGCCAGAGGCATCCAGCATTTCATCAAAAGGCAGTTTCATGCTTATAAAACTAATGCCTTAGAAGTTGCTGAATTTAAAAATGTGAAGCAGCTTGGTGCTGTTATGCACCAGACGGGTGCAGCATGCTTAAATCCTGGACTTTAGAGTAGCCTGATTAAAGGGTGCTTACGCGTTGAGATCGCCGCGAGCAATTCTGCCTTTTTGCACTTCCCATTCACGCTCTTTGGTGGCCGCACGTTTGTCGTGTTGCATTTTACCTCTTGCTAGACCAATCTCGCATTTCACTCTGCCTTTGGAAAAATGCAGATTTAATGGAACGAGCGTGTAACCTTTTTGTTCTACTTTGCCAATCAGCTTGCGAATCTCGATGGCATTTAGTAATAGCTTTCTAGTGCGGACGTTATCAGGAACAATATGAGTTGAGGCGGAAAGAAGGGGGGTAATGTGGCAGCCGATCAGGAAAAGCTCCGCCTTACGTATCACCACATACGCTTCTTTAATGTGCACACGGCCAGCTCGGATAGCTTTTACCTCCCAACCTTCCAGCACTAGCCCTGCCTCAAAGCGCTCCTCGATAAAATAATCGAAGAAAGCTTTTTTGTTATCGACGATACTCATATTTATTTAGCTTCCAACAACGATTATGGCAGACGTCTACAAGACCGTTTTAATTGGCCAATCAGCCGACCGTATGTATGGTCTGGTCACTGATGTAGCGCGATATCCTGAATTCCTGCCCTGGTGCGGCGGAGTGGAAATCTTTGAGCAGACTGAAACCGTTTTGGACGCCAAAATCAATATCAGCTTTAAGGGCATTAATCAGTTTTTCCATACGCGTAATGTGAATCATCGTCCTGAAACCATCGATATGGTGTTTGTAGATGGGCCATTTCAGCATTTTTCAGGCCAATGGAATTTCATCCCCCTTCGTGAGGATGCCTGTAAGGTCGAGTTCAAATTGCATTGGGAGTTCAAAAGTGTCATTCTGGACAAAATCATTGGACCAGTATTTGGACATATTGCTGGAACTTTCGTGGATTGCTTTGTAAAGCGCGCCGAAGAACTTTATGGCTGATCGAATGCTCAATATTTGGCTTTGTGATGCAAGAGAGGGTGAGCCCACTCTCGCGCCATTCGAGCTGCTCATCGATTCAGGCGAGAGTCCGACAGTTGGACTTGCCCTTGTAAAAGCAGGATTCGCATTAAGCCAAGAAGATCCAGCAATCTCCAGAAAGGGCTGTTTTGGGGTTTTCGGGAAGCGCAAGGACTGGGATAGTCCTATTTATGAAGGTGACCGTCTAGAGCTTTATTCCCCCTTGTTAATAGACCCTAAGGCGGTACGCCGCAAGAAGGCGAACCAGAACCAGGACGCCAAATTCCAGGCTGCAGCAGCCAAAAGGAGGGCTAGGAGGCTATAATCTGTCTTTGCGACTAGGGGTTTTGCATGCGACTCATTCAAAAAGCACTCACTTTTGACGATGTGCTCCTCGTACCGGCCTATTCATCGGTACTCCCTCGAGATGCCAGTTTGGCTAGTAAATTAACTCGGGATATTTCACTCAACACGCCATTAGTATCCGCTGCGATGGATACCGTAACAGAAGGTCGTTTGGCTATTGCCATGGCAAGTGAGGGCGGCATCGGTATTGTCCATAAAAACTTGAAGCCTGCCGAGCAGGCTCGTGAAGTGGCAAAAGTAAAACGTTATGAGTCTGGCGTTCTGCGTGATCCCATCACCATCAGTCCAGATGTGACAGTACGTCAAGTAATTCAGCTATCACGTGATCATGGATTTTCTGGATTTCCAGTTTTGGTTGGCAAAGAAGTGGTTGGCATCATCACTAACCGTGATTTGCGCTTTGAAGAAGATTTGGATGCTCCAGTTAAAAATAAGATGACTCCACGTGAGCGCTTGGTGACGGTAAAAGAAGGTGCATCATTAGAAGAAGCAAAACGTTTGATGAGTCAGCATCGCTTAGAGCGCGTTCTTGTTGTCAATGACAAATTTGAATTGCGCGGTCTCATTACTGTAAAAGATATTCTGAAAGCGACTGAACACCCGAATGCCTGTAAAGACAGCGAAGGCAAGCTCCGTGTGGGCGCGGCGGTTGGAGTGGGCCCAGATAATGATGAACGTATTGAGTTATTGGTACGTGCTGGTGTTGATGTGATTGTTGTGGATACCGCTCATGGCCATAGCCAAGGTGTACTCGATCGCGTGAAATGGGTGAAGAAGAATTACCCGCAAGTACAAGTTATTGGTGGCAATATCGCTACTGGTGATGCCGCAAAAGCATTGGCTGATCATGGTGCTGATGGCGTGAAGGTAGGTATTGGGCCGGGCTCAATTTGTACTACTCGTATCGTGGCAGGCGTAGGTGTTCCTCAAATTACTGCAATCGTGAATGTTGCTACTGCTCTTAAAGGCACTGGTATTCCGCTGATTGCGGATGGTGGAATTCGTTATTCTGGTGACGTTGCAAAAGCATTGGCTGCAGGCGCAAGTGCCGTAATGATGGTGTGGTATGTTCGCAGGCACCGAAGAAGCGCCTGGTGAAGTGTTCTTGTATCAAGGACGTTCTTATAAGAGCTATCGTGGCATGGGTTCTTTGGGTGCGATGGCTGATGGTTCTGCCGATCGTTATTTCCAAAGCGATATTGTTGCGAATGCTGAGAAGCTGGTTCCCGAAGGTATCGAAGGGCAAGTTCCTTACAAGGGTAGCGTGCTGGCTATCTTGCACCAACTAACGGGCGGCATTCGTTCTTCCATGGGTTATCTAGGTTGTAAGACGATTGCTGAACTGCATGAAAAAGCCAATTTTGTGGAAATCACATCAGCAGGCGTGCGCGAATCGCACGTGCATGATGTGAAGATCACCAAGGAAGCGCCTAACTACCATATTGATTAAAAAATAAATAAACGCTGACTTAAAGAGTGATTGTTTCGTGCACGACAAAATACTGATTCTCGACTTTGGTTCACAAGTAACTCAATTAATTGCAAGACGTGTGCGTGATGGACGGGTGTATTCAGAAATACACCCCTATGATTGCGATCCAGAATTCATTCGCAAATTCATTCAAGAGCAAGGTGGTAAGGGAATTATTCTCTCTGGTGGTCCAAGCTCGGTTACAGAAGCTGGAAGTCCACGGGCACCACAAATTGTTTTTGAACTCGGCGTTCCCGTCTTAGGCATCTGTTATGGCATGCAAACTATGGCAGCTCAATTGGGTGGTGCTGTTGCCTCGGCTGAGTCCCTCGGAAAAGCTCGTGAATTCGGCTACTCTGAAGTGCGCGCACATGGCCACACAAATCTGCTTAAAGGCATACAAGATTTTTCTACCAGTGAAGGCCATGGCATTCTGAAGGTGTGGATGAGTCACGGCGACTCAGTAACTAAACTGCCCCCTGAATTTGCCTTAATGGCTTCGACTGATTCTTGTCCAATTGCGGGTATGGCGGATGAGAAACGCCGCTTCTATGCTTTCCAGTTTCATCCAGAAGTAACGCACACCATTCAAGGGGCTGCAATTCTGGAGCGCTTCGTACATCAAATCTGCGGCTGTAAGCCAGATTGGGTAATGGGCGATTACATTGCGGAGGCAGTTGAAAATATTCGTAAACAAGTTGGCGATAAAGAAGTCATCTTGGGTTTATCTGGCGGAGTCGATTCGAGTGTTGCCGCTGCCTTGATTCATCGCGCTATCGGCGATCAGTTAACTTGCGTTTTCGTCGATCACGGCCTACTTCGCCTAAATGAAGGCGATATGGTTATGGAGATGTTTGCTCGCAATCTAGGTGTGAGGGTAATTCGCGTTGATGCAAAAGATACCTTTATGTCTAAGCTTGCTGGCGTAGCTGATCCAGAAGCCAAGCGAAAAATCATTGGTAAAGAATTTGTGGAAATTTTCCAGGCCGAGTCTGGAAAAATTAAGAACGCCAAGTGGTTGGCGCAGGGCACTATCTATCCGGATGTGATTGAGTCTGCTGGTAAGGGTAAAAAAGGTGCTCATACTATTAAGAGTCACCACAATGTTGGTGGTTTGCCTGAAGATATGCATCTCAAGCTGCTTGAGCCATTGCGCGAGCTCTTCAAGGATGAGGTGCGTGAACTTGGTGTGGCTTTGGGGCTGCCTCGTGAGATAGTCTATCGCCATCCTTTTCCTGGTCCAGGTCTTGGTGTACGTATCCTTGGTGAGGTTAAGGCAGAGTTTGCAAGCTTGCTGCAAAGAGCGGATGCGATTTTTATCGAAGAGTTACGCAATACGATTGATCAAGCTAGTCAAAAAACTTGGTATGACCTGACAAGTCAGGCATTCGCCGTATTCTTACCAGTGAAGTCCGTGGGTGTGATGGGTGATGGCAGAACTTATGAATATGTGGTCGCTCTACGTGCGGTACAAACACAAGACTTCATGACCGCGCATTGGGCGCATTTGCCACATGATCTGCTTGGTAAAGTTTCTAATCGCATCATCAATGAAGTGCGTGGTATCAATCGTGTGGTCTATGACATTAGCGGAAAACCTCCTGCTACGATCGAGTGGGAATAAGCATCAGCTTTTGAGATGACTGAGTTGCGCCATACCGCCCTTGAAATTTTGGCAATAACGGATCCACAGATCAAGGTTGGCCAAACTTTTAAGTTATTTGACGATCATCAATACTAAAAGATTAAGCTTAATGCTGCCGCAATTTATGATGGCTCTAATCTTGAGCTTCCCGGTCGACCACAGAAGCCAGAGTTAGTCCCCCCTTTAGATGTTCCCAAAAGAAAGATGGATACCGTTGAGGGTAGGGCATCTTTACTGCACTCACTAGCGCATATTGAATTTAATGCCATCAATCTTGCTTTAGATGCCATCTGGCGTTTCCCAGATATGCCTGAGCAGTATTACGCTGACTGGTTAAAGGTTGCCAAGGAAGAGGCTTATCACTTCACTCTCGTAAATGAATACATTCAGTCTTCTGGATATTCTTACGGAGACTTTCAAGCTCATAACAGTCTGTGGGAGATGGTAGAAAGAACTCAGGATTCAGTGATTGCCAGAATGGCTCTAGTGCCGAGAACTATGGAGGCCAGAGGTCTTGATGCGGTACCGATGATTCGTGATCGTTTCAAGCAAATTAAAGATGTGCGCGCCGTTGAGATTCTCGACATCATTCTTCGCGATGAGATTGGGCACGTTTCTATTGGTAATTATTGGTTCAACTTATTATGCAACAATGCAGCATTATCTCCAGTCTCTGCCTATAGAGATCTTGCAAAACAGTATCGCGCCCCAAAATTGAGGGGCCTATTTAATCTTGATGCTCGCAAGCAAGCAGGGTTTACGGTTGAAGAGTTAAGTTTGCTTGGGGTATAGTTAACTCGATTATTGATTCAATTTTTATGAAAATATCCCGCCGATCATTTATCGTTTCAGCAGCCTTATTGCCAGTTGCCTGTGGATCCCCTCTGAGTTATGAGCGTGGCACATCTATTGCTCAACCAAATCCAATTCCCCCAGTTCGTTCTCCACAGCTTGGACAAGAGTGGGCATACGTTAAGAAAAACCTATTTGATGGAAGAACTGTCGGAATTATTAAAGAGGGTATCACTAGCATTGGATCAAATATTAATATTGCTCGCCTTGAAAATGATGTGCCGCTTCCTAGCGAGATTCAGTCCTCATGGGGGGGGTAGTTATAGTTGACCCCCAGTGGCCTCAACTTCTCAGCTTTAGTCCTGGTTTGCCACTCTGGCCTCTTGAGTTAACAAGCTCTTGGAGCAGGCAATTCATTACCAAATACAGTATTGGCGGCTTTTCTGATAACAAGCTCAGCTGGCAAGAGTACATGAGCTCTAATGGTTGGGAGGTGATCACCGTGCCGGCTGGTCAATTTACTACTTTTAAATATCAGACCTTAATTAACTACGAAAGTGAAGATCCGAACAAGGTCAATTGCATTCGCAAAGAAACAATTTGGTTTGCCCCAAGTATTGGTAGATGGGTTGCTCGCGAGTCTTCTGGCTCCTATCAGATCCAGAGTCAAATCGGCGTTGCAATCCATGAAAACAGTTATCAATGGCAACTTAGTTTATTTGAGTGAAATACATTAGTAAACTTCTTCCACTTATCTTTTCTGTGCTCTTAGCAGCCTGCATTTCTTCGCAACCATTCCCTGAGGGTCCTGCTGTAGCCCAACCTTCTCCAACTCCAACTGTGAGGGCTCCAAAGTTGGGGCAAGAGTGGGTATATCGAGTACGTAACGTATTCAACCAAAATATTGTTGATACCGTAACAGAAAGAATTATTTCTGTCGGTGACGTAATTCGCATTGAAAGAAGAAGTGCAAAATTTGGTTTGCTGCCGGACGAAGTTCAATCTCCATGGGGCTATGTTTTGCAAGATCCTCACTGGACGCCCACACAAAAATTTCAGCAACCGATCCCTTTATGGCCTTTGGAATTCAAGTTGGGTTGGCATGCGTTTTACCAATCTCGGTATGAGGTTGTGGGCAACTCAGGAGTAAGTTATTTTTGGGGTGTTGATATAACAGCATTAAATTGGCAGGAAATTTCCTCTCCAGCTAGAAAATTTACAACCTTGCACTACCATAACGAGATACCCTTTTTTGAAGTTAATGATTTGTTTAGGGTAAGGAATTTTCGCGAAGAAAATGTTTGGTTCTCCCCGGAAATTGGTCGTTGGGTTATTCGCAGAGGATTTGGGCGCTATGTTACCCCCGGCATTTTTTGGGCTAATGCTTATTGAGAGGATTATTGGCAGTGGGAGTTAGTCTCCTGGAAGTAGGTAATACGCTTAAAATAAGCGTATTACCATGTATACCGTAAAAGAACTTTTCCCAACACTTCAAGGTGAAGGTGCTCATGCTGGTCGCGCTGCTATCTTCTGCCGTTTCGCTGGTTGTAATTTGTGGAGCGGTCGTGAAGAGGATCGTGCTAGTGCCGTTTGCCAATTTTGCGACACCGATTTTGTTGGAAGTGATGGTATTGGTGGCGGTAAATTTAATACTGCGCAGGATCTCGCAGTTGCAATTGAGCAATCCTGGAAAAGTACTTCGGCTGGTCCTCAACAGCGATATGTAGTCTTTACTGGCGGCGAGCCATTGCTGCAGTTAGATGAAGATCTCATTAATGCGCTTCATCAAAAAGGTTTTGAAGTGGCCATAGAAACAAATGGGACTATCAAAGTTCCCAAGGGTGTCGATTGGGTATGCGTTAGTCCTAAGGCGGGATCAGATCTGATCGTGCTCCAAGCAAATGAGTTGAAATTAGTCGTTCCACAAGCCGATCGGGATTCCCTGGAAAGATTAATGTCTCGGTTTGAGAAGATGGATTACCGCAATCGTTTCTTGCAGCCCATGGATGGACCAGATATCAAAAGCAACACTGAACTAGCCGTCGCTTTATGTCAAAAACGTCCTTTATGGAGATTAAGTATTCAATCGCATAAACTGATTGGAATTCGATAAATAGGGCGCATATGACGTCCATACTTGATAAGCCCAATGACTAATAAACCATCGAACATTTCTATTACCCGTCGACTTGAATTTGATTCGGGTCACCGCATTCCCAATCATGATGGTCAATGTCGTCACTTACATGGACACCGATATGCCATTGAAGTTACTCTAACTGGCGAGGTGGCAAATCATCCTGGTAAAGCCGACGATGGAATGGTGCTTGATTTTGGGGATATCAAGCGTCTCACCAATCAATATGTAGTGGAGCCCTGGGATCATGCATTTCTGGTGGCAAGGGAAGATGAAGCATTGGTTGCGTTTTTGGCAAGCCTACCGAATCATAAAACTGTGATCATGGAGCATGTACCCACAGTAGAGAATTTAGCGACTACTGCTTTTGCAATTTTGCAGCCTGTATTTAATAAAGCCTTTGGCGGTCGACTTGAACTTTCCGCAGTTCGTCTTTATGAAACACCCAACTGCTGGGCTGATGTAAACCACCTATAAATGAATCAAACTGAAATTGATCATCAATTTATGCAGCAAGCTATAGAGCAAGCGCAGTTGGCTGCTTTAGAAGACGAAGTTCCTGTTGGTGCGGTTTTGGTGCGAGATGGTCAGGTGATTTCCAGGGCATTTAATCAGCCTATTAAGCATCATGATCCAAGTGCTCATGCAGAAATGTTGGCGCTTAGAGCTGCCGCCAAGGCCGAAGAGAACTATCGGTTGCCTGGTAGTACCCTGTATGTCACTTTAGAGCCCTGCACCATGTGTGCAGGAGCAATGCTACATGCACGGGTGGATCGTATTGTTTACGGAGCACCCGATCCCAAAACAGGTGCCGCTGGAAGTGTTTTAGATGTATTCTCATCAAAACAAATCAATCATCAGACAACGGTCGAGGGTGGGGTTATGGGTGAAGAGTGCGGTGAATTGCTACGCAGCTTCTTTAAGGAGCGTCGGTGAAGTCCATTTATCTGATTGCCCCCTCTGGCGCCAATATTGACCCTAAAAGTCCAGAAGCGGGTATTGCTTTTTTTCAAAGCCAAGACATTGAGATTGGTAATGCTCAGTGTGTGCATCGCGTTCAAGAACGTTTTGCCGGTAGTGATGCAGAGCGTTTGAATGAGTTGAATGGCTTAGCAAAAGTTGATCCAAAAAATGTAGTGATGGCAATGCGGGGTGGTTATGGTATCCATCGCTTATTACCCGAAATCCAGTGGCATGCTATTGCTAATGCGGTGAAAGGCGGATTGCAAATCTGTGGACATAGTGATTTCACGGTTTTTGAACTTGGTTTGCTAGCCAAGACGGGTGCAGTGACTTTATCTGGGCCGATGCTCAACTACGACTTTGGCCGATTTGATGAGAATGGTACTCTAGTCTCGCCTGATCCATTCATGTGGAAGTATTTCATATCAGCCGTACAAGATCGTAAGCTAGATTGTCAAATTCAGTCGCCACAACTTTTCATGGGTGAGACAAAGGCAGGCTCTATTTCGGGATTGCTATGGGGTGGTAACTTGACGGTGATAACTAGTCTTGTCGGAACACCTTATCTACCATCTTCAGTGCAAACAAAAGGCGGTATTTTATTCTTGGAAGATGTGAACGAGCATCCCTATCGATTGGAGAGGATGATGATGCAGTTAGTTGATGCTGACATTCTTCAAAATCAGTCCGCAATACTATTGGGTGGTTTTTCTTCCTATCATTTATACGATAACGATAAAGGCTACAACTTAGAGCGTGCGATAGAGGCAATTCGTGGTCGCCTGCCAAAACAAATTCCGATTCTGACGGATTTGCCATTTGGGCATCAATCCGAAAAACTGACTCTACCTGTTGGTGCGAATGCGGCTATAGAGTACAGCTCGGCAGGATTTAGTATTAAAGCTAGTTGGTAAAGCTTTCTAAGGTCTCTTAAACCTCAAAACTCTTCAAGATAAGTTTTGCACCACCATCCATGCCCAGCGCTTTAACCAGTACTGGCATGGCTTCAGTCAAATGCTTCTCTAGCGTCCATGGTGGATTGATGATAAACATCCCGCTGGCTTGAAGGCGACGCTCGCCGGGCGCATTTTCAACTCTTAACTTTGTATGTAGCCAAGAGCGATTATTGGCAGTAGCAATTCGCTTCATGCGCTCAGGAAGTTCCGCAGATTCTCTTCTGGAAATCACGGGATACCAAATTGCATAACAACCTGTTGCAAAACGACGTAGACCTTCCTCAATTGCAATCTCTAGGTTTCGATAATCTTGTTTATCTTCATATGAGGGATCAATGAGTACAAGACCACGTCTACTTGGGGGAGGGAGTAGACCCTTCAGTCTGCTAAAGCTGTCTTCGGCATAAATATCGATTTGTTTGGCTTGCTTCAGCTGTGCAATATTCTGACGAAGAATATCAATTTCCTTAGGGTGCAGTTCAAATAGCTTGAGGCGATCTTGTGCTCGTAAGAGGTGTGCAAGAATAAATGGAGACCCTGGGTAAAACTTCATTCCTCCCTCTGGGTTTTCAGCTTGAATGCAGTCGATGTATTGTTGAATGCATTCAGGGATTGAGCCACCAGTCTCTATAAATTTCTGCAGACAGAAGATCCCACCTTCAGCCTCTTTGCTGACTGCGGCAAAGCCATCTTCAAGACTGTAAATGCCCGCACCAGCATGGGTATCAACGATGGTTAATGCGCCAGGCTTTTCTTGTAAATATTGAATTAATTGAATAAGGGTAATGTGCTTGAGAATATCGGCATGACTGCCTGCATGGAAAGCATGACGATAGCTAAACATGAGGGTTACTCCAGATTCGCTTGAGAGCTATTTGTCTGCGCCTTGATAAAAAATATCAGGGTAATGGCAACAATGGCAATAGAGGCATATTGCAACGGAAGGTTTAATTCGAGGTCCATTATCTGGGTGTAATGCGCATAAATGGAGACAAGCCCTCCAATCGCAATAAAGCGATTCCAAGTAGATTGAGGTTTGAGTTGTGATTCAGGGATATGAATCGCTAGCTGAGCTCCCAACATACCGCACCACATACCAACCCCTGCGCCTGCCAAGACATCAGTTAGCCAGTGAGCTCCAACTGCATTGCGAGATAAGCCTACCAAGCTAGCAATTAGAAATAGGACAAGCAGGTGAGGCCGTTTGTATCTAGCGCAAGAGAAATATAAGGCGCTAGCAATTGCAAAAGCGGTGAGTGTGTGGCCAGATGGAAATGCCTTGAAAAAAAGAGGCTCACCAATTCGGTAAAAGCTGCCTTCTTCTAATAAGCTAGCTGGTCTTGGTAAATCAAAGATATTTTTCAAGGCAGTGCTTGCTAACGCGGAGATTCCCCCGCCGAGAATTCCGGCGCTGAATATTCGTGGCGCCAATAAAAGTAGCGGGAATGCTAAAGCAAATATCCCCCAGCCGTTACCCAAGAATGTTAACCAAGCCCACAAGGTATCAGGTAGGGTTTGGGTAAATCGATTGATCAATAAAAAGCTACTGCTTTGGAGTTCACCAAAATAAATCGTCGCAGCAAGGGTTAGTGGTGCAAGCGGGATTAACCAAGCTAGCGTAGAAATCGCTTTCTTGCTCATTTCACTAGCGGCCTTTAGCCTTATCCGCTTCTTGTAGTTGAATATTTACTTTTTCTAGAACTTGGGCAACGCTAATTGCTTGCATGCAAACATTGTCATGACAGGGGGTCTTGCGGTGGTTAGCTGCGCTAACGCATGGAGAGCATGCAAGATTCGCCGTGATCGCAATAGAGTTGCCTATGGAACCATAGAGTGCGGGAGTTTCAGGGCCAAATAGCACTACAGTTCGAAGAGAGGTAACCGCGGAAAAATGTCCAGGGCCAGAATCGTTGGTAACCATGACATCTGAGAGTGTGTAGAGTGGAGGTAGCTCAGAAAAGCTTACTTGGCCAGCAAAATTGAGAGCGTTCTTCACGTTGGCGACGAAGCGCACTTTATCAACATACACAAACTCAGCTGGCGACCCTGTGATCAAGATTAGATCATCGGGATAGCGTTGATGAACTGCTTGAATCAGTTCGGAGAAGCGTTGTTGTGACCAACGACGTTGTGGCAAAAGATCGCTAGCATTGGGATTGATCAAGATAATACGATTTTTTCCATAGGTAAATGGAATGCCAGCTTCAGCGGCTTTCTTTTCAATGCGAGAAAGTACTTTCTTCAAAACATCCGGATTAATCACCGCTTGCTCAAGCTTTACTTCGTCATCAGAAATATGAACTTTGCTAAATGGCACTTCAATCTCTTTAGCAAACGCGGCATGAATTAAAGAGAAAAAGTTCTTAGTAATGTGAATATGCGGGTTGTAATGAACTTTGTGTGTCAACATGAAGCCGCGCCACAAACCTTCGCCGTGAAAGATGTGATAACCGACGCGCTTACGAGCGCCGCATAGACCTGTAAGAAGAGCAGTGAAGCGTGAGAATAGCTCCAAGTCAATGACGGTATCAATACGGTGATAGCGAGCCAAAACCAAAAAACGCAATGTATCTTTAATTAGGCCACCCAAACTAGAGGAATCAATTGTGAAGATATTTTCTGGCTTCACAGTATTGAGTAGGGTAAGACTTGCCCAATTACTTTTAAAGATTAAGAAGAAAATCTCAGCGCCACGTGCTTGCGCATTCCGCATGGCGGGGTCTACTAGAATCGCGCTTCCCATTTCTGAGAGTTCGATAAACAAAAGTTTTTTTGGTGCCTCGGGCCCACGGCTAAATATATTTTTAATGCGATCCATTAATGCCACAAGGGGGCTAACAATTGCGCATAGGGGGGCACCAACCCAGTGATCAATTGCCCGCATAGTATTGACGCTAATAGCCATAGTTTTGCTCTGTGATTACTTTCGTTTTAGTAAAAAATACGCGCCTGGAAGAACGGAAATCACGGTAAGTGCGCCGTAGCTAATCGAAGCCAATACCGTTAGTGAAGGACTAACACCCCACAACGCTAGGACAGAAGATAGCGTCGCCTCACGTAACCCCCATCCTGAAATACTAATTGGTAGCATTAATAAAAGGCTTAATGCAGGCAGGCCAATCATTAAGCTCGAGATTGGTGCTTCTGCGCCATAAGCTCTTAAGCAAAAGCCAAAAGCCAAAATAATAAATCCGTGGATTGCAATTGCAAAAATAGCTTGAGCAATATTCATGGGCCATGAGAACGCAAGGCGTATACCAGGCATTGCATTGCCCATATTCAATCGAGTTAGTAATTTCTGTAATAGCTCGGTAGTGGGTTTCCAGGCTAGAACAAATGCGATTATTAGTCCTGCTAGTACCATGACAGCGATAACGGCATAACCCAGATCTTGCCCCCATGCAGCAAGAGTTGCCCCACCCAAAACAAGTCCAAGACCACCAAGCAAATTATTTCCAGCCAATCCCAACAAGCGATCAACTAATACCATTGCAAAACTTAAACGTAGTTTTGGCGGCGCATGTTCTAAATCTACGGAGTGATGCAACTCTTCGTCTAACTGCTTTGTTTCGCTGAGATCGCCAGCGCTATTAAGGTGTGTAGCGGTAATGGCTCGATAACTATCCCCACCAAGAGTACTTGGTAGACCTTGATTAATTAAGCCGCCAGCAAAATATAGGGCGACATATTTAAATAAACTTCCTTGAAATCCTACACTGCGCATCAAAAAGCCCCAGCGCAAGCCTCCACAAATAAATGCGCAGCAAATTGCAATTGCTGCGGCAACTAGCCAGATGGGCTGCATCTTGATCTCTGAATCCAGAAGGGTGTGCCAATCAATTCCGCTGGTTGCCTTCCAAAGCAGGGCAATCGATAGAACGATGCGAATCGTTGGCCATGCACGTTTCAGAATGGATTTCCACCCAGCAGTATCTTTTGGATTTGGGGTGGATGTGACTTGTGAACGCATAGGCGTAAGGATAATGCTTTGGGCACCTAAGGTCTTGAATTTTGACGATTTACCTTGCTAATTCAGTACTTTGCCAATTGCTACAAAGGCTAAAGTCAAATTTCGACAACATTTGGCCAAAACGCTTAATTTCAAGGCTTTCTAAGGGCTCGCAACGCTCAAATGAGTCTTTGTTACCTACTGGCGCTGGAAAAGGCATCCCAGACCAGTTGATCAGGAGAATATTTGCCCCTTGAGGTAATTTGCCAAACCAAAGATCAAATTGATCTTGTCGCTGATCCAATACAAATACTGGAGTCGGTTTTGCATACCAAGCAGCTCTACTGCCCAAGGTCCAGTTCTGAACAGCGATTCCTTGGACTTTGCTTGCTTGTGCTAATTTAGCTGCTTTTTGTCCTGCCAATTTCCAGCCATAAAGATCGGCAATCGGATTAGATTTAATCATTGCTGAATTTATTCCGCCTGAAAGTACGTAAGCAAATCCAATAGCGCAAAGCGTTAGTTGAGAAACAAAGAAGGTTTGAACAAGGCGACGATATTGAGTAGACCAAGCTTTTGCTAAGCCAATACCCGCGAATGGAGCAAGACAAAACCATGCGGGAGATGTCCAGTGTGGTAGCCCACCTCCGCCAGCAAGTGTTGCAAAGATTGCAAATGGAATTACAAAGAATCCTAGTAAAGCCCAGATAGAAAGTTTGGCGCCATGAACGCAATATTTAATAAATAAATAAGCACCAAGCACCAGCGGCGGCCCATAAACCAAAATCTGTAAACCTATATAGGCCGCCAATCTTCGCCATAGCCATGTGCTACCTGCTCCATGAGCAATTTGATACTTAAAGGAAATCCAATCGTTTGCCCAATTCCAATACAAGACAGGACTAATGAAGAGCAGTGCGATGATGGCTGCCACCCAAAACCCTGGCGTCTTGATTGAAGATTTTCTTGGGCTACTTAGAAACACAAGCAGAAGAGCAAAAGCACCAAATATCGCCGTATATTTGCTAAGACCAGCTAAACCTAACAAGAGGCCAGTGATGATCCAATCACGAATGCTGAAGTGATCCTGAATAAGCCAACGTAGTGCCATCATCATTAACCCAAGACTTAGAGGCGCAAGCAAAGTGTCTGGCAATAAACCGATCGCAAGTATATGGGGAATAGGTGCGACAACAATTGCAAGCACAGCCATGAGGCCACAGGTATTTTGAGAGGGCAGTGCGCTAGTTAGGTAGCCTGCATTTCTACCTTGAAGTAAATGGTGAAGTTCTAATGTAACTTGATAAACCAAATAACAAGAAAGTATCCAAAGAAATTCTGGAATAAGGCGAATGATTCCCTCGGAAGAGGTAATAGCAACCAATGGCCACTGAATCCATCCCACTAGAGGTGGATGATCAAAGTAGCTCCAAGCAAGATGCTGTGCGTACAAGGCATAGTGGGCCTCATCAACCGAAAATTCAATTGCAAAGCCCAAGACAAAGTGCACCAATGCCGCAATGCAAATGCTAATCGCGGCCCAGCTTGATGGTGAGTATTGGCGCATACGATAATTTTAGTCTTACTTGAGCAAAACTTTGGGACAATTCTCTTATGCGCATACTCGCCACATTCCTCGTGATGCTCCTGATAGCCCTTGCGCTATCAGGCTGTGCTGGATTTCGTGGCGGCGTAACTCAAGATGATGCAGGGCAGACAATTTCCGTAGATCAGATTCCTGCTCAGGATGAGTTACCAAAGTTCTCGGCTGAGGTGGCAAAAGAGGGGGTGCCTCAGGGCTGGAGTTTTTATCGTATAGCGCCTTATAAAAAGAATACCGTCTATCGTTTAGAAAATTACCAAGGTAAAACGGTATTAAGTGCAAACTCAAAAACAGCCGCTTCAGGATTGGCGGTAAAGCTGAAGCCAAAAAAAGTAAATAACTTGTGGCTGCAATGGGAGTGGAAAGCGCTAAGCGCTATGCCTGAGGCTGACAATAGCGAAGGTTTTCGTGATGACTCACCCTTAAGAATCCTAGTTGCGTTTGATGGCAATAAATCTAAGTTGTCATTAAAAGAAAAAATGAATTTTGAGATGGCGAATTTAATCAGCGGTCAAGAAATGCCATACGCCACCTTGATGTACATCTGGTCTGGCAAATCACCAGTTGATTCCATTATTACCAATGCCCATACCTCGCGCATCAAAACGATTGTGGTGGATTCGGGTTGGGATAATTTGGGCCAATGGCATAAACATCAGCGTAATCTGTCTGCCGACTACAAGCTTGCTTATGGTGAAGCCCCAGGCGATGTGATTGGAATTGCTTTACTCACTGATACAGATAACACCAAATCCGAAACACGTGCTATCTATGGTGATATCGAGCTCGTTCGCAAGCCCGCAAAATAATGCTGGGTAATGGTCTAATCAGCGATGTGTAGGGCGCCAGCGTTTTAGTAAAAGTGCATTACTTAGCACGCAGAAACTAGATAGCGCCATGGCGCTACCCGCAAGCATTGGTGATAAATAACCAAGTGCCGCAAGGGGAATGCCTGTGGCATTAAATGCAAAAGCCCAAAAGAGATTTTGTTGAATCTTCTTCCAGGTTCTTTTGGAAATATCAATCGCATCTGCTACTAAGCTGGGGTCACCACGCATGAGGGTGATACCCGCTGCTTGCATTGCTACATCTGTGCCTGTAGACATAGCCATGCCAACATCCGCAGTTGCCAAGGCTGGCGCATCATTAACTCCATCTCCTACCATAGCGACATATTGTCTGGTTTGATCTTTTCCAGACGATTGCAATTGGCGAATAATTTCTGCCTTACTGTTAGGTAATACCTGTCCAAAAACTTCATCAATACCGATTGAGTCACCAACTCGTTTTACAGCAGCAGCGTTATCGCCGGAGAGCATTACGGTGTGAATATCTAAGTGATGTAAAGCATCGATCGCAGTTTTTGCTGAGCCCTTGAGTTCATCGCCAAAGCCGATGATGGCAAGTGGTGCCGATGGAATTTCTGCATTCATCAATACAGATACCGTTTGTCCCTGATTAAAGCAATGTTGCGCCTTGGCCAAAATTTCTGAATAGCGCGGATTTTGTTCTAGTGAGGCAATGCTCTGTAGTAAAAGTTTTTGATTGGCCCACGGACCTGCGCTTGGTATTCCGCTAATACCAACCCCAGGTAAAGCCTCGCTTTGAGATGGCGGAATGGGATTGGTGCCAGCGAGCGTGACGGCGGCTATCAGCGCTTTTGCGAGTGGGTGTTCGCTACCCATTTGTAAACCTGCGGCAGTTGCCAGAAGCGTATTCTTATTATTGCCACCACTCAGATCAATAAATTCCAGAACTTGTGGTTTACCAATAGTGAGAGTGCCCGTTTTATCAAAAGCAACAATATTTAAGCGATGCGCTAACTCGAGAACTTGCGAGTCTTTAATAAGGATGCCAAAGCGTGCGGCCACTCCTGTTCCCGCCATGATTGCCGCTGGTGTGGCCAAACCAAGTGCGCAAGGGCAAGCTATCACAAGAACAGAGACAGAGCGCAAGATTGCGATGGAAACTGAATCAAGATAAATCCAATTCATTAAACCGGTTAGCAATGCAACGATGACGACGCTCGGAACAAAAATAGCACTAACTTTATCGACCAATTTCTGAATAGGTGCTTTTTGTGTTTGCGCATCTTCTACTAAGGTGATGATTTTGGATAAGACACTCTCAATACCAACCGCTTTAGCGTCAATGATGAGTGCGCCTTCACCATTAAGCGATCCACCAATCACTTTTGCCTCGAGTGATTTTTTAACGGGGTCGCTTTCGCCGGTTAAAAGAGATTCATCAATATGGCTATTGCCCAATAGAATCAGACTATCTACTGGAATACGCTCACCCGGCAACACGAGGATGTGATCACCTGGAAAAACTTGATCTAAAGGTAGTTCACGATATTGATCAAAGGCAATTCCTTCTGTAATTTCAATATTTGCATTAAGAACTTTTGCAGTCTCAGGCCATAGCTTTTGAAGGGCGCGAATTGCTTCGCTAGTTTGTCGCTTTGCTCTTGCTTCTAACCACTTGCCAAGTAAGACCATGCAAATGATGACAGTGGAACCTTCGAAGTAGAGTTCATGGTTGGCATGTGGAGATGCAACCATCTGATAAACACTCAAGCCATATGCAGCACTGGTTCCAAGCGCAACCAATAAATCCATATTGCCAGCGCCAGCTAAGAGAGATTTAAAGCCAGATTTATAGAAGCGCCAACCCAAAATAAATTGCACGGGTGTTGCCAGCAAGATTTGCCATTTCGGAGCAAGCGCCCAATGGATGCCAAATGGCATAAAAAACATGGGCAAGAAGAGTGGGGCAGACAGGGCAAAGCTTAGTAAGACTCTACCTAAGCCATCTGATCCCCAAAATGCATGAGTGGGGTTAGGGTCAAGATTTCCATGTGGTGAACTGATCTTTGCCCCATAGCCTGTTTTTTGCACCAAATTGAGGATTTCTTCGACTGTGGTGTTGGAGCCGGGCTCTAGACGGACTTTTGCTTGTTCTGTGGCCAGGTTAACGCTGGCTGCCTCGACCCCGGGAATTTGATCAAGCGCCTTCTCAACCCTTGCCACACAAGAGGCGCAGGTCATTCCATCGATATCTAGGGTAAAAATCGAGGAATTCACGTCTTTTTGGGGGTTCATATGGAAGATAATCTACCCCATAGCAAGTGAAATTACTTAAAAGGGTCGATATGTTGAGTTTAAAAGTGTCGGGAATGACCTGTGGCGGCTGTATTAATGCCGTGACCCGAGCTGTTCAGGCTCAGGATCCTAGTGCTAAAGTCCAGGCCGATTTAGCAACCCAGACCGTAACCCTTGAAACCACCCTTTCTGCCGAAAAATCTGCTCAGCTTATAACAGAAGCTGGCTTTCCAGTTGTTCAATAAGCTTTTGTTTAGAATGACGCCAAACCTAACAAAACCCGTAGTTTTTGTTCCTAAAGGATCGTGATTTATGTTCTTCAGTAAGTTAATGCCTCACGATGGTAATTTCTTTGAATTGTTCAATGAACATGCTAGAAATATCGTTGCAGCTTCAGAATCCTTTTTGAAGTTTGTTGAACATTACAGCGATGAAGCTTTGCGTGCGAAATACACGCAAGAAGTTGATAAAGCGGAACACGCTTGCGATGATGTTGTTAAAGAAGTACATCGCCGCTTGCATAAAACATTTATTACCCCAATCGATCGCGATCAAATTTTTTCACTCATCAATACGATGGATGACGTTGCTGACTTATTGCAAAACGGCACAGAAGCGATGCATCTTTATGATGTAAAGCAAATGACACCAGAGATGTTGCAGATGGCTGAGTTATGTAATCAGTGCTGCATCAGCATGAAGAATGCGGTCGGCACTTTGAAGGATATTTCCGATCCTGAGGTTGCTAAGGCTGCTTTGAAGACTTGCGATGAAATTGACCATTTAGAGTCTGGAGCTGATCGCCTCCTATCTACCGCTATTACAAGGTTATTCCGTGAGGATATCGAGGTACGTGAGCTTATTAAATGCCAACGTATCTATGAGCTGCTCGAAGAAGTAACCGATAAATGTGAAGACGTTGCCAACTTGGTTGAAGGCATTGTTCTTGAAAACTCTTAAGGCGAATTAAGTTGCCAGCGACAGAAGTAGCTTTTTGGGTTGTAGCGCTTTTAGTAATGCTTGCGCTGGGTTTCGACTTCATGAATGGATTTCATGATGCGGCGAACTCTATTGCTACCGTTGTATCCACTGGCGTTCTAAAGCCACAGCAAGCTGTTGTATTTGCTGCTTTCTTTAATTTCTTGGCGATCTTTATCTTTCATCTCAGCGTTGCTGCAACTGTAGGTAAGGGCATCGTTCATCCATCGGCAGTAGATTTGCACGTCATCTTTGGCGCATTGGTGGGCGCGATTATCTGGAACGTAGTTACTTGGTATTACGGTATCCCATCTAGTTCATCACATGCTTTGATTGGCGGCCTTGTTGGCGCGGCTCTACCAAAGGCGGGTGTATCTGGTTTGGTTTGGGCTGGGATCTTTAAGACTGTTGCCTTCATCTTCATTTCGCCATTAGTAGGTTTCTTATTGGGCTCATTGACGATGCTTTTGGTTTCATGGGTATGCAGGCATGCAACGCTGGCCAAGACAGATCGCTGGTTCCGTCGTTTGCAATTACTTTCTGCTGGCGCTTATAGTCTAGGTCACGGTGGTAATGATGCTCAAAAGACAATCGGCATTATTTGGTTGCTTCTAATCATTTCTGGATACGCAGAGGCTGGCGGTAGCATGCCTCCTACCTGGACCATTATTGCTTGCTACATTGCTATCGCTATGGGCACCATGTTTGGTGGCTGGCGTATTGTTAAGACCATGGGTCAAAAACTCACGAAGCTCAAACCAGTTGGTGGTTTTTGTGCTGAGACTGGTGGTGCGATTACTCTCTTTACTGCCACAGCATTAGGGGTTCCTGTTTCAACTACCCACGCAATTACTGGGGCTATTGTGGGCGTGGGCTCTACACAAAGAGCTAGTGCTGTTCGTTGGGGCGTTGCTGGAAACATCGTATGGGCATGGATTTTCACGATTCCAGCTACTGCCTTGATGTCTATGGTTGTGTATTACATCAGTCTAGCCATTTTTTAATCTAGCCTCACGAGATCATGCGATCTCATTTCAAGCAATTTTTTGCTGGTGCGGTTAATCTACTTCTTATTAATTCAATATTTTTTGTAACTCCGTGATGTATCGCGTGGGTTACTCGCTATAGGAGAAAGTAGTGTCAGTTACTGTTGAAGCGGTTCAGGGTGCCTTGAAAAGTGTGGTCGATCCCAATACGAATATCGATTTCGTTACCGCTAAAAATATTAAAAATCTCAAAGTAGAGGATGGCGATATTTCTCTGGATATTGTTTTAGGCTACCCAGCAAAAAGTCAGTTTGATTCGATTAGAAAAGCGGCGATTAATTCTTTGCGTAATTTGCCTGGCGTCAAAAACGTTAGTGTGAATGTCACCAGCCAAATCGTTGCGCATGCCGTTCAGCGTGGGGTTAAGTTACTGCCTGGAGTGAAAAATATTATTGCCGTTGCAAGCGGTAAAGGCGGTGTTGGCAAGTCAACTACGGCTGTAAATTTAGCACTAGCTTTAGCTGCTGAGGGGGCGCAGGTCGGAATATTGGATGCTGATATTTATGGGCCAAGCCAACCCATGATGTTGGGTATTACGGGTAGACCAGATTCTTTTGAGGAGAATACGATTAAGCCAATGGAAGGTCATGGTTTACAAGCAAGCTCAATTGGCTTCTTAATTGACGATGATGCGCCGATGGTATGGCGTGGGCCAATGGTAACCTCGGCATTAGAGCAGTTGTTGCGCCAAACGCGCTGGCGCGACTTAGATTACTTGGTGGTAGATATGCCGCCAGGTACCGGAGACATTCAATTAACCCTTTCTCAAAAAGTTCCTGTTACGGGTTCAGTGATTGTGACCACCCCGCAAGACATTGCCTTGCTTGATGCTCGTAAAGGTCTCAAGATGTTTGAAAAGGTTGGCGTACCTATTGTTGGCATTATTGAGAATATGAGTACTTATGTCTGTCCCAGTTGCGGTCATGAAGAGGATGTTTTTGGTGCTGGCGGCGGTGAAAAAATGTGTAAGGAATACGGCGTTGAGTTCCTGGGTGCGTTGCCTTTGAATCTATCGATACGTGAGCAGGCTGACGCGGGGAGGCCTACTGTAGTTGCTGATCCCGATGGAGCTATCAGCGCTATATACAAAAATATTGCTAGACGAGTTGCTATAAGAGTTGCTGCGCTATCAAAGGATATGAGCAGTAAGTTCCCTAACATAGTGGTTCAAAACACTTAAGAGCAAAATCTTTATGCGCTTTGCGGTACTCATGCGTAAACAAAAAATGGATAACCCATGGGTTTCACACCGATGGGTTCCTCAGGAGGTTTTGCCTGATTTTGGGCAGTTCGAAAGTAAATCGCCTAATTCAATCACGGGAAAATTTCATGAACGTGATGCAGATGGTGAAACATGGCTGTTTACTGGATTTGAATTAGACCTTTTTCAGGATGAGTCCGAGGGTTACTACCTCAATACTTCAGCTCCCAAGCCTTGTTGGTTTGTAATGTGGCGTATTGAGGAAGACATTGATCGGTATATTGATGCACAGTCTCTTCCTTTGGCCAGGACTGATGCGACCATTGCCGTGCCCCATCGTATTTGCGTAAGTTATAACGAGGCGGCTCGCTTGCTAGATGGTGGCGAGTCGGTTGATACAGTGCCTATGAGTCAGGAGCATACTGCCTGGTTACAGGAGTATGTCGATGAGCATTACCGACCAGAGCCTAAAAAACGTCATAAGCCTGCTTCATTCAAAGGTGCTGAGCGTCCAACGGGGGAGAGATGAGCGAAGGCTTTTTTGGTCGCTGGTCTCGTCGTAAGTCTGGCAAAGAAAAAGAACTAGATTCTGCTGAAGAGCTGGTTAAGAAAGCCCCTGCAAAATCGGCCACTGATAGCAGCGCGCTAGATAAGACAAAAGAAGAAATTCAAACTCAGCCTCCAGTAACGCTTGAGGATGTCGAAAAAATCGATCGATTTGCACCTGATTTCTCTGCTTTCATGAAGCCAGACGTTGACCCCGTCGTTCAGCAAGCAGCTTTAAAAAAGATGTTTACTGACCCGCACTTCAATGTGATGGATGGCCTAGATATTTATATTGATGACTATTCCAAGCCAGATCCACTACCGCAGGGCATGCTAGAGCGAATGGTTCAAAGCGATATGTTGAATCTTTTTCGCAAGAAGACGGAAGTAGTTGCGACAAAGGAGGGTGGTAAGTCGTCCGACGCTTTATCCAACCCCGAAAGTCATGCTTTAGAGGTGGAAACTCAAACTGATTTAACATCTTCCGATATTCAGGGGGTTAATCAGTCGATGAATGAGTCATTAACTGTGGCGACAAATGTAAGCATCCCCTTATCAGAGTTAGAGCAGAAAAAAACCTAGAAGGTTGTTCATGGGTCAAAAATTCGTATGTAATTGCAACGGCACAATGCCTCTAGACGCCAAGGCGTTAGGCGTGACCATGCACAACTCTTTGTGTAGGCAAGAGGTTGGTTCTTTCTTGAAGGGCTTGGATAGCCCCGAATCCATCGTAGTTGCTTGTACACAAGAAGCTTCCTTATTTAGTGAGCTGGCAAATCAAGCTGAAAAGCCATTAATTGCCCCATTAAAGTTTGTAAATATTCGAGAAGTCGCTGGTTGGACGCAAGAGGCAAAAACATCAGGACCTAAGATTGCGGCTCTACTTGCCTTAAGTGAGATGCCAGAAGCAGAGGCCGTGCCAGTCGTGAATTACGAAAGCCAAGGCAGGTTATTAATTTTGGGTTCTGGTGCCCAAGCGATACCCTGGGCAGAAAAGCTTCAAACCTCTTTAGATGTTTCTGTTCTTTGCACTGAGCCAGGTGAATTGCCGCTTACTCGTGATTACCCAATATATAGCGGCGTAGTTACCAAGCTAGATGGTTATCTTGGCAAATTCACGATAACTTGGGAGGCGAAAAATCCCATTGATTTAGAGATGTGTACTCGCTGCGGAGCATGTCTTGAAGCCTGCCCAGAAAATGCAATTAATCTTTCATTTCAAATTGACTTAAGTAAATGTAAAGCGCACCGCTCATGTGTAACTGCTTGCGCAAGTATTGGTGCAATTTCATTTGATCGGGAGGAGCGTGAACGTACCTCTGAATTCGATCTGGTTTTAGATTTGCGCCAAAACCCTGCAATGCGCATGAGTCAAACACCGCAAGGCTATTTTGCGCCCGGCAGCGATCCCCTTGAGCAGGCATTGATCATGAGTCAATTGCTTGAGATGATGGGTGAGTTTGAAAAGCCTAAATATTTTGCCTACAACGATAAGCTTTGTGCGCACGGCAGAAATGGAAAAGTTGGATGTAGCGCTTGTATTGATGTTTGCTCTACAGGGGCAATTAGCTCTCTATTTAAGAATGGCCAAGGAACCGTAGAGGTCAATCCTAATCTTTGCATGGGATGCGGTGCTTGCTCTACCGTTTGCCCATCTGGGGCGATGCGTTACAACTATCCAAGTGTCTCGCATCAAGGAAAAGAATTAAAAACTATCGCTAGCGTATTTAACGCAGAAGCTGCAAAACTTAATCTAGATATCACACCAAGCTTGTTACTGCATAACCTCAAAGCCGGTACTTAGCTGATTGATAGCCTAGGTCGATCCGCCCATGTTTTGCCAAAACAGTTTGAAGGTCTTCCAGCTTTTGTGGTTCCGTATGGGATTGAGCATATTGCATCGACTGGCCTAGAGCTGTGGCTTGGAGCTTTGTCATATGGTTTTGCCGAGGTGATCCTATTGTTAAGTGGGGATGAGGATCCGGCCTATCGCGATGCGCTAATCAATCAAGTACAGCTGGCTAATTCAATTCTGAATGCGTACGGATTTGAGGATCGCATTCAATTGCTAATGACCGATTCTCAAAATGACTTGAGCCCATTTTCTAAAGCAATGGGTAATCTCCGCCAACGCGGTAGCTTAAAGCCCATTTGTTCACCAGCGAGCTTTGGTTTATCAAATCAAAAGCGGGAAACTTTAGAGGCGGTTTTAGAGTATTTGCAAAAACAAGCAAAGACACGATTGCCTGAGGCAAGTGCACCTCTGCCAAAAAATTCTTTATTAGGCGGATTAACGATTAATCGTGATGCATGTACTTTGTGCATGTCTTGTGTTGGCAGTTGTCCAGAAGGCGCGCTTCTCGACAATGTCGATGAGCCTATTCTGTCTTTTATTGAAAAGCAATGCGTCCAATGTGGCATCTGTGTACAAACATGCCCTGAAAACGCATTAGGATTGGATCCGCGTTTACAAAGCGTTGAGCAACGTAAACAAAAGCAAACCTTAAATGAAACCCAAGCTTTCCATTGCATCAGTTGTGGCAAGCCATTTGGAACTGCAAAAATGGTGGATCTCATGCTGGCTAAATTGGGGGCGCATAGCGCCTTCAGTGGTGCAGCTATGGATCGTTTAAAAATGTGCGGTGATTGCCGAGTGGTAGATATGGTGAAGAAAGAGTTATGACAGATCAGGATGTCCAGAAGACGGATAAGCCATCAACTGCTGAGGTTGGGGATGTGGGTTTGCCAGAAGATTTGGCCAGAGCGGATCTGTATGGATTGAACGCTCGCTTTTTCCATTTGCCGCCTGACCAAGAATTTTTAGATCAGATTGCTGCAACTGGTGATCAGCAAGATGGTTCTAATGACGCTCCATTGGCAAGAGCATGGTTAGATCTAGTTGAGGCTGCAAAAAATAATCCTGCCAAAGCTTGGCATGACGAATTTGATTTGAATTTCATTAGCGTGGGCAAACCGAACATAGTTTTAAATGGGTCGTTTTATATGGCTGGCCATCTCAATGAAAGGCCACTAGTTAATATTCGTAAAGCGCTTGAAGGGTTTGGGCTTGAGGCCGCTGAAGAGGTCACCGAAACTGAAGATCATATTTCCTCGTTATGTGAGGTGATGCGCTATCTAATCGCAGGGGATGATGTAGAGGTATCAAACCTTACAAACCAAAGGGGTTTTTTTCAATGAGCATATTCGCCCTTGGTATGGGGAATTGTGCGACGCTATCCAAGATCTTCCAGAGATGCATCTCTACCATCCAGTTGCCGTTCTAACTAGAGAATTCCTAGATATTGAAGGTCAAAGTTTTGACATGATTTAATGTTGCACCGCAATAACAAAAGAGCCCTACTACTCTTTTGTTATGGGGATATGTCAAAAGTGCAATAAGTGATTAAACTTGACTCTAGTCAAGAAAAATTACTAAGGAGCATGCAATGAGCACTAAAAATAAAGTTGCCTCAAGCGAAAAACTAAAGACATCTCGTCGAATGTTCTTTATTGGTGCAGGCGCTGCAGTGGGTACTGTTGCCGTCGCTTCTCAAACATCTGTTGGTAAAGCTATTACCAAAGAAATCGCTGGCGTCACAAAGGGTTCGGAGGAGACAAAAACCATGACTGAACACATGCGCAAATATTACGCAAGCACCATGATTTAAAAGATCGGTGCATTTACCAAGCTTACTGTTCTCATAAATAGACACAAAAATTTCTCAGGGATAAAACATGAGTCTGACTCGTAAATCCAATACACCTCAAAGCAGTCGATCCACAACACGCTTGATTGGTAGTTTGTCACGTGGCCTTAAGGCAGCAGTTCCAGCAATGGATCGCCGAACCTTTTTAAAGCGATCAGGAATTGGCGTTGGTGCAGGTATTGCGGCTAGCCAGCTAAGCTTGGTGCAAAAGGCCGCAGCTGAACCAAGCAAAGCCATGCTGGATGGTAAGGGCAAGATTGAGGTAAAGCGTTCTATCTGTACTTACTGCTCAGTTGGTTGTGCAGTAGATGCGACAGTTGAGAATGGTGTTTGGGTTCGTCAAAACCCTGTATTCGATTCTCCAATCAATATGGGTGCTCACTGCGCTAAAGGCGCTGCCTTACGCGAGCATGGTCATGGTGATTATCGTTTGCGTTATCCGATGAAGTTGGTTGATGGTAAGTATCAGCGCATTTCATGGGATCAAGCGCTTACAGAAATCACTGCGTAAATGAAGAGTATTCGTGAGAAGTATTCACCAGATGCGATGTTCTTTATCGGATCTTCTAAGCATAACAATGAACAGGCCTACTTACTGCGTAAGTGGGTCTCTTTCTTTGGAACAAACAATACAGACCATCAAGTACGTATCTGTCACTCAACTACCGTTGCTGGTGTAGCAAATACATGGGGCTACGGTGCCATGACAAATAGCTACAACGACATGATGAATGCCAAGGCAGCTTTGTACATTGGCTCAAATGCTGCTGAAGCACATCCTGTTTCTATGTTGATGTTGCTGCATGCTAAGGAAAACGGCTGTAAGGTGATCGTGGTTGATCCACGCTACACCCGCACCGCGGCAAAGTCCGATCAATATGTGCGTATTCGTTCAGGTACAGACATTCCATTCCTATTTGGCGTGCTGTATCACATCTTCAAAAATGGCTGGGAAGATAAAAAGTACATCAACGATCGCGTTTACGGTATGGAAGAAATCCGTAAAGAAGTGATGGAGAAGTGGACGCCTGCGGCTGTAGAGGAGGCCTGCGGTGTTCCAGAGGCACAGGTTTATCAAGTGGCAAAAACAATGGCCATGAATCGCCCAAGTACCGTTGTGTGGTGCATGGGACAAACTCAGCACACCATTGGTAATGCCATGGTGCGCGCTTCATGTATCTTGCAATTAGCCTTGGGTAACGTAGGTAGATCGGGTGGTGGAACAAACATCTTCCGCGGTCACGATAACGTTCAGGGCGCGACTGACGTAGGTCCTAACCCAGACTCATTGCCTGGCTACTATGGTCTTGCAGCTGGCTCATGGAAGCACTTCGCTGCCGTATGGGGTGTTGATTACGATTGGATTAAAGGTCGTTACGCGCCAGACATGATGGAAAAATCAGGCACTACCGTTTCTCGTTGGGTCGATGCCGTTCTCGAAAAGAATGACATGATCGATCAGCAGACAAATGTGAAGAGTCTTTTCTTCTGGGGTCATGCGCCTAATTCACAAACCCGTGGTTTGGATATGAAGCGCGCGATGAATAAGTTGGATCTATTGGTGGTGGTTGATCCATACCCAAGCGCGACTGCAGCAATGGCAGCTATGCCTGCGGCAGAGGGCGATACAGTTAATAAGAATCGTAACGTGTACTTATTACCAGCCGCAACTCAGTTTGAAACTTGCGGTACAGCGACTGCATCTAATCGCTCTTTACAGTGGCGTGAAAAAGTTATTGATCCTTTGTTTGAATCTGTGCCAGATCACGTAATCATGCAAGCTTTTGCTGATCGTCTTGGTTTCGGCGAAAAACTCTCCAAAAACTACAAGATTCTCAATTCTAAGTTTGCAGGAAAGCAATGGAGAGAGCCATAAATCGAAGACATTCTGCGCGAGATTAATCGTTCATGCTGGACTATTGGCTACACCGGTCAGACTCCAGAACGCTTAAAAGCGCATATGAGAATGGTTGCCACTTTTGATCCGAAGACTTTGAAGTCTCGTGGTGGCGTAGATCCAGTAACCGGATATGACACAACTGGCGATTACTACGGCTTGCCTTGGCCTTGCTATGGCACAGCGGCAATCAAGCACCCAGGTTCACCAAACCTTTATGACACTAGTAAGAGTGTGATGGAGGGCGGCGGCAACTTCCGCGCCAACTTTGGTGTTGAGCGTGATGGCGTAAGTTTGTTAGCTGGAGATGGTTCTTGCTCAAAAGGTTCCGCAATTACTACTGGCTACCCAGAGTTTGATCATGTATTGGTTAAGAAGTTGGGCTGGTGGGATCAGTTAACCGAAGATGAGAAGAAGTTAGCCGAAGGTAAGAACTGGAAGACTGACTTATCTGGTGGTATCCAGCGCGTTGTGATGAAGAATGGTTGTCATCCATTTGGCAATGCAAAAGCACGCGCAGTAGTTTGGAATTTCCCAGATCCAATTCCAATTCACCGCGAGGCGCTCTACAGTACTAATGCGGCAATGATGCGTAAGTATCCAACCTCAGCAGACAAGAAAAACTTCTGGCGTTTACCAACGCTATATAAGACTGTTCAAGATCAAAACTTGAACAATAAGCTGTATGAGAAGTTCCCGATCATTCTGACTTCAGGACGTTTGGTTGAGTATGAGGGTGGTGGTGATGAAACTCGTTCGAACCCATGGCTTGCAGAACTTCAACAAGAAAACTTTGTGGAGATTAATCCAAAGGCTGCTGCAGATCGTGGCATCAAGAACTGGGATTATGTGTGGGTTAAATCTCCTACTGGTGCCAAGATCAAGGTGCGCGCGTTGGTTACCGAGCGTGTTGACCAAGGAACTGCTTTTGTGCCGTTTCACTTTGCTGGTTGGTGGCAAGGCGAGAACATTCGCAAGTACTACCCAGAAGGTGCTGCACCAGTAGTCCAAGGTGAAGCAGTTAATACCGCCACAACATATGGTTATGACCAGGTCACGATGATGCAAGAGACTAAGACAACCATGTGTCAAATCGAAAAATTTGCCTAAGTAAAAGATAGAGTCAGGAGAACACAATGGCAAGAATGAAATTTATCTGCGATACAGAGCGTTGCATTGAGTGCAATGGCTGTGTGACTGCATGTAAGAACGATAACGAAGTACCTTGGGGCGTCAATCGACGACGCGTCGTTACAGTGAACGACGGCATTATCGGCCAAGAAAAGTCAGTATCAGTTGCTTGTATGCACTGTACCGATGCGCCTTGTATGGCGGTTTGTCCAGTGGATTGCTTCTACCGCACCGATGAAGGTGTGGTCCTTCATGACAAAGATATTTGCATCGGCTGTGGCTACTGCTCATTTGCATGTCCATTTGGCGCACTTCAGTTCTTGAGTAAAGGCGCCTTTGGTTCTCGCAGCAAGATGGATAAGTGCACATTCTGCAGTGGTGGACCAGAGGAGAATGGAAGCGTTGCTGAGTTCGAGAAGTACGGTCGCAATCGTTTGGCAGAAGGTAAGTTGCCATTGTGTGCGGAAATGTGTTCTACCAAGGCATTGATTGGTGGCGACAGCGATGTGATTAGCGATATCTTTAATAATCGCGTTAAAACCCGCGAGAAAAATGGTAAGTATCCTGGTTCCAAGGCATTCGGTTGGACAACCGCTTACGGCGGCCCAGATACACCAGCGCCAACTCCAACACCTGCTGCAAAAATTCCGGGGGCTAAATAATGAAAGCGCATTACAAGATCCTCGGCCTTAGCATTGTCGCTTCTGTATTGACTGCATGCTCTGAGCCTCCTGAGATTGCCGCGAAGGCTGCTAAGCGTCCTGATGTCGCCCCTTATATGGGTGCTAATAATGGCTTCGTGACAAAAGGATGGACGCCTGGCAATCAAGCTAGCTGGACTGAGTCGATTGACAAGCGTAATCAAGGTCAAAACGAATACAGTCGTATTAAGTGATCATCTAAAAACAATAAATAAAACGATAACGTCGATAACGTTCAAGGACATTTTTATGAAACGATCATTTTTTAAAGTATTAGGCGCTTTGGTGGTGACTTTAGGTTTATCACTCACGCTAGTCAGCGGTATGACTTTTGCGGAACGTGCGCCAATGGCGCCATTGCCCTCACCAGGTGGTGTGGATATTCCGCCATCATCAGTGCCCGCAAATCCTAATGCGCTTGCTAGTGGTACTCAGGCACAGTCTCAGCCTGCAAATCCATCAATCTTCACTGCCCCTAATAGCGATCCAGAAAATTTCCAGACAAGCAGTCTGGAGTTTTGATCCAACGTGCCGGTCAAGAGTGGCGCGTCATTCGTAATGGCGTGATTACTGTATATGGCGGCTGGTTATTGGCAATTGCTTTCTTTGGTATTGTCGCGATGTACACCGTCAAGGGCTCTATAAAACTACATGAGCCACTTTCTGGAGTAAAGATTAAGCGTTTTGGTGGCTTTAGTCGCTTCACTCACTGGGTAATGGCGTTTAGCTTTTTAGCTCTCGCCTTTACTGGCTTATTGATTTTGTATGGCAAGTATTTTGCAATGCCTTTGATGGGTGGAACCGCTTATGGTTCATTCTTAATGGTTTGCAAAAACATCCATAATTTCACAGGCCCGCTATTTACGCTAAGTATTGTGATCTTCTTCCTGCTATTCGTTGGAAAAAATATTCCAGAGAAGGGCGATCTTCAGTGGTTGCTTTCCTTCGGCGGAATATTTAGCGGTAAGCATGTGCCATCAGGTTTCTTCAATATGGGTGAGAAATTCTGGTTTTGGTTTGGAATGACATTCTTGGGCCTGGTGATTTCTGGTTCTGGTTTCGTGCTCGATATGATCGTTCCATTTATGGATATGCAGTACTTGCGCGGTACGATGCAAATTGCCAACATCATTCACAGTAGCGCTGCGATTTTGATGACTGCAATGGCGATGGGCCATATTTATATCGGTACTATTGGTATGCAAGGTTCAATCGATGGTATGAAAACCGGTTACGTGGATGCTACGTGGGCTAAAGAGCACCATGAGCTCTGGTACAACAAAGTAAATAAGTAAGGACAAAGCCATGAAAAAAATTATCGCTTTTACATTGGTAGCGTTAAGTGGTACTGCTGCATTGGCGGCGTTGCCTCCACTGACTCCTGAGCAAGCAGAGGCAGCGGCTTTAACAAAGGCTAAAGCTGCTTATGGAGATAGGGTTGCTGTTTATCAATTGTGCCAAGCGCAAAATCGAGTGGCTGATAAATTCAGGGTTGCAAGAACTCCTGCGCCAGCTGCTTGTGTTGCGCCACCACCATTTGTTGCGCCTGTAGCTGCAGCCCCTGCTGCAACTCCAGCACCAGCAGCAAAATAATGACTTCGTAATTACTCGGTAATGAGTTCTTGATGTAGGTAGCGTTTTGCTGCTGTGGTTTGAGGATTTAAAAAGAAAGGGCCTACGGGTCCTTTTTCTTTTATCTCTCCTTGGTCGATGAAGAGAATTTATTCAGCCAATCTTTTTACTTGAGCAAGCTGATGATAGGAGAAAATAAGATCCGAACCGCTTTGATCAAATTGACGAATCATTTCTTCTACTTGTTCGGTGGTGTTGGGGTCTAAATTTGCCGTTGGCTCGTCTAGTAGAACAAGATTTGGTTTTTGTAATATGGCTCTAGCAAGGCAGAGTTTCTGACGCTCGCCTGCTGAGAGCTTGTGGGCAGGATTTTGCGCTAATTGACTAAGTCCCACTTGCTTTAACGCAAGATCAATATCTTTATCGGTAATTGAGGAATCGACATCTCGAACTAAGCCCAAATTGGCTCGTGCCGATGCCTTGATCATTGGAGTGTGGTGGAGTACCAAAGCGGTTTTGCTATCAAATGAAAATTGAATGGAGCCTGAATCAGGTTGTATCAACCCAGCTAGCAATTTAAGCAGAGTTGTTTTGCCGGCACCATTAGGGCCAATGCAGGCAGTAATTCGATCCGCTGGAATCAGGGCATGAGGGATATTCAATATCGTTCGGCCTTCCCTTACGACGGCAATATCTTTGAGTTCGATGAATCGTTCAAATTGCTCGTTCTTATTAACCATAACGACGCTCCACAATTTGGCGCACAGCAAAAGTAAATAAATTTGCTAGGAGAACAATAGTTAACAGGATGATTCCCAATGCCAAAGCTAGGGGTAAGTCGCCTTTACTGGTTTCTAGAGCAATTGCAGTAGTCATGGTTCTAGTTGAGTGATCAATATTGCCGCCTACAATCATGACTGCACCCACCTCGGAAATGGCTCTAGCAAGGCCAGCCAAAATCGCGATTGTTAGCGAGAAGCGGCAGTCCCAAATAAGCCACTTGTAGCGAGAAAAAAGGGGTAAGCGAAGACTTAAAAAAGAGTCTCGATGGATCTTCCAGGAATCTTCCAGGATTTGCCTACTAAGGGCTGCAATTAATGGGGTGGTTAGCAAGGTTTGGGCCAGCGTCATACCTTTTGCGGTAAAAAGCCATCCCCAAGCCCCCAGAGGTCCAGAGCGGGATAGTAATAGGTAAACGATGACCCCAACAATAACTGTAGGAACTCCCATTAAGGTATTGAGGGTCACAATAATTGCTTTCTTGCCCTCAAATTCTTCGGTAGCCAGCAATGCACCCATCGGAACCCCAAGAAGCGTGCCAAACAGGAGGGCCGTTAGACTAACTTGTAGAGATACCAAAACGATACCCAGGACACTACCATCTAGGTGAGCAAGTAGGGCAAAAGCATCATGAAAGGCATTCAACATGCGCTTGATTCTATCAAGGCAATGGCAAAATGACTGAAATGAGACCGATTTCCCTTATTTTTGACTTATGGCCGAAATAGTTTGCCTCTGTAATGAGGTCTTTGACATTGATTTGCGCGAGTATTTAGACGCTAACCCAATCAGCTCAATAGATGAGTTGAGAGAGCAGGCCTCGATCTGCAATAAGTGCATGCAATGTCAGGACTTAGTCGAGAGTGAAATTTATATGGCGCGAATTAGACGCCAAAACGCTGCGGGATAGTCTTAGTGACTCAAATGCAAACCACCCGCTTTACAGTGATGAGTATGAATGTGCACAAGGGCTTGTCTCCCTTGCATCGCCATTCAACGATTTATCAACTGCGCCAAAAAATGCGTAGCCATCATCCAGATATTTTGTTCTTACAAGAATTACAGCAAGAACATCGTGGGCGCATTCGTCGCTTTGGGCAGTGGCCAATGACAGAGTTAACTGATTTCTTGTCAGAAGACTTTTGGCATGATTGGCACTATGGAAAAAATGTTGAGTATCCAGATGGTCATCATGGAAACGCAATTCTTTCTAAGCGACCTTTATTTAAAGGAAATAATTACGATATTTCTGCTTATCGTTTTGAAAAGCGTGGCTTGCTACATGGCATGATCCAGTTTGATGAGCTTGCGCCAGCTATTCATTGCTTTTGTGTTCATTTGGCTTTGTTTGAGCGAGGCAGAGAGCGTCAGGTTGGAGAAATCATTCGTTACATCGAGGAATTAACCGATGGCGCTCCGACGATTGTTGCAGGTGACTTCAATGATTGGCGCAATAGGGTGGGCTCTCCAATGCGTGAAGCTGGGTTTAATGAGGTTTTTGAGGTTCTTACCGGAGCTCCCGCAAGAACGTTTCCTAGTGTGAAGCCAATTTTGCCCATGGATCGAATTTATGTACGTGGACTTAAAATTCATTCAGTAGAAATTTTGCATGAATGGCTAAAGTTATCGGATCATCTAGGTATCGCTGCTGAATTGGAATTGGAATGAACATACTGTCTTACATCTTCGGATCAGTTTTTGGGTTTTCATTAATTTGGATCCCGATCCTGCACGCCAGTATCGTTTTTTTATTTGGTCTTTATCTGATTTCAGCTAGAAAACCTGTGGGAGTGGCATTTGCTTGGTTCCTCATTGTGATCTTGGTGCCTCTCATTGGCGTATCTCTATACATCTTGATTGGTGAGCGTCCGGTTGGACGTAAGTTAACAAGAAAAATTGTTTGCATGAATCATGAGTATGAAAAGATTACTCAAGAAATGCGTCAGCAATATTTGGCAGATCGCAAGAAGCTGCCAATAGAAGGCCAGGCATTAAGTTTGCTTGCAGAATCTCGAAATGGATCGCCTGTGGTTGCGGGAAATAAGATCGAGTTGCACACGGAATCTTTAAAGATATTGCAATTATTCATTCATGAGATTAATCAAGCCAAAAAGAGTTTGCATCTGGAGTTTTATATCTGGGCTCTGGGTGGCGATGCTGATAAAGTAGGTGAAGCATTAATAGCTGCTGCTAATCGTGGCGTTGCATGCCGAGTGTTGCTAGATTCTTTGGGCAGTAAAGACTGGTTTAAGTCGCAATGGCCTGCGCGTTTTCGCGCTGCTGGTATTCAGGTAACGGAAGCCTTGCCAATTCAGTTTGGCCGTTTTCAGTTTCGGCGAGCGGATTTACACCTACATCGAAAGATATTTGTGATTGATGGCGCCGTTGTGTGGACTGGCAGCATGAATATGGTTGATCCCCGTACATTTAAGCAAGACTCCGGTGTCGGAGAGTGGGTTGATGCCATGGTTCGCATTGAGGGCCCTGTGGCGTCCCAATTTGAACTCACCTTTACTTTTGACTGGAGTGTTGATAACCCCCGAATCAAGCATTTCAATGATCGTGAGCCACCAGCATCTCCGCATGAGGGCGCAGCGTTGGCTCAAGAATTCTCATCTGGTCCGGTATATCGAGATGATGTTTTGTATCAAGTATTGCTTTCAGCAATTATGGATGCTCGCCAGGAGCTCACCATTGCCACACCTTATTTTGGTCCAGATGA
>JBGAIU010000009.1:0-70805 GCA_044225315.1 Polynucleobacter sp.
AGGTGGCATGTTGATCATGGCTTACAACGTTTACAAGACAGTGATTAACAAAAAATTTATTGATGCTGAGATTCCACAAGCATCTATTGCCGCTCACTAAGGAAAAGAACATGTCAGAACAACGTCGATTTTTCTCCCACGAAACGCTTGAGCGTAATGCTGGTTGGTTGATCATTGCCACTATTGCAGCAATTTCGATTGCTGGTTTAGTGCAAATCGTTCCCTTATTTTTCCAGCACTCCACTACAGAGCCCAGCCCTGGAGTAGTGCCTTATTCTGCTTTACGTTTAGCAGGCCGTGATATCTATCAGCGTGAAGGTTGCTTAGGCTGCCATTCACAGCAGATTCGTACTTTGCGCTCTGAAGTAGAGCGTTATGGTCCGTATTCATTGGCTGGTGAATCTGTATATGACCACCCATTTATGTGGGGAAGCAAACGTACTGGTCTAGATTTGGCTCGTGTAGGTGGTCGTTATTCTGATGCTTGGCATCAGATCCACTTGAATAATCCACGCGACGTGGTTCCTGAATCTAATATGCCTGCTTATCCGTACTTGGCGAAGAATGCTGCGGATGCCAGCACAATTCAGTCGCACATGACTGCAATGCGTCGCTTAGGTGTGCCATATACCGACGAAGATATTGCTAATGCGCCAAAAGAATTGGAAGGTAAGACTGAGCTTGATGCTTTAGTTGCGTATCTGCAAGGTCTTGGCATCAATCGTAGATACATCATTGTTGATGAGGTAGTAGCTAAGTAATTCTTAGTTACTGGGAAACTATGCAAAATATCGCACCCTACCTCTCAGCAATATCTACAGTGCTTGGCTTAGTAGTTTTTTTAGGAATTGTTTGGTGGGCTTGGTCTGCAAAAAGACAGCCTGCTAATCAAGAATCCGCAGAACTCCCGTTCGATCTACCCGATGAATTCAGTAAGGATAAATCATGAGTGACTTTCTTGGTGCCGGTTGGAGTACCTATATCGCCTTAGTAACTTTGGTCGGTATTGTATGGTGCATCTGGTTATTATTTTCTCAACGTAAGACTAAGGTAACGCTAAAGCCAGATGGTCAAGTGGATGACACTGGTCACGTTTGGGATGGCGACTTACGTGAATTGAATAATCCTCTGCCACGCTGGTGGATGTGGATGTTCCTCATCTTTTGTATTTTTGGTTTGGTTTACTTAGTTCTCTATCCAGGTCTTGGTTCATACCCAGGCGTGTTGGGCTATAGCACTGATGGCGCATTGATGAAGTCAATGACTACCGCAAACGATGAGTTAAAGCCAGTCTATGCAAAATATGTGAAGATGGATATTGAGCAAATCGCAGCTGATCCTCAAGCTCGTGAAATGGGTCAACGTCTGTTCTTAAACTCTTGCGCGCAATGTCACGGCTCAGATGCTGGCGGCTCTAAAGGATTCCCGAATTTGACTGATGGCGACTGGTTATATGGTGGCTCGCCTGAGAACATTAAGATAACCATTACCAATGGTCGTGGCGGTGTAATGCCTCCATTCCCACAGTTAGACAGCAAGCAAATTGTGGACGTAGCAAATTATGTTCGCAGCTTATCTGGCTTGCCTGCTGATGATCTCAAAGTGGCGCGTGGTGCTGAAGTATTTAAAGCTAACTGCGCTGCATGTCATGGTCCAGATGGAAAAGGTAATATTGCTTTAGGCGCTCCAAATCTCACTGATAAAGTTTGGTTATACGGTGGTTCTGAAGCAACCATTATTGAGACTGTTGCAAAAGGTCGTATGGCACAAATGCCTGCTCAAGATAAAGTATTGAGTCCTGAGAAGATCCAGTTATTGACAGCTTATGTATGGGGCTTATCAAATAATAAGCAGGCACCTGCAAGCAAGTAATACAGGGTAAGTGAAGTAACAGTGTCAGAGAATTCGCCGGGTGGAAAGCCCGTTCCGATAGAGGTTATAGAGGAATCTCTTTACGAGGTCCGGCGAAAGATTTACCCACGTTCTGTATCGGGCTTATTTGCCCGCTGGCGTTTCATCTTAGTATTCGCCACCCAACTACTCTTTTATGGTCTGCCTTGGCTGAGTTGGAATGGTCGTCAAGCAGTTCTCTTTGATCTAATTCAGCGTAAGTTTTACATCTTCGGATTGGTTTTATGGCCACAGGATGTAATCTACCTCACGCTACTTTTAATTCTTTCTGCCTTAGCGCTATTCCTGTTTACCACTGTAGCAGGGCGTTTATTTTGTGGATACGCATGTCCGCAGACGGTCTATACCGAGATCTTTATGTGGATCGAACGCAAGGTAGAAGGCGATCGTTTTGCACGTATTCGTTTGGATGGCGAAGAGTGGCCATGGGGCTTTAAAAAGTGGCGCCTTAAGATTTCCAAGCATTTCCTCTGGTTGTTAATTGCGTTCTGGACGGGCTTTACATTTATTGGTTATTTCACGCCAATTGAGACCTTGGGCGCAGCGATTTTGCATTTATCGCTTGGACCATGGCAGACATTCTGGCTGTGTTTCTATGCCTTCGCAACTTGGGGCAACGCAGGCTTCATGCGTGAGCAGGTTTGTAAATACATGTGCCCTTATGCACGCTTCCAAAGCGTGATGGTTGATAAAGATACCTTCTTGGTAACTTATGACAAAGTTCGTGGTGAGCCTCGCGGAAGTCGCAGTAGATCTACTGATCATGCTGCTTTAGGTTTGGGTGATTGCGTTGACTGCAGTATTTGCGTGCAAGTTTGTCCAACGGGTATAGATATTCGGGATGGCTTGCAATACATGTGCATTGGGTGTGGCGCTTGTATTGATGCTTGTAATCAGGTGATGGAGAAAGTGAATTATCCAAAAGGATTAATTCGTTACACCACTGAGAGAGCGATTCTGGATAAAGAGACCAATCAAAGCGCCATCAAACATATATTACGTCCGAGAGTAATTTTCTATACGGGATTCATTACGCTATTAGCTTCCGCGTTCCTATTTTCTTTAGCTACCAGAAATCCTCTTCGTGTGGATGTCATGCGCGACCGTGGTGCCTTGGCTCGTGAGGTAGAGGGTGTTCGCATTGAGAATATTTATCGCATTCAAATCATGAATGCATCCGAGAATCCCATGAAGGTACAGATGAAGGCGACCGGCTTGAATGATTTGAGGATTTTAAATTCTCAAGGTCAAGAGGTGACTGAGATTAATGTCGGGCCAGCAAGTAATCAGCTGATGCCAATTAAGGTGAGCACCAATATTGGTCAAAATGAGTCAGGTAATTACCCAATTCATTTTGATGTAACGGCACAAGAGCAGGCTGGTAATGAGATCATTACCAGAACTCGTAATGAAAAATCCAGCTTTATCATTCCTCGTTAAGCTAGCAAGCAAAAGATGGAGAGCAAGCATATGACCGAACAGCAAATTAGCAAGCCCTGGTGGAAGCAGTTGTGGCCTTGGCTCTTAATTAGTGGCCCTGCAGTTGCGATGATTGGTTGCATCATTACGATTTGGCTTGCAGTAAATATGCATGCTGATAAACCTTTGCGTGATGGAGTAGTAAAGCAAGGTTTAAAAGTTGAACAACTTAAAGACCCAAAGGTTCACAAATGAAATATCGCCTACTCATTTGGATTTTGTGGCCCTCATTCCTAGTCGCTGGTATGGCGGAAGGGTTGTTGTTTACCGTTATTCATCCGCAGGATTTATTATTTTTTGGATATCACCCAGAAGTATCGGATGAGGGTATTTACACGATTGGATTTTTTGTCATCTGGACTTTTTGCGCCGTCTCTAGCGCCCTAACGGCTTATATCTTGCCTGGTATCGAATCGCCAGACAATAAAGAAATCGATCGCGGATTAATTTAGTGCTTATCCCTGTTTTACAGGGATGTCAGAGCTAACACAGGCAGTTCTATCTGGATTTGGAATGCCTGCTAATTCATAGAGGCCATTCATATCGATGAGTTTGATATGACGCTGTTTAATTTGAATTAAACCTGATTCTGCAAAGCGTGAGAGCATGCGGCTAACGGTCTCAATTTGGATGCCGAGGTAGCTGCCGATATCGACGCGACTCATGCGAAGATCAAACTCGTTGTTCATGTAGCCACGTGCTGCTAGGCGTTGTGAGAGGCTTAATAGAAATGCTGCTAATCGCTCCTCTGCGCGCATTGTTCCCAGAGAGAGTAGGTGGCGCTGATCTTGAGTTAGCTTACGACTCATAATCCGATGAAACTGATTTTGTAGAACCGGAATTTGCCTCGCGAGATCTTCAAAGGCTTCGTAACGAATAATGCATACGTCACTCTCTTCTAGAGCAATTGCATCAGATTGATAGTGTCCATCGCCAATACCATCGAGGCCAAGAATTTCACCGGGAAGATGAAAGCCAATGACTTGCTGTCGACCATCTTGAAGACAGTACTCAGTTTTGAGAGTGCCAAACCGCACGCTATAGACTGAACTTAATGAATCGCCGTGGCGATAAAGGCTTTCGCCCTTTTGTAAATGCACCCGCTCTTTTACTAGGGTGTCAATTTTGGATACATCGCTAGAGCTGAGGCCAACCGGAAGACAAAATTGCCCCAAAACGCAAACCGAGCATTTGCTGGTAGGGGTATCGGTAGGCTTGTAATTCATATTGGGTTAATTGTGCAGACAGTTTATTCTACTAGGGTGAAAGACGTTATTACCTCAAAATTGGCGAATTGGCATGCTAACCGCTAGCTTATTGACCGCTATTTTTTTGGGTGCGCTTGTCAGTGGCTGGCATTGCGCTTTGATGTGTGGTGGTATTGCTGCTGCAATTGAGCATCCTGTGGCATCCCAGATGCCATTAAAGACCAAATTTGAGCTTTTATATGACCAGTTAATTATGCATATGGGTCGTATAACTACCTATGTCATATTAGGTGCTTTCGCTGCATGGATTGGGGTCGTTGTTTGGCAGCAAAATGTATTGCCTATTCAGCGTGCTTTATTTGTGCTCACTTCGATCTTGTTATTTGCAATGGGAGTGCGCTTGCTGAATTTAGGTGGGTCTGGTGGGCGTATTGGTGGTAGATGGCTAGGTGCTCAAATCGCGAATTATTGGGCCAAATATTTTGGGCGTTTTGCTAATGGCCCATCTCGTTGGTTTAGTGGAATGTTGTGGGGCCTCGTACCTTGTGGTTTGGTATACGGTGTATTGCCATTGGCTTTTTTATCTGGTGATGTATTGACAGGCGCAAGCATTATGTTTGCTTTTGGTTTGGGTACATTGCCAAACCTATTATTGATATCCAAGTTCTCTGCAGCGTTAACCCAATTTGGACAATACAGATGGGTGCGGTATTTTGCCGCTTCATTGCTATTTATTGGCGCTGGATTTGGTATGTATCGAGCATGGATTTTGCCTGAAGCATTGCTTAAAGGGGGCTTTTGCCTCTCCTAAAACCCAACCCTTAATGGGATAAGTTTCAAAGAACCCTAATTTTTCTGATCTGGCAAGACGCTTTAGTTGCGCCTCGGCTTTGGAGGCTGTGGATCGGTCTGGATGTTCTTGAGTAGCCAATAATTTGACTAGACCACGGGACCGGGTATAGCGTGCGCCTTGCCCTGAGTTATGGGCGTTGATGCGATGTTCGAGACGATTGGTGATCCCGGCATAGTAGCTGCCATCCGAACACTCGAGGAGGTAAACAAACCAGGTCAATTTGAGGTCAAATTTGGGTAAAAAGTGCTTTAAGAAGCCTTGAAATTCGCAATATAGCCCTTATATTCTATAGATATAAATACATGAAAAACATGGGGCAACAAAAATGAGAATAGATAAATTAACAACCAAATTTCAACAGGCTTTGAGCGAGGCTCAGAGCATTGCTTTAGCCAAAGACAATCAATATATCGAGCCAGCTCATTTGCTGTTGGCAATGTTGCGGGACTCGGATGGTGCCGCTAAGAGTTTGTTAACTCGCGCTGGGGTCAATATTGCTGGTCTGGAAAAAGGCGTAGAAAAGATCATTAATAACCTACCAGAAGTGCAGGGCACTAGCGGTGAGGTTCAGGTGGGGCGCGATCTCGCTAATTGGCTCAACTTATGTGAAAAAGAAGCAAACAAACGTAATGATCAGTTCATTGCTGGCGAATTATTTTTGCTAGTGGTAGCGGATGATAAAGGCGAGCTTGGTAAAGTGGCCCGAGAGAATGGTTTAAATCGTAAATCACTTGAAGCGGCGATTGATCTAGTCCGCGGAGGAGAGTCAGTGAATAGTGCAGATGCTGAAGGTCAACGCGAGGCCTTGAAAAAATATACAGTGGATCTAACTGAGCGTGCTCGTATGGGTAAGCTTGATCCTGTGATTGGTCGTGATGATGAAATTCGTCGCACCATTCAAATCTTGCAAAGACGCGGTAAAAACAATCCCGTTTTGATTGGTGAGCCAGGTGTAGGTAAAACTGCGATTGTGGAAGGCTTGGCGCAACGTATTGTGAATGGCGAAGTGCCTGAGACGCTGAAAGATAAACGTGTTTTAGTGTTGGACATGGCTTTGCTATTGGCTGGCGCGAAGTATCGTGGCGAATTTGAAGAGCGCCTAAAAGCGGTTCTGAGCGATGTTGCTAAAGACGAAGGTCAGACCATCATCTTTATTGATGAGATTCATACGATGGTTGGCGCAGGCAAGAGTGATGGCGCAATGGATGCTGGCAATATGCTTAAGCCTGCTTTAGCTCGTGGCGAATTACATTGCATCGGCGCGACTACTTTGGATGAATATCGTAAGTACATCGAGAAAGATCCTGCATTAGAGCGCCGCTTCCAAAAGGTTATGGTGGAAGAGCCCAGTGTTGAGGCAACTATCGCTATCTTGCGTGGTTTACAAGAGCGCTATGAGCTTCACCATGGAATCGAAATTACCGATCCAGCAATCGTTGCTGCAGCTGAGTTATCTCACCGTTACATTACTGACCGTTTCTTGCCAGATAAGGCAATCGATTTGATCGATGAGGCGGGTTCACGCATTCGCATGGAGATTGATTCCAAGCCTGAAGTCATGGACAAGTTGGATCGTCGCTTGATTCAGCTCAAGATTGAGCGTGAGGCGGTCAAGAAGGAGAAAGACGAAGCTTCTCAGAAGCGTCTAGCTTTGATTGAGGATGAGATTAAACGCCTTGGTGCTGAATATGCCGATTTAGAGGAAATCTGGAAGGCTGAGAAGGGTGCTGTATTGGGCGCCGCTCACTTGAAAGAAGAGATTGAGAAGACCCGCGCTGAGATTGCGAAATTGCAACGTGAAGGCAAGCTCGAAAAGGTTGCTGAGTTGCAATACGGCAAATTACCTGAGTTGGAAGCAAAGTTGAAATCAGCTGCTGCTGCCGAAGCAAAAGGCGACAAAGATGGTGTTGTGAAGAACAAGCTTCTTCGCACGCAAGTTGGTGCCGAAGAAATCGCGGAAGTGGTTTCTCGTGCAACAGGTATTCCTGTATCAAAGATGATGCAAGGCGAGCGTGACAAGCTTCTCAAGATGGAAGAGCTATTACACAAGCGTGTGGTTGGTCAAGATGAAGCGATTCGCGCTGTGTTTGATGCAATTCGTCGCTCCCGTGCTGGTTTGGCTGAAGAGAATCGTCCTTATGGATCTTTCTTATTCTTGGGGCCAACAGGTGTTGGTAAGACTGAGCTTTGCAAGGCATTGGCTGGATTCCTCTTTGATAGCGAAGACCATTTAATTCGTATCGACATGAGTGAATTCATGGAGAAGCATAGCGTTGCCCGATTGATTGGCGCGCCTCCTGGTTATGTTGGATACGAAGAAGGTGGTTATTTGACTGAGCAAGTGCGTCGTCATCCTTATAGCGTGATCTTGTTTGATGAGATCGAGAAAGCGCATCCAGATGTCTTTAACGTTCTGCTGCAAGTACTTGATGATGGTCGTTTGACAGATGGTCAGGGTCGCACAGTAGACTTCAAGAACACTGTCATTGTGATGACCAGCAATATTGGCTCGCAATTAATTCAGTCCATGGCGGATAAGAAGCAAGCCGAAATCAAGGAAGCAGTTTTCGAAGAGTTGAAGAATCACTTCCGCCCTGAATTCTTAAACCGCATTGATGAGATCGTGGTGTTCCATGGTTTAGATAAAGACAATATTTCTAATATTGCCAAGATTTTGTTGAAAAACTTGTCGGAACGCTTGGCGAGGGTAGATATGCAACTTGAAGTGAGTGATGCCGCCTTAAGCAAGCTTGCTGAGGTTGGTTTTGATCCGATCTTCGGTGCGCGTCCATTAAAACGTGCCATCCAACAGCACATCGAGAACCCTGTGTCTAAGATGATTCTGGAGGGTAAGTTTGGTCCTAAGGATGTTGTCCCAGTAGATGTGGATAAGAATGGCGAGTTCAGCTTTACCCGCCAAGTGCATTAAACCTTAGTCCTTTTTTGCAGGAATCATCCTGCGCTAGTACACTCGGTACATGACTGTTGCGCTTAGTAGGCGTGCCAGTGATGTCCGGGTTATTAGTCTTATTAGCCTAGCGCACGGCAGCTCTCATTTTTTTCACCTGATTCTTCCACCAATGTTTCCATGGTTGAAGAATGAATTCGCACTGAATTACGCTGAGCTTGGACTATTAATGTCGGTCTTCTTTGTGGTTTCTTGCGTAGTGCAGGCATCTTCAGGATTTTTGGTTGATCGCATTGGCGCAAGACCGATTCTCTTTGCTGGGGTGGGCTTATTGGCTTTGGCTGCCCTTATTTATTCCCAAAGCAACGGATATTGGATGTTGGTGTTGGGCGCAGTGATTGCAGGGTGTGGCAACGGCATTTTTCATCCTGTTGATTACACACTCATTAATCACAAAATCTCCCCGCCTAATTTGCCTTATGCCTACTCTATGCATGGTGTAACAGGCTACCTAGGCTGGGCTGCGGCACCGGCATTCATGGTGGGTATTGCGCAGATTTCAGATTAGCGTATCGCTTTCTTAGCAGCAGCATTATTAGAGGTAACGATTCTGTTGATTCTTTGGATGAATAAGAGTCAACTGATTGATAACGTTAAAGAGCGTCATGAAAGTGTTCAAGAAAGCAATTCATCTAGCAAGGCAGGGGTTGCTCCAGAAGGGGCGTTTGCATTCTTAAAGTTAAAAGCGGTTTGGTTGTGCTGGATTTTCCTTTTCTTTAGCATGGCCTCTACTTCAAGCCTGCAATCTTTCTCGCCCAGTGCGCTTTTCAAGATTTATGACTTACCTGTAAATGTCGGAAATTATTACCTAACGCTTTTGGCGCTTGGAAGTGCAGTGGGTGTATTGGTGGGTGGGTATCTGGCTGCGAAGCTTTATACCCCAGAGCGAATTGTGTCGAGTTTTCTATCTATCACCATCATCATTTGCTTACTTCTGGCAACGGGATTAATTCCCCCACAAATTATTCCAATTATTTTTTGCGCTTTGGGGTTTGGGTATGGTGTTGTTGCCCCTTCAAGGGACCTTTTGGTTGAATTAGCAACACCAAAGGGTGTTGCTGGGCGGGTTTACGGCATCGTGTATTCAGGAATTGATTTAAGTGCGGCCGTAGGGCCGTTTGTGTTTGGCTTCTTTATGGATGCTGGACTGCCAAAAGCACTATTCATTGGTATTGCGTTATTTCAGTTGATGATTATTTCAACCGTATTTAAAGTTTCATCAACTACCCATAAGCCCGAATAAAAATAAGATGGGTGTTAGTGGCGATCTCTTTTTTCACATTATGAAACTTCATTACACTGCGTAAAATGCGGTACATCAGGGTGTGTCTATTCTGATTTCGCAGGGCTGATACACATTCCGCATTACAAAAATTAATTCCTAAGTAACTGAAAAATATAGGTTAAATATTTTCAAAAAAGATTGAAATAGATCTTGTCTGCTTTTGATATCTCTCTAAACTCTTATATAAGACATAAGACTTAAATTAGTTCTTAAGGCTCTTCGAATTTTTGAATTACTTGTTTAACTTAGGGAGAAAAACATGGCAGATCGCAAAGCTGAAATCGCAGCAATTCAGAAGGATTGGGATACCAATCCACGTTGGAAAGGTATTAAGCGCGGCTACACAGCGGAAGATGTTGTACGTCTTCGTGGCTCATTGATGATTGAGCACACGTTGGCAAAGCATGGCGCTGAAAAATTATGGGATCTCGTTAATAACGAAGCTTATGTAAATTGCTTGGGCGCGTTGACTGGTGGTCAAGCAATGCAACAGGTTAAAGCTGGCATTCAAGCAATCTACTTGTCTGGTTGGCAAGTTGCTGCTGACGGCAACTCTTATGCAGCGATGTACCCAGATCAATCTTTGTATCCAGTAGATTCTGTTCCAAAGATGGTTGAGCGTATCAACAACTCATTCCAACGCGCAGATGAAATTCAAACTGCTAAAGGTATTGGCCCTGGCGATGCGGGTTATATCGATTACTTTGCACCAATCGTTGCTGATGCTGAAGCCGGTTTCGGTGGTGTATTGAACGCATTTGAATTGGCAAAAGCATTGATCAAGCAAGGCGCTGCTGGCGTTCACTTTGAAGACCAACTCTCTTCTGTTAAGAAGTGTGGTCACTTAGGCGGCAAAGTATTGTTGCCAACAGGTGAGTCTGTGCAGAAATTGATCGCAGCTCGTTTGGCTGCTGATGTAATGGGTGTGCCAACAATTATCTTGGCCCGTACCGATGCTGAAGCTGCTGATTTGTTGACATCTGACTATGATGAAAACGACAAGCCATTCTTGACTGGTGAGCGCACCGCAGAAGGTTTCTACAAGACTCGTAAAGGTTTGGATCAGGCGATTTCTCGTGGTTTGGCTTACGCTGAATACGCTGATATGGTTTGGTGTGAAACAGGCACTCCTGACTTGGAGTTTGCACGTCAATTCGCTAAAGCAATTCGCGCTAAATTCCCAGGCAAGATGTTGGCTTACAACTGCTCACCATCTTTCAACTGGAAGAAAAACTTGGATGATGCAACGATTGCTAAATTCCAACGTGAGTTGGGCGCTATGAGTTACAAGTATCAGTTCATCACTCTCGCTGGTATTCACTCTATGTGGTACAACATGTACGACTTGGCGCAAGACTACTCTAAGCGTGGCATGACTGCTTATGTTGAGAAAGTACAAGAGCCAGAATTCGCTGCACGTGATCGTGGTTACACCTTCGTGTCACACCAGCAAGAAGTTGGCACAGGTTACTTTGATGATGTAACAACTGTTATTCAGGGTGGCAAGTCATCTGTTACAGCGTTGACTGGTTCTACTGAAGAAGAGCAGTTCCACTAAGAATCCCTAAGTAGTCTGTAGTAGCAGTAACACCCTTACTGCCGCGGCATCTAAATTACCCCACAAAGGTGACTTAGATGCCGTTTTCGTATACATTCATTGCATGACCAATTGCACACTTTGTAAGGATGAACTCAAGCCCGAAGAGGGCGAGTTAATTTGGCGTGGTGACGACTGCCGAGTAATTATGGTGAATGATCCAGATTTGCCGGGATTTTGTAGGGTAATCTGGAATCATCATGTACCCGAGATGTCTGATCTTACTTATGGCGAGCGTGAGCACATCATGTCTCTAGTGTTTGCTGTTGAAGAGGTTATCCGTGAGGTAATGGAGCCGTATAAGGTCAATCTCGCCACCTTGGGCAATATGGTTCCTCATATTCATTGGCACGTGATTCCTCGATATCAGGATGATGCTTATTTCCCAGGTTCACCCTGGTCTGCCAAGGTGAGAGAAAGTTCAAAAACGGCGCTTGAGTCTAGAAGAGCGCTTGCCAAGAAGTTGCCTGCCAATATTCGGGATGCGATCTCACAAATGTATTAAATTATTAGAAAATCAGCGCAAAGCTGAAAAGCAGTGCCCATAATAAAAATAGATGGAGACAAGTAGTGATAAACAAAATTATTCCTAGCGTGGCGCAAGCCGTCCAGGATATATCTGATGGTTCAACCATTTTGGTTTCTGGGTTTGGTAGTGCTGGGCTGCCAATTTATTTATTGGATGCGCTTGCAAAGCACGGTGCTAAGAACCTCACCATCATTAGCAACAATGCTGGAAATTCAAGAATCGGTATTGCCAAGTTAATTGGTAACGGCTAGGTTAAAAAGGTGGTTTGCTCATTTCCACGTCAGCCAGAATCTGGCGCTTTCGACGATCTGTATCGCGCTGGAAAAATTGAACTGGAGTTAGTTCCACAGGGCACGCTAGCAGAACGCATACGAGCTGGTGGCGCTGGGATTGGAGGCTTCTATACGCCCACCGGTTTTGGCACAGAGTTGGCCAAAGGAAAAGATACGCGGGTTATCGATGGTATCGATCATATTTTTGAAACAGCAATTAAAGCTGACTATGCCCTTATCAAGGCCGACAAAGGTGATCGTTGGGGCAATCTGACTTATCACCGAACTGGCCGTAACTTTGGGCCGATTATGGCAACGGCGGCGCGCTGCACGATTGCGCAGGTCAATGAAGTAGTGGAATTGGGTCAACTCGATCCTGAAGTGATTATCACCCCCGGAATTTTTGTAAAGCGCGTAGTGTTGGTAAGGGGTAATTCATGATTGATCTCTCCAAAATACAAAAACGCACAACTGCGGATATTGCTAGACGCATCGTTCAAGATATACCTGATGGTGCGCATGTGAACTTAGGTATTGGGCAGCCGATGACCATCTCTAATTACCTACCTCCTGATAAAGAGATCCTGTTGCACTCCGAGAATGGGTTGCTTGGCATGGGCTCACTTGCAAAAGATCATGAGATTGATGAAGAGTTGGTGAATGCTGGCAAGCAACCGGTAACCATGTTGCCTGGAGCATCGCTCTGCCATCACGCAGACTCCTTCGTCATGATTCGTGGTGGTCACATCGATATCTGCGTATTGGGAGCGTTTCAAGTTTCTGTAAAAGGCGATATCGCAAATTGGCGCACTGGTGATTTAAAAGCTATCCCAGCGGTTGGTGGCGCAATGGATTTAGCTTTGGGCGCAAAGAAATTATTTGTCATGATGGAGCATCTCACCAAATCTGGTGAATCCAAATTGGTTAAAGAGTGCACTTATCCTTTAACTGCTTTGGCTACTGTTGACTGTGTCTATACTGATTTGGCAACAATCGCTGTTACACCTGAAGGACTCGTTGCAGTAGATTGGGTAGACGGTCTCAGCTTTGAGGATCTGCAAGCCTTAAGTGGCGTGCCCATGATTCAGGGATCACCACGCTAAATGAGCACGCACATCAAAATACTTTTTTTGATTGCCGCTGGGATTTTTGCGGGAATCACATATGCTCAAAGTAAAACTAATTACCCAAGTAAGCCAATTCATCTAATAGTGGGATTTTCTCCTGGAGGTTCCGCTGATACGGTTGGGCGAGCATTAGCAGAGGGGCTCTCGGTAAGGTTAGGCCAGCCAGTCGTGGTTGAAAACAAAGCAGGCGCAAACGGAAATATCGCCGCTGAGTACGTTGCGCGTTCAGCGCCGGATGGTTATGTCTTGTATTTCCCTTCGATTGGACACGCTGTAAATGCTTCGCTCTACAAAAATCTTCCGTATGATCCCGTAAAAGATTTCACGGCAATTGGCGGTGTGTTCTCGGCACCAAACATCCTCATTGTTCCTGCAAACTCGCCTTATAAATCTGTAAATGAATTGATTGCGGCTGGAAAAGCAAATCCCGGCAAGCTCACTTTTGCATCTAGTGGTAGCGGCACATCCGTTCATTTATCAGCAGTGTTATTTGAGAAGATGGCTAAGATCGACATGATTCATGTGCCCTATAAGGGCACTGGTAGCGCTATGCCAGATGTCATTTCTGGGCAGGTCGATATGAGTTTTCCAAACTTACCAAGTGGCTTGCCGCACGTGAAGTCAGGTAGCTTGAGAGCACTTGGCGTTACTACTGCAAAACGATCAGCGGCAGCGCCAAATATCCCGACGATTGCTGAGTCTGGGCTTCCGGGTTATGACATGGCTACTTGATATGGTTTAGTAGCGCCAGCAAATTTACCAGCAGATATTCGCAACCGAATTAATAAAGAACTTCAGGCTGTACTGGCTGATCCAAAATTTAAAGATAAGTTAATTGCGCAGGGGGCAGACCCTATGCCGGGAACACCGGATCAATTTGCCTCATTCATAAAGAGTGAAATTGAGAAATGGCGTAAGTTAATTGCGCAGTCTCAAATTACGATTGATTAATTAAACAAAAGCTTTAGAAAGGCATTCAACATTCATGTCATTTGCTTCTAATAAGTACGATGCCTGTATAGCGGGTATTTATGAGCATCCACTAAGGGTTGCGCCAGATCATACGGTAGCTCAGTTACATGCTGAAGTTGCTCGCGGTGCCTTGCAAGACGCGGGCCTTACCTTGGATGATGTGGATGGTTACTTCTGTGCTGGTGATGCGCCTGGAATGGGGCCTGTATCCATGGCTGATTATCTGGGCTTAAAGAAATTAACTTATCTAGACTCTACTGATACTGGCGGATCATCTTACTTAACGCACGTTAATCATGCTGCTCGTGCTATCGCCGCTGGTCAATGCAAAGTAGCTCTCATTACCTTGGCGGGACGCCCAAAATCTGAGGGGTCAAGTGGTACGCAGGTGCGCAGTCAATGGGCGAGCGCCCCCGACTTTGCATTTGAGAAGCCGTATTCACCAGCGCCTTTAAATACTTATGCGATGTGCGCGATGCGTCACATGTATGAGTTTGGGACTACGAGTGAACAGCTTGCTTGGATTAAAGTCGCGGCATCACATCATGCACAACACAATCCAAATGCCGCTTTGAAAGATGTATTAACGGTAGATGATGTTTTGAATTCACCGATGATTGCAGATCCACTTTATCGAGCTGATTGCTGTGTGGTCACTGATAGCGGTGGCGCGTTAGTGGTAGTGCATCCCGATATTGCGAAGACCTTAAAGACACCCGTTATCACCATGATGGGTGCCGGAGAAACAACCAAGGGTCAAATGGGCGGTAAGGTCGATTTGACCTATTCTGGTCTTGCTTGGGCAGCGCCTTTGGCATTTGAGGAGGCTAAGCTGACACCAGAGCAAATTCGTTATGCCTCTATTTACGATAGCTTCACTATTACGGTGTTGATTCAGCTTGAAGACCTTGGGTTCTGCAAAAAAGGGGAAGGTGGTCAACTCATTTCTGGAAAAGGAAAATTGGCATTCAATACAGACGGCGGAGGCTTATGTAATAACCATCCAGCAAATCGTGGCGGAATGACTAAAGTTATTGAAGCGGTTAGACAGTTGCGTGGAGAAGCTCATCCAGCGGTGCAAGTTCCAAATCTAGAATTTGCACTTGCATCTGGGATTGGAGGCGCATTAGGCACTCGACATGGTGCTTCAGTATTAATTATGGGGAGATTGCAATGAGTCAAGCGAATCAAAAAAATTCAGAACATCGACTTCTAAGTCCTGTTGCAAATCCTGAGAACAAAGCTTTTCTTGAGGCGGCTCAAAAAGATGAGTTGCTAGTGAAGTATTGCAATGCTTGCAATCAGGCACATTACTACCCAAGAACCATTTGCCCACATTGCGGAAGCGATGATACAACTTGGGTTAAGTCAGCGGGGCTGGGAGAGATTTACTCCTATACCGTCATGAGACGCGGCGTAGAAGTTCCTTTTGCAATGGCCTATGTCAAATTACAAGAGGGGATTTCTATGTTGACCCACATCACCAACTGCGATTTTGATTCAATTCGGGTTGGGCAAAAGGTGAGGGTGGTGTTTCAAGAAACACAAGATGGTAAGAAGACACATCTTTTTGAACCTATTTAATTTTGAATGGCGCCTTAACAAAGTTTCCTGAGAGCCTCGAGATAATTCTCGGGGTTAAGGGGTTTGCCTTCTCTCTGTGATTCCCACATCACCTGCCCCAAGCATTTCATCATGAGGTGCTGAGCTTCGTGTTCTGAGCCCAATTTCTTACTCAATTTCTCAGCAATTTCTTTAATGCCAGGTGGCTGGTTAATCGAAATTTGTTCGCTAATCGATAGATGCATGGATAAGTGCAAAAAGGGATTAGTTTCTCCGCGCTCTGGTGTGTAGTCTTGGGATAAGGCTCCCTCTGGATCTGCTAGTAGATTGTGATATTCCGGATGCTGCGCGATCCAGTCGCTAGCTAGCGTCTCCATTGAATCCAAAATCTGCCCATCACTTTTTTTCTTCCAAGTGTCACAGAAAAAGCGTCGAACTTCTTCACGGGTGGGATTAAATAGCGCCACGAACTTTTCCTTTAGCAGTTTTTTGTTTAAATCCACATAGTGGCTCAACAATGCATTGTGCACACTCAGGGTTGCGAGCTTTGCAAGTATATCTACCATGCAAGATTAACCAATGATGCGCATCTAGAAGATATTCTTTTGGAACTCGCTTGAGTAATCGCTTCTCTACCTCTAGAACATCTTTGCCGGGCGCCAAACCAGTACGATTGGATACCCTAAAGATATGGGTATCCACTGCTATTGTGGGTTGGCCAAAGGCGGTATTGAGAATGACATTTGCTGTTTTTCTGCCAACGCCTGGTAAAGCCTCAAGATCTTCTCTGTTTTGCGGTACTTCGCCACCATGCTTTTCAATCAATAGACGGCAAGTTTCCTGAATATGCCTACCTTTGGAATTAAAAAGGCCAATATGTTGAATATAAGGACGTACACCTTCTTCACCAAGATCAAGAAGTCCCTGAGGAGTATTGGCGACCTTAAACAGTTTGCGAGTACCTTTGTTAACTGAAACATCAGTCGCCTGTGCGGATAGTAATACCGCAATCAGCAGCTCAAAAGGTGAGTTGTATTCCAGTTCTGTGGTGGGTTTTGGATTGTTTGCTTTGAGTTGCTCGAAAAAAGCACGCCGCTTTTCTGGATTCATCATGATTTTTGCTGAGCTCTTGCAATTGCGGCGGCAATAATTGCGCGCTTGCGCTCTTTCTCTTTTTCTTCTTCTGCTGAAGTGGGTTGCTCTGCATTTACAGCGGCTAATTTAACCGCTGCTTTTTTTGCTAAGCGCTCATCATTATCTTTTTGCTCGCGATCCAAGCGCTGTTCACGATCATGGTAGCGCTGGCGTGCGAGTTCGGCTAGACTAGCGCTCCAGGCATTCCAACCAGTTTCATCGCCGGTGACATTGATCATCGAGATGCAGTCAACGGGGCATGGTGGAATACAAAGATCACAGCCAGTGCACCAATCAGATAGCACCACATGCATCTGTTTGGAAGCACCCACAATCGCGTCAACAGGGCATGCCTGAATGCATAGAGTGCACCCAATGCATTTCTGCGGATCAATAAAGGCTACCGCTCTCGGACGCTCGGTACCGCAGTCGGGATTAATGTTTGGGTGAAGATCAAATGCATTTTGAGGATAAATTGGCGCCAATACATGGCTAAGTCTTTTGATACCCTCAACTCCGCCAGGTGGACATTGATTAGGAAGTGCTTCACCTCTGGCCAAAGCCTCGGCATATCCCCTGCAATCTGGGTAACCACATTTAGTGCATTGGGTTTGAGGAAGAAGATCCTCTAGGCGATCGGCAAGCTCATTCACCTCGTTGATCTTCATGAATTGCTAGTTCCCAATTTAAATGAGAGACGCTAAGGTCTCTCATTTGTATTAATTAGCGCCAGACTTACGTTTTTTGGGCTGATGCTCTCGTATAAAAGATTTAATTTTTGGATAAACCTTTTCACGCCAGCGACGACCGGCAAAGATGCCGTAGTGACCGGCGCCTGCAACCTCGTAATGGGCTTTTGCTTCTTTAGGAATACCAGCGCACAAGCCGTGGGCTGATCGTGTTTGGCCACTTCCAGAAATATCGTCAAGCTCGCCTTCTACTGTGAGCAAAGCGGTTTTTTTAATGTCTTCTGGTTTTACAAGCTTGCCTGCAACTTCCCATGTGCCATTTGGCAGTGCATAGTCTTGGAACACGGCTTTAATCGTATCGAGGTAAAACTTCGCATCTAAATCTAATACGGCGTTGTATTCATCATAGAAACGAATATGCGCTTCAGCATCCTCTTCATCACCACGTACGAGATTGGTGAAGTAATCCCAGTGCGATTGCAAATGGTTTTGAGGATTCATGGCAATAAAGCCAGTGTGCTGCAAGAAGCCAGGGTATACGCGACGACCAGCGCCAGGGTAAGTTGGTGGAACTTTGTAAATCACATGGCTTTCAAACCAATCATGAGACTTTTGTTCTGCCAAATTGTTTACAGCAGTCGGTGACTTGCGTGCATCAATAGGTCCGCCCATCATGATCATCGAAGCGGGCGTCTTTTCACCGGCAGATGCCAGCAGTGAAATAGCGCCTAATGTAGGTACGGTTGGTTGGCAAACAGAAATGACATGTAAATCTTCTGCGCCGATGTAGCGAATAAATTCTTGAACATAGTGAACGTAGTCATCTAGACCAAATTCACCTTCGCTTACCGGAACATTGCGAGCATCAACCCAATCAGTGATGTAAACCTTGTGATCTTGCAACAGTGTGCGCACGGTATTGCGTAGCAAAGTGGCATGGTGACCAGAGAGTGGCGCCACGATCAAAACAGATGGGTCATCCTTTAGCTTCTTGATAGTCTCAACATCATCTGAGAAACGCTTAAAACGAATCAGGTTACAAAATGGTTTTGCAACCTTGGTCATTTCGTGAATGGCAACTTCATGACCATGCGCAATCACAGAGCGAATGCCGAATTCTGGTTTTTTGTAGTTCTTACCTAGGCGATAGAGAAGTTCGTAGCTGGCAGCCAAACGCTCGGAGCCTGGAACTTTGGACGCGGGGTTCGATGCATTAATCAATGCTTCAGAGGCGGCGCGCGCCCATGAGCTCACAGGTTGAAGTAAGGCTTTTTGGAACTCGTGTAACTGATAAAGCATGCTACCTCCTCTAAATCTTGATTACCGCTTTAGGCTAAAACGCGGGCAATTGCTCTAGCTACCTTATCAATATTTTTAGTATTGAGAGCGGCAACACAAATACGTCCAGTTAAAAGAGCATAAATGCCATCTTCTTTTTGTAAGCGATCTACTTGTTCAGCGGTTAGGCCGGAATAAGAAAACATGCCGCGTTGTTTTTCAATAAACGCAAAATCTTGTTTAACCCCAGCAGCAGCTAATTTTTGAACCAAGCCTTGACGCATCGCTTTAATACGATCACGCATCTCTGCTAACTCATCTTCCCAGAGCAGACGAAGCTCAGGTGAATTCAAAATAGCTGCAGCAATCGCTGCGCCATGGGTAGGTGGGTTTGAGTGGTTGGTACGAATGACGCGTTTCAATTGTGAGAGAACGCGTGTGGACTCATCTTTGCTTTGTGTGACGATAGATAAAGCTCCAACGCGCTCACCATATAGTGAGAATGATTTGGAGAAAGAGCTAGATACAAAGAAGGACATGCCGGATTCAGCAAAGAGGCGCACGGCGATACCGTCTTTATCAATACCATCGGCAAAGCCTTGATAAGCCATATCCAAAAATGGAATCAAACCTTTGTTTTTACAGATGTCGATGACTTGACGCCATTGCGCTTCGGTAATGTCGGCACCTGTTGGGTTGTGGCAGCAAGCGTGCAACAACACAGTTGTATTTTTTGGGAAAGACTCAAGAGACTTCACCATGCCAGCAAAATCAACACCACGAGTCTTGCCGTCAAAATAGGTGTACTCAAGCACTTCAAAACCAGCGGATTCAAAAATACCGCGATGGTTTTCCCAGGTGGGGTTGCTAATTGCGCAAGGAGCATTCAAATTCAATCGCTTAATAAAGTCAGCGCCAACACGCAATGCACCAGTTCCGCCTAAGCACTCTGCAGTCACAACGCGACCATCTTTAATTAATGCTGAATCAGCGCCAAACAATAAATTTTGCACTGCAGTGTTGTAAGGGTTTGGGCCTTCGATTGGAATGTAGCTGCGTGGAGAATGTTTTGCCACAATTGCTTCTTCAGCCTTAATAACTGCCTTTAAAAGAGGAACTTTGCCTTCATTGGTGTAGTACACGCCAACACCAAGGTTTACTTTGTCAGCGCGTTGATCGGCGACATAAGCTTCTGTGAGGCCAAAAATAGGGTCTTTTGGGGCTAATTGAACTGAGGCAAACAGGGTCATTTGGTTTCGAAAATGGTGGTTTTATGGTGGTTTTGTTATTAATTGACGTTAAATTAGGCTAAATTGTCTGTTTTTGTGATCAGAGTTAACTATTTCTTAATAAAAACGGCAAAATCATTGTTTGTACAAAATTCGCTGTGAATAAAACTCACAGGTGAAATGATAGCCGAGATGCCCTCTAAGTTAAGCAAAACTGACATAAAAACAGAGCCAAAAGTGGCTCAGAAAAATGCCACCACGGATTCTCCTGAAAATGCTGGGCATGAGCTTGATCCGGCCAAATTTATCAGCTTTCCTGATTCCCCCTACCAGTTATATCAGCCCTTTCCGCCTGCGGGTGACCAGCCTGCAGCTATTGATGCCCTTGTGGAGGGGGTAGAGGACGGGTTGACCTATCAAACCCTACTGGGGGTTACCGGGTCTGGAAAGACCTTCACGATGGCCAATGTGATTGCTAGAACTGGCCGTCCAGCCATTGTTTTTGCCCCAAATAAGACCCTTGCAGCCCAGCTTTATAGTGAATTTAGGGAGTTTTTCCCTAAAAACGCGGTTAAATACTTTGTAAGCTACTACGACTATTACCAGCCAGAGGCCTATGTTCCTCAGCGCGATCTCTTCATTGAGAAAGATTCATCTATCAATGAGCACATAGAGCAAATGCGCTTATCGGCGACTAAGAGTTTGTTGGAGCGTCGCGATGTAGTGATTGTGGCGACAGTTTCGGCGATCTACGGTATTGGTAATCCTGGCGACTATCACAGCATGGTGATGACCTTGCGACCTGGCGACAAAATGAGTCAGCGCGACATTTTGACCAGACTTATTGCTATGCAATATGAGCGTAACGAAATGGATTTCAAGCGCGGTGTATTTCGAGTGCGTGGCGACACCATTGATATCTTCCCAGCTGAACATAATGAACTAGCACTTCGTGTCGAATTATTTGATGATGAAGTAGAAAGCTTGCAATTTTTTGATCCGCTTACTGGAAAGATTCGCCAAAAAATTCCGCGCTTTACTGTTTACCCAAGTTCGCACTACGTGACTCCTCGAGAAACTGTGTTGAAAGCGATTGAAACGATCAAAGAAGAGCTGCGAATTCGCTTGGATGAGTTTGTCAAAGATGGGAAATTGGTTGAGGCGCAGCGTCTAGAGCAGCGCACCCGTTTTGATTTGGAAATGTTGAATGAGCTTGGCTTTTGTAAGGGGATTGAGAACTACTCCCGCCACCTTTCAGGAGCTGCACCAGGCGAAGCCCCGCCTACCTTGGTGGACTACTTACCAAATGATGCCCTGATGTTTTTAGATGAGAGCCACGTGCTTATTGGGCAGTTAAATGCCATGTATAACGGCGACAAATCTCGTAAACATACCTTGGTTGAATTTGGTTTCCGCTTGCCATCTGCAATGGATAATCGCCCACTCAAATTTACCGAATTTGAAACCAAAATGCGTCAGACGATTTTTGTATCGGCAACCCCTGCGGATTATGAAAGTCAACATCAAGGTCAAGTTGTTGAGCAAGTTGCCAGACCCACTGGTTTAGTTGATCCAGAAATTGAAGTATTACCAGCGAGCACTCAGGTTGATGATTTGCTCAGTCAAATTCATGAGCGCGTCAAAGTTGGCGAACGTGTCTTAGTTACGGTGCTTACAAAACGCATGGCAGAGCAATTGACTGACTTTCTCTCTGACAATGGAGTAAAAGTGCGTTACGTGCATTCAGATATTGATACCGTTGAACGCGTTGAGATTTTGCGCGATCTGCGTTTGGGTGTATTCGATGTTCTAGTTGGTATTAATTTGTTGAGGGAAGGCTTGGATATTCCTGAGGTCTCTTTAGTGGCCATCTTGGATGCGGATAAAGAGGGCTTCTTGCGTTCTGAGCGCTCACTTATTCAAACCATTGGTCGTGCTGCTCGAAATGTTCGAGGCAAAGCAATTCTTTATGCCGATAGGGTGTCTGATTCGATGCGCAGGGCTATGGGTGAGACCGAGCGACGTCGTAGCAAGCAAATTGCCTTCAATAAGACCCATGGTATTGAGCCCAAAGGGGTCCAGAAGCGTATTAAGGACATTATCGATGGCGTTTATGACGTTAAGGAGAAGCGTCAAGAAATGGCTGTTGAGCAAGAGCGGGCTCATTATGAAGATATGAGTGAGAAAGAATTGTCTAATGAAATCAAACGCTTAGAAAAGCAGATGATTGCCGAAGCCAAAAACCTCGAGTTTGAAAAAGCCGCCAGTACGAGAGATAGGCTCTCTAAGATCAAGGAGATGGCATTTGGGGCGCGCTCTAGGGATCTCCCCAACTAATTTCGCTTTTGTCTCATGGGTAATGAGGTTTTTTGAGATAATTTCCGAGCAGTTTGCTAGGGATTATGGTAAAGTTGAGTGGAATAGTCAGGTATTACCTACCAGTCTATTAGCTGTCCATAACAATCAATTACCAAGGTGACATATGAGACTTACAACTAAAGGTCGTTTTGCAGTAACCGCAATGATTGATTTAGCCCTGCGTGAGACGCATGGTCCTGTGACATTGGCAGGAATTAGTCAGAGACAAAAAATTTCGCTTTCCTACCTCGAGCAGCTATTTGGCAAGCTACGTCGCTTCAATATTGTTGAAAGTACGCGTGGCCCTGGAGGTGGATACACATTGGCACGTCCTTCTAATAAAGTAAGTGTTGCTGACATCATTGTGGTGGTTGATGAACCTTTGGATGCCACTCAGTGTGGTGGTAAAGGCAACTGTCATACCGATGAGGAAAATCACGGCCGTTGTATGACACACGATCTCTGGAGCAATCTCAACTTAAAGATGGTTGAGTACCTTAGCTCTGTGACTTTGCGTGATTTAGTGCAGCAGCAAGAAGGACGCGGCGTTGTGATTCAGGACATGCGCCCTAAGAAAGTCAAAATTGAAGGCGCGAAAGCTGAAAAACCAGCTCCAGTGCTTGCAGCAAAAAAAGAAGTTGCCCCAAAGGCGCCACTCGTAAATTCCGTATTTAATTTGGCGCGACAAAGTTAATCAGCAAGTTTTTATGTAGAAATACAACATGAACGCACCACAAGACCTTCCACAACAACCGGTTCCGATGTTTAGTCCTAAACACTTTCCGGTGTACATAGATTACTCGGCTACAACCCCAATAGATCCGAGGGTAGTTGACAAAATGTTGCCTTACTTGCGCGAGCAATTTGGTAACGCGGCTTCTCGTAGTCACGCATATGGCTGGGCTGCTGAAGAGGCGGTTGAGTGGGCGCGTTCTGAAGTGGCCCAACTAGTTCACGCTGATCCAAGAGAGATTGTTTTTACTAGCGGTGCTACTGAAAGTATTAACTTGGCCTTGAAAGGTGCTGCCCATTTTTACAAGGATCGCGGTAATCACATCATTACTGTCAAAACAGAACACAAAGCCACATTAGATACTTGCCGCGAATTAGAGCGCGAAGGTTTTGAAGTGACTTATTTAGATGTATTGCCTAATGGCTTGATTGACTTTGCTCAGCTCGAGACTGCAATAAAGCCAGGCACCATTTTGACATCCGTGATGTATGTCAATAATGAGATTGGCGTAGTGCAAGATATTCCTTGCATCGGTGACTTATGCCGTTCTCGTGGCGTGATCTTCCACGTAGATGCAGCCCAAGCGACTGGCAAAGTAGAAATCGATCTTGAAAAAATTAAAGTCGATCTCATGAGTTTCTCTGCGCACAAGACTTATGGTCCGAAAGGCATTGGAGCCTTGTTTGTGCGTCGTAAGCCACGCATTCGTATTGAAGCGCAAATCCACGGTGGTGGACATGAGCGCGGTATGCGTTCTGGCACCCTAGCGGTTCATCAAATTGTGGGTATGGGTGAAGCGTTCCGTATTGCCCGTATCGAAATGGCTGAAGAGAATAAGCGTATCCGTGCCTTGCGCGATCGCTTGTTGGCTGGTTTAAAAGATATTGAAGAGGTATATGTGAATGGCGACATGGAAAACCGTGTGCCACATAATCTCAATATCAGCTTTAACTATGTTGAAGGTGAGTCTATGATGATGGCCCTAAAAGATTTGGCAATCTCATCTGGTTCTGCCTGTACTTCCGCATCATTAGAGCCTTCTTATGTATTGCGCGCTTTAGGTCGCAATGATGAGTTAGCACACAGCTCGATTCGTTTTACCTTGGGTCGCTTTACTACCCAGGAAGAAGTGGACTTCACAATTAAGTTGGTTAAAGAAAAGATTGCGAAGTTGCGCGAGTTGTCCCCATTATGGGAAATGTACAAAGATGGAATTGATCTCAGCACCATTCAGTGGGCTGCTCATTAAAGAAACAAAATAGAGAAATTAAAGAGGAAATACCATGGCATATAGCGATAAAGTCATCGACCACCATGAAAACCCCCGCAACGTTGGCTCTTTTGAGAAGGGCGATAACAGCGTAGGAACTGGTATGGTTGGCGCCCCTGCGTGTGGCGACGTGATGAAATTACAAATCCGCGTAAATGATCAAGGCGTTATTGAGGATGCCAAGTTTAAAACCTATGGTTGCGGTTCTGCGATTGCCTCTTCTTCTTTGGTTACTGAGTGGGTTAAGGGTAAGACTTTGGATCAAGCCCTTGAAATTAAAAATTCTTTAATTGCGGAAGAGTTGGCATTGCCACCTGTAAAGATTCACTGTTCTATCTTGGCTGAAGATGCTATCAAGGCTGCGGTTGCTGACTACAAAGAAAAGCATCCTGCAAAATAAGTTGAGCAAGAGATATTAAAGATTTAATCTGAGATTGATTATGGCAATTACCTTAACTGAAAAAGCTGCAAAGCACGTTAACCGCAACCTAGAGAGGCGCGGCAAAGGTTGTGGCTTGCGCTTGGGTGTTCGCACCACTGGCTGCTCTGGTTTGGCTTATCAGTTGGAATATGTGGATGAGCCTGCTGCCGAAGATCAAGTATTTGAATCCAATGGTGTTAAGGTATTTGTAGATCCAAAAAGCTTGGCTTACCTGGATGGAACTGAATTGGATTTTGTGCGCGAGGGTTTGAACGAGGGATTTAAGTTTCAGAATCCGAACGTAAAAGATGAGTGTGGTTGTGGCGAATCTTTCCGCGTCTGACGATTACTTTCGATTCTTTGGTCTAAATCAGCAATTCAACATCGACTTGCCTGCACTCGATCAGGCATATTTAGCGATTCAGAAAGAAGTCCATCCAGATCGCCATGCTCGCGGCAGTGAGGCAGAGCAACGCGTGGCGATGCAAATGGCAACCTTAGCTAATACGGCATATCAAACTCTCAAAAATCCAATCCAGCGTGGGCTCTATTTGTGTCAGCTGCATGGTGTGGATGCCAAGTTGGAAACAAATACTTCGATGCCAGCTGCCTTTCTAATGAAGCAAATGGAGTGGCGTGAGACTTTAGATGAGCAAGCGGAAGAGTTAACAGAGCTTGAAGCATTAATGGCAGAGGTAGAGCAATCCAAATCAGATATTTTGGTGGAAATTGCGCAAGCGATTGATGGCGCTAAAAATTATCAGCGTGCCGCCGAGCTTCTTCGGGGTTTATTGTTTGTCGACAAATTCGAAATTGAGTTGGATGATGCGATTGCCGCACTAATCTAGCGATACACTGAAATCTTATGGCCTTATTGCAAATATCCGAACCCGGCAAATCGCTAGCGCCGCATCAACGCCGTATAGCTGTGGGCATTGATTTGGGAACGACAAACTCTTTGGTAGCGATTGTTCGCGATGCGTTACCAAAAGTATTGCCGGATGAACAAGGTCGTGAGTTACTACCTTCGGTAGTACGTTACTTGCCTAATGGCAGAACTCAGGTAGGATTCGAAGCGTTAGAGAGTGTAGTAAGCGATCCAAAAAACACCATCATTTCTGTAAAACGCTTCATGGGTCGTGGCTTAAGCGATGTTGAAAATAGTGAAAGCGCACCATATGACTTTGTAGATCAACCTGGCATGCTGAAGTTAAGAACAGTTGCCGGAGATAAAAGCCCTATTGAAGTTTCTGCAGAAATCCTGGCGCGTTTGCGTCAGTTGGCTGAAGATTCCGTTTCAGAAGATATTGTTGGTGCGGTAATTACTGTGTCAGCTTATTTCGATGATGCGCAACGCCAAGCAACAAAAGATGCCGCTAACTTGGCGGGCATTGAAGTACTGCGCTTATTAAATGAGCCGACTGCCGCAGCGATTGCTTACGGATTGGATAATGCCTCCGAAGGTGTTTACGCTGTCTACGATCTTGGCGGTGGAACTTTTGATATCTCTATCTTGCGAATGAGTAGAGGCGTCTTTGAAGTGCTCTCTACTGGTAGCGATTCGGCATTGGGCGGTGATGACTTTGATCATCGCTTGTATTGTTGGGTTCTAGAGCAAGCAAAGCTACCGCCTTTATCTGTGCATGACCATCGCACATTGCTGCAGGCTTGTAAGCACGCAAAAGAATTGCTGAGTCACAACCCATTAGCCCGTGTACATGAAACACTGTCTGACGGAACCGTCGTAAATGTTGGCGTTAGCCAAGCCCAGTTTTTTGAGATTACTCAAAACTTGGTGACTAAAACATTGATGGCATGCAAGAAGGCATTGCGTGATGCTGGCCTTAAGGCGGAAGATGTCAAAGGCGTTGTCATGGTGGGCGGTTCTACAAGAATGCCAAACGTGCAGCGCGCAGTTGGTGAGCTATTTGGCAGCCAGCCATTAAATAATTTGAATCCTGATCAGGTAGTCGCATTAGGTGCTGCAATGCAAGCTGATTTGTTAGCTGGCAATCAAAGCAAAGATGACGAGTGGTTGTTATTGGATGTAATCCCGCTGTCCCTGGGTTTAGAGACCATGGGCGGTTTGGTGGAAAAAATCATTCCACGCAATACTCCGATTCCTGTCGCAAGAGCGCAAGACTTTACAACCTTTAAAGATGGTCAGACAGCTCTGGCTATACAGGTAGTGCAGGGTGAGCGTGAACTTGCTCAAGACTGCCGATCCCTTGGCCGCTTTGAGTTAAGGGGTATTCCACCGATGGCGGCAGGTGCTGCGCGCATACGCGTGACCTTTCAGGTAGATGCTGATGGGTTGTTGTCTGTTAGCGCCACTGAACAAGGCTCAGGTGTCAAGGCTGCAATTGACATTAAACCTTCTTATGGCTTAACAGATGCCGAGATTACTCGAATGCTACAAGATGGCTTTGCCTCTGCCAAGGAGGATTTGCTTGCAAGATCTCTAAGAGAGGAGCAAGTTAGCGCGCAACGCTTGATCGATGCCGTACAAGCTGCGTTAGCAAGTGATTGTGATCTCCTAAATCAGGAAGAGCAGTCTGCTATTGATCATGAAATTAAATTACTACAAAAGATTTTGAACGAAGAGCGCGACAGCGCGATTGTTCGTAAGGCTGTTGATCACGCGGCAAAAGCTACTGATGATTTTGCGCAAAAGCGTATGAATGCCAGCATTCAGAAAGCATTAGCCGGTAAAAATGTTACCCAGATTTAAGATAGATAAAACAATAACTAAAAAATTAAGAAGCCATCATGACTCAAATCGTTGTTTTTCCACATAGTGAATATTGTCCCGAGGGTGCGGTTGTAGAGGTGTCCCCTGGTACTTCTATTTGCGAGGCTTTGCTAGAAAATGACATTCCGATTGAGCACGCTTGCGATATGGTCTGTGCTTGCACGACTTGTCACGTGATTGTGAAGGAGGGCTATCAGAGCCTTAATCCTCCCGATGAAAATGAGGAAGATATGCTGGATCGTGCGTGGGGATTGAGTTCTCAGTCGCGTTTATCTTGCCAAGCCATTGTGGCCAAAGAGGATTTGGTGATCGAAATACCAAAATATTCAATTAACCACGCCAAAGAAAATCATTGAGGCACTAAATTAGTGCGTAATGCTTTATAACTAGGCATCCTCTTTGGGTCTTCGATAAACATGTAGTTAACATGGAGTTGTTGTTCTGTACCTCCATAAATCTTTTTAAGCCATCGGTAACGGTGGCTTTTCTTTTTTTCGAATTACTTATCCATAGATTTACCTAATGAATTAATCATCTTTCTTACTGCATATTTATTGGTTCACATAGACCCATCGACTTCCTAAACTGAATTTGTTTAATTGAAATGGGATTAAAGATGACAGTCTTAATTGTGGGCGGCGACCGAATTTCTAGTATTACAAAATATTTGAACCAAAATGGTTACGACAAGATTAAGCATTGGGATGCACGACGTAATGGCGATACTCATCGTTTTATGCTCCAAAGTACAAGGCTTGTTGTGATTTTGATTAACTTCTTAAATCATGGCATGGCGAGGAAAATTAAACGAGAAGCAGAGCAATTGGGTATACCTATACTCTTTAGCAAGAATTCTGCGTCTGAGTTGAGTCAGGCGTTTGCAATGGACAAGAATCTTATTCATTGAATAGAAGATATAAAATCACTTTAAAGTGCATGAATCGACAAAGATTCGCTTGTCGTTTTATTTGATGCTAACTTGAGCAGATGGAGATCTGCTCAAAGCAAAAGCGCTTATCTCGCATCACTATTACTAGGTATTACCTTTATAGGATCAACCCTAGTCGTATGGAGATAGACCCTTAGATATGGGCTTTCTAAGCTAATCCCTTATTAGAATCATGGTTTATTTAGTTGTTCCATGAGTAGTTCTTTTCAAGGAGAGATGCATGTCTGATGCTGTTGTTACACGCATAGAGGCTAATCCAAAATACCAAGAGCTCAAGCGTAAGCGCAGCACTTTTGGTTGGGCCCTCTGTATTTTGATGTTTATCGTTTACTACGGTTACATCGCCTTAATCGCTTTTGATAAGCCATTTTTAGCGCAACCTATCGGCGATAGCGTTATCACCTTGGGAATTCCAATTGGAATGGGTGTAATCGTTTTCACTATTTTGATTACTGGCATTTATGTTCGTAGAGCTAACAATAAGTACGACACATTAACTGCAGAGATTTTGAAGGATGCAAACAAATGACACGTATTCAAAAAATTCTAAGCGCGTTGGTGCTATTCGCTCTTCCTATTTTGGCAATTGCTGCTGGCGCCGATATGGGCCAAATTGAAAAGCAAGATACCAACTGGGTGGCGATCGGAATGTTTGCTACTTTCGTGGCTGGCACTTTGTACATTACAAAGTGGGCTGCTACTAAAACTAAATCTGCTGCTGACTTCTATACAGGTGGCGGCGGTATCACTGGTTTCCAAAATGGTTTGGCAATTGCGGGCGACTATATGTCTGCAGCTTCTTTCTTGGGCATTTCAGCGGCGGTGATGGCTAATGGCTATGACGGCTTGATCTACTCCATTGGATTCTTGGTGGGTTGGCCTGTGATTACCTTCTTGATGGCAGAGCGTCTGCGCAATCTCGGTAAGTTCACATTTGCTGACGTAGCGGGTTATCGCTTCCAACAAACTCCAATCAGAGCATTTGCTGCTTCTGGTACTTTAGTTGTTGTAGCTTTTTACTTGATCGCTCAGATGGTTGGTGCTGGTCAATTAATTAAGTTGCTCTTCGGTCTCGAGTACTGGATGGCGGTTGTGATTGTTGGCTGCTTGATGATGATCTATGTGTTGTTTGGTGGTATGACTGCAACCACTTGGGTTCAAATCATTAAAGCTTGCTTGTTATTAGCAGGCGTTACATTCATGGCATTCATGGTGTTGGCTCAATATGGATTTAGTCCAGAAGCATTGTTTGCTAAAGCTGTTGAAGTAAAAACAGCAATTGCTGGTAACGCAGGCAAAACTCCAGAAGAGGCAGCAAAAGCAGGCTTGAGCATCATGGGTCCAGGCGGCTTCATTAAAGATCCGATTTCTGCAATTTCATTTGGTATGGCTTTGATGTTTGGTACAGCTGGTTTGCCACACATCTTGATGCGCTTCTTTACCGTACCTGATGCTAAAGAAGCTCGTAAGTCTGTATTGTGGGCAACTACATGGATTGGCTACTTCTATATCCTCATCTTCATCATCGGTTTTGGTGCGATCACTTTGGTGTTGACCAACCCTGATATGGCTGATGTTGCTAAAGGTGTTATTAAAGGCGGTGCTGGTACTGCAAACATGGCAGCTGTATTGGTTGCTAAAACTGTAGGCGGCAACGTGTTCTACGGCTTTATCTCTGCTGTAGCCTTTGCAACCATCTTGGCTGTGGTAGCTGGCTTGACATTGTCTGGCGCATCCGCTGTTTCACATGACCTTTATGCAACAGTAATCAAAAAAGGTAATGCTGATAGTGCTGCTGAGTTGAAAGTATCTCGTTTGACAACCTTGACTTTGGGTGTGATTGCCGTGGTATTAGGAATCGCCTTTGAAAAGCAAAACATCGCTTTCATGGTTTCCTTAGCCTTCGCAATTGCAGCGTCCGCAAACTTTCCTGTGCTGTTTATGTCAGTGCTTTGGAAGAATTGCACAACCAAAGGTGCGGTTATCGGTGGGTTCTTGGGCTTGGTATCCTTTGTTGCTTTAACAGTGGTATCACCTTCAGTGTGGGAAGCAGTTTTGGGTAACCCTAAAGGTTCCGCTTTGTTCCCATACTCATCACCAGCTTTATTCTCAATCACGATTGGTTTCGTGGGCGTTTGGTTATTCTCTGTATTAGATAACAGCGAGAATGCTAAGAAAGAGCGCGCTTCATTTGCTGCACAGCAAGTTCGTTCTGAGACTGGTCTTGGTGCCGCAGGAGCTTCTGGTCACTAAACCAAAGCGAAGTTGAAGCTAATAAAAAACCAGGAGCAATCCTGGTTTTTTATTTTCCGAGTAGTTCTCGTAATTTAATAAATGCCATTCCTGTCATAACTGCATCATTCATCGCATCATGCGCATCCCGCGTGGGAAGACCAAGGTCTTTCATTAAAGTATCAAAACGCAAATCAATCATCTGCCCACGTTGGTTTGGTGGCAACTTGGAATTTTTGTACTCATAGTACATTTCGGAAACTTTAATCTTTTCTTGAGGTAGTCCTTGTCCAAGCATGGGCCAGATCACCTTATGGAGCATGCCTAAGTCAAACTCTAGGTAATAGCCAACAATAGGACGGCTACCAATAAAATCCATCAGTTTTGCGGCTGCGATTTCAGGGTCAAGGCCGTTGGCCACATCGAGCTCTCGAAGTCGATGGATCTTAACGCTCTCGGCAGATACTTCTTTGTCAGGCTTAACTAAGATTTCAAGACGTTCGCTAGTCATAATCTTATTGCCGACAATTTTGACGGCGCCAATCGAAATAACTTGATCTTTAGCGATATTTAAGCCGGTTGTTTCGCAATCAATGACTACCCACTTATTAGCAGGTGGCTTGTCAAACATAAACTTATAGCGCTCATCGCCAAGATGAAAGATGAGCCACTCACGCCAAATGGAGTGATAGAGCTTATGTATGAAACCAGGTAGAAACTGGCTCATGCAAACTCAAGGTGAAAGTGTTGACGTAAATACTGTTTAAAACGCTTCACGACGCTCAAGCTATCATTTAGAAGATCTCGTTCAAGAGTTGATAGTCGACTAAGCTCAATTTCGCCAGAGACTGCTTTGCCTGTTTTCAGTTCGGCTATACCACTTTTTAGTCGCAACTCCATTAAGAGATGCAAGGATTCAACAACCTCGTTCCCAAGATCCTGGGGAATCTTATGTATCACGCACCCGTTCAGCCGTGGAGTTCGAGCGTATGTGATTTTCAAGGGCTAGGGAGCGAATACCATGGGTTATGGCGAAGATGCCCGCTTTTTTAAGATTGATACGATTATCCGAGGTATCGCTGCCAAGGGTTAGTAAGCGATTCCACCAGCCAACTTCGGAGGTAAAGCTCTCGATTGCGGCAGCAAAACGCGCCATTAAAAATTGATTATCTGTTGCTAATTTAAAGAGATTATGTTTCACACTTTCTAGAAGCGAAGAGTTACCGCTGATCGCATGAGAATCTAAAAAGATAGCTAAATTCATGAGGCTATCTGGTGTGGGTTCAAGCAACCAATGCTTTGCAGTCTCAGTAAAGTCTTTTTCCGACATTCGCCAAGCTGGATTATTGACCATAATCTTACCTGGGCATTCAGGGTAGCCAAATTGAATTAATGCGGCGGAAAATTGATCGCAACTACTTACCACCTCAGCATTGATTTCATAATCGTTGGCAATAATGAGGCCATTATCTTGGTCAGTTTTTAGAACTTGCTCGCCCCGACCTTCACTGCCCATCACAAAGAGACAGCTATTTTTCTGTAGTTCTGGACTTGCTATTAATGACCAAGCTTTTTCAAAAAGTTTGGCATTTAGCTCTTGAACCAAACGGCCAATCATGGCGACTTTGGTGCCATTGCGGTGTAAAAGAGTAATGAGGTTTGTGATTTGATTGGCGGCTTCCTTCAAATCATCTAGCGTCTTAGCGCCAAGAATGCCCTGAACAACAAGTGATGAGCTATTGGCTATAAAACTTAATAGATCGACTTGCTCCAAGGTGCCTATTGGCTGCTCCTCGTTCATCACAATGACGCGATGAACAGAGTGGCGAATCATGATGGCCAATGCTTCATACAAATGATTTTTAGCCTCAACGGTAATGAGTTTGTAGTTGCTTAAAGGTCCTACCGGCGTTGAATCAAGGGGGAATTTAGCAAGTATGGCGCGTTGCAAACTTGTTGTTGTAAATATTCCTAATTCCTTATTGCTAACGTCACTACTGCGAACCAATACATTATTCGTCCTTTTGTCGTTGAAAATTTTCACAACATCAAACAAACTGGTATCAAAGTCAACGATATAAATTTCTCTCAGAAAAGCCTCGCTTACTTGCGCAAGGCTAAGAGAATTAATTTCATATTGACTGTGTCTTTCGGCTAAAGCATTGAGCTTTTTAGAAAGATCGGCAAATAGTAGGGCGCCAAATGTTGCATTGGTCGAGATGAGCTCAGTAACTGTCGACTTGGCTAATTGATAGCTAACCACCTCTTCGGAGGCAATAAATTGGCTCGAAACTTTTCCAGCAATGAGTCCACGTCCATCAAAGCAGTCATCAGGGCCATAAGTCGCAACTTCCTCGTCATTCTCAAGTTGCTGCACATATCCTTTAATGGGAATAAATAAGTGGGTTGGTATTGAACCCACATCTAGAATAATTTCACCTTCTCTGAAGTAGGCGATATCGACGCTATTTCGAACTAGATCCTGCTCTTGGCTGTTCAGGCAATCGAAAGAGGATGCTGAGAAATTAAAAGCATTAGGCATTCTTTCATTCTATTTCTTTAAGACTGGGCTGGAAAGAGAGGATTGACCCTGTATCAATAAAAAAGCCTCGCATTGCGAGGCTTTTGGACTTGCGATTAATTGCAATTATTGGGCAACTGCCTCTTGAATCATGCCGGCTGCAACTGTGTGATTGGTAGCTTCATCGATCAATACAAAAGCCCCAGTGCGCTGAGATTGATCAAACAAGTCGGCAACAATTGGTTTTTGCAAAATGAAATCCACTCTTCCAATTTCATTGGTGGATAAGGCATGAACATCACTCGCATGCGATAGGGTTTGAACATCCAATACTTGCTGAATATTCTTTACCTTTGCGCCAACAGTATTGGTAGTGTGACGTAAAGCATATTTACGACTCAGAGATAAAGGCTCGGTATCTAGCCAGCAAAGATCTGCTGAGAGTTGCTTACTCAATACTGGAGGATTACGGTCTTCAGTGCTGATAAATAAGGAGCCGCGCGACACATCGATGTCTTCGGCTAATTGAATGGCAACTGCTTCGCCAGTTTGAGCTGAATCTACGGCATTGCTGCCCTTGCTATCAGAGCCATTGCCTAAGTAAATTTCAGCAACAGTAGCTTCAGAGCCGCTTGGTAGCACGGTAATTTTTTGACCTTTGCGAATGCTGCCTGACTCAATCTCGCCGAGGTAGCCACGGAAGTCATCAGAAGCACTGCCATCTTGACGCGCAACGTATTGAACGGGGAAGCGTAAAGCGAGCTTCTCAGATTCTGGGCTGGTATCTAAGCTTTCCAACAACTCCAAGAGAGTAGGGCCTTGGTACCAAGGGGTATTCTTACTTGGGGTAACGACATTGGCGCCTAGTAGAGCTGAGATCGGAATTAATGTTGGCTTGGGTAGACCAATTTTTTCCGCGAGATCATCAATCGCAACTTTAATGGTGTTGAATACTTTTTCATCAAATTCAAACAAGTCCATTTTGTTGATAGCAAACACCACATGGCGTAAGCCGAGCAAATGAACAATTGCTGCGTGACGTTTTGTCTGGGCCAATAAAGTTGCAGGGCTGGTATTAAGGTCTACGCGAGTGGCATCAACGAGAATCACTGCAACATCAGATTGAGATGCTCCAGTCACTAAGTTACGAGTGTATTGCTCATGACCAGGCGCATCAGCCACAATAAATTTACGCTTAGGGGTTGCGAAGTAGCGGTAAGCAACGTCAATCGTGATACCTTGCTCACGCTCAGCCTCTAAGCCATCGGTTAGAAGGGCTAAATCTACGCCAGCGTCTGAGGATGTTACACGGGCATGCTTTGTTTTAGAGAGAGACTCAAGTTGGTCAACCAGAATAGACTTGGTGTCATAAAGCAAGCGACCAATTAAGGTGCTCTTGCCGTCATTTACGCTACCTGCGGTAATAAAGCGAACCACATTTTGATGTTGATTGGTTGTCATCAGAAGTAACCTTCTTTCTTACGGCGCTCCATTGAGGCCTCATTTGTTTGGTCATCCATGCGAGTTGCGCCACGTTCAGTGATTTCTGTAATGGCGGTTTCAGCAATGATGTCTAGCGGGTTAGCAGCGGAGCTCAGAACAGGGCAGGTGCAGCTGATGTCGCCAACAGTACGGAAACGAACGCTAAGAATCTCGCTAATATCACCTGGCGCTTTAGGTGTCACATCGGTAACTGGTACAAGAAGATTATTTTTCTTCACCACTTCACGTTGATGGGTGTAATAGATGCTAGGTAAGGCTAGATTTTCACGGGCAATGTATTGCCAAACATCAAGCTCTGTCCAGTTTGAAATCGGGAACACGCGCATGTTTTCGCCTTTGACGATGCGGGCGTTATAGAGCTTCCAGAGTTCAGGGCGTTGGGCTTTGGGATCCCATTGGCCAAATTCGTCGCGGAAGGAGAAGATGCGTTCTTTAGCCCTTGCCTTTTCTTCATCGCGGCGTGCGCCACCCATCAGAGCATCGAATTCATATTTAGCGATTGTTTCTAGTAGGGTAACTGCCTGAGCGGCATTGCGAGAGTCCGTCTCTTTACGTAAGCGAACAGTACCTTTTTTAATAGAATCCTCTACATGACCAACGATGAGTTTAACGCCGGTGTTTTTAACAACATCGTCGCGATATTGAATTACTTCAGGATAGTTATGTCCTGTATCAATGTGCAAAATCGGAAACGGTAACTTAACAGGACGATCGCCAAATTGGAATGCCTTACGAGCTAGGTGGAACATCACAATCGAATCTTTTCCGCCCGAAAACAGCATTGCGGGATTAGAGCACTGTGCTACCACCTCACGAATGATGTAGATGGACTCAGCTTCGAGCCAATCTAGGTGATCATCAAGTAATTTTTGTTCTGACATTCTGTAAATTTCTTTTTGTTTCTACTAAGTTTTAATAATCAATACGTTATTTGTTGACGTGCAGTCCACATTCTTTGCTATCGCTTTGCAGCCACCACCAGCGTCCAGCGCGGATGCCTTCGCCTTGCTTTACTTGGCGGGTACAAGGCTCGCAGCCAATACTGGGATAGCCCTTGAGGTGTAGTGGATGAATGGGAACATTTTCTTGTTTGATGTAAGCCCAGATATCAGCCTCACTCCAATCAAACAGGGGGTTAAATTTAGCAATACCTCTTGCGTCATCTAACTCTTCAAAATTCAGTTCAGTGCGAGTGGTTGATTGTTCACGACGTTGACCAGTAATCCAAGCATCTGCACCTTGTAATGCGGCGTTCAAAGGTTTGATTTTGCGCGCGCCGCAGCAAGCTTTCTTGGGCTCTTCACCATCGTAAAAACCATTCATGCCATATTGATCGATGAAGGCTTGAACATCGTTTTCTTGGGGGTAGACTTTTTCAATCGACACCCCGTAATGATCTTCGGTAGTCTTCACCATGTCGACAGTCTCTTGATGAAGACGGCCTGTGGCTAAAGTAAAAAGCTTGATATTGGCTTTTGCTTTCTGAATGGCATCAGTGACCACCATATCTTCAGCGGCAAGACTCGTAGCAAAGCGAACGTCTGAAAAGCGCTTGGCTATTTCAGCCAGACGTTCTTTTAAAACAGTGGACTTTTGTGCAAGTTCGGCTGAGCTTAGGGTGCTAGCCGGAATAGACCAAAAAGTGGGTTTTTCGAGGGTGGATGATAGATTTTGCTGGGTCATTTAGATGCTCCGAGAGGAGGCAAAATGGGTGCCTCCAGCTCTGAGCCAGCAGTTTATTGGCTATTCTTATTACTTACAAATATATATAAGTCATCGTTTTATACCTGAAAGTAATGGAGAAGCCCTGAAAAGGGCTTTTTAGTCCAAATCTACGTCAGATTCAGGTTTAAGAGCGGCCTTTATCTTGGCTTCATCCAGCTTGGAAGAGCATAACTCTATGAATTCATAGGCAAAACCGCGCAAGAAGTAGCCTTTTCTGAGGGCTATGCGGGTTGTATTGTCTTCAAAGAGGCTGCCGATATCGAGGAGGCTGAGCTTGGTATCGCGCTCAGCTTGATATGCCATAGAGGCAATAATGCCAATTCCCAGGCCAAGCTCAACATAAGTTTTAATCACGTCAGCATCCAGTGCGGACATAACGATATCTGGGGTGATGCCAGCCTTAGCAAAAGTTTCATCTACTGATTTTCTTCCGGTAAAGCCTTCGTGATAAGTCACGATTGGATATTTAGCGATTTCCTCAAGAGTTAAATTTGTCTTCCCTTCAAGAGGGTGCCCTTTAGGAACCACTACAGTGTGGTGCCAGGAGTAATAAGAGAAGGTAACTAATTCCGGAATTCCTTCCAGAGCCTCTGTTGCAATACCAATATCAGCTCGACCCTCAAGTAATAGCTCAACAATTTCTTGTGGGCTACCTTGATGCAAGGCTAAATGAACCTTAGGAAACTTCTTCTTAAATTGACTAACTACATTTGGTAATGCATAGCGTGCTTGAGTATGAGTAGTAGCAATGGTCAACTGACCTTTATCAGTCTGACTAAACTGCGCCCCAAGTTGTTTAATATTTTTAGTGTCAAGCAAAATACGCTCAACAATCGTGAGCAGCTCCTTCCCAGGCTCGGTCAAACCAAGAAGACGCTTGCCTTTGCGGACGAATAGCTCAACACCCAGTTCATCCTCTAAATCGAGAATATGCTTACTAACGCCTGATTGGGAGGTCGCTAAAGCATTGCCAACTTCAGTGAGGTTGAAGTTGCGACGGACAGTTTCGCGGATGATGCGGAGTTGTTGAAAGTTCATAATATTTTTTCTAATAAAAACCGAAGTTCTATTGCTTTGGCGGGTTTTCAAATACCCTCAATTGGGATGGAACAATACGAACCTGTTGACCTTCGGTTAATTTCCGACTTGCTACCTCAGCTCGTGGAAGTTCTACCTCATAGTACTGTTGAGCATGTGAACCATCTTCAGAAGAAATGGCTGATAGTTCAACGCGTGCGTTTAGTCCAAATGAAAGAATGCGATCAATTTTTGCAAGTACACCATTTGTACTTTCGCTATCAACGACGATGTCTAATTCATGGGGGCGAGCAAAAGCTAAGACTGATGTGCCTTGGCTGATTGAGCTCGATTGATCATGTTTGAGCTTGCCACTTCCAACGGTAATATCTTGGCCATCAACACGACCATGAAACAAGTTCACATTTCCTAAAAAGCTATTCACAAACGGTGTTGCCGGATGGTCATACACTTCATCAGGGCTTCCTACTTGTTCAACAGCGCCCTGGTTCATCAAAATAACGTGATCAGCAACTTCAAGAGCCTCCTCTTGATCATGCGTCACAAAGATAGATGTGATGTGAAGCTCGTCATGAAGCGTTCTGAGCCAACGACGCAATTCTTTGCGCACCTTAGCGTCTAGAGCACCAAAGGGTTCATCTAAAAGCAGAATTTTTGGCTGAACGGCTAATGCTCTTGCGAGGGCGATACGTTGACGTTGTCCCCCTGATAATTGTGCAGGAAAGCGATCGTGCAGCCAATCAAGTTGAACAAGCTTTAGTAGTTCGTGAACGTTATGGGCGATTTCTTCTTTGCTTGGACGTTCTTTACGATTCTTTACCTGAAGGCCAAAAGCAACGTTGTCAAATACTGTCATGTACTTAAACAAGGCGTAGTGCTGAAATACAAAGCCAACATGACGATCTCTTACTGAAGTATCCGCAGTATCAACACCATCCAGAATAATATTGCCGCTATCTGGAGTTTCAAGGCCGGCAATGATGCGAAGTAATGTGGTTTTACCGCAGCCAGAAGGGCCAAGAAGTGCTACAAGCTCTCCAGTAGGAAAATCCAATGAAACATTGTTTAAGGCAACAAAGTTTCCAAAAGTTTTATTAATATTTCTGACTTCAATACTCATAACGGTCCTTCAATTGCGGGAGGTGCATTTGTTTCAGATTTCAGGCGCCATTCAACGTAAGTTTTAGCTGCCAAAGTTAGTAGGGCTAGTAATGCAAGGAGGGATGCCACTGCAAACGCAGCAACAAAGTTGTATTCGTTGTAAAGAATCTCTACTTGTAGCGGAATAGTGTTGGTATAGCCGCGAATGTGCCCTGACACAACCGATACCGCCCCAAACTTGCCCATTGCGCGAGCATTACAAAGAATTACTCCATAAAGAAGACCCCATTTGATGTTCGGAAGGGTGACATACCAAAAAGTCTGCCAACCACTTGCGCCTAACACCGTTGCGGCCTCTTCTTCTTCGCGGCCCTGTGCTTCCATCAAGGGAATCAGCTCGCGAGCAACAAATGGGAAAGTAACAAAAATGGTAGCTAAGACAATACCAGGTACCGCAAAGATAATTTTGACATCATGTTCGCCAAGCCATGGGCCAAACCAGCCTTGAGCCCCGAACACTAAAACATAAATTAAGCCAGCGATTACAGGTGAAACAGAAAAAGGGGTGTCAATCAGGGTGATCAACAGATGTTTTCCTGGAAAATCAAACTTTGTGATTGCCCAAGATGCTGCAACACCAAATACCAAGTTCAATGGCACTGAGATTCCGGCGGCCAATAGAGTTAATTTGATCGCAGACCACGTATCAGGCTCAACAATAGATTTGAAGTAGTAAATCCAGCCCTTATGCAGAGCTTCCGCAAATACTGAAAATAATGGAAGCAGCAAGAAAATGCCAAAGAAGCTGAGAGATAAAAGCAGTATTGTGTACTTGACTAGAGCTGAATCCTTGGTGGCGCTACTGCGCTCAAAACGAGTTGTGTTACTCATTAGCGAGTTCTCCCCGTTCTTTTAGCGGTCCATGCCTGAAGGCTATTAATGGCCAAAAGTAGGACCAAGGAGATCACGAGCATCACAGAAGCAATCGCGGTTGCTCCAGCGTAGTCATATTGCTCGAGTTTGGTGATGATCATTAGCGGCGTGATTTCTGAAACCATCAGAATGTTGCCGGCAATAAAAATTACAGAACCATATTCGCCAACAGCGCGTGCGAATGCTAAAGCAAATCCAGTCAAGAGTGCTGGAAATAAAATTGGCAAGATCACTCTCTTAAAGGTTTGCAGGCGACTTGCACCCAAGCTTGCGGATGCTTCCTCAAGTTCAAGTTCAATTTCTTCAAGAATAGGTTGAACAGTACGTACAACAAAGGGTAGCCCGATGAAGATTAATGCAACCAATACACCCCATGGCGTAAATGCAATTTTGATACCAAGCGGTTCAATGTATTGACCAATCCAACCATTTTTAGAATAGAGCGCAGCTAGTGCGATACCAGTTACTGCCGTCGGAAGTGCGAAAGGAAGATCAACCAATGCATCAACTAGGTTCTTGCCAATAAAGGTATAGCGTACTAGTGACCAGGCTAGCAAAAGACCAAAGACTGTATTGATAGCGCCAGCCAATAAGGCCATTCCAAAACTTAATCTATATAAGGCGAGTACGCGAGGTGCGGTAGTTGCATCGATAAATTCTGAAAAGGTAAGACTGGTCGTCTTAAAAATTACTGCAGAAAGTGGAATTAAAACGATGATCGATAGATAGACTATGGTGTAGCCAAGCGACAAACCAAAACCAGGAAAGATGCTCTTTTTCTTGAACGTAGACATCACGAGAGAATAGGGGTTTGCCCCAAAAAAAGGGAAACAAGAAATGCTCATTAACTTATATGCAATTTGCATATAAGGGTTAATTTGATGGAAAAACAGCCTAGAGATTGATGTCTAGGCTGTTTTGTCTTGTATTGCCCCGCTTAATTGACGGAAATAAATCCCTTATTTCACGATAATTTCGTCAAAAGTACCACCATCATTAAAGTGTGTTTTTTGTGCGTTCGTCCAACCGTCAAACACTTGGTCAATAGTAATTAATTTAACCTTAGCAAATTGATTGGCGTACTTGGCAGCAACTTTAGGGTCGCGAGGGCGATAGTAGTTGCGTGCAGCAATTTCTTGCCCTTCAGGTGTGTAAAGACCTTGAAGATACGCCGTTGCCACTTTACGAGTACCTTTTTTATCAACCACTTTATCTACTACTGCGACAGGTGGTTCAGCCAAGATTGATAGAGATGGAGTCACAATTTCAAATTTATCTGGACCCAATTCTTTAACTGCTAAGAAGGCTTCATTTTCCCAAGCTAGTAAAACGTCACCAATGCCGCGTTCGGTAAAGGTGGTGGTTGCACCGCGAGCACCAGAGTCTAAAACTTTAACGTTTGCATATAGTTTTTTCACAAACTCTTTTGCCTTGGCATCATTGCCGCCTGGTTGTTTAAGCGCATAAGCCCAAGCTGCTAGGTAGTTCCAACGTGCTCCACCGGAGGTTTTTGGGTTTGGTGTAATGACTTCAACGCCTGGTTTGATGAGGTCATTCCAGTCCTTGATGCCTTTTGGATTGCCTTTGCGAACCAAAAACACAATAGTTGATGTGTATGGAGAGGAATTGTCTTTAAATTTCTTTTGCCAATCTTTTGAGAGTAGACCCTTTTCAGCCAAAATATCAATGTCGTATGCGAGTGCTAGTGTCACAACATCAGCATCTAAACCATCAATAACTGCGCGGGCTTGTTTTCCAGAGCCACCATGGGATTGTTTGATGGAAATCTCTTCACCGGTTTTTTTCTTCCAGTCTGGTGCAAACACTTTGTCATAGTCTTGGTAGAGTTCGCGAGTTGGGTCATAGGAAACGTTCAGAATACTTTGTTGTGCAAAGCTGGTAGATATCAAGCCAGCGCCCAGTAAAAGCGCTGCTAAAAATTTTGATAGACCCTGGTGTTTCATTGCAATTCCTTTCAGTTAATGAAAGGAATTTAGAGAAAAACCCTTAGCTTGTTAAGCAAGAAAAAGTGGATTGGTTATCGTTAATTGGAATTAAAGGACTTTTCTCTTTAAAAACAGAGACTTTCGTCTCATTTCTGTAGGATGGAGCGTAGTTCTTGAAATGATTGAATAGTTTAAGTCCATCTGGCCATGGGCCAAATCCTGATGCCGTATTGATGTGGCCGGCATCTTTTATGGTAAAAGTACGACTTCCCCAGCAATCCCCCCAAAGTCTTGCCTTTGAAGCTTGCATCCATGGGTCATTATCACTAGCAATCAGGAGGCTGGGAACCGGGAGTGATTGTGTTGGGATTTGGGCGCGAATACTCTCCGAAGCCCCCATGCCATGCCAACGCTTCACCCCAGATTGATCAAAGCGTTCTGGGTCGGCGGGTGCCACAAGCATGAGACCAGCCACTTTTTCAGGATTTTCGACTGCGGCCAAAATAGACGCTAAGCACCCAAAGCTATGCGCGATAAGCCACACAGGGGCAGTAAGGTCGGTTAGGGTGCGGGCAATATTGGTAGCCCAATTGGCCAAAACAGGCTGTTCCCAGTTTTGATGAATACGCTTTGAGCCTGGAATTTGAGCTTCCATCCAAGTTTGCCAATGAGCTTCTTCGCTGCCCCGATAGCCCGGGATGATGAGAGTGCTGATATTAGTCATGGTGAATTGCGGATGACTATATAACTCACCACTGCAATTTGGAATCAAGAAAAAATGCTAACGATATTTAGGAATGCTTATCTGTAATTCTTGGTTCTCACGTTGACGGTTTAGTCATAAATTTCATTTGTTTATTCATTTATGCAAATGGCTTATGTCTCACCATTCAATTTCTAGCGCCTTAAACCTTTCTCAAGTGGTTAGCGATTTGCGCCGCTCAAGAGAAGAAACGCACAAGATTCGTCATTTGGACAGGGTACGAGAGCTTCCATCCAGAGAAGCTTTAGAGAAAATTTTAGAGGGCTTATTTGCTGCATTATTTCCAACCCACTATGGTCGCGCCGATCTGACGGATGAGAGTATTGATTACTTTGTGGGTAATGTTCTAAGTGTGGTCCTGAATTCCTTGACCGAACAAATTCGTCGTGGTCTTTATTTCTCTTCCGATAGTAATTTAGAGAAAGAGGAAAAATTTGACGCTTTATCAGAAACATTAGCGAGTCAATTTGCTAGCGAGCTTCCTGCAATTCGAGCATTAATCGTTAGTGATATACGTGCGGCAATGAGTGGCGATCCAGCTGCCACTAGCGTTTCTGAGATTCTCTTGTGCTATCCAGGTGTTAGCGCAGTGATTCATTACCGAATTGCTCATGCCCTATATGAATTAGGCGCGCCGCTATTAGCCCGATTTATTTCTGAGATTGCTCACTCTCGCACAGGTGTGGATATTCACCCTGGCGCGAAGATCGGAGAGGGCTTTTTCATTGATCATGGCACTGGCGTAGTGATTGGTCAGACGGCCATTTTGGGTAAGAACATTCGTCTATATCAAGCAGTTACTTTGGGCGCAAAACGGTTCCCAGAAGATGATGAAGGCAATCTGATTAAGGGGGCAGATCGGCACCCAATTTTGGAAGATGACGTTGTTATTTATGCGGGTGCAACAGTACTTGGGCGAATCACGATTGGCGCGCGATCGACCATAGGCGGCAATGTGTGGCTTACAAAGAGTGTTCCCCCGGATAGCAATATTTCTCAGGCTCAAACACTTGGGCACTAAGCAATAAAGAAACAATTTTTTACTTATTTTTTAAACAACAACCAAAGGAGTAGTTATGGCAGAAGTAATTCAAAGTCCAACAGCGTTAGGAGATTTGGCCGCACGGCAGTTAGCAAACGCTACGAAAACAGTACCTCAGTTATCAACAATTACCCCGCGTTGGTTAACTCAACTTTTGGGTTGGGTTCCTGTTGAGGCAGGTATTTATCGTCTAAATCGAGTAATTAACCCATCTGAAGTATTAACAGACTGTTCAAGTCGTGATAACGAGCGTGTATTGCCACAAACATTTGTGGACTATGATGCTAAGCCACGCGAATATTTCTTGAGTGCTGTTAATACAGTATTAGATGTTCATACCCGTATTTCAGATCTATACAGCAGTCCATACAATCAAATTAGCGAGCAGTTGCGTTTAACTATCGAAACTGTCAAAGAGCGTCAAGAAGGTGAATTAATTAATAACGCTGAGTATGGCTTACTTGCAAGCGTTGCGCCTGATCAACGTATCAAAACTCGTACTGGCGCACCAACACCAGATGATTTGGATGAGTTGTTGACTAAAGTTTGGAAAGAGCCTGGTTTCTTCTTGGCCCATCCTAAGACAATCGCTGCATTTGGTCGTGAATGTACTCGTCGCGGCGTTCCTCCTCCAACAGTTAGACTCTTTGGCAGTCAATTTTTGACATGGCGTGGCGTTCCATTGATTCCATCAGACAAAGTCAAGATTCAGGATGGTAAATCTTCAATCCTATTGATTCGTAGCGGTGAGAAAAAGCAAGGCGTGGTTGGCTTGTATCAACCTAATTTGCCAGGTGAGCAAAGCCCAGGCCTCTTAGTTCGTTTCATGGGGATTAATAACAAAGCAATCGCTTCTTATTTGGTTTCTTTGTATTGCTCTTTGGCAGTACTGACTGATGATGCGCTTGCAGTGTTAGATGGCGTTGAGATTGGCAAATACCATGAGTACAAGTAATCCAGTGCAAACTGGGCAACTCGATCCTCAGATCTTGGCGGATTTGGCAAATCAGAATTTCTCTGATTTTCAACACCAGCCAAGTGGTTTGGGTGATCCACGCGGCAATTTGCCCAGTGGTGTCGCTAGCCATTCCTTTCAGCCTAATGCCTCTCTAGATTTGGCGACCATTGCTCAGCAAGCATTGAGTAGTTTGCAGCAACAGAGTGGTAATGAGTCATTTGCAGGGCATCCAAGCTCCTTGGGTTTGGGTGATCCACGCGGCAATTTGCCAAGTGGAGTGGCTAGTCCTTCGATTCAGCCACCTAGCTCTCTCGATGTGAACTTGGTACCGCAGCAAGCCCTCGGTGGGGCTCAACAGCAAGCTGGTCATGATGCGCTCGCAAAAGACCCAAGCTCTTTATCTCTTGGTAAGAGTTTTGGTTTTGAGCAATTCATTGGCAACTCGTTATTAAGCGACTTATCCAATCCAACCAATAATCCATTGGTGAATCAGATATTCCTTAATGAGGTACCTGCTGTTAAGAGCCAGAACACTGCGCTTGACCCATTATTGGTTCGAAAAGATTTCCCAATCCTTTCAGAGCGAGTCAATGGTCGTCAGTTAATCTGGTTTGATAATGCTGCTACTACACAAAAGCCACAGGCTGTGATTGATCGCATCAGCTATTTTTATGAGCACGAGAATTCCAATATTCACCGTGCTGCCCATGAATTAGCTGCGCGCGCAACCGATGCCTATGAAGGTGCTCGTGAAAAGGTAAGGGCATTCCTCAATGCTAAATCTGTTAACGAGATCGTCTTTGTGCGCGGTACGACCGAGGCAATTAACTTGGTATCACAGAGTTGGGGGCGTCAAAACCTCAAAGAGGGCGATGAGATCATTTTTAGCAATCTTGAGCATCATGCCAATATCGTTCCATGGCAGTTGTTAGCCAAAGAAAAGAGATTGCGTCTCCGCGTGATACCTGTGAATGACGATGGAGAGCTCTTGTTGGATGAGTATCAAAAGCTCTTCAATGCTCGCACTAAGCTGGTAAGTTTTACTCATGTCTCAAATGCTTTGGGTACGATTACCCCAGCTAAGAAGATCATTGAGATTGCTCACGCAGCTGGCGTGAAAGTATTGTTAGACGGTGCACAGTCTATCTCTCATATGAAGGTTGATCTTCAAGATCTGAATCCTGACTGGTTTGTATTCTCTGGACACAAGGTATTTGGCCCTACTGGTATTGGCGCTCTCTATGGCAAGGAAGATTTGCTCAATGCAACTCAACCATGGCAAGGTGGCGGCAATATGATTCAGGATGTGACCTTTGAGCACACTAAGTTTTATGATGCTCCAAGCCGTTTTGAAGCTGGGACTGGGAATATTGCTGATGCTGTTGGTCTTGGCGCTGCGTTGGATTATGTTAATTCCGTTGGGATTGATTTAATTGATCAGTACGAGCATCAACTTCTCTTGTATGCAACACGCTTATTAAAAGAAGTCCCCGGCGTGCGGTTAATTGGTACAGCGAAGGATAAGGCTAGTGTTCTATCTTTTGTGATTCCAGGCATTAAGACCGAGGACATCGGTGCCGCTTTAAATAAAGAGGGTATCGCAGTACGATCTGGCCACCATTGTGCTCAGCCTATCTTGCGTCGTATGGGTGTAGAAACTACCGTAAGACCATCATTGGCTTTCTACAATACCTGTCAAGAGGTGGATAAGATGATTGCTGTATTGCATCGTATTCGCTCTCAGCATTGATGACTTGCTATTAAAGTAAGTGAAGTAAAAAAAGGGCCACTGTGAAGTGGCCTTTTTGTAGCTATATTTATTTATGCGAAAGAGTCTTCAAATTCGGCATACTTAATTGTATTCATCAAAAATAGAATGCGGCGCTGGAAGTTCTTACGCTCTTCAATTTGATCGTGGGGAAGTTGATCGTGCTCACGCAGTAATTTAGTAATTACAGAGTTATAAAGCTCTCTAACGGGTGACATGATCTTTCCTAAGTTTCTATATTTAGGAATAATTTACCCCCACGCTATATATCTCGCAAGCAATCTTTATTGCTATAGATATGCCAGATTAGAATATAGGCTGAAATCCTATATGTCTACTATGTTTAGCAGATTTTCTTGGTTCCTAGTTGCAGTTTGTTTGCCTAATATAAACCTATTCAATAGGAGGGTTTATGAGCAAGCAGATTGGATTTACCGTGGCAAAGAATTCGTTCTTTGTCTCCTTGCTAAGCGCATTGGCTGGCGTAGGACTTATTGGCGCTTCTGTTCATTTTGGCGCTCAAAATGATTTCTTGGCTAATTTATTTCAAAATGGTAGAACCTTATTCGACTATCTGCTCGGAGCAGGTATTGTCGGAAGTTTTGTTCTTGGGGTTTATCTTGTAGCAAGACATGTTGCTAGAGAAGGTGTTGCTGAGCAATTCTACGAGCAAACACCTTATTAATAACTCAGAATTATTCAATAAAAAGGGTGCTTAAAAGCACCCTTTTGTTTATGTTTAGAAGCAGAAGCTTATTTTTCTACGAATGCGCGCTCAAAGACGTAGTCGCCCATCTGACCAAGGCTTGGGGAAACCTTAAAGCCTTTTGCATCAAGCATTTCCGAGGTTTCTTTAAGCATAGAAGGGCTGCCGCAGATCATGGCGCGATCAACAGCGGGATCGAGTGGTGGCAAGCCGATATCTTTAAAGAGTTGACCAGATTCGATGGCGGTTGTTAAGCGTCCAGTGTGTTTGAATGCTTCGCGAGTGACTGTTGGGTAATAGATAAGCTTCTCACGAATCAGTTCACCAAGATATTCATCTTGAGTTAACTCATTTTTGATGTAATCAGCATAAGCAAGCTCGCTCACCAAACGCACACCGTGAATAAGCACTACTTTTTCGAATTTTTCGTAAGTCTCTGGGTCGCGAATGATGCTCATAAATGGAGCAAGACCGGTGCCAGTGCTAAAGAGATAGAGGTGTTTTCCAGGGTTGAGATCATCTAAAACCAAAGTTCCAACGGACTTTTCACTCACAAGAATGGGGTCGCCCACCTGAATCTTCTGTAGGCGTGATGTTAGTGGACCATCTTGAACTTTGATGCTTAAAAATTCCAAGTGCTCTTCGTAATTGGGGCTTGCTACGCTATATGCGCGAACCAGAGGTTTGCCTTCAACCTCAAAACCAATCATAAGAAAGTGACCGCTGCGAAAACGTAGGCCTTTGTTGCGGGTAGTGGTAAAGCTAAATAAGGTGTCGTTCCAATGATGAACGGTTAAAACGGTTTCGGTGTGATATGCGGCCATATAAAGCGTAGTTACGTAGTTAATTTGCAAAACCTTGATTATCCTCAAAATTTGTACTGTTTTAGCCAAATCGATGGATTAACTTTTTATATCCAATCCACTTTTAGTAATAAAGCCAAGATTTGATTGGCTCATGGCGCCATCCCGCTATGATTGAGGTATGACTAGAGCGCAATATTTATATCTATCCTTGTTAAGCCTGAGTTTGGTGGCCTTTGCTGTCGTTTTGCAGCAAGTAGGCTACCAGGGCGTTAGTTTCTTGCCATGCCCTCTGTGCATCTTGCAAAGAGTCGGCTATTTGGTGATCGCAGTAGCATGTTTTATGGCGGCAAGCCTTCAGCCTGGACGAAAACTCTTTCATGGAGTGGCAATTATTGGGGCTATTTATGGCGCGGTCATTGCCGGAAAGCAAGTATGGCTTTTATCTCATCCAGAAAGTTCATGCGGTATTGATCCGCTAGAGGTGTGGATTAATCAATTTCAATTAGCTCAAGGTCTTCCGTGGTTATTTAAGGCGGATGGACTTTGCTCTGCAAAATTGCCCACTATTTTTGGATTGCAGGTTCCAGAGTGGTCATTGGTTTGGTTTTTGATTTTCTCATCTATCTTGCTATACACATTTTTTAGGAAGAAAAATAACAAGACTTAAGCTGTATGTCTCTGTATAGATTTGAAATTGCTTTGCTTATTTAACTTAGCAAAGCAAAAAATCTTGGTTTACGAAATTCTCCTAATGCTCAATACTGAGTTTTCTTTAGTCAAAAGGAGAATTAAATTGAGTACCTCTATTAAGCACGCCAAATTAAATAATTCATTGAATGTAGTCGCCAGGGTTTTATTGGCATCACTATTTCTCACATCAGGTATTTCCAAAGTAACAAATTTTCAAGTGATAAGTGACTTGGTCGCGTCTGTTGGCATTCCATATGCTGGAGCTTGGACAGCCTTAGTGATTGTTTTAGAAATCTTAGGATCTCTTGCCATTATTTTTGGGTATCAAGCCAGAATTGCGGCTGCACTCTTAGGTTTTTTCTCAATCATCGCGGCATTTCTTTTTCACAACTATTGGGGCGCACCTGCTGATCAGCAATACATACAACAGCTTCTTTTCTATAAAAATCTGAGTATTGCAGGAGGTTTATTTTTGCTTTCATCATTTGATTCAGGCAAATGGTCTGTTGATCATCGCTTGCAAGTGAAGGCCAATCATCAATCTTTAAATCAATCTGCTGTTGCAGGTTAATTTAGTCAAAATTTTATAAGGGGAGAATTTATGAGTAGAGCTGAATTGGTTGAAAAGATATTAAAGGATGCTGATATTACAAAAGCGCTTTCAGAAACAATTCTGAATTCCATTTTGCACAACATTACTAAAGTGGTGACAAAGGGTAACAGCGTTCAATTGATTGGATTTGGAACCTTTAGTTCAGGAAAGAGGGCTGCAAGAGTAGGTCGCAATCCGAAAACAGGTGAAGCTATACAAATTCCTGCAGCTAAGACTGTGAAATTTACTGCGGGCAAGGCATTTAAGGATGCAGTTAATTGACGTAAATCTTAATTAAGAAAAAGAAGAAAGGGTGCTTTATGTTGCCTCGCCCTGATTTGAGGGTGAGGCAATAGATATTTCCGACTAATAAATTTGTTAAAAAGCTTTTTCTTAGCCAAAGGTAATGCGATGAAGTAAGCGATGTTGATTACCATAATCATTCGCAGCATAGTGAACAGTTGCACGGTTATCCCAGATGGCAACCGTGTTCCTCTCCCAACGTAATCGGGCTTGAAACTCTGGTCTTTGGAACTGGGCAAATATGAAAGTTAGAAGGGCATCACTTTGTTGGCGCGACAACCCTTTAATGCGGTCCGTGAAATTAGGATTTACATAAATGATTTTTTCCTGTTACAGGGTGAACGCGTACTACAGGATGAACTACTGGTAGGTTCTCTGCACGGGCTTGGCGATAGACTTCCTCGCCATTTTCGAGTTTGGAAAAATAATTAGGCCAACCACTATGCTCAAAGCTATGTGTTGCCTCCAGGGTTTCTAAATAGGTTTGCAAATGGCTCGGAAGCGATTCATATACAGCGGTAGCGCTGGCCCAGAGAGTATCTCCACCTGAGGTTGGAATGATATGAGAGTAAAGAACAGTTCTAGTAGGCGGGTTTTGAGAGAAGGTAATGTCAGCATGCCATTGGTCAGTTCCATAGCGATGGCCAGATGGCTTGGCTTCAATTACTTCAATGAGTTTGTGATCACCCAGTCTTGGGAAGAAAGCTTTTGTTTTATTAGGATCCCCAAATACTTTGGCAACCTCAACCTGCTGGTCTGGAGTGAGTTTTTGGTCGCGGAAAAATAGCACTTGGAATTCAGAGAGGGCTTTACGTAGCTCATCTCGAACAGGCTCGGAATCTAATTTGGACAGATCTAAGTCGTAAATAGTGGCGCCAATATTGGGCGTATAGGGCTCAATGGATAGATGGGCATAACCTGGCACTGCATATTCAATTTTTGACATCTCATGACCCTTTTTCTTGATTTAGTACGAAAGGGGAGATTAAGTACTGCATTCGAAGTTGTGAAGAATGAAATTCTGATTTGCTTATCTATAAAAGCGATATTTGCTTCTAATCGCTTTGTTTAGCGCTGGAAACGCCTTTATCAAAAATTAAGCTAAGCAACTCAGAAAGTATTGGTTCTTTTGCAGAATCTCTTTTCCTAGAATGACAAATCCAATCTCTTGCGCGCATTGCGCCTATTTCAGAAGGTAGATGATGAATTTCGGTAAACTAAGAATGCTATTGGTAACTTTTAAGACGCTTGTGCTTTCAAGCGCTTTGGTGTTTTCTTCTGCCCAAGCGGATAACCCAAATACTTTAAGAATTGGTTATCAAAAATCATCAAGTATTCTGACTTTACTTAAGGCGGATGGCTCTTTTGAGAAGCAGCTTGGATTTAAGGGGGTGGATGTCAAGTGGGTTGAGTTTCCTGCAGGTCCACAGTTGCTAGAGGGTCTCAATGTCGGCTCTATTGATTTTGGTTATGTAGGCGAGGCTCCTCCGATATTTGCTCAGGCTGCTGGAGCAAGCTTCGTATATGTTGGTTATCAAACTCCGGCACCTAAAGCTGAAGCAATTCTGGTGCCAAAGGATTTGCCAATTAAGAAAGTTTCCGATCTAAAGGGTAAAAAGGTTGCCCTCAACAAGGGTTCAAATGTTCACTATTTGTTAATTAAAGTATTAGAAAAGCACGGCCTGAAATATTCTGATGTGCAGCCCGTATTTCTCGCGCCCGCAGACGCACGAGCAGCTTTTGAAAAGGGGAGTGTAGACGCTTGGGCAATTTGGGATCCATTCCAAGCAGCCGCAGAAATTCAAATTGGCGCTAAGGAACTCGCTAATGGAGTTGGCACAGTAAATAACGTAAATTACTTCCTAGCTTCACGGCCTTACGCAGAAAAAAATCCAGCAGTCATTAAAGCGCTATTTGCCGCAATTTCCGAGCAAGGCGCTTGGATTACCAAGAATAAAAAGGCAGCTGCAGAAGCGCTCGCCCCAATTCAAGGCCTTACTCCAGATGTCATTGAACTGAGCATTAGTCGATATCACAACGATATCTTGCCGATTAACAGCAAAATATTGGCCGATCAACAAAAGGTCGCTGATGTTTTCTATGAACTGAAGCTAATTCCGCAACCAATTGCCGTTAAAGATGCAGTTTTTCAACTGAAAAGGCTAAATAATGTTTGCTAGCTTAATTCGGTTTTGGTTTTGCGTACTAGCGATCATTGGTAGCCACTTATTTGGGGTAAATGTCCATGCGGCAGTCTCGGATGCAGATAAGACCCCAGCTCAAATTCGCATTGGTTTTCAAAAGAGTGCTATTAATTTGATTTTGCTAAAACAACGCGGAACGCTTGATGCGCTATTTCCGAATAGTAAAGTCACATGGACAGAGTTCCCTGCAGGCCCTCAATTATTAGAAGCCTTATCAGTTGGCAGTATTGATTTTGGATTGACCGGAGATGCGCCACCTGTATTTGCGCAATCAGCTGGCAAAGATGTGATTTATGTAGGTGCTGAACCACCAAAACCAAAAAGTTCCGCAATCTTGGTGCCCGCTAACTCGAGTATTAAAACTCTTAAAGATTTAAAAGGAAAGAGAATTGCATTTCAAAAGGGCTCATCCTCACACAATCTTCTGGTTCGAGCTCTAAAGAAAGCAGGTTTATCCTGGAGCGACATTGAGGCAGCATATTTACCGCCTGCCGAAGGCCGTGCTGCATTTGAGAAGGGAAGCGTGGATGCATGGGTGATTTGGGATCCATACTATGCCGCCGCAGAATTATCTTCTTCTAAACCGAGAGTTCTAGCAACTGGTGAGGGTTTATCAGATAACAACTCTTTTTACCTAAGTTCATCTGCGTTTAATCAAAACTATCCCGATACAGTCAAAAAGCTACTCATCGCGTTGACTGAGGCAGATCAATATATATCTGCCAATAAAAAGGAATCTGCACTTGCTTACTCAAGTTATAGCGGTCTCCCCTTAGATGTGGTTTATCGCTTTGTTGATAGAAGACCACTTGCACCAACCACCCCTTTAAGTCCCAAAACGGTCGCAGAGCAACAGCGTGTAGCTGATGCATTCTTTCAGTTGGGCTTAATCCCTAAACCAATCGTTGTTAGTGATGTTGTAGCAAAGCCTACGAATCCTAAAGTTAAATAACGTTAAGAACTTTAGCGAGTGCAATATATGAGTTCTGAAAAGCTAGATAAAGCAACAAAAGCCATCGTTCCATGGCTAACGCCAGTGATTTTGATCGCTATATGGCAGTGGGCAGCTCAGGCCGGGTATTTATCAACACGTATCCTGCCTTCGCCTTTGGCTATTGGCCTTGCATTTGTCAAATTATCTAGTTCAGGTGAACTGTGGTTGCATGTAAAGACGAGTACATGGCGGGCGTTGTCGGGGTTTGCTATTGGCGGTGGTTTGGGTCTGATATTGGGACTCATCACCGGTTCATTTAAAAGAGCAGAAGTTCTTTTGGACACCACCTTGCAAATGATTCGCAATATCCCTCCCTTGGCATTAATTCCTTTAGTCATTCTTTGGTTCGGAATTGATGAGGTGGCAAAGTTATTTTTAGTGTCGGTCGGGGTATTTTTTCCGGTCTATGTAAACACCTTCCATGGCATTCGGAACGTTGATCCGGGCTTAATTGAAATGGCAAAAAGTTATGGGCTCAAAGGTTTCGCATTGTATTGGAATGTGATTTTGCCCGGGGCTTTGCCTTCTATTTTGGTGGGTGTTCGTTTTTCACTGGAATTAATGTGGGTCTTATTAATTGTGGCCGAAACCATTTCCGCTCAATCTGGAATTGGCTACATGACCATGAATGCCCGTGAATTTTTACAGACCGATATCGTGTTGGTTGGTATTTTGGTTTACGCCCTACTAGGAAAGTTAGCCGATGTTCTAGCAAAAGGTTTGGAGCGCTATTGGCTCCGTTGGCACCCTGGTTATCAGTCGGCTTGAGTTGGTCTTATGAAAAATCATTCCAAAGAATTAGAGGAAATTAAGAAAGTGGAAGGGATAGTCGCATCCAAGGCGGGCGTTTCTATTACTCTTCAAGAGTTGAAAAAGAATTATGGAGACCGTCAGGTACTCCGTGGACTCGATCTTGAAATTGAGCCAGGTGAATTCGTAGCGATAGTTGGGCGTAGCGGATGCGGTAAGAGTACTTTGTTGCGGCTTGTTGCAGGTTTAGAAAAGGCTAGCGCTGGCGAGCTCTATCTTGATTATGTATATCTATCGAGCAACTCTGATACTCGGATTATGTTTCAAGAGGCGCGCCTGCTTCCTTGGAAAAAGGTGCTGCAGAATGTTGCCATTGGTCTAACGTCAGGAATATTACATCGAGCCCAAGAAGTTTTGGCAGCAGTTGGATTGGCAGACTGGGGTGATGAGTGGCCAGCCAGGCTTTCGGGCGGTCAAAAGCAGCGGGTAGCTCTTGCGAGGGCTTTGGTCCATAAGCCAAAACTACTATTGCTTGACGAGCCCTTAGGTGCCCTAGATGCGCTGACGCGCATTGAAATGCATCAATTAATTGAGTCCTTGTGGATTAAGAACGGCTTTACAGCTTTGCTAGTTACGCACGATGTTTCAGAGGCAATTGCATTAGCTGACCGCATTCTCTTAATTGAGGATGGATCAATCGCATTAAATATAAAAGTCGATTTGCCAAGACTAAGACAGCGCGCATCGCAAAAATTTATCGAAATAGAAGAAAAGTTATTAGGCCAATTGTTGGGCAGCTCTAATTAAAGGAACGAAAGAATGAGTTTTTATCGTGATTACAACGACAAGTTAGCTTTTGAGGCGTGGAATACAAGGAGTCATCCAACGTTCAGCACTCTACAGGTTGAGCCTATCGCGAGAGCGGGTGGCGCCAAGATTTCTGGTGTCGATTTGTCTAAAGAGTTGAGCGCGGAACAATTTGCAGAAATCAAAAAGGCTTTGGCTGAGTATCAGGTTCTGGTATTTCGGGATCAAAATATCAGCTCTGAACAGCATAAAAAGTTTGGTTTGAAGTTTGGCTCGCTACACCGCCACGTCAGTGCCGCTATTAGAGCCCCTGGTGGTGATCCAGAAATTCTGGCGTGGAAGACGGGTAAGAATAGTCGCTTTACCGCAGGCGAGGTTTGGCATAGCGATGTGTCTTGCGATGAAAATCCTATTACTGAATCAATTTTGCGAGTGACAAAACTCCCTGAAGGTGGCGGTGGCGATACTGCATTTATCAATACGCATCTTGCTTTTGAATCTTTATCTGAGCCCTTGAAAAACTTTATATTGGGTTTAAGTGCGGAGCATTCTGGCCAAGAAGGTTGGACAAACGGTTATGGGGAAGAGCCTGCTCCTGGTCAAAAATTCGCTAGCTCTATTCACCCCGTAGTAATTACTCATCCTGTGACAGATCGTAAGCATGTATTTGTTAACCGAGGATTCACAACAAAAATTATCGAATTGGTTCGAAACGAGAGCAATGCAATCCTCGAATTACTGAACCGCCATATTGAAACCAGCCAAGCATTCCAATTTCGTGTTCAGTGGGAGCCTAATACTGTAGTAATTTGGGATAACTGGGCTGTTCAGCATCAAGCAATTTGGGATTACTACCCCTTTAATCGCTGGGGTAAGCGTGTATCTGCGGTTGCGGGAATTCGCCCATCACAAGGCGAGACAAATAAAGCGACTTCAGAAAAGCCTGTTTTAGAGCTTGCCCAGCCTCCGATGTGGAGGCACGGTATTTGTTGCGCAGAAGAAGAATATGGTGCCGCAGATCTCAATAGGGGCTCTTCTGACTTAATCAAACTTGAGGGGGCGCCATACGCCTCCCCTTGAACTAGAAGATTGTCTTCCTTGTTAGTCTTTTTATGGTCGTTGATTTTAGTGATGACTATATTCGCACCATTTTGAACCGTTACTAATTGCTCCAGTTTTTGATTTAGATCGCTACTAATAAACTGATCCGCAATCTTGATGTATTTGATCTCCGCTCTATCTAGAGAGGCATCTATATCTTCAATGGAGTCGATATTGATTGCGACCTCAAGCGAATTTAAACGGTAGTTTTGTAATACAAAGTGAAGACGTTTCTTATCCTTAACCAAAGAGATTGGTAATTCAATGACGATGCGGCTGGGGGAGAATCCCAGAGCATCTATGACTTTTCTAAATGACGATCCATGGTTGTCATCCACTGCTGAAATTAGTCCTTCATGAACATTTAAAAACAGCAACGCATTATCTATGCCTTGTAGTGAAAAATTGAGTAAATGAATGGTGCGGCAAAGACGATCTAAGCTGGTGATATCGTCATGTTCTACTAATTTCGAAAATAGATCCCTAGGTTTAATTTGGTTCCCATAGGCGTCTGAACAGCGAACAAAAGCCTCATAAGCTACGGGCTTAATAAGGTCGGTCGATCTGTAGATTGGTTGAAAAACGCTAGATAAAACCAGGTTTTGCTATTTAGCACTAATTACGCCCGCCTCATTTAAAAAAAGAGATCGGTTGGTGCTGCTACCTCTCAGACCATCGACAAAAAGTCTGGTTTTGCTTGGAACTCTCATTGATTGGAATTGTTTACCGTTTTTTGTTTGCATAAACATCAATCACAATTTGATCGTAAACGCCGCCATCATCAAATTGCTCTTTTTGCGCTTTCTTCCAGCCACCAAAAACATCTTCTACGGTAAATGTTTTGACTGGCGGGAAATTAACTGCATATTTTTTGGTAATTGCAGGGGTGGGGTTATTGGGTCGGAAGTAGTGCTTCGCAATGATTTCTTGACCACTTTCAGTGAAGAGGAAGTCTAAATATGCCTTGGAGAGCTTTTCAGTGCCATGTTTTTTGGCATATTTTTTAACTACCGCCACAGGGGCTGGCGCTTCAATAGTGATGGAGGGATGCACAACATCAAACTTTCCTGCGCCAACTTCCTTATTAATTAATTCAGCCTCGTTTTCAAAAGTAATGAGCACATCACCAATATCTCGTTGAGTAAATGTTGTTGTAGCACCTCTGCCACCTCCATCTAAAATGGGCACGTTGATAAAGAGATCGCGTACAAATTCCTTGGCCTGCTTTTCGCTTTTCGTCTTTTGAAGTGCGTATCCGTATGCTGCAAGGTAGGTATAGCGACCATTGCCAGAAGTTTTGGGGTTGGGAATGATCACCTGAGTCCCGGGTTTTACAAGATCTGACCAATCTTTAATATTTTTTGGGTTGCCTTTGCGAACCAAGAAAACGGTCACCGAAGAATATGGAGATGCTTGTTTAGAAAATGCATTTCTCCAATTTGGATTTACCAAATTGCCGCGTTCGACCAAGATATCAATATCTGGTGACTGATTCATGGTCACTACATCGGCCTCTAAACCACCAATAATGGCCCCGGCTTGTTTGCTAGATCCGCCATGGGATTGGTTGATAGTTGGCGCTGAACCTGTTTTGGCTTTCCAATCCGCGGCAAATGCAGGATTAATATCTTTATAAAGCTCTCGAGAAACGTCGTAAGAGACATTAAGGATGGTATTTGAATTTTGAGATTGGGCAATTCCATTTGCCATAACTAGACTGCAAATAGCGAAAAAGCCGATTGTTTTACTTGTAAATTTTCTGAGAGTCCCGAGGTGTAGTAAATGTGAAATCTACTGGGCATAAGCTTAAGCCCATTAAATTAATATTGGAATCAAGAACATCTGATAAGTAATCCCATGGCTAGAATATTGCCTAAAAAATAAGTAATTTGATAGCGTTTTTTGTTATTAGCTTATACGTAAGGCTTCTTTTACAAAAATAGCCTCCTGCTCTAAGATTAAATGCAATTTTAGAACCCCTATATTAGGAATAGAAATGACCTACTTTGCTGATAATTCGCAAACAATTGGCCGCACACCTTTGGTTTGCCTTAACCGCGTTACTGATGGTGCCAAAGCCACCGTGCTTGCCAAAATTGAAGGACGTAACCCAGCCTATTCAGTTAAATACCGTATTGGTGTGGCCATGATTAACGATGCCCAAGAAAAAGGTCTTTTGGGACCTGGCAAAGAGATCGTTGAGCCAACTAGCGGAAATACAGGTATTGCATTAGCTTTCGTTGCTGCTGCACGTGGTATTCCATTAACGCTGACAATGCCAGAAACAATGAGTCTTGAGCGCCGTAAGTTGCTAACTGCTTTGGGCGCTAAAATTGTTTTGACAGAAGGTCCAAAGGGAATGAATGGCGCTGTTGCTAAAGCCAAAGAAATTGCTGAGTCTGATCCCAGCAAATATGTACTGCTTCAGCAATTTAGTAATCCATTAAATCCAGCGATTCATGAGAAAACTACTGGTCCAGAAATTTGGGAAGATGCCGATGGAAAGGTTGATGTCTTTGTTGCAGGAGTAGGTACTGGCGGTACGATTTCTGGCGTGGGCCGTTACATTAAAAACGAGAAGAAAAAGAATATTGAAGTAGTGGCAGTCGAGCCAACTGCGAGCCCAGTGATTACTCAAAAACTGAATGGCGAAGAAATTAAACCAGCCCCACACAAGATCTAAGGTATTGGAGCTGGCTTTATTCCAGATAATCTCGATTTATCAGTAGTAGATAAAGTCGAGCAGGTCAGCAATGAAGAGGCAATTGAATTTGCCCGCCGTATTGCTAAGGAAGAGGGTATTTTGGTTGGTATTTCCTGTGGTGCCGCCGCTGCTGTTGCGGTGCGTTTAGCTAAAAAGCCAGAGTATGCGGGTAAGACAATTGTGGTCGTATTGCCAGATGCTGCTGAGCGTTACTTGAGCTCCGCTTTGTTCGAGGGCGTCTTCGATGAAAAAGGTTTGCCAGCTTAAGCTAACTTAGATCATCGCAGTCAAATAAAAAGGCACCGTATGGTGCCTTTTTATTTCTCATGCATTTCTCACTCAGTTCGAGATTAGTACTGGTAACTAAATTATTCTTCTTCGCGACGCAAATGTGGGAAGAGAATCACGTCGCGAATATTGGGCGCATCAGTCAGGAGCATCACCAGACGATCAATACCGATACCGCAACCGCCTGTCGGAGGCATTCCGTACTCGAGGGCGCGAATGAAGTCATGATCAAAGTACATCGCCTCTTCATCACCAGCTTCCTTCTGTTCTACTTGCTTGCGGAAGCGATTCGCTTGATCTTCAGCATCGTTCAGCTCGGAGAAGCCATTGGCAATTTCACGACCAGTAATAAATAATTCAAAGCGCTCAGTGATGCCTGGGCGAGTATCGGATTCTCTGGCAAGCGGACTAACTTCAATTGGGTAATCAATGATGTAGGTTGGCTCCCAGAGGTGTTCCTCGGCAACTAATTCAAATAGCGCTAATTGCAATGCGCCGATACCTGCGTTTTTGAGGGTTGGGGAATCTGGATTCTCGCCGCCTTTTTTCAGTTCCGCACCAATGAAGGCCGCATCTTTAAGCTGAGCAGGATCATAGCTTTTGCCTGACTGGCCGCAATATTTCAGGATAGCTTCATTAATGGTTAAGCGTTGGAACGGCTTGCTTAAATCCAGTTCTCGACCTTGATGGGTCAATACTGCGGTACCTTGCGCATCAATCGCTGCAGCGCGAATCAAGCCTTCTGTGAAATCCATGAGCCAACGGTAATCCGTGTATGCCGCATAGAACTCCATCATCGTAAATTCTGGATTGTGGCGAGGACTTACGCCTTCATTGCGGAAGTTGCGGTTAATTTCAAAAACGCGTTCAAAACCACCCACAACCAAGCGCTTTAAGTAAAGCTCTGGGGCGATACGCAAGAACATTTGCATGTCCAAAGCATTGTGGTGGGTAATAAATGGTTTAGCTGCTGCGCCACCAGGAATAGGGTGGAGCATCGGTGTTTCAACTTCCATGAAGTCTGCATCAAGCATGTGGCGACGCAGTGAGGCAATGGCCTTGCTGCGTGCCTTGAAGGTATTGCGACTTTCTGGGTTAACAATCAGGTCAACATAACGTTGGCGATATTTCGTTTCTAGATCGGATAAGCCATGAAACTTATCTGGCAATGGGCGAAGTGATTTGCTCAATAAGCGTAATTGATTGCACTCAACAGAAAGTTCGCCTTTATTAGTTTTAAAAAGCTTGCCTTCAGCGGAAATGAAATCGCCCATGTCCCAGTGCTTGAAAGCAGCATGGATATCAGCACCAGTATGCTCATCATTAATGTAGAACTGAATCTGTCCGCTACGGTCTTGAATGGTGGCAAAACTTGCTTTACCCATTACGCGCTTGAGTACCATGCGGCCAGCGACTTTAACGTGAATCTTTTTCTCAGCAAGCTCTTCTTTAGTCAGGCTATCGTAGTGGGCATGAAGATCTGCCGCCAAATGCGTTGGCACAAAATCATTAGGGAAGGCAACTCTGTTTGATCGGAGCTTCGCTAGCTTCTCGCGGCGTTCGGCGATGATGTGATTCTCATCAACCGCTTCGCTTGCTGGAGCTTGGGTGTTAACTGAATTTGTTTTATCGTTCATATTCGTGATTAATTAAACGCCTTGCTTCAGGCTGGCTTCAATGAATGCATCGAGATCACCATCCAATACTTTTTGAGTATTAGAAATCTCAACGTTAGTGCGTAAGTCTTTAATACGGCTCTGATCCAAAACGTAGGAGCGAATCTGGTGACCCCAGCCTACATCGGTTTTGCTGGCTTCTAACTTATCTTGCTCGGCTCGACGCTTTTGCATTTCATGCTCGTAGAGGCGAGACTTCAGCATGCTCATCGCTTCTGCGCGATTGCGATGCTGACTGCGGTCGTTTTGGCACTGCACAACAATGCCAGTTGGGACGTGCGTTAAGCGCACGGCTGAGTCGGTTTTATTGATGTGCTGACCACCTGCGCCAGACGCTCGATAGGTATCGGTACGAATATCTGCAGGATTGACCTCAATTTCAATAGAATCATCAATCTCTGGGTAGACATAGATGGATGCAAAAGAAGTGTGGCGACTATTAGATGAATCAAAAGGAGACTTGCGCACTAAGCGATGTACGCCTGTTTCAGAGCGCAGATGTCCGTAAGCATATTCACCATCGACTTTGATCGTTGCGCTCTTAATGCCCGCAACATCACCATCAGATTCTTCCAAAATTTCTGTTTTGTAACCTTTGCGCTCGCAATACTTTAAGTATTGTCGATAGAGCATGCTTGCCCAATCGCAGGCTTCAGTGCCACCTGCGCCAGCTTGAATATCAATAAAGCAATTACATGAATCCATCTCATTGTGGAACATCCGACGGAATTCAAGATCGTTGATGATCTTGCTATAACTCTCTACATCTTTCTCGATGGCAGCGATTGTTTCAAAATCATTCTCTTCTTTAGCCATATCGAAGAGCTCGATGGCGCCAGTGATATTGGTATTGAGATCTGTGAGGGTGGAGACCACGCCATCAAGCAATTTCTTTTCTTTGCCTAAGGCCTGCGCTTTCTTTTGGTCATCCCAGATGCTGGGGTCTTCTAGGATGGAATTAACTTCAGTAAGACGACGTGACTTTACTTCGTAGTCAAAGATACCCCCGAAGGGCTTGCTCACGGGTGAGCAGATCGGACAAGGTATTCGAGATAGTGTTTAGTTGTTCAGCTTCCATCCCCTAATTGTAAGGGGGTTATTCCAATTGCCCCTTAAGTGGCTAGGCTTTCATCGTGAGCTTCAATCATCAGTTGAACGCGAGCTTGCCCTTGATAACGATCGGTCACGAGGCGGTAAGCAAGTTTGGCCTTAGCTGGTAGGCTTTGGGTGCGATTAAACCAAACGGCAGTGAGTGGTTTTGCTGGGGCTGAGTTCGAGTCCGCACCCAATGGCTTGACCAGTAAACGCAGATGTTTTTCTTTCATCAAGCTCTGTTGCGTGATTTCGAAGTCGCCATAGAAAATAGGCTGTGGAAATCCTTGGCCCCAGATTTCATCGGCAAGAAGGTCGCCAATTTCGGGGGTGAATTCTGAAGCTTGTAGGACTCCATCATGAATGTGCTGTCGCTCTAGTAACTCATCAGTCAGTAAGCTGTTGGCAACTTCCTGAAAGCAGGCATCAAAGCGATCAAAGTCATCTTTCCGAATAGTTAAGCCTGCAGCCATTGCATGGCCGCCAAACTTTAATATCAAGCCTGGCTCTTTTTTTGAAACAATGTCCAAAGCATCACGCAAATGAAATCCTGTTAAGGATCTGCCTGAACCTCTTAGCTCTTCTCCTGTATTGCCATCAGGAGCAAAGATAATCGCAGGTCGATTAAAACGTTCTTTTAGACGTGAAGCCACAATACCAACAACACCTTGGTGCCATTCTAGATTCCATAAGCAAATGCTAGAGCGCTGTGCCAGCGTACCGGTAAGTTGCTCTTCAGATAGGTGAGCAAGAGCAGTTTCTTGCATTCCCGTCTCGATCACGCGTCGCTCTCGATTAATTCGATCAAGCTCTTGAGCAAGACTTAAGGCTTCATCTGCGCTATCAGTTAATAGCAGGCGAATACCTAGCGTCATATCAGCGAGGCGCCCGGCGGCATTGAGCCTTGGCCCTATGGCAAAACCAAGATCAAAGGTATTGGCTTTACGGGGATCGCGAGTCGCCACTTGGAATAGCGCTTGCATTCCAGGTTGCGATATACCAGCACGAATCCGCTTTAATCCATTGGAAACTAAGATTCGATTGTTGCGATCTAGTTGTGCAACGTCCGCGACAGTGCCAAGCGCTACCAAATCTAATAGATTTTCTAATTTGGGTTGTGTTTCGCTGGTAAATTTGCCGCGCTTACGCAATTCCGCACGGAGTGCTACTAATACATAAAACATCACCCCAACACCAGCCAATGCCTTGCTTGAAAATGTGCAGTTCGGCTGGTTAGGATTTACGATGGCGGCAGCCTTCGGTAATTTGTCACCCGGCAAATGATGGTCAGTCACAATCACGGACATGCCTAATTCGTTGGCGCGTTCAACACCCGCTTCACTAGCAATACCGTTATCGACAGTAATTAAATATTTGGGCTTTGGGATTTGTTGAGCCGCTAGCTCAACGACATCGGGCGTCAAGCCATAGCCCATCGTGAAACGGTTAGGCACTAAAAATTGAATAGGGGTATCTGCTCCACCAAGCATTCGCAAGCCACGTAGGCCAACAGCGCAGGCAGTTGCACCGTCGCAGTCATAGTCCGCAACGATGAGCATGGGCTCCTTTCTCTCCAAAATGTCAGCGAGCAAAGACGCACTACTAATGCAGTTTTTGAGATCATTTGGAGAGAGTAGATTTTTTAGCTCAAGAGAAAGTTCCTCGGGAGATTCCACGCCTCGAGCTGCATATAGTCTGGCTAATAGGGGATGTAAGCCGCTTTGCTCCAGCCAAGTGGCAACTCTTTCTGAAAAAGATCGTTTAGAAAAATGACTCACAATTGAATTAAATCATTCCAAGACAAGACTTCTGGTTTTTTCCAGAACATCCAAGATTTCTTTTGAATATCGCGTAAGGTTAATACTCGCTCGCGGGTTTTTCCATCGGGAAAATCAATGATCATTACTTCATCCAGCTGTTTATTCAGTAATTGACTTGCTAATTGGGGCCAAAGGATTTCTGGACTATCTACCCAAGCAAAGGCGCCAACAAGATTTTCAATGGAGACTGTGGTGCTAATTGAAATGCCGCAGAATTTTGCAAGTCCTGATAGTAGAGGGCGTTGCCCATAAACCTTGCTTGCTTGCGCCAATGCTGGCGGTACTTTGACATCATTTAGCTTGCCAATACCGCTAATCCAGATGGAGTTGATGCTGGGCAAACCTCTCGTGTCTCGTTCTTCATTGACGGGGTCGATGTGCCATAGCATTTGGATTTCATTTTGTAATTTGCGCCAGCGCTTCGCGATGCCTTGCTCGTGTGTATCGTGCGGCATCCACCAGTCAATATTGCGACCTTGCGCTTGATCAATACTGTAGCTGGCTAAATTACTAAATGGTCCAGCTAGAATGAACCAGTAGTGTTGATTGTGAAACAGCACCTGATGCTCAAAGTCCTCTTTTAGGAGGGGTAGTGCTATATCTAGTAATTTATTTGATTCAGTTTCTGTCAGATCAATTTGATTCTGACCCATCAAAATGAGATGGTCGCGTGTAGCATGCAAATGAACAGGCTGTAGGCAGGCGATTTCGAGATTCGGATCAAAGCTGATTGTGGATTGGCCCAAAAGAAGAATGGGCGCAAGGGGAACCTTATCTCCCAGCAGATAGCGCTCATGTGGCAATCCTTGGCGAGCTTGATTGTCACTTTGCTCATCCAGGACATCCTCCCCCGTTAGCATCAGGGTAAGGCGTCTTGGCTGACTTCGGGTATTTGGGGTTTGGGCTGGTTTTTGAGTCATCCCCCTAATTTTAGGTGGCATTTGGAGTTTCCATCTGTTTGTGCTCGCAATTGTCTAAACTGTGGCTATGTTGAGATTTCCAATCGATCTAGAAATTGGCTTGCGCTATACCCGTTCCAAGCGCCGAAAGGCCGTTGGTAAGCGTGATGGCTTTCTTTCCTTTATTTCAGGGATTTCTACCGCTGGAATCGCATTAGGAGTCGCTTCCTTAATTGTAGTTTTGTCGGTGATGAATGGCTTTCAGAAAGAAGTGCGCGATCGCATGCTATCCGTGCTTTCGCATGTGGAGATTACCGCCCCTGATGGCTTGGCAAATTGGGAGCCGCTTGCTCAAAAGCTTGATAAAGAGCCTCACGTAGTTGGGGTTGCCCCTATGGTGAGCTCGCAAGGGTTACTCACTCGCGATAACATCATGCGTGGTGTCGCAATTCGTGGAATTGCTCCAAGCGAAGAAGGAAAGGTTTCCGATCTTCCAAAACAATTTATTGCTGGAAATATTAACGATCTTCAACCCGGAACATTTGGTGTTGCATTAGGTGCGCAATTAGCATCTATCGTTGGCGCGCGGATTGGTGATCGAATTAATTTAATTGTTCCTGAAAGTGATTTAACTCCTGCAGGTGCAATGCCAAGAATGCGTACTCTTCAGGTGGTGGGCATTGTGGATAGCGGCCATTATGAATACGACAGTTCTCTAGTGATCATGCATTGGAAGGATGCGGCTGCCTTATTACGTTTACGTGATCCATCTGGATTGCGTATCAAAGTGGATGATATGCAGCGTGCTCCTGAGGTGGCGGCGGAGCTTGCCGCGGTAGTCCCACAGGCCTTGTGGGTTACCGATTGGTCCCGATCAAACCGCAATTGGTTTGCAGCAGTGCAAACTGAAAAGAAGATGATGTTCATCATCCTGACGCTCATTATTGCCGTCGCTGCATTTAATTTGGTCTCTACTTTAGTAATGACGGTCAATGAGAAGCAGGCCGATATCGCAATCCTGAGAACCATGGGTGCGAGCCCAGGATTAATACAGAGAATATTTTTAGTTCAGGGATTGGCGATTGGTTTAATGGGGTCTTTGGCTGGCGTTGGGCTTGGTTTGTTAATTGCATGCAATATTGATGTCATTGTTCCAGCGATTGAAGCTATTTTCCGAGTACGGTTCTTGCCACGCGAGGTGTACTTTATTAGTGAGTTGCCTTCAGATGTGCGCATGGGCGATGTGGTTACTGTTGGGTTGATGGCTTTTGGTTTGTCAGTGTTAGCCACCTTATACCCAAGTCGTCGAGCTGCGAAGATTAAGCCAGCGGAGGCGCTGCGCTATGAGTAACTTCAATAATCCAGTATTGCTGGCCAAGGGCTTAGCAAAAACCTATGGTCAAGGACCCACTGCTGTTGAGGTGCTCAAAGCTGTTGATTTGAGTGTGGCGAATTCAGAAAAAGTCGCGATCGTGGGTTCATCTGGTTCAGGTAAAAGCACTTTGTTGCATCTATTGGGTGGTTTAGATACTCCTAGTGCTGGTTTAGTACTTCTTGGTGGTGAAGATATTAATAATCTCTCGGTTGCCAAGTTAGATCAATTGCGCAATCGCAATTTAGGTTTCATTTACCAATTTCATCATCTCTTAGATGAATTCAGCGCAGTCGAAAACGTAGCCTTATTGCTTCGAATTCGTGGCTTAAGCAATGAAGAATCGATGGAGCGCGCAAGTCAGATGCTCAAAGCGGTTGGTTTAGCAAATCGCGAACTCCATACCCCTGCAGAGCTATCTGGTGGAGAACGTCAGCGTGTTGCTGTCGCTAGAGCCTTAGTGGGTAATCCCAGTTGCGTATTGGCTGATGAGCCTACGGGAAACTTAGATACTGAAACTGCTGACGGCGTATTCGATTTAATGCTGGATATCGCTTGTGAACAAGGTACCGCCTTTGTTATTGTGACCCATGATCCAGTTCGCGCTCAACGTTGCGATCGCATTTTGCATTTAGAGCGCGGAGTACTTAAAACCTTTGCTCAGTGATTTCGCTCTCATGTGGATTGATACACACTGCCATTTAGATGCGCCAGAGTTTTCATTTTCTCTGACGAGAATCATTGCATCGGCGAAAGAAAAAGATGTGCGAGCCATTCTGCTCCCAACAGTAAAGGCGGCGGATTCGCAACACGTTCAATCCCTTGTCTCTCAATACAGTAATGAAATTCCAGGGCTGGTTTATACCTTAGGTATTCATCCTCTATATACCAATCAAGCGTATGAGAGTGATCTCAAATTATTAGAAGAGCAAATAAGCAAAGCCCTCGCTGATCCGAGATTTGTTGGGGTTGGAGAAATTGGTCTAGATTATTTTGTGGAGGGCTTAGATCCCCATAAGCAAGAACATTTCTTTCATGCGCAATTAGATTTGGCAGAACAATTTGGGTTGCCTGTCATATTGCATGTACGTCGTTCACAAGATGCGATATTAAAAGCTTTGCGACGACGCAAAGTGCCGGGAGGTATTGCGCATGCATTTAATGGTAGCTTTCAGCAAGCGGAACAATTTATCGAACTTGGCTTCAAGCTAGGATTTGGTGGGGCTACAACTTATACACGTGCATTGCAAATTCGTAGACTTGTAAAAGAACTGTCCCTCGAGAGTATTGTTACCGAGACTGATGCACCGGATATCCCCTCAGCTTGGTTGAAAGAAGAAAACTTAACATTCAATGAGCCTGCATTTTTACCAAGAATTACTAAAGAACTTGCGGCTATTTGTGGCGTGAATAATTCAGAGTTTGCTTCTGCGGTATGGCGCAATGCCATGCAGGTATTGCCTCGTTGGTCGGCGCTTTGTGCTGGCAACCCAAATCTAAACTCGGCTTCCTAAATCTTTGCGCTTAGCAATTACGGCATTTATTGCCGGGGGATCGCTCCTTCTTCTTTTGCCGCAGGTGCCATCTCAATGGCATTGGGCTTGTGGTGGCGCTGTCTTGTTGTGCGCGTTGCTGACGTGTTTGTTTCAACAGATCAGATGGATGCGACACGTATTGATCTGCATATTGTTATTCACACTAGGTTTTGCATGGAATGCGCACTATGCCGATAGTCGTTTACAAAATATTCTTGCCCAGGATCTGGAGGGCGAGGAATTAAGTGTTGATGGCAGAGTCGTTAGTTTGCCTCAGGGTGGTGAGGCTGGTGCAAAGTTTGCATTTGAAATCACGAAGATGTTTCTTAAGGGAGAAAGTAAGGCGCAATTCCCTCATCAAATTTATCTTAGTTGGCAGGCCGCCTGGAGAAGTCATCAAATCGTTCCAGAAATTATTCCTGGTCAACGTTGGAATTTGAAAGTGAAACTCAAAAGGCCTTATGGGTCCTTAAATCCTCATACGTTTGATTTTGAGCGCTGGTCTTTCCACCAAAACTTTAGAGCAAGTGGATCGGTTAAATCAGGCAAATTGTTGCGAATGAGGGATGTTGGCGTTTTCGAGTTTGCGTTACAAATGGAACTGGCGCGCTACAAACTGCGAAAAAAAATTAAGGCGGCTTTGTCACCAGATGCGCGTTATGCGGGGGTGATTATTGCTTTGGTAATGGGTGATCAAAATGCAATCCATCAAGATGATTGGGGTGTATTTAATGCAACCGGTATTGGCCATCTGATTTCAATATCTGGCTTACATGTCACGATGTTGGCAGGTACTGGAGCCGCTTTGGCTGCATTTTGTTGGAGACGTAGATCTTTACCGCTATTACTTCCCGTGAGAAAGGTTGCGGCATTGTCTGGTTTTTTGACAGCATTTGTATACGCATGGCTAGCTGGATTCCAGATTCCAGCCCAAAGAACGATGTATATGGTTGGGGTAGTTGCCTTTGCTCTGTGGACTGGCAGAAATCCAAGATCCTTCGATATTTGGTGGTGGGCGCTCGCGTTTGTTTTATTGATTGACCCGATGGCACCTCATACCCCGGGGTTTTGGTTATCGTTTGGCGCAGTGGCTGCCATCTTATATGCCATGAAAGATTCATCTGGATTGTTAGGTATTCCGACGGGCAGGGAGCTAGAAGCGCCACTGATACCGCGGCTGATGCAAGCATGTCGCGAAGCTTGTCGAGTGCAGGCTGTTGTGACAATTGCACTCTTACCAATAACACTATTTTGGTTTTATCAGGTATCAATAGTTTCGCCCCTAGCCAATGCTTTTGCCATTCCTGTGGTGAGTTATATCGTTACACCGTTGGCTATTTCTGGAGCATTGTTACCAGAATTTTTTGGTAAGTGGCTTCTGATACCAGCTCACGCAGTTATGGAGTGCTTGGCCATCTTATTAGAGTGGATGGCGAGTTGGAATTGGGCTGTGGTTTGGTCAAGCCAGCCTCTGTGGTGGCTTTTAGTGCCATCAGTCATCGGAATCATTTATGCCATTCAACCGGGTGAGTTATCAGAATCTTGGCGATTGAGATTGTCTGCGCTAATACCAACAGCAATGCTTTTTATGTCTTGGCCTCATTTGATGGGTAATGCCTTAAAGCTAGGCGAATTCAGGGCGACGGTGCTGGATATTGGTCAAGGTACCGCTGTCTTAGTTGAAACTGCCAACAAACGTTTGCTATATGACACGGGGCCTATACAGGGAAAAGGCGATGACGCTGGGCAGCGAACTATATTGCCGTATTTGCGAGGCAGAGGAATTGCTCAAATTGATCGCATGGTAATTAGTCATAGTGATAGTGATCATGTGGGAGGTGCAGCTTCATTACTAAAGCAAATTACATTTACCGGAATGATGGGTTCTTTGCTAAGCGATAACCCATTATTGATAAATCTGAACGCTAGAAAAGTTCCGAGTATTCCCTGTCGTTATGGTCAGCGGTGGACTTGGGATGAAGTGGAATTTGTGATTTGGCATCCACATAAATTTACGAATTTTCAAAAACAATATCCCATGAAGCCAAATGAAATGAGTTGTGTTCTCGAAGTGCGGAACAAAGGTACCTCATTTTGGCTGACCGGTGATGTTGAACGTCAAGGTGAAGCGGAAATTACCGCGCGCTTAGACGAGGTAATGTTGGATGAGATCGGTGATCGACAAATCATTTTTATGGCGCCACACCATGGTAGTAAAACTTCTTCATCGATTGAGTTGTTAAAAGCTTTAGAGCCAGACATTGCTTTTGCCAAAAATGGTTATCGCAACCGCTATGGGCATCCACATCCGACGGTCACAGCTAGATATAAGAACTTAGGAATCCCGTTTTATCAATCCCCAGAAACAGGCGCCCAAGTTTGGTTTTTTCAAAATCAGGAGAGGTTCCGAGGTACTCCAATTTTTTGGAGGGAGCAAGCTAAAAAGTTATGGCATCGTAACGCAGGTAATTAACCCCTGCAGGATTCCTATGATTTTTTGCGAACCGTCATCGGGCAAGTCGCTCTGAATAATTCATTCTTAATAAAGATTGGCTTACCAGAATTTTTATCTACACCAATTAGAACCATCACCTCACTTAGTGAGTAGTCACCCGTGTTATAGGTAAATTGTTCTTTTGATCTTTGCAAATTTCCTAATTCGGTTTCTTTGTAGCAAGTTAATTGAGTGCCTTCCTTGATGCAGTTTCTTTGACTCATTTGATTGGAATCAATCTCGTATTGTCTTTTTTGCCTTGATGTTTTGGATGAGTCAACTGAGCTTGAGATTTCTAGCAATGTTCCCTCACAGTTGAGTGAATAGGTTGTTTTGCCATTTCTTGAGCATGCCATTAGACAAAGAAGTAAAAGAAGGGGTATTTTTTTTATCATGGTGCAATTCTGTATGGTTCTCAACGGTAGGTCTTTTAATTAACTTATTTGCATAAGCATAATGTCAAATTCCTAATTTACATGTAAGTGCCCAATATATTCAGCTTTTAATTTCTATACCCTAGCCGTGGGTAAGATTAGACTCAGAAACTCAATCAATAAAAAAGCCCTTAAAAATTAAGGGCTTAGTCTGTAATATTTGGTTGCGGGGGCAGGATTTGAACCTACGACCTTCGGGTTATGAGCCCGACGAGCTGCCAGACTGCTCCACCCCGCGTCTGAAACTGAAATTCTACCATTTTTTGCAGTGCAGTGTCGAGCTATTCATGTAAATAAAGCTCAAATAAGCGGTTTTTTGCTAAAAATTCTAAATTTAGAGCTTGCTTTAAAGGAGTAACATATTGCCACCCAATATCACGCTAGGATTTATCCATGTCAGTCAGCAATCCAGAATTCTCGCAATCTTCTTTGTTGAGACCAGTCGAGATTACGAGGGGGAATTCGCCGCATAAGAAAGGTGCCTCATTTGCATTAATGCTCGCGGCAATTGGGGTGGTATTCGGCGACATCGGAACGAGTCCACTCTACGCCTTAAAAGAGTGTTTTAGTCCTGATCACGGAATTCCATTCTCGGCGGACGCAGTGTATGGCGTAATTTCTATGGTTTTCTGGGCTTTTGCGATTGTCGTATCTCTTAAATATGTATTGTTTGTAATGCGCGCAAACAATCATGGTGAGGGTGGTATTTTGGCACTCATGGCGTTGGCATTGAGAACTGCGCCAACAGGCTCTAAGCGATCTCTATTAATTATCATGGCAGGCGTTTTTGGCGCCTGCATGTTTTATGGTGACGCCATTATTACCCCAGCGATTTCTGTTTTATCAGCGGTCGAAGGTTTAGAGGTTATTTCCCCCGACTTAACGCGCTACGTGATGCCAATCACGATTGTGATTTTGGTTGCTTTATTCGTTATTCAGAAAACAGGCACTGATGTTGTTGGTAGGCTTTTTGGCCCAATTATGGTTGCTTGGTTTTTGGTGATTGGTTTTATGGGTATTTATCAGGTGCTTCAGCATCCTGCAATTTTTGCCGCGATTAATCCTCTCTATGCAATCCAGTTTATGGATGAGCATGCGCTGCAAGGCTTTATCGTTTTAGGTGCAGTATTTTTGGTGCTGACTGGTGCTGAGGCGCTTTATGCCGACATGGGCCACTTTGGTATAAAGCCAATCCGCATGGGCTGGTTCTTTATTGTGATGCCATGTTTGTTGCTCAATTATTTTGGGCAGGGCGCGATGTTTCTGAATAATCCAGAAACAATTAGCAATCCATTTTTCTTGATGGTGCCCGAGGGATTTGTTTTGCCTTTAGTTCTTTTGGCAACCGCTGCAACGGTTATCGCATCACAGGCAGTGATCTCAGGCGCATTCTCAATGACAAGCCAGGCAATTTTGTTGGGCTTCGTTCCT
>JBGAIU010000010.1:0-63013 GCA_044225315.1 Polynucleobacter sp.
TTAAGCAGGGTCCTGGCTATGTAGGCCACGAACTTATGGTGCCTGAGGTTGGCTCCTATCAAACTTTGAGCGCTGAAAACGAGGGTCGCATTCTGGTGCGTAATCAAGAAGGAATTGAACTTCTCTCTAACGTTTGTCGCCATCGCCAAGCATTGATGCTCAATGGCAAAGGTAAAACTGAAAACATTGTTTGCCCACTACATCGCTGGACTTATGACTTAGGCGGCAATTTATTGGGTGCGCCCCACTTTGAAGACAAGCCTTGTTTAAATCTTGGCAAATCACCGCTACAAAATTGGCAAGGCCTCTTATTTGAGGGTCCACGCGATGTACGCGCCGACCTTGCAAAACTTAGTGTTGCCGATGATCTCAAATTTGATGGCTACATGCTCGACCATGTTGAAGTGCACGACTGCAATTACAACTGGAAAACATTTATCGAGGTTTATCTCGAGGACTACCATGTAGTTCCTTTTCATCCAGGCTTAGGCAAATTTGTTTCTTGCGAAGATTTGAAATGGGAATTTGGTGAATGGCATAGCGTGCAAACCGTTGGCATTCATAAAGACCTACAAAAGCCAGGTTCACAAACCTACCGTAACTGGCATGAAGCTGTATTACGCCAATTCAATGGCAAAGCCTCACGCCATGGGGCAATTTGGCTCACTTACTACCCTAATGTGATGGTCGAGTGGTATCCAGGCGTACTCTGCGTTTCTACCTTGCACCCAATGGGCGTTAACAAAACACGCAATATTGTCGAGTTCTACTATCCAGAAGAAATCACTCTATTCGAACGGGAATTCGTGGAGGCAGAACGCGCTGCCTATATGGAAACCTGCATTGAAGATGATGAGATCGCTGAACGCATGGATCAAGGAAGAGCAGCACTGCTTGCACGCGGAGTAAATGAGGTTGGTCCTTATCAAAGCCCTATGGAAGATGGCATGCAACATTTTCATGAATGGTATCGACGCGTCATGAACTTTCAAGGCGCATAATCGAAGTAAGTACTTTTGCCACCACAAACAAGGAAGCATCATGACTCCTCTAATTACCGCAAACCAGTTAGAAGAAATCATTAATAGTGGTGAGAACGTATTGCTCTGTGATTGCCACTTCGATTTAGTGGATACCCAGGCAGGTAAAAAAGCTTACGAAGAGAGTCACATTCCTGGTGCCATTTATGTCGACCTTGATCAAGACTTGTCGGGCCCCAAGACAGGCAAGAATGGTAGACACCCGTTACCCACTCCTGAGGCGTGGGCGCAAACTAAGACTCGCTTAGGTATTAGCCCAAATACCCTAGTGGTTGCTTACGACAAGCAAGGCTCGGTTTACGCCAGTCGCCTTTGGTGGATGCTCAAAGCCAGTGGACACGCCAATGTCCAAGTATTGGATGGCGGCTTGGATGCTTGGAATGGCCCCATGGGAACTGTGCCGCGCAAACTTACACCATTAAACACTCCAATTGCAGCAAGACCATACGAAGGACTCGTGTTGGTAGATGAAGTCCTTGGTAATTTGCAATCCAAAAAATATGTTGTGATCGATGCTCGTGCGAATGATCGCTTTCATGGACAAAACGAAACTCTAGATCCAGTGGGTGGCCATATTCCTGGTGCCCTCAATCATTTCTTTAAAGACAATTTATCGGCCACCGCCTTTAAGTCAGCCGAACATCTCTTTAAAGACTTTGTGGAACTACTAGGCTCACACAAACCAGCGCAAGTCATTCATCAATGTGGTTCTGGCGTAACCGCTTGTCACAATCTTTTAGCCATGGAAGTTGCTGGCCTTAAAGGTTCACATCTTTACGCTGGCAGCTGGAGTGAATGGTGTGCTGATAGCAACAGGCCTGTTGAAACGTAATTTGCCGCAGGCTGCCTTAGTGCAAAAGAGAAAGCAATACTACAAATCCAACGCCACAAGCTATCAAAACAGTTTGACGCAAAGACTCAGCCCAGTGTGGGCGACGGTGCATCTGCGGAATAAGATCGCTCACGGCGATATAAATAAAACTACTAGAAGCAATCACGAGCAAATACGGCATTGCCGCATGGGCCTTTTCTAAGAAGAAATACGCCAGCACACCGCCAACCACCGCTGACAAGCCACAAATACAGTTGTAAAGCAAAGCGCGGGTGCGTGAGAATCCCGCATTTAACAACACAATGAAATCTCCGATCTCTTGTGGAATCTCATGCGCAATGATGGCGATCGCAGTGAATATGCCAACTTGATAGTCCGCCATGAATGCGGCGGCAATCAAAATACCATCCACAAAATTATGCAAGCCATCGCCAACCAAAATCATCCAACCGCTACGGCCAGCATTTTCGGCATCATGTCCGTGATGGTGATGATGGCCATCGCCTTCGTGGTGGTGGTCATGGCGTAGTAATGCGATCTTTTCTAATAAGAAAAATCCAAGCAATCCCGCCAATAAAGTAGCGAACAAAAGTTGTGGTTTTGCGCCTGGCATGCTGAATGCCTCAGGCAATGAGTGAAGCAATGCGGTAGCCAACAAGATGCCTACCGACAGACTCACCATATTGTTGACCATCATAGAAAGCAGCGTCAGCGAGCAAGTTGCGGCAACCAACGCACTCGCAGTGCCCGCAAGGGCCGTAACCAGAAGAATGGTTTGTAAGACGGTCATAAAGAGCTACTCAATTTCATGAAACTTCTGCCTCGATCTTGCCTTGACTACCCATAATGTTTGTCTCTGAATATTTAATGTGCTTCTTCCCAATTATCGCCAATACCGATGCTAACTACTAAAGGCACCTTTAACTTAGCTACATTGCACATCAAATCAGGTAACTTTGCTTGCAAGCGGTCGATTTCATCAAAAGGCACATCAAATACCAATTCATCGTGTACCTGTAGCAAAAGCTTTGTTTTGAGTTTTTCTTGCTCTAACCAATCTTCCACTGCAATCATGGCAAGTTTAATGAGGTCAGCAGCCGTCCCCTGCATTGGCGCATTAATTGCAGCACGTTCTGCACCTTGGCGACGAGGCCCATTTGAACCTTTAATTTCAGGAAGCCATAAACGTCTACCAAAGACGGTTTCCACATAACCATTTTCTCTGGCTTCAAGACGGGTGCGTTCCATGTACTGCGCCACACCAGGGTAACGATCAAAGTATTTCGCAATATAGTTTTGCGCAGCGGCGCGCTCAATGCCTAAATTACCCGCCAAACCAAACGCACTCATGCCATAGATCAAACCAAAGTTAATCACCTTGGCATAGCGTCGCTGCTCAAAATTTACTTCCTCCAAAGGAATGCCAAAGATTTCCGCTGCTGTGGCTTGGTGCACGTCCTTACCATCCCTGAATGCTGCTAATAAGTTCTCATCTTCAGCAATGTGCGCCATGATACGCAATTCAATTTGCGAGTAGTCGGCTGACAATAATTTGCAACCATCAGCAGGCACAAAAGCTTCACGAATGCGACGACCCTCTTCAGTGCGCACAGGAATGTTTTGCAAATTGGGATTACTTGAAGCAAGGCGACCTGTCACCGCAGTGGCTTGAGAAAAATTGGTATGAACGCGACCTGTCTTAGGATCAGCCATACGTGGCAATTTCTCAATATAGGTAGACATCAACTTCGCCAAACTACGGTAGTCAAGAATACGCGCTGGCAAAGGATAGTCCTCGGCTAACTTTTGCAAGACTTCTTCGTCCGTAGATGGCGCGCCCGATGGCGTCTTTTTGATAACAGGCAACTCTAATTGCTCAAATAGAATTTCAGCAATTTGCTTGGGCGATTGAATATTGAATGGCTGACCAGCCAGCTGATGAATCTCACCCTCTAGCTCCAAGAGACGTTTGCCAACTTGCTGCCCTTGCTTACCTAAAAGAGCTGAGTCAATACGAATGCCGTTGCGCTTCATTACTCCAAGCACATGCATCGCAGGCATTTCAATCTGCTGGTATACATACAAGAGGCCAGGATTTGCCTGAATTTGAGGCCAAAGCTCTTGGTGAAGCCGCAAGGTGATATCGGCATCCTCAGCTGCATAGTCAGTGGCAACCTGAAGGTCTACCTGGTCAAAGCCAATTTGATGCGCGCCTTTGCCGCAAACCTCTTCGTAACGAATCGTTTTCACGCCTAGGTGACGCTCAGCCATGCTGTCCATATTGTGCGGGAAATGTGACTCCAACACATAAGACTCAAGCAAGGTATCAAATGCAACTCCACCTAATGTAATTCCGTAGTTCGCAAATACATGAATATCGTACTTTAAATTTTGCCCAACTTTTAAATGCGTTTTACTTTCCAACCAAGTCTTCATGCGTGACAACACATGATCGCGACTAAGTTGCGTATCTCCGTTACGATGCGCTACCGGAATGTAGCAAGCCTCACCTGGTTTTACTGAAAGCGAGATGCCAACCAATTCCGCAGCCAACGCATCCAGACTAGTTGTTTCTGTATCGACAGCCGTTAACTCCGCCGCTTCAATTTTTTTCAACCACTTATCTAAAGCAACTTCATCCGTAACGCACTCATAATGACGCTCGACCGAATCAGGTGCCGCCGTTTTTGGTAGTGCATTAGTAGCTGCAGTAGATTTTTTAGATTCAACCTCTTCTGTTTTGTTGCTAATGGGCGTACCAGCTAAATCTACAGCTCCCCCTGAAGCCTGATTGGATGGGCTTTCTAGCTGCTTCTCTACATCACGCAACCAGGTTTTAAATGCATATCGCTCAAATAACTCACGCAGTAACGCAGCATCTTCAGGTTTGGCATGCAAATCATCTAGACCTGGCAAGTGAGGAGATAAATCACAATCCGTTTTAACGGTAATCAGTTGTCTTGCTTGTGGCAACCAATCTAGTGTCGCACGTAAATTTTCTCCAACGACACCTTTTACTTGATCTGCGTTCGCAATCAAATTATCTAAATTGCCAAATTCCGCCAACCATTTGTTTGCTGTTTTAGGTCCCGCCTTGGGAACGCCGGGAACATTGTCAACTGCATCACCAATGATGGATAAATAATCCACAATTAATTCTGGTGGAACGCCAAACTTTTCAATCACACCATCGATGTCTAATTTCTCATTAGTCATCGTATTAATGAGTGTGACCGATGAATTTACTAATTGCGCTAAATCTTTATCGCCTGTTGATATGATGGTTTCCCAACCCGCTTGTGTCGCCTGACAAGCTAGGGTGCCGATCACATCATCAGCCTCTACTCCAGACACCATCAAAACTGGCCAACCCAATGCCTTGACCATCAAATGAATCGGCTCAATTTGCTTCACCAAATCTTCGGGCATAGGCGAGCGATGAGCCTTGTATTCCGAGTACATCTCATCCCGGAAGGTTTTACCTTTGGCGTCAAATACGCAAGCAATATGGTCAGCTTTTAGCTCTGACCGGGCGCGGCGCATCATATTGACCATGCCATAGATTGCCCCCGTGGGCTCCCCAGCCCCATTTCTCAGGTCGGGCATGGCGTGGAAGGCGCGGTAGAGGTAGCTAGAGCCGTCTACCAACAAGAGTCTATGTTTCGTCATACCGCAATCGTACAATCTAGTTAACAATTACCTACAGGACGGATTAATGAACCGCCCAAAAGTAGGCCAAAAAAGGTGAAAAATGATGCATGCCCTAACAAACGTAATCAGCCATATTTTTAGCCAAAGTCTCGCTCTGACGAGTTTTTTGGTGATTTTTGCCGTATTCGGAGCAGGATCCGCACAGGCTCAGAATACCAGCCAAGCTCTCAGCCAATCAGAGCTCAACCGAATTAACAATCAACCACTGTCTCCAACCATGAGCCCAGCGGGTGTTGTCAGCAACCCAGAAACTCGAAAACCAAGCTTCCAACACAAAGAAGCTACTGGCACAGAAATTACTGAGTACAAGGATGCCAATAGCCCTACACAAGTACAAGTTAAAACAAAGTACACCACTTACGAGATGTCACCACCCGACTCTGTAATGCCAGGACCACCTTCAGGTGAAGGCGCGCTGATTAGCGTACTCAGTATTAGCATTCCGATTCAATAAAAATCCGCGTATTTATCAATGGCTGTATTTACTCCGATTGAACTTAGCGAGATCGCTCCATGGATCTCTCAAGAATTTACTATCGGTGAAGCAACAGATATTCGAGGTATTCATGGTGGAATCGAGAACTCTAATTTTTTCTTAGACACCACTAAAGATGGCAAGAAGCAAGAGTATGTTCTCACCATCTTTGAACGCTTATCCGCAGAGCAACTACCCTACTATCTAGAGCTGATGCGCCATTTGGCGAATAAGGGCATACCAGTGCCTAAGCCAATTGAGAACAAGCGCGGAGAGATTCTCTTCTCCCTTAAGGGCAAGCCGGCGGCAATCGTCAGCAAACTACCCGGCCTCTCCCGAATGCAACCCGAAGTGAAGCATTACGCACTAGTGGGTGAGATGCTGGCCAAAATGCATCTTGCTGGAAAAGATTTTCCAAAGTCACAAGAAAATCTTCGCAGCCTCGGCTGGTGGCAACAAACAATTCCACTTGTTTTGCCGCATTTAAATACCGCGCAAAAAGATTTACTCACTCACGAGCTGAGCGCACAAGAAGCTTTTTTCTCGTCTAGCAATTACGACATGCTTCCGCAAGGTGCTAGCCATTGCGATCTCTTTAGAGATAATGTCTTGTTTGATCCAAAAGGATCTACCGATACAAGCAATGATCAATTAGGTGGTTTTTTTGATTTCTACTTCGCAGGCACTGACAAGTGGTTGTTCGATCTTGCGGTCACTGTGAATGATTGGTGCCTAGCTGAGAACAAACAAGATCTGGATCCGGCTCGTTTTGATGCTTTGATGAAAGCCTATCAATCCGTCCGCCCACTGACTAAAGAGGAGCAGGCAAGCTGGCCGCTAATGGTGAGAGCAGCAGCTCTACGTTTTTGGGTATCGCGCTTGTGGGACTTTTATTTACCCCGTGATGCCCAAATGCTCACCCCTCATGATCCAACGCACTTCGAACGCATTCTCCTAAGTCGCCGCACCCTATGAGACTCAATTCCGTTGCACCCAAAGAAGGCTATACCTGGATAGGACAGGGCATTTGGTTATTCAAACAAAATCCACTGGGATTTTTGATGTTGGTCTTTATGTATGTTTTTGTAGCGCAGCTTGCGGTTATCGTTCCAGTGATTGGCGTCTTTGCGGTTCTACTATTAACACCAACCCTTTCCATTGGATTCATGACCGCCTGTCGACAAGCAATTCAAAAAGAACGCATTAGACCAAGCGTCTATTTAATTGCACTGCAATCAGGTCAATTTATTCGCAAGCGCATTCTGCAATTAGGTTTGATATATGCGGCGCTGATCTTGCTAATGAGTTTTGTCTTGAGTCTATTGGTAGATTTCGAAACGCTATTACCCCTCATGACGACGGATAAGCCAATTACGCCTGAGGCACTTAGACAGGTTTATCTAGTATTGGTGTTTGGCGCCGTTTTATATATTCCGATTGCAATGCTGATGTGGTTCTCACCCATCCTAATTGCATGGGCTGATATGTCGGTTCCGCAAGCTTTGTTTTCTAGCTGGCTCGCATGCTGGACGAACAAGGCCGCATTCTTTTTTTATCTAGCAATATGGAGCGCGATCTTAATCGCCATCCCCCTGACAATCGGCATGATCTTTGATGCTCTCAATTTCGGTCAAGCCGCTTCATTCATCGTCGCACCTATTTCGATGGCTGGCTTAACCATCATGCACTGCTCTTTTTACGCCACTTGGAAGGCCTGCTTTACCGAAGAGTAAATGGGCTCAATCAATAGCAGCAAGTTTCGCAATGCTGAGCTGCAACCATTTAACACCGTGACGCTTAAAGTTCACTTGTGCTCTGGCATCGGCATCAACACCCTCCAAGCCTGTAACGCGCCCTTCACCAAACTTGGTATGGAACACATTCTGGCCAATGGTGAACGGATAATTGCCACGCGGTGGCGAAGCTAAACGCTTTACTTCCATAGACCCTGAGCCGACACGCTTCGCTGGTCTTGGACGCTCGCTACCAGAATCAAAAAAGTCATTTGATTCGTATTCACGCTGGCGGGTGTAGCCATCTTGCCAAGTTGAGCTTGATCTTGAGCTGCCACCCCAACGGGCATCCTTTGCTTTAGGCGTTAACCACTTCAACGATTCACTTGGTAACTCTTCCAAGAAACGAGAAGGCATGTTGTAGCGCACTTGGCCGTGCAACATGCGTGACTGCGTGTGAGATAAGTACAAGCGTTCTTTAGCGCGGGTAATAGCAACGTACATGAGACGTCGCTCTTCTTCCAAACCATTTTGCTCATTCACGCTGTTCTCATGCGGAAATAAGCCCTCTTCAAGACCAGTGATAAACACTGAGGTGAACTCTAGGCCCTTTGCGGAGTGAACTGTCATGAGCTGCACGGCATCTTGACCTGCTTGAGCCTGGTTATCACCAGCCTCCAAGGAAGCATGTGCCAAAAAGGCTGCAAGTGGTGACATTTCAACTGCGGCTGAATCATTCTCGCCAGGCAGGAGCGCGGCAATCGCATCTTGCCCATAACCCTCTTCTGCAATAAATGCAGTGGCAGCATTAATCAATTCTTGTAAGTTTTCTACCCGATCTTGCCCTTCGCGTTCAGACAAGTAGTGCTGAATCAAGCCGCTATGCTGAATCACAAACTCAACGGTTTCAGGCAAGGTGTTGTGACGCGTCGCTTCGCGCATATGATCCACCAAGCGAATAAAGCCACCTAATGCAGCACCTGCCTTACCCTCGAGAGATGATGCTGCAGAATATAAAGAGCATTGCTGCGCTCTTGCTGCATCTTGCAAAGCCTCAATGGATCTTGCACCAATGCCACGTGTTGGGAAATTGACTACCCGAGAGAAAGACGTGTCGTCATTAGGATTTTCAAGTAAACGCAAGTAGGCAAGTGCGTGCTTAATTTCAGCGCGCTCGAAGAATCGCAGACCACCATACACACGATATGGAATGGCCGCCGAGAAGAGTGCGTGCTCAATAATGCGTGACTGCGCATTGCTTCTATAGAGCAAAGCAATTTCTGTGCGCTTGATGCCGCTATTCACCAAAGCTTTAATTTCATCTACTAGCCAAGCTGCTTCAGCATGGTCGCTTGGCGCCTCATAGATACGGACTGGCTCACCATGCCCTGCATCGGTTCGCAAATTCTTACCAAGACGCTCAGAGTTATTGGCAATTAAATAATTCGCAGTATCGAGAATATGTCCATGTGAGCGATAGTTCTGCTCAAGCTTCACTAACAAAGGATGAAACTGTTTTTCATAAAGGCGCATGTTTTCTACGTCAGCACCACGGAAGGCATAAATACTTTGGTCATCATCACCTACTACGAATACCGAACTACTTCCCATGCCACTGACATTCACACGACTTGCGTCATGACCAGAGAGTAATTTGAGCCACGCATATTGCAAAGCATTGGTATCCTGAAACTCGTCAATCAGAATATGGCGGAAGCGTTCTTGGTAATGCGTGCGAATAGGCTCGCTATGTTTTAGTAACTCATAACTGCGTAGCAATAATTCAGCGAAGTCTACAACGCCTTCACGCTGGCATTGCTCATCATAGGCGGCATATAGTTGCGCCATCTTCGCCTGAAAGTCATCGCCAAGAGATAAATCTTTGGCACGTTGGCCACGCTCTTTTGCATGCGCAATGAAATACTGTAATTGCTTAGGCGGATATTTTTCGTCATCGACCTTTAAGCCCTTTAATAGGCGCTTGATTGCCGATAGCTGATCTTGGGTATCCAAGATCTGGAAAGTTGATGGCAAACCAGCCTCTTTATGGTGGGCTCGCAATAAGCGATTGCATAAACCATGGAAAGTGCCAATCCACATTCCGCGGGTATTGATTGGCAACATGGCACTCAAACGCACCATCATCTCTTTTGCCGCCTTATTGGTAAATGTCACCGCTAAGACCCCAATTGGCGAAACTTGACCTGTTTGGATCAGCCAAGCAATCCTGGTGGTTAATACACGTGTCTTGCCGCTACCAGCGCCTGCCAAAATCAAGGCAGATTGGGCTTGGCCATTTGGGTTAACGGGCGGGAGGGTTACGGCCTCGCGCTGTTCTGGATTAAGGTTCGCGAGCATGTCTGAATACACCAGCCCAATTATAATTTGCCTCTTATGCCAAATGCCTCAAATACCCCTAATTCATCAGCAGCCAGCTCAGCCGAAGAGCTTGCTAAATCCTACGAACCTGCACCGATTGAAGCCTATTGGGGCCCAGAGTGGGAGCGCAGAGGAATTGCTGACGCCAGCATGGATGAAGGTAAAGGTGACTTTTCGATTCAGTTGCCACCACCCAATGTGACAGGCACCCTTCATATGGGGCATGCTTTTAATCAAACCATCATGGATGGTTTAGTGCGTCATGCCCGCATGTCTGGCAAAAATACTTTGTGGGTCCCTGGCACAGACCACGCTGGCATTGCCACTCAGATCGTAGTTGAACGCCAACTCGATGCGCAAAAAATTTCTCGTCACGATCTCGGTCGCGAAAAGTTTCTAGAAAAAGTTTGGGAATGGAAAGAAACTTCGGGCAACACCATTACCCGCCAAATTCGTCGCCTGGGTGCCTCGATTGATTGGGGTAAAGAATATTTCACGATGGACAGCAAAATGTCCAAAGCTGTTGTTGAGGTTTTCGTTCGCCTACATGAACAAGGCTTAATTTATCGTGGCAAACGTTTGGTGAACTGGGATCCTGTTTTAGGAACGGCAGTCTCTGATCTTGAAGTGGTAAGCGAAGAAGAAGATGGCTCAATGTGGCACATTCGCTATCCATTGACCGATGGCTCTGGCCACCTCACAGTCGCAACCACCCGCCCAGAAACCTTGCTGGGCGACGTTGCTGTCATGGTCAACCCTGAAGATGAGCGCTATAAGCATCTGATTGGCAAGTCGGTCAATCTTCCTTTGTGCGACCGTCAAATCCCCATCATTGCCGATGAATATGTTGATTTGAATTTTGGTACTGGCGTTGTGAAAGTGACTCCAGCGCATGATTTCAATGACTACGCGGTTGGACAACGTCATCAGTTGCCACTCATTAACATTCTCACGCTAGATGCCAAGATTAATGAAAATGCTCCTGTGGCTTATCAAGGCTTGGAACGTTTTGCTGCTCGCAAACAAGTGGTTGCTGATTTAGAAGCAGCAGGCTTACTTGAAAAAGTTCAGCCACACAAATTAATGGTGCCACGCGGTGATCGCACACAGACCATCATCGAGCCTATGCTCACTGATCAATGGTTTGTGGCAATGTCCAAACCAAGTCCTGACAATCAATACCAACCTGGGTCATCGATTGCAGGTGCAGCTCTCGATGCGGTTACCAAAGGTGACATTAAATTAGTTCCTGAAAATTGGATTAACACTTATACCCAATGGTTGGAAAACATTCAGGACTGGTGTATCTCGCGGCAACTTTGGTGGGGTCATCAGATTCCTGCTTGGTATGGCGATGATGGTCAAATTTTTGTGGCACGCTCCGAAGAAGAGGCCAAGGCCAAGGCTGCGGTTGCTGGCTACACTGGCAAACTCAATCGTGACCCTGACGTACTTGATACCTGGTTTAGCTCTGCGCTGGTTCCATTTAGCTCACTAGGCTGGCCAGAAGAAACGCCAGCACTGAATCATTTCCTACCATCCTCAGTATTGGTAACTGGCTTTGACATCATTTTCTTCTGGGTAGCGCGCATGGTCATGATGACCTGTCACTTCACAGGCAAAGTGCCATTCCATACGGTTTACGTTCACGGCTTAGTACGTGATGCCGAAGGTCAGAAAATGAGTAAGTCCAAAGGCAATACTTTGGATCCAATCGACTTAATTGATGGCATCAAACTGGATGAGCTTGTAGGCAAGCGTACTACCGGACTCATGAATCCAAAACAAGCCGAGAGTATTAGCAAGAAAACCAAAAAAGAATTTCCGGATGGTATTCCCGCATTTGGTACAGATGCCTTGCGCTTTACCTTCGCTTCATTAGCATCACTTGGGCGCAACATTAATTTTGATCAGAAGCGCTGCGAGGGCTATCGCAACTTCTGCAACAAGTTGTGGAATGCAACCCGCTTTGTGCTGATGAATTGCCCTGGTGGCGATAAAGATAATGGACTTGCTCCATGCGATAACCAATGTGGCCCTGACGGCTACTTGGACTTCTCTCCAGCAGATCGCTGGATTGTGTCGCAACTACAAAGAACTGAGGCTGAAGTAGCCAAAGGATTCCAAAACTATCGTTTTGACAATATCGCTAATAGCATCTACCAATTCGTTTGGGATGAATACTGCGATTGGTATTTAGAGCTTGCAAAAGTACAGCTGCAAACTGGCACACCAGCACAGCAACGTGCAACCCGTCGCACTCTACTGCGTGTGCTGGAGACCATTTTGCGGATGGCGCACCCGCTCATTCCATTTATTACTGAAACCCTTTGGCAAACTGTTGGGCCAAAGTCTGGAAAAGAATTGGCCAAGCAAGCTAAGCAAACCGTCGCATTGCAACCCTATCCCGTTTCTCAACCTGAAAAAATTGATGAGCAAAGCGAAGATTGGGTGGCTCAAGTCAAAGCGATTGTGGATGCTTGCAGAAACCTACGCGGCGAAATGCAAGTTCCCCCAGGCCAAAAAGTGCCTTTGTGGATTTATGGCCCAGAAGCTTTCTTACAAAAAGCGACTCCTTATTTGCTCGCTTTAGCTAAGCTGACAGAAGTCAAAATCTACAGCGATGAATCCGCCCTTGAAAAAGATGCACCAGGAGCTCCAATTGCTCTGGTGGGCGATATCAAGTTACTCCTCAAGATTGAAGTGGATGTGGCAGCTGAACGCGCCCGTCTTGGCAAAGAAATCGAGCGTCTTGCCAATGAAATTACTAAAGCCCGCGGCAAGTTAGGCAATGAAAGCTTCGTTGCTCGCGCCCCAGCTGAAGTAGTTGCCCAGGAAAAACAACGTCTTGCGGGCTTTGAGCAAAATCATGAGAAGCTTGTTGCACAATTAGAACGTCTTCAATAAAGATCGGATTAGCAATGCCCTTGTCTACCAAAGCGGTCACTAAAGCAGTTTTCCCGGTTGCGGGTCTTGGCACTCGTTTCTTACCAGCAACTAAAGCCAGCCCAAAAGAAATGCTCAATGTGGTTGATAAGCCACTGATTCAGTATGCAGTTGAAGAAGCAATTGCTGCAGGTATCACTGAAATGATTTTTGTGACCGGACGTAGCAAGCGTGCAATTGAAGATCACTTTGATAAAGCTTATGAGCTCGAAGCTGAACTTGAAGCAAAAAATAAACAAGCCTTACTAGAAATCGTACGTAGCGTTAAACCTAGTCATGTTGATTGCGTATATGTACGACAACCAGAGGCACTTGGTCTTGGCCATGCCGTACTGTGCGCAGAGAAACTGGTGCGTGACGAACCATTTGCAGTAATCCTGGCAGATGATTTATTAGACGGCAATCCACCCGTTCTCAAGCAAATGCTCAAAGTTTATGAAGAGCAAAATGGCTCAGTCTTGGCTGTTGAAAAGATTGATCTAGCCAAGAGTAGCTCATATGGCATCGTCGCTGGCACTGAAGTAACCAAAGGCATCCATCGCTTAAATAGCATTGTGGAGAAGCCTCAACCTAAAGATGCGCCATCAAACCTAGCAGTTGTTGGTCGTTATGTTCTATCTTCCGACATCTTTCAGCATATTCATAACCTCAAGCCTGGTGCTGGCGGAGAAATTCAACTAACTGATGCGATTGCTTCACTCTTAAAAGAAGATCCCGTATTCGCATACGAATACGATGGTGTTCGTTATGACTGCGGCAGCAAATTGGGTTATCTCAAAGCTTCCGTGGAGTTCGCATTGCGCCACCCAGAGGTATCAAAAGATTTTGAGGCTTATCTAAAGGGTCGCTCGTTAATTTAATTACTATGCTTGATGAAGCGATGAAATAAAAAAGGCAGGTAATACCTGCCTTTTTGTTTGGTTTGTTTATCTTCTCTTCAGAAAGAAAACCAATACATCACCTTCGGTAGTGCTGCCAATGAGTTCATTGTTAGTTTGCTTGGCAAACGCAGGGAAATCTCTAGCTGCACCAGAATCAGTCGCTTTGATCTTGAGCACTTCACCGGACTGCATAGTGGCTAGAGCTTTCTTGGTACGCAAAATAGGCAATGGGCAATTCATCCCAATGGCATCTACTTCGGCGTTGAAGGCAATATTGCTCACATCACTCATTTGCTAGCTACCCAATCCTTAACACCAGCAAGAGCCGCATTGAGCTTACTAGGATCATTGCCGCCCGCCATCGCCATTTCTGGTTTGCCACCACCTTTGCCACCCACTTGCTGGGCAACAAAATTCACAAGATCGCCGGCCTTCACCTTGGTAATTGAATCTGCTGTTACTCCAGCAACCAGACTGACTTTATCGCCTTGAACTGAAGCCAAAACGATAGCTGCTGATTTAAGTTTTGCTTTCAAGGCATCCATAGTCTCACGCAATACTCCAGCATCTGCCCCATCTAGGCGAGCTGCAAGAACTTTGATGCCATTAACATCAATTGCTTGACCTGCTAACTCATCGCCTTGGCTTGCAGCCAACTTCGAATTAACCTTTTCCAATTCACGCTCAGCTTGACGCAAACTCTCTTGGAGTTGCGCTACACGATTTACCAAATCGCCAGGATGCGTCTTCAAGATAGTCGCTACTTCATTAACCTTGTCTTCTAGAGCTTGCAGGAACTGCAGAGCATGATTACCAGTAACCGCCTCTACACGGCGTATACCCGCGGCAACACCGCCTTCGGAAACAATCTTGAGACTACCAATATCGCCCGTGCGAGATACGTGAGTACCTCCACACAATTCTTTTGAGCTACCGATCTCAAGAACACGCACCTCATCGCCATACTTCTCGCCAAAGAGCATCATGGCGCCTGTCTTTTGCGCATCCTCCAAAGACATCACTTTTCCAGAAGTAGCTGAATTAGCCAAAATCTCGGCATTCACAATATCTTCAATGCGACGCATTTGTTCTGCCGTAATAGGAGCGTTGTGCGTAAAGTCAAATCGGGTCTTGGTAGCATCAACCAAAGAACCCTTTTGCTGAACGTGATCACCTAACACTTCTCTCAAAGCTTTGTGCAAGATATGAGTAGCGCTGTGGTTACGCATGGTGTCTGTTCTTTGCTGAACATCCACCAAGGCATTTAATGTGTCGCCCACCTTGATTTCGCCCTCAAGTAACTCACCTTGATGGCCGAATACATCGGCCTGAATCTTGAAGGTATCTTCGACAGCAAAACGAATTGACTCGTTGCGCAACTCGCCACGATCACCAACCTGACCTCCAGATTCTGCATAAAACGGCGTATTGTCCAAGACCACAACTGCGGCATCCCCAGCCTTGATCGAGGCAACCTCAGAACCATCAACATATAAGGCAGTTACCTTGTCGCCTTCATGCTTTAGTGTGTCATAACCATGGAATTGGGTTGGCTGACCCTTGTATTCCAAGCCCTGAGCGACCTTGAACTTGCCTGCCGCCCTCGCTTGATCACGTTGCTTTTGCATCGCGACTTCAAAACCTTCAGCATCAACTGTGACGCCACGTTCACGACAAACATCTGCTGTTAAATCCAATGGGAAGCCAAAAGTGTCATGCAATCGAAATGCGGTTTCACCATCAACCACTTTGGCGCCGCCTGCTAGCGCACCATCCAAGATCTCCATACCATTAGCAATCGTTTGGAAGAAACGCTTTTCCTCTTGCTTCAATACTTCACTCACTTTATCTTGCGCTGCGCGCAATTCAGGATAGGCATCGCCCATTTCTTGAACAAGCGCAGGTACGAGCTGATAGAAGAAAGGTTTACGCGCACCTAACTTATAACCATGGCGAATCGCACGACGAGCAATACGACGCAATACATAACCGCGTCCTGCGTTACCTGGAATGACACCATCAACCACAATAAAACTACATGCGCGAATATGATCTGCAATCACTTTCAAGGAAGGACTTGCAGCATCGCAATTACTGCCTCCCGCCGCATCTACTGCATCCTTGGAAGCCTTAAGCAGATTGACGAAGAGGTCGATTTCATAATTAGAATGAACATGTTGCAGCACTGCTGCAATACGCTCTAAGCCCATGCCAGTATCTACGCTGGGCTTAGGCAATGGATGCATCACACCCGCTTCATCGCGATTGAATTGCATAAAGACGTTATTCCAAATCTCAATAAAGCGATCGCCATCTTCTTCAGGACTACCTGGAGGACCGCCGGGAATATGTTCACCATGATCGTAGAAAATTTCCGTGCATGGTCCGCATGGACCTGTGTCACCCATCATCCAGAAATTATCAGAAGCGTAACGCGCACCCTTGTTATCGCCAATACGAATAATGCGGTCTGCAGGCACACCAATTTGATCTTTCCAAATAGCGTAAGCCTCATCGTCCTCGGCATACACCGTGACCAATAATTTATCTTTTGGCAACTTAAATACTTGGGTCAATAAATCCCAGGCAAATTGAATCGCATCTTTCTTGAAATAGCCCCCGAAAGAAAAATTGCCCAACATCTCAAAAAAGGTATGGTGACGCGCGGTATAGCCCACGTTATCCAAGTCGTTGTGTTTACCGCCAGCTCGAATACATTTTTGGGCTGTCGTCGCACGGGTATAGGGGCGCTTGTCAAAACCTAAAAATACGTCCTTAAATTGGTTCATCCCTGCGTTAGTAAAGAGCAGAGTTGGGTCATCCCCCGGAACTACGGGGCTTGACGGGACGATTTGGTGGCCTTTTTGAGCAAAGAAATCCAGGTATGCCTGGCGAATTTGGGAGACTTTCATAGCCGTAATTATGGCATCCGCACCCATCTAGGGCAAACCCTAGACAAGGTACCCCCCTCGTGGCTTACAATCGCTCAACATCAATAAATAATCGGCACCTATGTCGATATAAAAGGAGCGCAACTTGAAAATTCGCAATCAACGGGATTTTGGGGCTGGAATCATGTACATCGTGATTGGCCTCTTCTTCACTATCGTAGCAACCCAATATCCCATGGGTACAGCTGCAAAAATGGGTCCTGGCTATTTCCCCTTCTTCTTGGGTATCTTGATGACCATTTTAGGTTTAATAGTTGCCATCAAGGCATTAGGTGCAAAAGCAGCGATTGAATCGATTCCTAAATTCAATTGGAAAGTGATTGCTCAAATTACTGGTTCAGTAGTGCTGTACGGATTGCTACTACCAAGAATGGGCTTCTTAATTGCGGTAGTTGTATTGGTTCTCGTCTCGGCGAGCGCTAGTAAAGAATTCACATGGAAGGGCTCACTCATTAATGCTGCCTTCCTCGTGATATTCACATACTCAGTATTCGTATTGGGCTTGAAGCTTCAGTTCCCATTACTACCTGTATTCCTACAACAATAACGAACGGGGACTCTGAAAAATGGATTTATTTACTAACTTAGCTCTCGGCTTCGATACCGCGTTCACCCTACAAAATCTCTTGTACTGCCTTATCGGCTGTATCTTGGGAACCCTCATTGGTGTGTTGCCAGGCCTTGGCCCTATCGCCACTATCGCGATGCTCTTGCCAGCAACTTACGCCTTGCCTCCGATTGCCGCATTAATTATGTTGGCCGGTATTTATTACGGCTCACAATACGGCGGATCAACAACAGCGATTTTGCTCAACATCCCAGGAGAAACGTCCTCGGTGGTGACGGCGATTGACGGCTACCAAATGGCTCGCAATGGTCGAGCCGGTGTTGCTTTGTTTACCGCTGGTATGGGTTCATTCTTCGCAGGCTGCGTTGCAACTTTAGTATTGGCTGCTTTCGCTGCACCACTCTCACAGCTCGCATTTAAGTTTGGTCCTGCAGAATATTTTTCATTAATGGTGCTTGGCTTGATCGGCGCGGTAGTGTTGGCATCCGGCTCATTGATTAAAGCGATTGGCATGATCATCCTCGGCTTGCTCATGGGCTTGATCGGTACCGACGTGAACTCTGGTGTATCTCGCTATGCGTTTGATATTCCTGAGTTGAGCGATGGCATTGGCTTCGTAGCTGTTGCGATGGGTGTATTCGGTTTTGCGGAGATCATGGGTAACCTTGAAAGACAAGGTGAAGATGAGGGCTTCCTCAACAAGCTCACCAGCATGATCCCAACTAAGAGCGATGTGAAGCGCATGATTCCTTCGATTCTGCGTGGCACAACCATCGGCTCCATCCTAGGTATCCTCCCTGGCGGCGGCGCAGCTTTAGCAGCGTTTGGCGCCTACTCCGTTGAGAAAAAGTCATCAAAGCATAGCCATGAATTTGGTAAAGGCGCAATCGAGGGTGTTGCAGGCCCTGAATCAGCAAACAATGCTGCAGCACAAACCTCCTTCATTCCATTGCTTACTTTAGGTATCCCACCTAATGCGGTAATGGCTCTGATGGTTGGCGCAATGACCATTCACAACATTCAACCTGGTCCACAGGTGATGACCAGCAACCCTGCATTGTTCTGGGGTTTGATCGCTTCCATGTGGATCGGCAACGTGATGTTGATTCTCTTGAACTTGCCACTCATTGGCATTTGGGTGAAGCTCTTGAAGATTCCTTATTGCTTCCTTTATCCAGCGATTTTGGTGTTCTGCTGTATTGGTGTGTACACCGTGAACAACACTGTGTTTGACGTTTATGTAACTGCTGGCTTCGGCTTAATTGGTTACCTATTCTTCAAATTGGGTTGCGAACCTCCTCCACTACTCTTGGGCTTCGTTCTTGGACCTATGATGGAAGAGAACTTCCGTCGCGCATTGTTACTCTCACGCGGCGACTTCACAACCTTCATCACCCGTCCACTATCTCTCGGACTTTTGGTTGCGGCAGCTTTGCTGGTTGTAATCGTAGCCTTGCCAGCAGTGAAAAAGACTCGCGAAGAGGCGTTCGTCGAAGACTGATTGTCTTAGACCTCACGGAAACGAGCCCGCAGCAGTTTGCGGGCTTTTTCTTTATGGGTCTGAGGTTTTCTCTACAATGTGGCTATGTCCCAAGATAGCAAATCCCCTAAAGTAGGTGCGGCAGGTACTGGCGCAGTTACCGAGCCATCTAACTTCTTACGCCAAATCATCGATCAAGATTTGGCAAGTGGTGCATTCTCACAGCGTACCAATTTAGCTGGCGAGCCCATTCCCTCCATCATTACTCGCTTTCCACCAGAGCCAAATGGCTACCTACATATTGGTCATGCAAAAAGTATTTGCCTGAATTTCGGCTTAGCATCCGATTACAACCAACAAGCAGGTGGCGCACGTTGCAATATGCGTCTGGACGATACCAACCCCGTAAAAGAGGATGTTGAGTACGCCGACAGCATTTTGGATGCGGTGAAGTGGCTGGGCTTTGATTGGAGAACCCATCTTTATCACGCAAGCGATTACTTTGATCGCCTTTATGAGTTTGCGGAAATTTTGATTCAGCATGGCAAAGCCTATGTTGATAGTCAAAGCGCTGATGACATTCATACGAATCGCGGCAACTTTGGCCAAGCAGGTAAAAACAGTCCTTATCGTGATCGCAGTCCAGAAGAAAATCTCGCCCTCTTTCGCCAAATGCGCGACGGCAAATTTAAAGATGGCGAACATGTTCTGCGCCTGAAGATTGATATGGCGCACCCCAATATCGTGATGCGCGACCCTGTGGTTTATCGCATTCGCCATACGGATCACCACCGCACTGGTAGCAAATGGTGTATCTACCCCTTATATGACTTCACGCATTGCATCTCTGACGCGCTAGAGAACGTTTCTCACTCCATTTGCACATTGGAGTTTGAGAACAATCGCCCGCTCTATGACTGGATTGTGAGCTCTTTAAAAGAATTGGGCGTGTTTAAGGATCCTGTTCCACATCAGTACGAATTTGCTCGCCTTAATCTCACTTACACCATTACAAGTAAGCGTAAGTTATTGCAACTTGTTGAAGAAAAGCATGTTGATGGTTGGGACGATCCTCGCATGCCTACGATTGTTGGTATTCGTCGTCGCGGTTATACCCCTGAGAGCATTCGCTTGTTCTGCGAACGTATTGGTGTATCCAAAGCCGATAGCTGGATTGATATGAGCACCCTGGATCAAGCTTTGCGCGATGATCTTGAAGTAAGAGCTCCAAGAGCTACTGCTGTACTCAAGCCATTGAAACTGGTCGTCGAGAATTTCGACGCGAATGTAAAAGAGCCTTGCTCTGCCCCACGTCATCCTCAACATCCAGAATGGGGTAATCGTGAATTTCATTTCACACGCGAGCTATGGATTGAAGCCGATGACTTTATGAAAGAACCCATTAAAGGATTCTTCAGACTTTACCCACCAATTGGCGATCAGCCAGGCAGTCGCGTACGCTTGCGTCATGGCTTTGTGGTGGAGTGCACTGGATTTGAAACCGATGCTCAAGGCAACGTCACGCAAGTCAATGTGACGCATTTCCCCGATAGTAAGAGCGGCACCCCAGGATCTAATAATTACAAGGTGAAGGGCAACATTCACTGGATTAGTACTGCGGAAGCCATTCCTGCCGAAGTGCGCCTCTACGATCACCTCTTTACAGATCCACATCCCGATAGCGGCGATAAGAATTTCTTAGATGCGATTAATCCAAACTCAAAAGAAACTATTTCCGCTTACTTAGAGCCTTGCATGAAAGATGTTCAAGCAGAAGATCGCTTCCAATTCGAGCGTCATGGTTACTTTATCGCTGATAAAGCAGACTCCAAGCCAGGCAAGCTGGTATTCAACCGTACGGTTGGCCTTAAGGATTCTTGGAAATAGTCTTTAAAAAATCCGCTACGCTCGGATAACGTAGCGGCGTTTTTAGTTCTGATAAGCGCGCATTAGTCACGCGCCTGGATTCCCGCATAAACGACCACAGCATTGGGCTAACTATTTCTTGTAATTGAGTAGCCGGCATTCTTGGTGCTCTTGCCAAACCAAAAGCATCTGCCACCTCATCAAAGTAATCGCCCATCTTAGTTTCATTGCCATCACACGCATTGACCACTCTTTGAGGCTTGCCGTGATAAACGGCCGCACAAACCAAGCGCGCTAAATCATCACTATGAATGTGATTGGAATACGCATCCTCTTCTGGCAATAAAGCAGGTGTTTTAGATTGCAAGCGCTCAAGTGGCAAACGATTGGCGGCATAGATACCTGGCACACGCAAAATGGTGATGGCAACTCCATGCGCGGGACCCCATAGACGTAACATCCTTTTAGCATCGACCCTTCTCTGGGCGCGCTCGCTTTGCGGATTGACTGGAGTCACTTCGCTTACCTTGGCGCCCCTATGATCGCCGTAGACACCAGTAGTGCTGATATAGATCAACCGCCTGACGACAGAAGACCCTTGGGCCAAAATTCTGAGAAGGTTACGGGTTCGGTAATCACGATTTCCTTGATTTTGGGGTGGAGCTAAATGAATGACGGTTTGCGCTAAACCTGCAAGCCGCCATAAAGACTCTGGATGATCCAGGTTTCCCAAAATCGGTGTCGTGCCAGCCTCCCGCAATTCCTGAAAACGATGTTGTGAAGAAGTGAGCGCAAAAACCCGATGACTGGGCGATAGCTGTTTTGCCACTCGGAGGCCAATATCACCACAGCCAATAATCAGGATTGAAGGTTTACCAAAAGTACGCATAAGTAACATCGTAACGATTTATTGAAAGGAATGAGAGTGTCTTACCAAGTCACGCTCAAAACGAGCGGCAAACAATTTACTGTTACCCAAGATGAGACCCTCTTGGAGGCCGCATTACGTCAAGGCATCAACTTGCCCTATGGCTGTAAAAATGGGGCATGCGGCTCCTGCAAAGGAAAGGTTGTAGAGGGTAAGGTAAGTCATGGACAGCATAGCGAGAGCGCCCTAAGCAAGGCGGATGAAACCGCTGGTGGCATCTTGTTTTGCTGCTCGCACCCACAATCAGATTTACTGATCGAGGCTCGCGAAGTACAAGGTGCGGGGGATATTGCCATTCGTAAAGTACCTTGCAGGGTCAATACTATTAGCAAGCCTAGTAGTGATGTCGCCATTCTTAAACTGCAACTACCCGCGGCAGAGCGCTTCCAGTTCTTGGCAGGTCAATACATCGAGTTTTTATTAAAAGATGGCCAGCGTCGTGCGTATTCAATTGCCACATCTCCAGACCAAGAAGGCCCACTAGAGCTTCATATTCGTCACCTACCTGGTGGCGTGTTCACTGACTTTGTATTTGGAGTGACCAACCCAGCCTTAAAAGAAAAAGATATTCTGCGCTTTGAAGGACCTATGGGAAGTTTCTTCTTGAGAGAGGACTCCAAGAAACCCATCATCTTTTTGGCGGCAGGAACTGGCTTTGCACCCATCAAATCCATCATCGAGCAAATGCAAGCCAAGAAGATCGAAAGACCCATTTACCTCTATTGGGGCGGACGTCGTCCAAGCGATCTCTATCTAAGCGACCTTTGCAAAACCTGGGAAAAAGAAATCCCCAATTTCCAATACATCCCTGTGATTTCGGATGGCCTCCCTGAGGATGCTTGGCAGGGCCGCACTGGGTCCGTCCATCAAGCCGTGATGCAAGACCACCCAAGCCTTAAGGACTTTCAGGTTTACGCCTGCGGAGCCCCCGTCATGGTGAATGCTGCCAGAACTGACTTCTCCTCAAAATGTCAGCTTCCCGAGGAGGAGTTTTTTGCCGACTCCTTCACGAGCGCTGCTGATTTAGTCACTGAGTAGTCTTAATAAAGTTAGATAATAGAAGCCAATTAGCCCTTGTAATCCCATTTCATTACCAAATTAGTATGAACACACCCGCCCCTATCGATACCCATTCAGTGATGTTTATCACCCAACGTCCAGACGTGATCATGGTCGAAGGGGATGGCTCTTGGTTAACCGATAACAACGGCAAGCGCTATTTGGATTTCTTACAAGGCTGGGCGGTGAACTGTCTAGGACACGGCAACCCAGGAATGATTGCTGCGTTAAATGCTCAAGCAAAAAAACTCATCAATCCAAGTCCAGCGTTTTACAACGAGCCCATGATTGGCTTATCCAATTTACTCACGGCTAACAGTTGCTTTAACAAAGTCTTTTTTGCAAATAGCGGTGCAGAAGCAAATGAGGGTGCAATCAAGCTAGCTCGCAAATGGGGTCAGCTCAATAAAAATGGCGCCTTTGAAATCATCACCTTTGATCACAGCTTTCATGGTCGTACCTTAGCGACAATGAGCGCCTCAGGCAAACCAGGCTGGGATACGATGTTTGCCCCTCAAGTGCCGGGTTTTCCAAAGGCTGATCTGAATGACTTAGATTCTGTCAAAAAGCTCGTAACCGATAAAACCGTTGCTGTAATGCTCGAGCCAGTTCAAGGCGAAGGCGGTGTTATTCCAGCTAGCAAAGAATTTATGCAAGCTTTGCGCAAGTTCACCAAAGAAAACAATATTCTTTTGATTGTAGATGAAGTGCAAGCGGGTTGTGGCCGTACAGGTACTTTATTTGCTTACCAACAATTTGGTATCGAACCAGACATCATGACCTTGGGTAAAGGCATTGGTGGTGGCGTTCCTCTTGCGGCACTCATGGCAACTGATGCAGTAGCCTGCTTTGTTCCAGGCGATCAAGGCGGAACCTACAATGGCAACCCACTCATGACCGCGGTTGGTATCAGCGTCATCGAGCAACTATTAGCCCCGGGATTTTTGGATAACGTCAAAACAAAAGGCGAACTATTGAAGTCTGAGCTTCTAAAACTATCAGCCGAGTTTGGCTTAGAAGGTGAGCGTGGCGAAGGATTGTTACGCGCCCTCATGCTTGGCAAAGATAGTGGCGGAAAATTAGTAGAGCTAGCTCGCGATCGTAGCCCTGAAGGTTTATTGATTAATTCACCTAGACCAAACTTATTACGCTTTATGCCAGCACTGAATGTCAGGAATGATGAGATATTGCAAATGTGCAATATCTTGCGTGAGTTACTAAAGGCAACTGCTTAATAAGCTTAGTTCTCTAGCCTAGCCCGAATTACTCACCTAAGTAAGCAGTACGTACCCTGGGGTCTTGAAGTAATTCAGACCCCGGTCCGGTGAGGGTGACAAGCCCGCTTTCCATTACATAAGCACGATCTGCCATTTGCAAGGCCAGACGCGCATTTTGCTCTACCAGCAAAATGGTCATGCCATTTTTAGATAGATTGCGCACCACATCAAAGATGGTTTCAACCATGATGGGAGATAAACCCATTGATGGCTCATCCAACAAGAGTAGTTTTGGTTCAGCCATCATTGCCCTGCCCATTGCTACCATTTGTTGCTCACCACCAGAAAGTGTTCCAGCTAATTGTGAAAGTCTTTCCTTCAATCTTGGGAAGTAATGAAAGACCTCTTCAAGTTTGCGATCAATTAATTTGGTATCGCTCTTTAAGAACGCCCCCATTTGTAAATTTTCCAAAATGGTCATGCGCTTAAATACACCACGACCTTCTGGAACCAAACCCAGACCTAATCGAGTCAATTCATAAGCGGGCTGTCCATTGGTTTGTTGGTCAGCAAATTGAATAATGCCTGATGCTGGCGTTAATAAGCCCGCAATCGCTTTTAGGCTGGAGCTTTTGCCAGCGCCATTGGCACCGATCAAGGCAACTAATTCACCTTGATTTACATGCAGATCAATCCCTTTAACGGCATTGATGCCGCCATATGCGACCTTCAGATCTTCCACTTTGAGCAGTGCACTCATTACACCGCCCCTGACCAAGATAGGCCCTAATAACTTCTGGATGTTCACGCACATCACTAGGTTTACCTGAAGCAATTACTTTGCCGTAATCGAGCACAGTCAAATGATCACAGATACCCATTACCAAGCTCACATCATGCTCAATCAAGAGAATCGTTTTTCCATCAGCGCGAATACGAAGTAGCAATTCACGGAGCTCTAATTTTTCAGTGGCATTCATACCAGCTGCTGGCTCATCCAATGCTAATAATTTAGGTTCTGTTGCCAATGCTCTAGCAATCTCTAAACGCCTTTGATGCCCATAAGAGAGGTTGCGGGTTTGCATATCTGCATAATCGCTCAAGCCAACGTAGGCAAGCAACGCAAGCGACTTTTCTCGAATCTGTTGCTCTTTACGACGCGTAGAGGGAAAGCGGAAAATTGCGCCAAGTAAACCGGCTTTAGAGCGGCAATGACAACCTACCATCACATTTTCTAGAACAGACATCTCGCCAAATAAGCGAATGTTCTGGAATGTTCTCGCTAGACCCGCCTTAGTCACTTGTGACACAGACTCTGGAAAATATGAGGCCCCATCAAATAAGAAAATTCCTGAATCAGCGGAATAGAGACCGGTAATGACATTAAAGAACGTAGTCTTGCCAGCGCCGTTGGGGCCAATAAGACCAACAATCGCACCATGAGGAACTTGCAGACCAACGGAGTCGAGCGCCCGCACTCCACCAAAGCGTTTAGATACATCAGCGACGTCCAATAACAAATGCGCGGTCATTGGTCAACTCGCTTTTGCCAAATTCCACCAGGACGATAGAGCATGATCAAAATTAAGGCTAAACCATAAATCAATTGACGAATCACTTCCACATCGACAATCACATGACCAAACAGCATCTTCTGGACAGGCTCAGCAACTCCACGCAATACCTCAGGAAATACAGCCAACACAATCGCACCTAAGATCACGCCTGAAATATGGCCAATCCCTCCAAGAACAACCATTGCTAGTACGACGATGGATTCCCACAAGGTAAAAGATTCTGGCGAAACAAATCCTTGAAAAGCGGAGAAGAGTACGCCGGCCACACCAGCAAATGAGGCGCCAATAGCAAACGCCAGCAATTTCATATTCCGAGTATTAATGCTCATCGCCTTGGCGGCAATCTCATCTTCACAAATCGCAACCCAAGCGCGACCAATTCGAGAGTTTTGTAAATGTAAGCAAACAATTGTTACCAGAACTGCTAGGGTCAGAAAAAGATAAAACACTAAATACAAACCTGGAATCTGAATAATCCCCAAATCTAATGGCTTGGTAAAAGTAATGCCAAATACTTGCAAGGGATCAATCGCCGTAATGCCTTTTGGGCCATTGGTTAGATTCAAGGGACGATCTAAGTTATTCATAAAAATACGAATAATTTCGCCGAAGCCTAAAGTCACGATCGCCAAATAATCGCCACGCAACTGCAAAGTGGGCAAGCCCAACACAATCCCAAAGAGGGCAGCCAAGATAATTGAAAAGATCACGACCATCCAAGGCGAAAAGTGCAAGCCCTGCGGAAATGCAGATGCAATCACCTCAAAATGATTTGGTAAATGTGGGGAAGCGAGTAAAGCGTAGCTGTAAGCCCCAAGCGCATAAAACGCGATGTAGCCCAAATCTAAAAGCCCAGCAAATCCCACAACCACATTCAAGCCTAGGGCAAGCACGATATACAGCAAGGCAAAGTCGAGAACTCGAACCCAATAATTCCCACCACCTGCCCCTACTAACCATGGCAAGAGAACAAGCGCGATGACGCCCAAACCAAGATAGGCATTACGACTGAGATGGTTTTGGGCAAGCTTCTTAAGCACGATCGGAAACTTTCTCGCCCAATAAGCCAGTGGGTCGAAGCACCAGGACCAAAATCACTACCAAAAACGCAAAAATATCTTGGTAATTTGAGCCAAAGACTCCGCCAGTGAGCTCACCAATATAGCCAGCGCCCAATGACTCAATCAAACCCAATAACAGACCGCCGAGCATAGCGCCCTGTAAATTTCCAATGCCACCCAAGACGGCAGCGGTAAATGCTTTTAGGCCAGGAATAAAGCCCATATAAAAATGCACATTGCCGTAATTACTTGCGATCATCACGCCAGCCAATCCCGCAAGCGCGCCACCCAACATAAATGTAATAGAAATCACACGATTAGGATTCACGCCCATCAAGGAGGCAATTTGTGTTTGTTCGGCTGTCGCACGCATTGCTCTTCCGAGTTTGGTTTTTTCAACCAGGAACAACAATCCACACATCACAGCGAACGCCACAAGAATAATGACAATCTCTTTACCTGTAATCGTTGCGCCAGTGGAGCCCAACTCGATTGGAGTCGATGGAAGTAGTTGCGGATAGGTCATCGGATTTCGGGACCAAATCAACATAGCAACTGTTTGCAACAGTATTGACATACCGATTGCAGAGATTAGTGGCGCCAAGCGAGGTGCATTCCGCAAGGGGCGGTAGGCAATGCGCTCAATCCAATAGCTTAAGCCAGCACAAACCGCCATCGTGACAGGCAAAACAATCAAGAGAGTTAACCATCCAGGTAAGCCACTGGTCAAACCTAAAATTAGGCGCAGCAATGACAAAGACACCATTGCGCCAATCATTAATACTTCGCCATGCGCGAAATTAATAATCCCCAGCACGCCATACACCATGGTGTAACCCAGGGCAATGAGGGCATAGATGCTGCCAAGCACCAGGCCATTGATGATTTGCTAAAGAAAAATATCCATTACTGAATTTTGATAAAAAGAGCGCCGAATATTCGGCGCTCTTTTAAGACTTCTTACATATTAATGACGTCAAGAACTGTTTTCTTTTTGTCTTTGAAGTCGTACAAGGTGATCACACCTTCTTTCATATCGCCTTTGCTGTCAAAAGCGATATTGCCAATCAAACCATTCATCTTGGTGTCAGGCATTGCAACCAAAATTTTTGCTGGGTCAGTTGAATTGGCGCGCTTCATTGCATCTACCAATACATATACCGCATCATAGGTAAATGGCGCATAGATTTGCACATCAGAATTAAAGCGCTCTTTGTAACGCTTCTGGAAGTCTGCTCCCTGAGCCATTTTAGAAAGCGCTTTACCTGCTTCTGAGCAAGTTACATTCACTACCGCATCGCCAGCAAGCTCGATGAGTTTTTCAGTACACATGCCATCACCACCAACAATCTTGGCTTTTATACCTAATTCAGTGGCTTGCTTAGCTAATGGACCGCCAGTAGCATCCATACCGCCATACATAATGACATCAGGTTTGCTACCTTTCACTTTAGTCAAAATAGCTTTGAAGTCAGTCGCTTTATTGTTGCTCGCTTCGCGAGTCACCACTTTTAAGCCAGCAGCTTTTACAGTTTTCTCAAATTCATCAGCTAGACCTTTGCCGTATTGAGTAGAGTCATCAATGATCGCAACTGTTTTTGCCTTTAATGTATTTGCAACGCAATTACCTAAAGCTGGGCCTTGCTGCGCATCAGTCGCCACTAGGCGATAGGTCGTCTTAAAGCCTTGCTTGGTGTAATCAGGCTTAGTTGATGATGGGGAAACTTGTGTAATACCCGCATCGCTATAAATCTTTGATGCTGGAATACTGGTGCCAGAATTTAAGTGCCCAACAACGCCAACTACTTTTGCATCTACTAGTTTTTGCGCAACCTATGTGGCTGTTTTTGGATCTTCCGCATCATCTTCAGGCACTAAAGTCAAAACTACTTTTTTGCCATCGATTGTTAAGCCTGCTTTATTAATTTTTTCAAGAGCTAAACGCGCGCCGTTCTCATTGTCTTTTTCTAAATGAGCGATAGGTCCAGTCAATGGAGCTACGTGGCCAATCTTGACCTCAACACCATCAGTAGGAACAGCGGCGGCTTTATCACCACCTTTGCCACAAGCTGTCAAAATTAACGCGGCTACCGATAAGGCAATCGCGCTCTTCATAAAATTTACTTTTGATGCATTGGATTTAATCATCTACAGCTCCTCTGTTATGAATCAAACTTCAATCAACTAAATTTTTTGGCAATAAAAAGGTGACATCTTCAACAACGCCGGCTAAAGGGCGGACACTACGCGGACCAAACTCTTGAATGCGTGCCACAATGGATTGAGCAAGGCTCTCTGGGGCAGACGCACCAGCCGTTAAACCTATGCGCTTCTTACCTACAAACCATTCTGGCTTTAATTGTTCTGGGGCATCCACCATGTAAGAAGGTACGCCTAATTTTTCAGCTAGTTCACGCAAGCGATTAGAGTTTGAGCTTGTCGCACTACCCACCACAATAACGACCTCGACTTGAGGTGCCATAAATTTTACAGCATCTTGGCGATTCTGAGTGGCATAGCAAATATCTTGTTTGCGAGGCTGAACAATATTAGGAAATTTTCTGGTGAGCGCTTCAACAATCTCTTTGGTCTCATCAACAGACAAAGTTGTTTGCGTTACGAAAGCAATTTTTTCATTGCTTGCGAAAGGCAACTTTTCTACATCGCTCATTTTTTCGATTAAGAAAACACCTTCTTTAACTTGGCCCATGGTGCCCTCTACTTCTGGGTGCCCCGCATGACCAATCATCAATACCGTATAGCTTTCTTTGCACATCTTGATGACTTCAAGATGCACTTTAGTCACAAGGGGGCAGGTCGCGTCATACACCTGCAAGCCACGTTGCTCAGCATCTTTACGCACTTCTTGAGATACGCCGTGAGCGCTAAATACAACGATTCCACCCCTAGGCACTTCATGCAATTCTTCTACAAACACCGTGCCTTTTTCACGCAATTCATTCACCACATAGGCGTTGTGAACAATTTCATGGCGCACATATATCGGCGCACCGAAACGCACGAGCGCCTCATTCACAATATTGATCGCACGATCGACCCCTGCGCAAAAACCGCGGGGTTGAGCCATCAAAATTTCTGCGTGATCAGATCCACTCATATTGCTTTAAAGAATAGCGACAATCTGCGCTTCAAAAGTTACTTCACGACCTGCCAAAGGGTGATTGAAATCAAACCAAGCACCCTCGTCATCAATCGATTGCAAGACACCCGCATATTGGGCGCCACCGGGTGCATTAAATTCAATGACATCACCCGGATTAAATTCCACATCGTCATCGCGACCTTCTTTAAGTGCTTTGAGAGAAACCCATTGCACTAAATCTTCTTTACGCTCGCCAAAACTTTCTTCCGGCGATAGCAAGGCACTCTTTTTATCGCCAACACCCATTCCCAATAACACCTTTTCAAAACAAGGCGCAAATTGACCAGAACCCATCAGAACCGTCGCAGGACGATCAACAAAGGTATTGATGTAATCCTCCCCGTTGGGCAGAGTCAGCCGATAGTTGAGGGTCAAATAGGAATTGGGCAAAACAGTAAGCTTCGTCATAAGGTGATTGTATCTAGCCCTGCGTCGGGAATACATTCTTCAATACCCCAATGGCCTAAAAATGAACAGCCCCGAGAAAAGCTTCGCCTGCATGGCGCCAAATGCCTTACTGATGCAGAGTTACTGGCGATATTTTTACGAGTGGGAGTCAAAGGCAAAAATGCCGTCACGCTAGCAAATGATCTTTTGCACCACTTTGGCAGCCTTCCCCGCTTGCTTGCTAGTAGCTCAGCCGAATTTACCCGCATCCATGGAATGGGGATCTCAAAATGGAGTCAGATTCAAGCCGCTTATGAGCTAGTTAAGCGCAGCCTAGAAGATGGTTTTGCTCAACGATCCATCTTCTCCTCCCCAGGGCACGTCAAAGAGTTTTTACAGGCCAAAATTGGGGGTCTACCCCACGAAGTTTTTCTCTGCCTCTATCTGGACTCCGGACTTCATTTGATCGAATGCCAAGAGCTGTTTCGGGGGTCAATTACGCACACTGCGGTATATCCCCGAGAAATCCTCAAAGAAGCCCTTTCCAGAAACGCCAGCGCCCTAATCGTTGCCCATAACCACCCCAGCGGCAAACCACTGCCCAGCAAAGCGGACCAAGATTTGACCCAAACCCTCATTAAAGCCTTGCAGCTAGTGGATATACCCCTGTTAGACCACTGTATCGTGAGTAATGGTGGATTTTTCTCTTTTTCCGAGTCTGGCCATATGGATATTGAGTAAAATTGATAGTGTTTACTAACATAAAAGAAAGAAACTGTGATTTTATGGTCAATTTCACGCCTTTTTGGCCCCGTAGGCTCACCGCCAAAGCCACATGGGGCTAGCCCAAAATAGGCTTTGACTGATACAATCTTTCTTTTTCGCAATTAATGGAGTTAGTCATGGCAAAAGTTTGCCAAGTCACTGGGAAAAAGCCGATGGTTGGCAACAATGTATCCCATGCAAACAATAAAACAAAGCGTCGCTTTTTGCCGAATTTGCAAAACCGTCGTTTCTGGGTTGAATCTGAAAACCGTTGGGTTAGCTTGCGCTTAACCAACGCTGGTTTGCGCGTTATCGACAAGAATGGCATTGATGCTGTTTTGTCTGATCTCCGTGCACGTGGCGAAATTTAAGGAGCGCACAAATGGCTAAAGGCGGCAGAGAAAAAATCAAATTAGAGTCATCAGCAGGTACTGGTCACTTCTACACAACTTCAAAAAACAAGCGTACAAAGCCTGAGAAAATGGAGATCATGAAATTTGATCCAACCATTCGCAAGCACGTTGCTTATAAAGAAACAAAACTCAAGTAATCGATATTGATCATTACTTGAAGTAAATAAAAAACCCGCTAGTAAGCGGGTTTTTTATTATCTATTTTGAATCTCTATTTTTTCTCTATTGGTTGTTGCTCAAGCGTAACGACGCAATCTCAATGAGAACTCTCGCAAGCTTGATAAGCCACTATCTTCTGCGCGTTGGCACCATGCGTGTAGCTGCAACAAAAGTTGTTCACGTGTTGCAGTTGAGCGACCCCAAATAGCCTGAAGATCGCGACGCATCTCAATCATCTTACGAAGCTGAGCGTTACTAGCCATCAACTCTTCCAGCTTGGCTTTCTCCTCTTGGCTTAAGCGTGATTCATCCTTAACCAGCCAAGTACGTGCATCGCTTAAATGGCTTGCGAGTACTTGCATATGTTGCACTTCATTACTAAAGAAGTTACGAAGTGTTTTACTGTAACGCGCCATGATTTCATAACGATTAGCAATGATCGCTTCAAGCGTATTTTGATCGGCAGGACGCAAATCACTTAAAACTGGTTTTGGTGGCGTCTTTTTCACAGTAGCTAAACCTACTGCGCTCATCATTTGAATGTACAGCCAACCAATATCAAATTCATACCACTTGTTCGAAAGCTTCGCGCTAGTAGCAAAAGTGTGATGGTTGTTATGCAACTCTTCACCACCAATCAAAATGCCCCAAGGGAAAATATTGGTGGAGGCATCCTCACAATCAAAGTTGCGATAACCCCAGTAGTGGCCAATACCGTTAATGACACCAGCAGCGGTAATCGGAATCCACAACATTTGAACGGCCCAAACTGTTAGGCCAATTGCTCCAAATAAAAACACATCGATGATGAGCATGACGGCAACGCCTTGCCATGTAAATCTCGAGTAGATATTGCGCTCAAGCCAATCATCTGGGGTGCCATGGCCAAACTTCTCCAAAGTCTCTTGATTCTTAGCCTCTTGTTTGTAAAGCTCAGCGCCGCGAGACAACACTGTGCCAATACCCAAAATTTGGGGGCTATGAGGATCGTCAACAGTCTCACACTTGGCGTGGTGCTTACGGTGAATAGAGGCCCACTCTTTGGTCACCATTCCGGTGGTAAGCCAGAGCCATAGGCGGAAAAAGTGAGAAACGATTGGATGCAGGTCGAGGGCACGATGCGCCTGACAACGATGTAAAAAGATAGTTACTGCGGCAATCGTGATGTGGGTGGCAATTAAGGTAAACAGAGTAATCTGCCACCAAGACCAATCTAAATATCCATTGGCGAGCCAGTTAAGAAATAGATCAAAACCTGAGCTTGAAACTGTATTCAAAAGCATGTCCTTTAAGTATCAACTCTCATTTTAACGCTTTTCAGCCATTTTTTGGCTTATCTTTCTTTAACTCTATGGTTTTTGCGTTTCCGCATTTTCAGATTTAGAGCTCTTTTTCTGAAAAACAGCCCCAAAAAACCCATCCGTGCCATGTATATGCGGCCACAATTGCCACCAGGGATTATCAGCTGAGCAGCCCAATGGTAATTTATCCTTTGGAAACAGTGGCTTAAGAACTTCTGCCGCCGGAACTGCCTCAAACTCAGGGTGATTCTTTAGGAAATCTTCTGCAACCCCTTGATTTTCCTGAGGTAAAAGGCTGCAAGTCGCATATACCAAGCGACCGCCTGGTTTTAGGAGGCGAGCAGCCGAATTGAGAATGCTGGCTTGCTTTTGGTTCAACTCGGCAACACCCTCAGGGGTTTGACGCCACTTGAGGTCAGGATTGCGACGCAAGGTGCCCATACCGCTACAAGGGGCATCAACTAAAACGCGATCAATCTTTCCAGCTAAGCGCTTTATCTTCGCGTCGTTCTCAGAGTCAATCCAAACAGGGTGGACATTGGAAAGACCACTGCGAGCTTGTCTAGGTTTTAGATTGGCTAAGCGGCGCTCAGATGTATCAAATGCATATAAGCGCCCAGTAGATCTCATTAGCGCACCGATTGCTAATGTCTTTCCACCAGCGCCAGCGCAAAAATCAACAACCATCTCACCACGTTTTGGAGCAAGCAAATAAGCCAGTAATTGACTGCCCTCATCTTGTACCTCAAACATACCCGCTTTAAAACCTGCAGTATTTTGCAAAGCGGGTTTACCTAAAATGCGAACTCCGTCTGGTGCAAAAGGAGTTGGAGTAGCTTGATAACGACCGCCTAAGGCATTCATCTGAGCGAGCAATTCTTCACGATTGGTCTTCATCGTGTTTGCGCGTAAATCTAAAGAAGCAGGATGCATCAATGATTTTGCTAACTCTTCACGCGTATCTTCACCCGGATATTTTCCAAAGGCATCCCACAACCACTCAGGCAAATTGTTGCGTACCAGGGGATTTAAAGAACTTGGATCTACTGTTGAAATTCGTTGCAACCATTCATACTCACCAGGCTTCAGAACATGCGCCAAGTCCGCAATTGCGCTCTCCGCACGATTGCCAGAGCCAAGCCCGCCCTCAGATAGAGCAGACAGCAAACCCAATAGGGCTAAGCGTCTAGCCTGTGACCCTTCACCACTGGAGGCAAATTGTGAGAACTCATTTTTACGACGCAAAATAGCAAATGCACTCTCCGCTATCAACGCGCGATCACGATTACCAAGCTTTGGTTCAGACCGAAAATAGCGACTAACAATTCGATCGGCAGGTTGATCAAATTGCAGTAATTCTGGAAGCAAGCGCTCTAAATGAATCGCATGTTGCGGCAAAGCTTTCGCATTTGAGAAATTTTTCTGACCTTCAGGAGCAATCAAATTACCACTGGCGTTACGTCTCTCGGGACGACGTAATGGATCTTTTGATTTGGCCGCGTAACTTTTTTGAGGGCCTAAGCGCTTATTGGATTTTGGGTTGGAACGTTTTGCGCTCATAATTTAAATAATTGCGATTCTGGGGGTTGTAACTTCACTTGATTACCTTCAATGCGCAATCGTCCATCAAGGAACCATTTTACGGCTCGTGGATAAATCTGATGCTCAGCCTTCAAAACTCGAGCAGCGAGTGTATCGGCGTCATCGCCCTCGAGTATCGGTACGGAAGCCTGACAAATAATCGGCCCCTCATCAACACCTTCGGTTACAAAATGCACTGTCGCCCCATGCTCTTTAACTCCCGCCTCAAGGGCGCGCTCATGGGTATGTAGCCCAGGGAAGACGGGTAAAAGGGCTGGGTGGATATTAATGAGGCGTCCCTCAAAATGGCGAATAAAGCCAGGGGTCAGAATCCGCATAAAACCGGCCAAGACCACTAAATCAGCCCCCAACTCATCAATCTTCTGAATTAAAGCAGCGTCAAAGGACTCCCGAGAAGCGTGCTCCTTATGCTCAATTGCAAACGCTGGAATGCCCTGCGAGCGAGCAAAATCAAGGCCCTTAGCCGCAGAGTGATTCGCTATGACCCCTGCAAATTTAACTGGCCATTGCTCTTTTTGAGCGGTTTTAACGATTGCCTCGAAATTGGATCCGCGGCCGGAGATTAAGGTAACGATAGAAAGCATGCCCACAATATAATTGATGGCTACCCAGAAGGCGATTTTGTGAACGTATTTCGTGGCTCGACCCCGTTTTCCGCAGGACCTGCTTGTGCCCTAACCATCGGAAATTTCGATGGCGTGCACAGGGGTCATCGCGCCCTGCTTAACCAGTTGGCTGCTGGCGCCCGCGAAAGGGGTCTAGTTAGCTGCGTGCTGACCTTTGAGCCCCACCCAAAAGAATTCTTCTCCCCCGAGCAGGCACCACCCCGAATTCTGAATCTGCGTGACAAATTGGCCGCGCTTGCAAAGCTTGGGATTGATCGCGTGGTTGTAGAACATTTCAACTCAGCATTTGCTCGACTGTCGCCTGAAGAATTTGTATCGGAAATTATTGTTAAGCGCCTTAACACCAAATGGATTTTGATTGGCGATGACTTTTGTTATGGAGCTAAGCGAGCGGGTAATTTTGCAAGCCTCAAAGCGGCTGGCCAAAAATATGGATTTGAAGTTTCTAGTATTCAAACGATTTCTGAAGATGGTGAGCGTATTTCCAGTTCAGCATTGCGCACTGCTCTTGCAAATGGTGATATGCAGCAAGCAGAAAAATTACTTGGGCGTCCTTATGGAATTTCTGGGCACGTTATTCATGGACAGCAACTGGGTCGCAAACTAGGATTTCCCACTTTAAATTTAGCCGTAGCTAATCACTTACATCATCGCAAGCCAGCGACTACTGGCATCTTCACTGCGCAGGTACTAGGACTTAGCGACAAACCTTTGCCAGCCGTAGCTAGCCTAGGTGTGAGGCCTACGGTGGAAGATGAAGGCCGTGTGTTACTTGAAACCCATATCTTTGATTATCAAAAGGATGTTTACGGAAAAATTATTACCGTCGAACTCTTAGAAAAAATTCGTGACGAGGAAAAGTATGATGACCTCGACACTCTCACAAATGCCATTGCTCAAGACGCAAAGCACGCCAGAAATTATTTCCAGAAAAAATCTTATGTCTGAAAAAGAAAATAACTATCCAGTCAATTTGCTAGATACCGCATTTCCGATGCGAGGCGATCTAGCGAAACGCGAACCACAGTGGGTCGCACAATGGCAAAAAAATAAACTTTACGAGAAGATTCGTGCGGCTCACGCAGGTCAACCAAAATTCATCTTACATGATGGTCCTCCTTATGCGAATGGCGATATTCATATTGGTCATGCAGTTAATAAGATTCTGAAAGACATGATTGTGAAATCCCGTTGGTTGATGGGATTCGATTCTGCTTACGTGCCTGGCTGGGATTGCCATGGAATGCCAATTGAGATTCAAATTGAGAAGCAGTTTGGCAAGAATCTACCTACTGCTGAAGTCCAAGCCAAAGCCCGCGCCTATGCGCAAGCGCAGGTAGACAAGCAAAAGAAAGATTTCGAGCGCTTAGGGGTATTGGGCGACTGGAATAACCCCTACCTGACCATGAATTACCGCAACGAGGCAGATGAAATTCGTGCGCTGGGCAAGATTTGGGAGAAGGGCTACGTATTCCGCGGATTAAAACCAGTGAACTGGTGTTTTGATTGTGGCTCGGCGCTTGCAGAAGCCGAAGTGGAATATCAAGACAAAACTGATCCAACAGTCGATGTAGGTTTTGCATTTGATGATGCGCAGCGTCCGCAACTTGCTAAAGCATTCGGATTGGCGGAGCTACCTAATAAACCTGGTCAGATTGTCATTTGGACTACAACGCCGTGGACCATTCCAGCCAACCAAGCGCTGAACGTTCACCCCGAGTTAACTTACGCATTAGTTGATGTAGGCGACAAGCTATTAATTCTTGCAAAAGATCGCGCTGAAACCTGCTTGCAAGATTACGGCCTCGAAGGCAAAGTGATTGCCACTTGTCTTGGCGAGAAACTCGCAAACATTTCTTTCTGGCATCCTCTTGCTTCGCTCCACGAAGGCTACAAGCGTCTTTCACCAATCTATGTAGCTGAATATGTCACGCTTGATACTGGCACTGGCATCGTTCACTCTGCGCCAGCATATGGCGAAGAAGACTTTAAGTCTTGCAAAGCAAATGGGCTTGTAGATAAAGATATCTTGAATCCAGTAATGGGAAATGGTGTTTACGCATCTTGGTTACCACTCTTCGCCAATGAATACATCTGGAAGGCCAATCCAAAAATCGTCGAAGCAATGCGTGAAGCAGGGAGCTTATTGCGTGACAAAACCTATACCCACTCGTATATGCATTGCTGGCGGCACAAGTCGCCGATTATTTATCGCGCGACCTCACAGTGGTTTGCCAGCATGGATAAAAAACCATCTGATGGTAAAGCCAGCTTACGCGAAACTGCATTAGCCGGCATCGACAACACAGACTTCTTCCCTGCCTGGGGCAAGCAACGCTTACACAGCATGATCGCCAATCGTCCAGATTGGACGCTCTCACGCCAGCGTCAATGGGGTGTGCCCATGGCCTTCTTTGTTCACAAAGAAACTGGGGATCCACACCCGCGCACAGTCGAGTTACTCGAAGAGATTGCAAAACGTGTAGAAAAAGGTGGAATTGAAGCCTGGCAGCAACTCGAAGTTTCTGAGTTGCTCGGTGATGAAGCTGCCCAATATGAGAAGAATCGCGACACATTAGACGTGTGGTTTGATTCAGGCACAACCCATTGGCATGTGATTCGTGGATCGCATCGTGATGAGCTACTCACCGCAGAAGCAGAAACGCCTGCCGGTCGTTTGGCCGACTTGTATCTTGAAGGTTCTGACCAACACCGTGGTTGGTTCCACTCCTCATTGCTCACCGGCGCGATGCTAGATGGTAAGCCGCCATATAAAGCACTCTTGACCCACGGCTTTACGGTTGATGGTCAAGGTCGCAAGATGAGCAAATCGGTAGGCAACGTCATTGCGCCACAACAAGTAGCCGACAAACTCGGCGCAGAAATTATTCGCTTGTGGGTTGCATCTACAGATTACTCAGGCGAAATGACGATCTCAGATGAAATTCTGAAGCGCGTCACAGAAAGCTATCGTCGTATTCGCAATACCTTGCGCTTCTTGCTTGCCAACCTTTCTGACTTTGATCTTGCTAAGCATGCAATGCCTACTGATCAATGGTTAGAAATTGATCGCTATGCCGTAGCACTTGCTAATCAATTGCAAAGCGATATTGAGGCGCATTACAAAGCCTATGAATTCCATCCCGCAGTTGCGCGTATGCTCACCTTCTGCTCTGAAGATTTGGGTGGTTTCTATTTGGATATTCTGAAAGATCGTCTCTACACTAGCGCTCTTGATTCTGCGGATCGTAGAGCGGCTCAAAATGCACTTTTCCACATCACCCGTAATCTCTTGAAGTGGCTCTCTCCATTCCTCTCATTTACTGCAGAAGAAGCCTGGCAAGATCTTCCAAAAGATCCTAGTAAGAAACTTTCTGAATCCATCTTCATGGAAGAATTCGGCGCCTTCCCAGAAATCGCTAACTCAGAAGAGCTACTTGGCAAATGGAATCGCATTCGTGAGATTCGCTCAGAGGTAACCAAGGCTATTGAGGTTGAGCGTGAGGCTGGTAACGTAGGCTCATCACTGCAAGCCGAACTCACGATCAAGGTTGGCGATAGTGACTTTGCCATCTTGCACTCACTCGAGAATGACTTACGCTTCGTCACCATTACTTCAAGCGCGAATATTGAATTGAGTAATGATGGCTTAGAGGTATTGGTACGGGGCAGTCAATATAAGAAATGCGGTCGCTGTTGGCACCACACCAAAGATGTTGGCAGCAATGCAGATCACCCCGATCTGTGTGGTCGTTGTATTAGCAATCTTTTTGGCGGTGGTGATCATCGCCTCTTTGCTTAATCTGATTTTTGTACGATTCATTTATGAGCCAACAGAACATTCCGTTTTTACGCTGCATGGCTATTGCCGGCATTACCTTGCTGCTCGATCAAGCAAGCAAATGGCTTGCTTTGAGTCAACTACAAATCGGCATTCCGGAGCAGGTCCTACCATTCTTCAATTGGTTGCTGCTATTTAACCCTGGCGCTGCGTTTTCTTTCTTGGCTCAAAGTTCAGGATGGCAACGCTGGTTCTTTACCGTCCTAGGTCTGCTTGCCTGCATCTATATCGTTTATATGTTGCGCAAACATCAAGATGAGAAGTTGCTTTGCGTCGCCCTTAGCCTCATTCTTGGCGGAGCCGCTGGAAATGTTTTAGATCGTCTGATGTATGGCGCTGTTGTAGACTTTATTGATCTACACTATGCCAACTGGCACTGGCCAGCCTTTAATGTGGCTGATAGCGCTATTTGCATAGGGGCTGTATTGATCATTGTTAGCGAATTACGCAAGTCATTTGGCAAATCCCCACAATCCCATTAAGCTGGCGCCATGCAATCCTTATTAAATAAAAAAATCGTTCTTGGCATCTCTGGTGGCATTGCTGCCTATAAAACACCTGAGCTTGCTCGTTTACTAATGCAAGAAGGCGCTTCTGTTCAAGTGGTCATGACTGAAGCCGCTCAACAATTTGTAACGCCAGTAACAATGCAAGCCCTTACTGGCAATCCTGTCTTTACCAGCCAATGGGATAACAGTATTAATAACAATATGGCGCATATTGAGCTATCTCGCTCAGCGGACGCCATTGTGATTGCCCCAGGAAGCGCCGATCTGATGGCCAAGCTATCCCTGGGATTGGCAGATGATTTACTAAGCACTCTTTGCCTCGCTAGAGACTGCCCTTTACTGATTGCTCTCGCGATGAACAAGCAAATGTGGGAACACGCAGCAACACAAAGAAGCGCAGAACGGTTGAGCAAAGATGGCGTGACATTACTTGGTCCAGCAAGCGGATTTCAAGCGTGTGGAGAAGTAGGCATGGGTCGCATGCTAGAACCAGCTGAAATTGCCGAACAGGTCATCGCCTTCTTCCAGAAGAAAACGTTGTTGGGCAAAAAAGTGTTGATTACCGCAGGGCCAACATTTGAAGCAATCGACCCCGTCCGGGGAATTACTAATCACAGCTCTGGAAAAATGGGTTTTGCAATTGCTAGGGCGGCGCTTGAAGCTGGTGCCCAAGTACATTTGATTGCAGGGCCATGCAGCTTACCAACACCTCTTGAAGCAACTGGATTTATTGCTCGCACCAATGTGGTTAGCGCCAAAGAAATGCATGCAGCCACACTAGCTGCTACAGATTGCGATGTATTTTTTGCAGTAGCTGCCGTCGCCGACTGGGGTATTGCTAAACCAGCTATAGATAAGATCAAACGCAATGGCAAAGAGGCGCCCAATATTGAGTTTGTGGCCAACCCTGACATACTTTTGGATGTTGCCAAGACAGTCAAAACCAAGGGCGGCAAACCGCAGCCTTACTGCGTAGGCTTTGCTGCTGAATCTACTGATCTTGAGAAGCATGCTGATGAGAAACGTAAGCGCAAAGGCATTCCAATGATCGTAGGAAATATTGGCCCCGATACATTTGGCAGCGATTTAAACCAATTGCTTGTCATAGATGCCAATAGCAGCAAAAAAATTGCTAAAGCAGAAAAACTACAGCTTGCACGCCAATTGATTCAGTTGGTAGCTAAGAAAATTTAATTTAGGAAACCTCATGCAATCTTTACAAGTCAAGATTCTCGATGAACGTATGCGCGATCAGTTACCAACTTATGGCACGCCTGGTAGCGCTGGATTAGATTTGCGCGCCTGCATTGACGAAACAATTGAAATTGCTCCAGGTCAAACAGTATTAGTTCCTACAGGCTTAGCAATCTATGTTGAAGATCCACGTTATGCGGCATTTATTCTGCCTCGTTCAGGCCTTGGTCATAAGCACGGGATCGTACTGGGGAATTTAGTTGGTCTCATCGATTCTGACTATCAGGGCCAACTCATGGTGAGCACGTGGAACCGCGGATCCACCCCATTCAAGCTTGAGCCTATGGAGCGCCTGGCTCAGTTAGTAGTAATGCCCGTACAACAAGTTGAACTCAAAGTGGTTGAAGAATTTACTGAGAGCAGTCGTGGTGCCGGTGGCTTTGGAAGTACTGGCCGCAGCTGATCGATAAATAATCATCTGGGCAATAAAAAAGCCACCCCGTAAATAACTGGGCGGCTTTTGTTTTGGCTTTTGTTTTTTTAACTAAAACTTATTTGCGAATATGAGCGTGGCGTGCTGCATCTTGCGACATGCCAGCACCCTTACCTTCGCGGGACTCTTTCTCAGCAGAAATCTCTTTGCGACGCTCTTTGCAAGAACCAGCAATTTCTTGCAAAGCTTTGCGAGCACGGGCAGCGGATGCCTTGATGCCTTTTTCCTGAAACTTTTCATTTTCAGCCTTGTACGTTTCAAACGCTTCAAGCAATTTATCGTGGTGAGACATAGTTTCCCTTTTAAAAAATAGTTACTAATTAAATTTCTTCGGCAGGCGCAACATCAATCTTGGCGGCTTTACCTGGTAATTTTGGAACATCAAAACTGAGGTTCACTTTACCATCGGCATCAATATCCACATCCACATGACCACCCTGAGCTAACTTGCCAAACAACAGCTCATCAGCCAAAGCCTTACGAACAGTGTCTTGAATGATCCGCTGCATTGGGCGTGCACCCATCAACGGATCAAAACCATGTTTCGCCAAGTGAGCTCGCAGAGCAGGGCTAAATGTGGCATCGACTTTTTTCTCATGTAGTTGCTCTTCTAATTGCATCAAGAACTTGTCAACCACACGCATGATGATGGTTTCATCAAGAGCTTTGAATGACACGATGGCATCTAAACGATTGCGGAACTCAGGCGTGAAGAACTTCTTGATATCCGCCATCTCATCGCCGGATTCACGCGCATTCGTAAAGCCGATGGTCGACTTCTGCATCGCCTCAGCGCCCGCATTGGTGGTCATAATAATGATTACATTACGGAAGTCTGTCTTGCGACCGTTGTTATCAGTCAAGGTTCCATGGTCCATGACTTGTAACAAAATGTTGAAGATATCTGGATGCGCTTTTTCGATTTCGTCTAAGAGCAATACGCAGTGAGGTTTCTTATTGACCGCCTCAGTCAATAAACCGCCTTGATCAAAGCCTACGTATCCAGGAGGAGCGCCAATCAAACGACTTACAGCATGCCGCTCCATGTACTCAGACATATCAAAGCGCAAAAGCTCAATACCCAAGATAAAGGCCAGTTGCTTTGCTACCTCAGTCTTACCAACACCAGTAGGACCGGAGAATAAGAAAGAACCAATCGGGCGATCAATTTTTCCAAGACCAGCACGCGTCATCTTGATGGCGCTGGCCAAAGCCTCGATGGCTGGATCTTGACCAAACACCACGCTCTTGATATCGCGATCAAGAGTCTGTAACTTACTACGATCATCAACCGTAACGGACTGGGGTGGTATGCGCGCAATCTTGGCAACAATCTCTTCAATCTCAGGACGACCGATGGTTTTCTTTTGCTTCGATTTAGGCAAAATACGTTGCGCTGCCCCTGCCTCATCAATCACATCGATTGCCTTATCGGGCAAATGGCGATCATTAATGTAGCGAGAAGACAGTTCGGCGGCAGCCACTAAAGCACCAGCAGAGTACTTCACGCTATGGTGCTCTTCAAAGCGAGATTTGAGGCCACGCAGAATTTGTACAGTCTGATCTACGGTTGGCTCTACAACATCTACTTTTTGGAAGCGACGAGATAAGGCTGCATCTTTTTCAAAGATACCGCGATACTCAGTAAAGGTCGTTGCACCAATACACTTTAGAGAACCATTAGATAGTGCAGGCTTGAGTAGGTTGCTAGCATCTAAGGTGCCACCCGAAGCTGCACCAGCACCAATTAATGTATGAATCTCATCAATAAACAAGATGCCGTGTGCGTGATCTTTTAAAGATTTCAAAACACTCTTGAGGCGTTGCTCAAAATCACCGCGGTATTTAGTGCCTGCAAGTAAAGCCCCCATATCCAATGAATAGACTGTGGCGTTTGCCAATACCTCTGGCACATCACCCTTCACGATTCTCCAGGCTAAGCCTTCAGCAATCGCAGTTTTACCAACGCCTGCCTCGCCTACTAGTAAGGGGTTATTTTTACGACGACGGCATAGCACTTGAATAACACGCTCTACTTCACTCTCACGACCAATCAATGGATCAATCTTGCCTTGGCGAGCCATTGCATTGAGATTTTGAGTGTATTGATCAAGCGGGCTTTCTTTACCAGAGGCTGCAGATTCTTCGGCATCTTGCGTAGACTCGACTGGCTTCACGTGCTCAGCCTGATCTTTGCGCACACCATGGCTAATAAAATTCACTACATCCAATCGAGTTACGCCTTGTTGCTGCAAGAAATACACTGCGTGAGAATCTTTCTCGCCAAAAATCGCTACCAACACATTCGCGCCAGTAACCTCTTTCTTTCCATTTAAGGTGGATTGAACATGCATGATCGCGCGTTGAATAACACGCTGAAATCCTAATGTGGGCTGTGTATCAACTTCATCATTACCAGGCACTACTGGAGTGTTGTCATTAATAAAATTCTTTAACTGAGCGCGTAGCTCTGCAATATTGACTGCGCAAGCCTTAAGCACTTCAACCGCAGTGGCGTTACCTAGCAAGGCTGCAAGCAAATGCTCCACCGTAATGAACTCATGTCTGGACGCACGGGCGTCAACAAACGCCATATGCAGACTTACTTCTAGTTCTTGAGCAATCATGCTTCCTCCATAGTGCACTGTAGTGGGTGGCCAGCTTCACGTGATAATTGAATTACTTGATGTACTTTAGTTGCTGCGACATCGCGTGTAAAGACACCGCAGATACCTTTACCAACCAAATGTACTTGCAACATGATGCGTGTTGCAGTCTCATGATCTTTATTGAAATACTCCTGAATGACCATCACCACAAATTCCATTGGGGTGTAGTCGTCATTCAGTAACAAAACTTTATACATTGAGGGAACCTTCACTTGCTCGACTTGTTTTTCGAGCAAAAGGGTGTCCTCAACATGGGGGTTGGCAGGAATGCCAGTAGTGGGATTCTTTGGTGCGCGACTCATGAGAAACATTCTAAACACAGATACCTAAACTGGATTTCAGGGGATTCTTGTTGTAAAAACCCCTAAAAAACCCTGATTTAACCCATATTGGGGCATTTTTCGATAAAAAAAGGGGTAAATACGGGGTAATAAGGCTATTTAACTCCTTGACACCCCCACAAAAAGGGCAAACAATCATGGGGTAGGCTTATAAAAGGGTTCTATTTAGGCGTGTTGTGGATTGAGACTGATTAAAAAGTATTTGCCCTCATCACGGTTGTTTTAAGTTTATGTAATGGAGTTCGCATGGCGACCGGAATTGTTAAGTGGTTCAATGATGCAAAAGGTTTTGGCTTTATCAAACCTGATGATGGTAAAGAAGAGTTGTTCGCGCATTTCAGCGCAATTACTATGCCTGGGTTCAAGACCCTCAAGGAAAACCAAAAGGTAACTTTTGATATTACCCAAGGTCCTAAAGGCAAACAAGCTACAAATATCCAAGCGGCTTAATAGTCCTTAGATCATTATGAGAAACCCAGGATTTGTTCCTGGGTTTTTTTTCGTCTGAAATTTGCCTCACTTAAAATGCAAGCATGCATACAAAAGTAAAACTCATTCAAAAACTCTTTATTGCCAGCATTCTGCTTTGCTCAGCAAATGCATGGGCACAGCTTAATGTAGGACTGCCTACCATTGAACTTAAAACGGGCATCTATCGCATTCAGGCAGAACTTGCTGATACACCTAAGAGCAGAGAAATTGGTCTTAGGAATCGCACCAGCATGCCAACTAACTCTGGCATGCTATTTATCTTTGAACAAAAGGCAGGTCACTGCTTTTGGATGAACAACACCAAGATCCCCCTGTCGATTGCATTTATTGCTGACGACGGCAAGATCGTGAATATCGAAGAAATGCAAGCCGAGACTACCAACAATCATTGTCCTAAGGCTGCAATACGTTATGCCCTAGAAATGAATAAACAATGGTTCTCTGATCGAGTGATCGTTCCTGGAAGTGTTATTACTGGATTGCCCAGAAAATAATTTACTTACTGGTTTTTTAGAATAAATTGAGCGGCGGCTTTAATGAACTCTGGCTCTCTTTGATTGGAGCCGTGATAGGCTTTTGATCCACACACATCGCCCTCGCTTACCCCACCATCAATCTGAACAAACTAAGAAGAGGTTTTGGATGACCGCCCCTCAATTATTCGCCTAGATGCAACCAAGGGAGTAGAGGCGCAACCATCATCCACATGGTGAATCGCCATCACAGGAAGCGCAACATCTGAATCTATTGTCGCGGATCGATATGTTCCGGCAACAATTAGTCCGGCAATTAAGCGCTCTTTATCTTTTCCACCATTAACAAACTCTGTCACACTAACCGTACCCATGCTGTGACCAAAGATCCATACCGGCAAATTCAATTTATCCCTGTAATAGTTCACAACATTAAAAATTCGCTGCTGATGATCTCTAATTGAGCGTGAATTTCTCATGCCAGCACCTAAATCGTACGGGGTATCCACAAGAACCGCATCAATACCGTATTGAGCCCATAAATCTTTTGACCTTACAAATGTATGAGAGTTCGTAGTGGAGCCATCATCCTGCAAACGCAAAACACCCCCGCCACCGGGAAATAACAATACAACTGCCTTTGCGCTTTTGACAGGAATCAACAATGTCCGCGTGGGGGCATCATCCTTATAAGGAACATCAAAAACTTGAGCATTCACAAAAGAGGATGCAAAAACCCATGTCAAAAGTAAAAAGCGACCATATTTCATGAAAACCATTCTTACATACTTCATGTCTAAATGACCAAGAAAAAAGCCACCCGAAGGTGGCTTTCTCTCAATTATTAGATTCACTCAAAGTGGCAAACATAGTGCACTGGCTGCTCAGCGCGGATGATAAAATAACCACCCTTTTCTACTTCCCAGCTTTGACCCGCTTTGAACTCTTGCTCAGGAGCGCCATTGATGCTGACAAAAGCGTTGCCATCAACAACTTCCATAACTTCTTTGGTACTAAGATCAAAACGTAAAGTACTGGGCAATACAACTCCAACAGATTTACGCACACCATTCGGCAATGTCACAGTATGTGACACACACTTACCATCAAAAAATACATTGGCTTTCTTGCCAACAGAAACTTGATCAAATTGCATCTGAATTCTCTCTTTATTGTTTGGTTCTAATTAAAGTTATTTCTTTATACGCTTACGTTTTGCGGTTTCAGCGATACGCATACGCAATGCATTGAGCTTAATGAAGCCGCCAGCATCAGCTTGGTTATAGGCGCCGCCGTCATCATCAAAAGTTGCGATGGTTTGATCGAACAAGGTGTTAGCTGAATCACGTGAAATCACAGATACAGAACCCTTATAGAGTTTCAAACGTACTAGGCCATTTACCATCTGTTGCGTATGGTCAATCAAAGTTTGCAAAGCGATGCGCTCTGGAGCCCACCACAGGCCGTTATAGATCAAGCTTGCATAACGTGGCATCAAATCATCTTTTAAGTGCGCTACTTCGCGATCCAAGGTAATACTCTCAATACCACGGTGGGCTTTGAGCAAAATTGTGCCGCCAGGAGTTTCATAGCAACCACGGCTCTTCATGCCGACAAAACGGTTTTCCACTAAGTCGAGACGGCCAATACCGTGCTTACCACCAAGGCGATTCAGCTCAGCCAATAATTCATGTGGCTTGTATGCCTTGCCGTTAATCGCGACAGGATCACCGGACTTGAATTCAATTTCAATAATTTCAGGGGTATCTGGAGCTTTTTCAGGAGACACCGTCCAGCGCCACATCGATTCCTCAGCTTCAGCATTTGGATCTTCCAAGTGACGGCCTTCATAGCTGATATGTAATAAGTTGGCATCCATGGAATAAGGTGAGCCACCTTGCTTGTGTTTCATTTCGACTGGAATGCTGTGCTTCTCAGCGTAAGCCATTAACTTCTCGCGCGAGAGGAGATCCCATTCACGCCATGGAGCAATCACTTTAATTCCTGGCTCAAGAGCGTAGTAACCCAATTCAAAGCGAACCTGGTCATTACCTTTGCCGGTAGCGCCATGCGATACAGAATCCGCACCAGTTAAACGAGCAATTTCAATTTGACGTTTTGCGATTAATGGACGAGCGATCGAAGTACCGAGCAAATACTCACCCTCATAAATCGTGTTCGCACGGAACATTGGGAATACAAAGTCACGCACAAACTCTTCGCGCAAATCATCAATAAAAATATTTTCTGGCTTGATGCCAAATTGGAGAGCTTTGGCGCGCGCTGGCTCGAGCTCTTCGCCCTGACCTAAATCTGCAGTGAAAGTAACGATTTCACAACCATAAGTATCTTGAAGCCACTTCAAGATCACGCTGGTGTCGAGTCCACCGGAATACGCTAGTACGGCCTTTTTAATATCAGACATGATTTCTTATTCAATAAAAATTAACAAACAAATGACTCAATACTTTTTTACTACATTTATTCCTTAATCCAAACGGCCGCAGAGCAAATACTCCATCAAGGCTTTTTGAACATGCAGACGATTTTCCGCCTCTTCCCAGACGATACTTTGTGGACCATCAATCACGCCGGCAGAAACTTCCTCACCACGGTGCGCAGGTAGGCAGTGCATAAATAAAGCGTCAGGCTTTGCGAGCACCATCAACTCTTCATCAACCATCCAGCCTTTAAAGGCGTTCATACGTGAAGCATTCTCAGCCTCATAGCCCATGCTGGTCCAAACGTCAGTGGTCACCAAATCAGCACCTTTGCATGCATCCTTGGGATCAGCGCAAATAGTTAGGTGTTTAGCAGCTTTACTGCTGAGGCGAGCAGGATCTAATTGATAACCTTCGGGTGCAGAAAAGCGCAATTGAAAATCTAAGCACTCAGCCGCCTGAATCCAGGTATAAGCCATGTTGTTAGCATCGCCAACCCAAGCAACTGTTTTTCCTTGAATCGGTCTACGCGCTTCAACAAAGGTAAAAATATCTGCCAATACTTGGCAGGGGTGATATTCATTCGTCAAGCCATTAATCACCGGCACGCGAGAGTTCGAAGCAAACCGCTCAATGATTTCTTGTCCGAATGTACGAATCATGATGATGTCGGTCATTCTTGAAATGACCTGCGCAGCGTCCTCCACAGGCTCGCCACGACCTAATTGAGTGTCACGGGTATTCAGGTAGACCGCATGACCGCCAAGCTGGTGTATTCCCGCCTCAAATGAGAGACGCGTACGTGTTGAATGTTTTTCAAAAATCATTGCCAAAGTACGGTCATGTAGTGGATGCCATGTTTCGTAACTTTTAAATTTGGCCTTTAACCACGCCGATCTTTTGAGCAAGTAGTCATACTCCTCACGAGTGAGGTCAGCAAACTGCAGGTAGTGCTTGACCTGACCAGGCACTTGAGGCTTTGCCAGAGATGTCATAGTTGAGCTTTCTACTAAAGTTTTGGCTTGCATTTTTTTCTTAAATCAAACAACTGCACGAAAATAGAACATAAAGCCATCTTACGGTCACCTCAGGCTGTTAAGCTAGAGGGCTTAGTACTACTTATACAAATATCCAAACGCCAACTTGAACCACAAAACGCTTTTCATTCAAGGCATTACGACTTTTGGCAAACCGTTTCGGCCCAGCGATTGGGCGGAGCGTCTTTGCGGGGTTATGGCTACTTTTCGCCCACCCGGCGATTCGGGTGACCCACGCTTTACTTATTCACCCTACGTAAGACCGGTACTAATTGCAAAAGTGAAATGCGTTGTTATTGATACCAGACTAGGTGATCTCGACCCTAGAGCGCTAGACTTCGTCATGAACTTTGCCAAAGACAACAATCTACCGATCGAAGAGGCTTGTGAGTTTAACCCAGCAACACCACCTCAGCCTTAAAAACAAAAACCCGCTCTGATGAGGAGCGGGCTTAGGTCGAAATACGATCCGACCAGCCTAAAACAAAAACTAAATTACGCTGCCATCGCCTTAATAGCTGCGGACAAACGTGACTTTTGACGAGCCGCAGTATTTTTATGAGCAATCTTTTTATCAGCAATCTTATCGATTGTTGATTGGGATGCTGCGAATACTTTTGCAGCAGCAGCTTTATCACCAGACTCGATTGCTTTACGAACTGCCTTAATGGAAGTACGGAGCTTTGAACGCAAGCTGGAATTGTGCTCGTTCTGTTTTACTGCCTGGCGTGCGCGCTTACGCGCTTGTGCTGTATTGGCCATCTTTAAACCTTGCCTCTATAAATTGCTAAATACGATTAGTTAAATATCTTGCGACCTTGCCAATTTTGTAAGCAAGCTCGCCAAAACCCAGGATTTTACCTGAAAGGGGCAAAAAAGCCCAGTCAAACCATAAATAGGGGAAAATCGGCTCATGAACCTGCTTTCTGCTGCTGCCAAGGTCAGCTCCCTTACTATGCTCTCCCGCATTACGGGGCTACTGCGGGAGACCCTTATTGCCCGTAGTTTCGGGGCTTCAGAGTGGACAGACGCCTTCAATGTCGCCTTTAGGCTACCCAACCTGCTACGACGACTATTCGCCGAGGGGGCCTTTTCTCAGGCTTTTGTGCCCATTTTGGGCGAAATTTCCACAAATGAGGACCAAAATAAGGCCAAAATCCTCATAAACGCGGTTGCTACCCTCTTATTTTGGGCTTTATTGCTGACAGTATTGGCAGGGGTTATTGGCGCCCCATTATTGATTTTGGTGATCGCCACCGGCTTTAGTGGTGGCCCAGCCTACGATGCAAGCGTTGTCATGACCCGGATCATGTTCCCTTACATTGGACTCATTTCCATGGTGTCACTGTCTGCCGGAATCTTAAATACCTATCATCGGTTTGCGATTCCAGCGTTTACACCCGTTCTCTTAAATCTCGCACTGATTGGTAGTGCCATTTTCTTGGCACCACATTTAGAGCAACCAATTTACGCCCTCAGCATCGGCGTACTTTTAGGTGGCGTTCTGCAATTAGCGATTCAAGTGCCATCACTTGCACGTTTGGGTTTATTGCCACGCATTGGTTTACTGCCAGGTGCGATTAAATCTGCTTTCAACAATCCAGATGCAAGACGAGTTTTAAAACTCATGGGTCCTGCAGTCTTTGCTGTTTCTGTTGCTCAAATATCGCTGATCATCAACACCAACATCGCATCTCGCCTACAAGCTGGAAGTGTTTCATGGCTGTCATACGCTGACCGCTTGATGGAATTTCCAACTGCCTTACTTGGCGTGGCGCTTGGCACTGTTCTTTTACCGAGTCTGAGCAAAGCAAATGCTAAAAATGATTTGGTTCATGCCGGCGAGCTATTGGTGTGGGGCCTACAACTCACCTTTTTATTGGCAGCGCCTTCTGCAATCGCACTTTTCATTTTTGGCGAGCCTCTAGCAGCTGTCTTGTATCACTACGGAAAATTCAATGCCTTAGATGTATTGATGACGCAACGCGCTCTGGCGGCATATGGCGTTGGCCTAATTGGTTTGATACTGGTAAAAATTTTGGCTCCTGGCTTTTACTCCCGCCAAGACATTCGTACGCCAGTCAAAATTGGTTTGCTTGTACTGATTGCAACACAATTAGCAAATCTTATTTTTGTACCCTGGCTTGGACATGCGGGCCTCGCCTTATCCGTCGGCACAGGCGCTTGCTTGAATGCAGCCCTCTTATGGATTGGATTAAGCAAACGGGGTGCCCTTCCCAATGCTGCTTGGCTCAAATACCTAGGGCAACTATTACTCGCCCTTATCCCATTTTCGGCAGTGCTTTTTTATGCAGCCTCTGCCCATAATTGGATAGAACTTCAAGCTCAACCTTGGACACGCATTGGCCTATTGGTGCTATGGTTAACGGCCGCGGCCTTGGTTTACTTTGTTTCTTTGGCCTTGGTCGGAATTCGCTGGCAAAAATTCTTGCGTCATGCAAAATAGGGCGTATGCCAACACAACAGCTCGACTACTTCACTTCATTAGTTACTGAAGACGAACACTTTCCGTTAACGGAAGCTGCTATCGCAGTAGCACAACATGCATATCCAGACCTAGATGTTCAAGGTGTGCTTGATCAGCTGGATGAACTAGGAAATAAATTAAAAGCGCGTATTACCCCGGATACATCGCCTGTTCAGCGCTTGCAAATTTTGAAACACTTTTTTTATGCTGAGCTAGGGTTTGGTCCAAACCCGAATGATTTTTATGCCCCCGAGAATTCTTACTTGCACTACGTGCTTGAAAATCGTCGTGGCATTCCGATCTCTCTAGCAATTTTGATGATGGAACTTGGGCAGCAAATTGGTTTGAAGATTCGTGGTGTTTCTTTTTCAAACCACTTCATGATGCGCATCTCCTTGCAACAGGGTGAAGTGATCATGGATCCCCTTACTGGCGAATCCCTTTCTAAAAACCAGTTGCAAGAAATGCTAGATCCATACCTTGATGCCAAGGGCTATTGGGGCGAGCTAAGCCTCCCATTGAACGTCTTCCTGCTGGCATCCAGCTCAAGGGAAATCCTCTCCCGCTTCTTGAGAAACCTGAAGATGATCTACTCAGAGCACGAGCGCTGGGAGCGTTTATTGGGCATTCAAGAACGCCTTGTGATTTTGCTGCCCGATTCAATTGAAGAGATTCGAGATCGTGGTCTGATCTTTGCGCAACTTGAGTATTTGCGACCCGCATTAGAAGATATGCATCGCTACTTAAGCGAAGTGCCGGAAGCGGAGGATGCTAGCGATATACGCGAGCACATTGCGACACTGGAAAGCCAAACAAAGCTGCACTAAACCAAAAGAGTTTTTCTGGTTAGTTTTTCTTGCGCTGAAAAATTTTATAAAGCGCAGCCAAAACTACAGGCACTGCAGCTGCGCCAATACCTACCAAAACAATAACGTTTAGATTCTGGCGAATAAATGGAATGTTGCCGAAGAAGTACCCGGCAATGACCAAACCAAATACCCAAAGAGCCGCGCCCGTAATATTGAATAACTGAAAACGTGAAAAGTTCATCTCAGATACACCGGCGATAAATGGCGCAAAGGTACGAATAATCGGCAGAAAACGCGCAAGAATAATCGTCTTGCCACCATGCTTCTCATAAAAAGTATGGGTCTTTAACAAGGCGCCTTGGTCAATCCAGCGAGACTGACTGCTGAATACTTTTTTACCGATCCATCGGCCAATGAAATAGTTCACCGTATTGCCAGCAACTGCGGCAATCAATAAGCCAATACACAAAGTCCAAAGATTGAAATGCTCTGTTGCGCAATAGGCGCCAGCAATAAATAGCAAAGAATCACCAGGCAAGAATGGCGCTACAACTAAACCCGTTTCCGCGAATACGATCGCAAAAAGCAAGCCGTATGCCCAAGGGCCATATTGAGAAATAACCACATCCAAATGGCGATCAATATGCAGCAATAAGTCACTCAACTGCAACAGGGCATCAATCAACTTGCTCTCCAATAATAGGTTTGATGGGCATATTAACAGGCTCTTATAATGACTTATGCAAACTGAACTACACATTCAGCCTATGCAGTCATCAGCAAGCAATCCAATACTCTGTATTGTTGGTCCGACTGGTGCCGGCAAAACCCGTCTCGCCATGTCGTTGGCGGAATATGCCAAATCTATTGGCCTGACTATAGAACTTATCAGCATGGATTCAGCGCTGGTCTATCGCGGTCTGGATATCGGCAGCGCAAAACCCACTAAAGCGGAACAAGCAGCAGTCACACATCACCTGATAGATATTCTGGAGCCGACTGAAGTTTATTCAGCGGCACGCTTTGCAAAAGATGCAAAGCAACTTTGCTCAGAAATAGAGAGCAGGGGGCATATTCCCGTTATTGTTGGGGGCACCATGCTTTACTGGAGAGCATGGGCATATGGTCTATCGTCATTGCCACCTGCAAACCCCGAGATTCGCGAACGATTAGATGAAGAGGGCAAACGTATCGGTTGGCCCGCAATGCACGCCAAACTGGCTGCAATCGATCCAGAGACAGCAATGCGCTTAGAGCCAAATGATTCGCAACGGGTGCAACGCGCGCTCGAGGTTTACGAAATTACCGGCAAAGCCATGTCGGTCTTATTGGCAGAATCGCCCAGCGATGATGGAAGAGAAGGCTCTGACATTCCTGATTGGATCAATTTAGTTTCGCTGGAGCCTAGCGATCGTAAGCGACTGCATCAAAATTTAGAAAAGCGTTTTGATGAAATGCTAGAAGCCGGATTTCTGGATGAAGTAAAACTCTTGCGAAAAAATCCAAAGCTACACGCAGACTTACCTGCGATACGATCAGTTGGATATCGCCAAGCCTGGGAGTTTCTGAACGGTGAAATCGATGCAGAGCAAATGCGTTATAAAGCATTGGCTGCCACAAGGCAATTAGGAAAACGCCAACTTACTTGGCTCAGAGCTATTTCAGGAAGAAACACTTTTGACCCCTTCAACCCAGTTGAAATGAAGGCGGCTATTGACCATTGCAAAAACAGTTTGAAGAAGATTGCTTAGTTCAGCTTAAATAACGATGGTTTGTGGGGCATCCTTTGGACGCTCTACAACTTCACCCACAGTCCATGCTTTTAAGCCTTGAGCAGTAAGAGATTTAATCGCCGCATCAGCCTGAGCCGGTGACACAATCACCACCATACCAATACCGCAGTTAAATACTCGGACCATTTCTGCATCAGCAACGCCACCCTTCATTTGCAACCAGCGGAATAACTCAGGCAATTGCCAGCTATCACGATGCAATACTGCCTGGGTATTTTCAGGCAACACACGTGGCACGTTATCCACTAAACCGCCACCGGTAATGTGAACCATGCCTTTCACATCGATTTCAGAAATTAATTTGAGAAGAGGCTTCACATAAATTTCTGTTGGAGCCATCACTACATCACCCAAAGAGCGACCGCCCAAATCATCAGTCGGCTTTGCGCCAGCGCGCTCAATAATTTTGCGCACTAACGAGTAACCATTGGAATGGGCGCCACTAGATCCAATTGCCAACACTACGTCGCCCGGAACAATCGCGTTACCAGTAATAATTTTTGATTTCTCAACTGCTCCAACAGCAAAACCTGCCAAATCATATTCGCCTGGGGGGTACATTCCAGGCATCTCAGCAGTTTCACCACCGATCAATGCGCAACCAGATAATTCGCAGCCTTTAGCAATACCACCCACCACTGTTGCCGCAGTCTCCACAGAGAGCTTGCCGCAAGCAAAATAATCCAAGAAAAATAATGGCTCGGCACCTTGAACCAAAATGTCATTCACGCTCATAGCCACCAAATCCTGACCAATGGTGTCGTGACGATTCCACTCGAAAGCCAAGCGCAGTTTTGTACCCACGCCGTCAGTACCAGATACCAAAACCGGCTCTTTATAGCGCTTTGGAACCTCAAAAAGAGCGCCAAAGCCACCAATTCCGGCCAAAACACCCTCACGCATGGTTTTCTTGGCCAAGGGCTTAATGCGATCGACTAAATCATCCCCAGCGTCAATATCAACGCCCGCATCGCGGTAGGAAAGGCCTTTTGAAGAAGAATTGGTAGAAGAAGTCATATCTGGGCTGGAATATTAGTAAAAAATGCTACTGGGTCAGTAGAATCATTGAATTCTAGAGGATTACTCGTAATGGCTGAAATTTTTACCCCATTTTTGACTGCATTCATCCTGGCATATGCCCTGCGACCCGTTTGCCTATGGCTTGAAAAACACCGCCTTCCCCGTGGTCTTGCCGCTGCCTTGGCAGCCCTTTTTGGGCTTGGCCTCATTTTTTTCATTCTCAGCCTGTTTATTGGACTCCTTAAATACGAGATCCCCCTGATTCGCGCTCAGATCCCAAGCTGGATCAACAACACCCAAACTTGGCTTGGCCCAAAGCTGACTGAGATGCACATTAATTTTGACTGGGCATCACTTAAAGTCGACGCCATTCAAAAAATCACAACGCACATTAATGACAATGCCGACACATTAATGAGTTCGGCACTCGATACTGTTTTGCTATCAGGTAGTTCAGTAATAGCTGGATTTGTAAATGCCATCCTGATTATCTTTGTGATGTTTTACTTGTTAATTGACTGGACACATTTCTTCGGCTTACTTCGAACTCTTGTTCCAGTGCGCGCCCAAGAGACAGTTCATCACCTTGCGATGCATACCGATGGTTTGTTATCGCAATACTTACGCGGCATGTTAATTGTGGTTTCTATTATGGCGGTCTACTATAGCGCCGGTCTAGCATTGATCGGTGTTAAAGGAGCTGTCGCATTAGGTGTATTCACAGCCCTCATGATTGTGATTCCATATATCGGAATCACTTTAGGCTTGAGTCTAGCAATCATCTCCGCGCTTTTGCAGTTTGGTCCCCATACAGAAGTCATTGAAGTTCTCGTCCTTTTTGGCATTAGGCAGTTCATCGAGGGCTTCTTTCTGACCCCACGCCTAGTGGGTGAGCGCATTGGCTTACACCCTGTGGCCGTATTGTTTGCATTGCTTTTATTTGGAAAACTTTTTGGCTTCTTTGGTGTTCTCCTAGCGCTACCAATTAGCGCGGTGAGCTTGGTTTTGGTCAAATATCTTTGGTCTGTTTACACACAAAGCACTTGGTATCAAAAATAATTTTGCTTTAATGAATACACCGTCGCTTCCAAAACAATTTGCTTTAGATATTGGCCACCCACCAAAAGCGAGTCTTGAGAATTATCTCCCCGGGAGCGATCGCGCACTCATTTCTTCTTTGCAGGCACTTTGCGATTCATGGAAACAAGGTTCGCCAAAAGAAATAAGTAATCCTCTCAATCATCGTTGGATATATTGGTGGGGTCCAGAGGGATCTGGACGCAGCCATTTACTTCAGGCCATGACAAATGCGGCTGAACTTGCAGGCCTCAAATCTTTTTCACTAACACCCACTGAACCCATCACTTGGGTGCGACTGGAAGAACAAATTTCTGCATTAGCAGAGGATGACGAGGCCTCTGTAATCACCGTTGATGATGTTGACCGTCTTGATGACAGGCTAGTGGGGGCACTTTTTCGCATCCTTAATACAGTACAAGCCAGTAAAAATATTCACATCTTTATGGCTGGCAATACAGCGCCGGCCAATCTAGAGCTACGCGAGGATCTTCGGACACGGCTAGGATGGGGCCTCATCTTTCAAACCCAACTTTTGGACGATGATGAGAAAATACAAGCATTAGAGCAAGCAGCAAAAGCTCGTGGATTGGTGCTATCCCCAGAAGTGGTTCCTTGGTTATTAAATCGCTTCTATCGTGATATGCCCAACCTAATGGCTTTAATTGATGCTTTGGATGCTTACTCACTAGAAACAAAACGTGCTGTAACTTTGCCGCTGGTGCGCGAGCTTCTGCAACCCAAATAATTTTCTGAATATTTCATTCGTGACACAGTTAGCCCTTTTCGATTTAGATCACACCTTACTTCCCTGCGATAGCGACTATGAATGGGGACAGTTTTTGGCACGCATTGGTGTGGTTGATAGCGAATACTATGCGCGACAAAACGAACGTTTCTACCAAGACTACAAAGAAGGTAAGCTCGACATTCATGAATTTTTACGCTTTGTTCTCAAACCACTTTCCGAGCACTCACGCGCACAACTCAAAGAATGGCATGACCAATTTATGCACGAAGTGATCAACGGACAACTTCGTCAAAAAGCGATTGATCTAGTCAAACAGCATCAAGATGCTGGCGACCTTTGTTGCGTCGTTACAGCCACGAATAGCTTTGTGACACGCCCGATTGTTGAGCGCTTTGGTATTGAGCACCTTATTGCTACTGAGCCTGCAACTAGCGGTGATAATCCCTTAGCCAACTTCACAGGTGAAGTTAAAGGCAGCCCAAACTTTCGTGAAGGCAAAATTTTGAATTTACACAACTGGCTAGAAAAACAAGAACTCAAACTTGATCAGTTGCCGCGTAGCTATTTTTATTCCGACTCCATGAATGACCTACCGCTACTTGAGCAAGTTAGTCATCCTGTCGTTACCAATCCAGATGATCGCTTGCGTAATGAAGCACAAAAACGCAATTGGCCCATACTCGAGCTGTTTGCATGATTACTAAGTTTTTTAAACGCATCTTGCGTCGTGACCCCATGATCAAACACTCGCAAGCCAATCAAGCTGGCGCTCCAAAGCGGATTCCTAAAAAATCTCACCGGATTGATCCACACCTTCTCTCCAAAAATGCGGTTAAGGTTACCCAAACCTTGCAACAAGCTGGCTTTGAAGCATTCATCGTGGGTGGCGCAGTACGGGATCTCGTTTTAGGAATTGAGCCAAAAGATTTTGATGTGGCAACAAATGCTACCCCTGATCAAATCCAGCGACTCTTTCGCAAAGCACGCCTCATCGGTCGACGCTTCCAAATTGTTCACGTAACCTTCTTTGGTAAAGGTCACCCTGAAATCATCGAAGTCTCAACCTTTAGAGCCTTACTAGATAACGCTGGTGATCATGTAGCTGAAAGCGGTCGCATTTTGCGGGACAACGTCTGGGGCTTACAGGGCGAGGATGCTGCCCGCCGTGACTTTACGATTAATGCGATGTATTACGACCCCTCCACTGAAACCGTTCTTGACTATCACGGCGGTATGGCGGACATGCAAAGAAAAACTTTACGCATGATTGGCGACCCGGCCAAACGTTATCGTGAAGATCCAGTACGAATGCTCAGAGCTATTCGCTTTGCCGCTAAAACAGGATTTACTCTTGATCCAGGCACCCGTTCACCAATTGCCAAACTAGGCAAACTCTTACAAGACGTGCCAGCAGCAAGACTTTTTGATGAAATTCTCAAGCTCCTGATGTCCGGCTATTCATGGGCAGCGATTCAAGGTCTTCGTGAAGCAGGACTGCATCATGGCCTACTGCCATTGCTTGACTATATCTTGGATGGCAATGAAAACGCCATTGGAGCAAATGAATTTGTGAAACTAGCGCTTGCAAACACTGATCTGCGCATCCAATCTGGAAAAAGCGTATCGGCAGGATTTTTATTCGCCACTTTGCTGTGGCCAGATCTTCTCAAAAACTGGAAAGCCAATCTTGCTAAAGGCATGGCCAATATTCCGGCGCTACAAGATGCCATGGACGAAACGATCGCCACGCAAAGTAGCGGCATGACTATTCAGCGTCGCTTTGAGAGTGACATGCGAGAAATCTGGTCAATGCAACCTCGCTTTGAAAGACGAGTCGGGCGCTACCCTTATCGCTTGATTGAAATGCCCCGTTTTAGGGCAGGCTATGACTTCATGCTCTTGCGCTGCGCAACCGGAGAACAAAGCCCAGCGCTTGGTGAATGGTGGACCAATTTCATTGCGGCAGATCCAGAAGGGCAAGAGGCATTAATGGCCAGCGCCAAAACTGAACTAGGTAATACCACTAACCCGCCAACAAAAAGACGTCGTCGCAGAAAACCAAAATCCACAAGCTCAGTGGAAGTTTCTTCAAGCTAAGCAAACTTATAAAAATTTCGGTAAAGTAATTCCATCTTGAATTTGGAATCGTATGGCACGAGCTTTTATCGGATTTGGTGGCAACATCGGCGACTCACGTCAGCTGATTACCGATGCCATCATTTGCTTAGCGCAGCGCGCCGAACTTCACATACTTGCTAAAAGTTGTTTCTATCAAAGCGCACCTGTTGAAGCAACTGGTGGCGACTACATCAATGCTGTTATTGAAATTGAGACAGAGCTAACTCCATATGGATTACTTCACGTCTGCCAAGCCATTGAAAAGGAGTTTGGTAGAGAGCGCCCTTACGCGAACGCCCCTCGAACTTTAGATTTGGATATTTTGTCTTTTGAGGGCGTCACTCAGAACGAAACCGAATTGATGCTGCCCCACCCCAAAATCATTGAACGCTCATTTGTTTTGTTACCATTACTTGAAATTGCCCCCGATTTCTTTTTACCAAATCTAGGCGAATTAAAGGCTTATCTCCCCAAGGTAGCTCACCAGCGTATTGAAAAACTCCCTTGCCGTAACTGCAATTGCGGGGAAAAAGACGTTTATAGCCAAACGGCACATTAATTCATTAAACTCTCGCCATGGGTTACTTACAGGGCGAAAAGCCAATCACTATTACTAAGCTCCTCGCGATGCACGCTGAGGGTGAAAAGATTTCTATGCTGACGGCATATGATTCAACCATGTCGGCACTACTCAATCGTTGTGGTGTTGAGACCATTTTGATTGGCGATTCTCTTGGTAATGTGATTCAAGGGCACACCAGCACCACTCCGGTTACAGTAGAGCAAGTTGCTTATCACACTGAATGTGTGGCGCGTGCCAATACTCATGCGTTTGTTATCGCTGATTTACCCTTTGCTAGCTACGGCGATTCAGTGCAAGCCTTAGATTCCGCTGCGACCTTAATGCGCGCTGGCGCAGATATGGTCAAACTAGAGGGCGGCGATTGGCAAATCGACATTATTCAATATTTGGTTGAGCGTAGCGTGCCCGTGTGTGCGCATCTCGGACTACTCCCACAATCCGTACATGTATTAGGTGGTTATAAAGTTCAAGGAAAATCCAAGGACGCTGCGAGCCTGATGTTGGAGCAAGCAATTGCATGCGAACAAGCTGGCGCACAAATGATCGTGCTCGAAGCCATTCCATCTTCTCTTGGTGAAAAAATTACTGAAGCTTTATCCATTCCAACAATTGGTATTGGCGCTGGTCCAGATTGTTCAGGACAGGTATTGGTGCTACAAGATATGTTGGGCATTAGCCCTGGTAAACCTCCCAAGTTCGTGAAGAACTTTATGGAAGGTCACCATTCGATTGAAGCAGCCGTGAAAGCCTATGTCCGTGAGGTCAAGTCCGGAAAGTTCCCTGGACCTGAGCACGGCTTTGCTGGTTAATTAGCCAAGCAGTTAGCTAAAGAAACTCTTTACGCCATCAAACCAGCCTTTTTGCTGCGGGCTATGTTTATCACCGGCTGACTTCAGGCTTTCATCAAACTGTTTGAGTAATTTCTTTTGATCCTCAGTCAATTTGACTGGGGTTTCAACTACCACGTGGACAAATAAATCGCCCACTAAAGTTGAACGCAAACCCTTAATGCCCTTGTTGCGCAAACGGAATGTCTTTCCAGTTTGCGTTCCTTCCGGAATAGGAAACTCAACGCGACCAGAGAGTGTTGGCACTTCAATTTCACCACCAATGGTAGCGGTAGCAAATGAGATCGGCATCTGAACATGCAAATCACTGCCATCACGTTCAAAGACTTTATGCGGCTTAACGCGTACTTCTACATATAAATCACCGGCTGGGCCGCCATTAATTCCAGGCTCACCATTGCCTACGGACCGCACACGCATTCCGTCATCGATGCCAGCTGGAATCTTGATCTCGAGCGTTTTTTGTTCTTTATGCTTGCCTGAGCCATGACAGGTTTTGCAAGGCTTCGGAATGTACTCGCCAGTACCGCGACACTTGGGGCAAGTTTGCTGCATCGAGAAAAATCCCTGTTGCACACGCACTTGACCATGGCCATCACAAGTGGAACATTTTTCAGCTTTTGTGCCAGGCTCAGCGCCCGTTCCATGACAGGGCTTGCAGTCACTCCAACTCGGCACGCGAATCTGTGTCGTGTACCCCTCAGCAGCTTGCTCAAGAGTAATGTCCATGTTGTAACGCAAGTCTGCACCCTTATATACCTGCGGTCCAGAATGACGGCCACCACCTTGACCAAAAATATCGCCAAAGATGTCACCAAAGGCATCAGCAAACCCACCGCCACCAAATCCACCACCAAAACCGCCACCCATAGATGGGTCTACACCGGCATGGCCGTACTGATCATAAGCAGCGCGCTTGTTGGGGTCAGATAGAGTCTCGTAGGCCTCTTTCGCTTCTTTAAATTGCGCTTCGGCAGTTTTACTGTCGGGATTGCGATCAGGGTGATATTTCATTGCCAGTTTGCGATAAGCTTTTTTCAACTCATCATCACTAGCGCCCTTCGCTACACCAAGCACTTCATAAAAATCGCGTTTACTTTTAGGCACGGCCTATTCCTCTCAACTTCCCAACAACCTGAATGGCACAAGTCGGCGCGAGGCCGACTTGTTATTTAAGTACTTCAAAATTTCGTTAAAAATAGTTTCTGACGCAATTATTTCTTGTCATCAACCTCTTTAAAGTCAGCATCGACAACATCAGCGTCTGGAGCTGCGCCAGGGGCTGTGCTACCAGGAGCTGCGCCTGCAGCACCGGCACCAGCTTTAGCCTGCTCTGCCGCCATCACCTTCTCGCCGAGTTTCTGACTTGCTTTACCCAATGCTTCGGTCTTCGCCTCAATGATCGCTTTGTCGCTACCTTTGATGGCCTCATCCAACTCTTTGAGTGCAGCCTCAATCGCCTCTTTCTCAGAAGCTTCTAGGCTAGCGCCATGCTCTTCCAAAGCTTTCTTGGTTGAGTGAGCCAATGCATCCGCTGTATTGCGCGCGGTTACCAACTCGAGCGCCTTCTTATCTTCAGCAGCATTTGCTTCAGCATCCTTCACCATGCGCTGGATCTCTTCTTCCGTCAAACCAGAGTTTGCCTTGATGGTGATCTTGTTTTCTTTGCCAGTATTTTTGTCTTTTGCAGTTACATGCAAAATACCATTAGCATCGATGTCAAAGGTTACTTCAATTTGTGGCATACCGCGTTGCGCAGGGGCAATGCCTTCCAAATTAAATTCACCGAGCAGTTTGTTAGCAGAAGCCATCTCACGCTCACCCTGGTAGCACTTAATGGTTACCGCAGGCTGATTGTCTTCAGCTGTTGAGTAGACCTGTGAATGCTTGGTAGGAATAGTAGTGTTCTTTGGAATCATCTTGGTCATCACGCCACCAAGAGTTTCGATACCCAATGACAATGGGGTAACGTCCAAGAGCAATACGTCCTTACGATCATCAGACAATACGGAGCCCTGGATCGCAGCACCAACTGCTACCGCCTCATCGGGGTTAACGTCTTTGCGTGGCTCTTTACCAAAGATTTCTTTTACTTTGTCTTGAACCGCAGGCATACGTGTCTGACCACCAACCAAAATCACGTCGTCAATATCAGAAACGCTAACGCCAGCATCTTTAATCGCGGTCAAGCAAGGACCAGCTGTACGGTTAATCAATTCCTCAACCAAAGACTCCAACTTTGCACGAGTCAATCTCAAGTTCAAGTGCTTAGGACCGCTAGCATCAGCTGTCACATATGGCAAATTGATTTCAGTTTGTTGAGCAGAAGACAATTCGATCTTGGCTTTTTCAGCTGCGTCTTTCAAACGCTGCAATGCCAATACATCTTTACTCAAATCTACGCCTTGCTCTTTCTTGAACTCGGCAATGATCCAATCAATAATGCGTTGATCAAAGTCTTCACCACCCAAGAAAGTGTCACCGTTTGTGGAGAGAACTTCAAATTGCTTCTCACCATCAACGTTAGCGATTTCAATAATGGATACGTCGAATGTACCGCCACCCAAGTCATAAACGGCGATCTTACGATCAGCCTTGTCTTGCTTGTCCAGGCCAAATGCCAATGCGGCTGCGGTAGGCTCATTAATGATGCGCTTTACATCTAAACCAGCAATACGACCAGCATCTTTAGTTGCCTGACGTTGGCTATCGTTAAAGTAAGCAGGAACTGTAATTACAGCCTCGGTTACTTCTTCACCAAGGTAATCTTCAGCAGTCTTTTTCATCTTGCGCAAGATTTCAGCGGACATTTGTTGTGGCGCCATTTTCTTATCGCGTGCTTCAACCCAAGCATCACCATTGTCAGCTTGCACAATTGAGTAAGGCATCAAGCTGATGTCTTTTTGAACTTCAGGA
>JBGAIU010000011.1:0-56818 GCA_044225315.1 Polynucleobacter sp.
CATGATGTACTCAACTGACTCAAATGCTTTAGCAGCATCGGGCTTGTAGTTCATTACCAAGAAAATACCGGTGATGATTTGCAAAGCCAGCACAACAGTCGCTAAAGAACCAAAGAAATACCAAAAATTGAGATTCTTTGGAGCGTAGTACTCAGTTAAATGGCCTTTGATCGTTGCCGTCAAAGGAAAACGGGAATCTACCCAAGCTAATACTTTTTGAGCTACCGGAGCATCAGCTGGAACTTGTTTTTCTTGAAATGCCATCTATCTCTCCTTAGGCCTTCTTGTCTTCGCCAATCAAAATCTTGGTGTCGCTTAAGTACATGTGCGGCGGAACCTCAAGATTGTCTGGAGCCGGTTTATTCTTGTAAACACGTCCGGCCATATCAAACGTAGAGCCATGACATGGACACAAGAAACCGCCTGGCCAAGTGTTAGGTAAGGAAGGCTGAGGCCCCGCCTCAAATTTAGCAGTTGGAGAGCAACCCAAGTGAGTGCAAATACCAACAACTACCAGATACTCTGGCTTAATCGAACGCCACTGATTCTGTGCGTATGGAGGCGTAAATTGGGCTGGATCGCGCAATGAATTAGGGTCAGCCAATTCACCATCCAATTTAGACAATTCAGCAACCTGTTCAGAAGTGCGGCGGATAACCCATACAGGCTTACCGCGCCATTCCACCGTTCTCATTTCATCAGGCTTCATGCCAGTAATATCAATTTCTACAGCGGCACCGGCGGCCTTAGCGCGCTCGGAAGGCTCGAAACTATCTACAAAAGGGTATAGTGTCGCAGCAGCACCTACACCACCAACTGCGGATGTGGCGATCAACCAATTACGGCGATCCTTGTCCATACAGGGCTTGTCACTCATTTACAAAATTCCTAGAGAGGGTATTTATGGGTAGAAATTGCTTAAAAGTAGGATTTTAAAGTAAAAAGTGGGGTAAGCAACAAAGTTATGGGGTTAATCTCGGGTTAATCTGTATTCAGGCAAAAAAAAGGTAATTATGGGCGTTTTAAAGGAGTTTCGTGACTTTGCCGTCAAGGGCAATGTGATTGATCTGGCGGTGGGCGTCATCATCGGCGGCGCTTTTGGAAAAATAGTCGATTCCCTGGTAAACGATATCGTTATGCCCGTTATTTCGACCCTTTTGGGTGGTCACATTGACTTTACAAACCTCTTTATTGTTTTGGGGCATGTTCCTGATGGTGTGCCCAGAACATTTGATGCCCTAAAAAAAGCGGGAGTACCGATTTTTGCCTATGGCAACTTCATCACCATTTCAATCAACTTCATTCTCTTGGCATTCGTGATCTTTCAAATGGTTAAAGTGGTCAATAAGATCCGCATTATTGACGCCCCTCCAGCACTACCAACACCAGAAGATATTGTCCTACTTCGAGAAATCCGCGATAGCCTAAAGAAATAAATTGAGCCGGGGAATTACCCCATGCAACATATCCTAGTCTTCCACCTAGATGTGCGATGGCTTTTCACCGTTAAGATGCTTTGCTAGGGCTACCTCAAATAAGCGTTCTAAGTTTCTTGTAAATCGAGGAGTGTCGAAAAGCGCTTTTGTCGCTTTATTGGTCATCAGCTTTGATTTAAGTAAGCTCATTTTTTCTGGGTTTTGCCCTAACTCACAAGCAAGCGCCTCATATTCTCCAACGGAATGGGTAATAAGCTCAGGTAAATCAATCGCCCTCAAAATACTACTAGCAACACGACAAGCAAATGTTTCGCCTTGTCTTGTTAATACTGGCACACCCATCCATAGCGCATCGCTTGCAGTAGTACCAGCGTTGTATGGTGCGGTGTCTAAAAATAGATCTGCAATTTTGAATCTTGCCAAATAATCGATTTGCGAAAGCCTCTCACCAAAAAACAACCTGCCTGGATCAACGCCTTTTTTTACGGCCTCTTTTTTGAGATTTTCTCGAACTGCATCATTCTCTGCATAAAGCAACAAAACGCTATTTTCTACCCGCTCTAGAATATTCATCCAAGATGCAAATACTTCTGGCATTAGCTTGTAGTTATTATTAAAACAACAATATACAAAAGCATTTTCCGGAATGCCAAACTCAGATCGAGTAAAGATTCGATCAGATGCCTTGCGTTTTCTATCGTTCACTTGATAGCTGGGTAAATAAGCAATTTTCTCGGTGTAAAACTTTTGAGATGCCTCGGGAATAATTTCCGAATCAGCAATGATGTAATCAATGCAATCAGAGCCCGTGGTCCCCAGGAAACCTAGGTAACTCATCTGAATAGGTGCAACCCTTCGGGCAAATACCCCAAATCGTGAATCTTGGGTATATCCCCCCAGGTCAATCGCAATATCAATATTTAGACCCCTGAGCAATGAAACAATTTCATCATCAGATCGCCCATGAAGCTCTAGGAAATGGTCGAATGCTTTTGAAACTCTTTGTTGCATCTCGTCATTAGATGCAGAGACTGACACCCCAATAATCTCAAAGCGATCACGATCATGCACCTCAAATAACTCAGCCGTCAAAAATGAAATTGGGTGATTCTTAAAGTCTGCAGAAATATAGGCAATCTTTATCTTTGATTTCTTGCGCTCTCCAACGGGGCAATGGATATCCGATGTACCAAAACGGTTTATCCAAAATAAGCGGGCTACATTTCCCTGAATTTCTAAGGAATCATAAAGTGCAAGAGATAAATGGCTCAATCACTAACTTCTCTTCACTCGTTTTCTTCTGGATTTCATTGCGCGCTCGATCTATTTCAGCCCAATCTGCTTGACGAAGTTGAGCAAAAGTTCTGCCGCCCAATAGAAATCTAAAGTCAGGATCTATATCTATTGCTTGCTGATAAGCGCTCAAGGCCTCTTTTATGTTATTGGCAACAGTCCAGAGCTGTCCTTTGTTTACCAAAGCCATCAAATTATTTGGATCTACTTCCAAAGCCTGATCATAAGAGATCATTGCCTCTAAATTTTTTCCCAACGCTCGATAGGCATGCCCAAGGCCTAGCAAAGCAATCAGTAAATTCGACTGGAGTTGCAACGCAAGTTGGTAATGCTGAATGGCTCTATCGGGGTCACCAGTATCTAGATAAACCTTGCCTAAGTTTGCATGAGCAAATGCCATATTAGGGTTTAATCCAAGGCACTTATGAAACAGTCCACTAGCTGCCTGGTACCTCTTTAGGCTTCCTTGCAAAATCCCATACTCATTAAATATCTCTGCATCCTGGGGGTCAAGTTCAATAGCCCTTTCAAAATACTGCAAACCATTTTCTGCTTTATTCAATTTCATTTGAATCTTGGCAAGCTCAAAATAGGCTTTTGCATTACCTGGATTTATCTTCACAGTTTGTAAAAAAGCCTTTTCAGACCAGCCAAAATCGCCCTTAACAGAATGCGCAACACCCAGATTAAAAGCGGCAGCTTCAGAGGTAGGGTTAATCTTTAAAGCTTTTTGTAGTGAGGCAATTGCTGCATCTACTTCACCCATATCTGCACTGAGTAAACCCAGCAGTAGTAATGCATCAAAATTTTTTGGATCGATCTTTAGCAAATATTCATAGAGTCTTTTTGCTTCTGCCCAATTTTTTTGCTGATGATAGGTGAGCGCCTGCTGCAAAAGGTGATTCATAAATTAACGGTACGCTGATAAAGGTTCAATCATACAAGGCAAATAAAAAAACCCACCGTGTTTCCACGATGGGTTTTCACTTCTATGCAACTAATTATTAACTAGCCTAAGCTAGCATCAAAATTAGAATGTGTGACGCACACCAATTGCATAGTTGTTTTGACTTGCAGAACCAAGAGTGGTTGTAGAAGTCTCTGTTGAGCCGTAGATTGCGTACAAGTTTGTACGCTTGCTCAAGTAGTAGTTGCTACCTAACTGATAACCAGTGAAGTTCGCTGTAGGGTTGCTGTTACCGAATGCAGAGTAACGGCCATTACCAACGCTTGCCCATGCCTCAACAACCGGTGTAATGAAGCTACGTATACCGATCTGCTGAGCAGAACGCTTAACGTAGTAGTTAGAAGACTGGGTTGCAGTCGCTTTACGGTTTACCCACTGTGCATAGCCCTTCAAGATACCAAAGTCATAAGTTGCAGCGATATAAGCTTGGTTATCTTGTGTGTTAACACCACCAGTTGCACCACTGAAAATAGCATCAGCTGGTGTGTATGGGTTAGAGGCTGTTGTTGAGCTGCCGTATGGGTTCAAGCTTTTCAGAGCTTGATAGTTAGCAGTTGCGTACAGCTTGTTCCATGTGTAGTTAGCGCCCAAGCCCCAACCACTGTAGTTTGTGCTACCACCAGCGGCTGAACCGTTAGTTGTGTTGTAAGCAGCAGTTTGGTTAACGTTTTGATTATTCAATGTGTAGTTAGCGTTCAAGCTAAAACCAGCGAATGTGTCAGACGCCAAAGCGATTGTGTTAGATGTACGAACTGTGTATGCAGATGATTGGCCATAGTTGGACAAATCAGGAGTTGCAGTTGCGCCAAAGTTAGTAGCGTAAATAACGTTACCAGCGATGTTGTTTTGTGCGCCTGGATCAGTTGCTGCAACAGCGTTGTGAACGATGGTGTTGATAGTACCGATAGAACCAGCACCGATACCATTTTTCTTCAAGCCAACGAAAATTTGACGCACTGAACCGAATGGAGATGTTGAATCACCAGTCAATGACATTTCAGCTGTGAAGAAAGCAGAGTTACCACCGCCAAGATCTTCAACGCCTTTGAAACCTAAACGGCCAGTGTTTTCTGCACCAGTAATGCTGAGCTTGCTCCATGTACCAGCATTGTTTGGAACTGTTGCTCCTGGAACTGATGACTTAGAGTTACCACCTACCCAACCAGCGTCCAAAATACCGTATACGGTAACGCTTGATTGTGCTTGAGCGGCGCCAGCAACTGCTGTCAACGCTGCGAGTGCGAATAGCGATTTTTTCATTCTGTAAATCTCCATAAATTGAAAGTAATGCCCTAATAAAGCCGGGACCTAAGAATTTTCGATCCTTGGGTTCGACAGACTGACGGTTGGGGCATTTAGGAGCTCTTTTTGCTTGTGAAAAGGTTATTTTTTGGTTTTCTTCGTTGTATCACGGCAACATGACCCCTGTTTTTTTACTTTTTTGGCCTTTAGATGCCAAAATTGTCATATGGCAAGTCGCGAATTCTTAAAAATACTCAGTTCTGCCCGCCAAGGTGATGTATCGGCGCAACAAATGCTGGCCAATGCCTACCTTACCGGAATGTTTAAAACCCAGATCCAACCTTCTAATGCATTGATTTGGCTAGAAAAATCCTATCAAGCCCTCGAAAACCCAGAAAAACAAAGCTTGGATTTGGAAAACCCTAAAGTTTTGGGAATTGCCGAACAAGTTAGCCAAGTCCCGCTAGCAAAAGTTTTCAACACCCCCGCCTTTAGTTTTGGGTGGGAAATGATGTGGGAGCTTTCTCATTCATCTATTAATCCATCAATTCAATTTTTGGCCAAGTGGCAACTGGCCGACTTTCTCATCAATCCCGACTATCGCGAAACGCAACTTCAGATTAATGAATGGGTAAAAAAAGCGATAAAGCCATCGCACAACAATCGCCCCTCAGATTTAACGAGCCTCCAAAAATTAGCAAAGCGATTCTTACAAGAAGTTGCCGAAAGCAGTCAGTCCTGCTCACAATCAGCGAAGGAGTTATTGATCAAGCTGCAGCCTAAAAATGAGGTTCTGTCCACACTCTGGAACTCATGGCGCAAAGAAAAAAATGAGGATGCCCTCATACAAGCAGCTGAATTAGGCTTAACAATTGCAAAGTTAACTTTGGGTCTAAACCTAGCGCAACTCAATGGCAAAAGCACAAGCAAATCGAATGCCTCTTTAAAAAAGGCGGCGTACTGGCTTGAGTTTGCGGCCAAAGATGGCGATCGGGATGCTTGGTATGCCCTAGGTGAGATTTATCGCCGGCCGCAATTTTCTGGCTACAACGCTCAAGAAAGCGATCGCTGTTTTGATCATGCCGCCGATCTTGGTCATCCGCATGCACAATTTCGTAAAGGCGCAAATTTGTGGCGCAAGCGGGAAAAGATCGATGAAAAAATTCGTGGCCTCCAAGCATCCTATTGGGTATGGCAAGCACATCAACAAGGCATAGAAGAAGCGACGCAATTACTGAACAAAATATTAAATAGCTGCCCCAATCCACAAAAAAACGATTGGTATGAACTAGCAATATTTGCAGATCAGGCCGTAAACCACCATGCAGAATATAAGTTAGATGAAGATTGGCTGCTTCTTTGCCATCGCATCATTATTGCCAATCAATTTAACTTTACAAAAGCAGAGCTACTTCTAGCTGAAGTCGGCCAACTTCAACACGAACATTGTGTGGCGGTTGATATACGCTGGGAGTTACCGAAGATATTGCCTCGTCTTATTCACATCGAGACCATTCAGCAGCGCCGCGCCCTATTGGCCGCAGGAAAAATTTTTGCGGGCTCAGATAGTGAAGCTGAAGGCAATTTACGCCAAAGACGCTACCGATTTGATCAAGTTAGCAACTGGCTATTACAAACCTTTTCCAAGAACCAGAAGCTGCATTGCAGTCTAGTTGAATCAGTCAGCTAGCTTGATCATTCTGGCTGCTCTTAGGTACATAGAGGCGAGCCACCAATAAACCAAGCTCATATAACAGAGTCATAGGTACCGCTAATAGCAATTGTGACAGCACGTCTGGCGGTGTCACGATAGCTGAAATCACAAACGCACCAACAATGACGTAAGGACGTATTTCCTTTAACTTTGCTAAAGACACCATGCCCATACGCACAAGAACAACTACAACAACGGGCACTTCAAATGTGATGCCAAAAGCCAAAAAGGTAGTCATTGCAAAACTCAGATAGTTATCTATGTCGGTTGACATCTCCGCACCAAGGGGCGCGTTATAACTAGCCATGAACTTAAAGACCGTCGGGAACACTAGAAAATAAGCGAACGCCATTCCAATAATAAATAGCGTGTAGCTACTGACCACTAATGGAAGTATCAATTTTCGCTCATGCATATAGAGGCCCGGCGCAATAAATGCCCAAAGCTGATACATCACTACAGGCAAGGCAATTAAAAATGCAACCAGCATTGTTACCTTCATGGGAACAAAGAACGAGCCCGTGACATCAGTAACTATCATCTTTCCACCTGAAGGAAGCGCTTCTAGTAGTGGTTGTGCAAATAGATGAAAAATATCAGGAGCCCAATACACCAAAGACACAAACACCACAATAATTGCCAGGGCTGCCTTGATTACGCGATCGCGCAATTCAAATAAATGGGATAAAAAAGATTCCTGAATTCCTGAATCTTCAGAAGAATGGTTTTCTGTCATGCGAATATTTTGTTATTTACCAGCGCTATGATGAAAGCGCTTCATTCTGGCCGCGCCGGATTGCACACGCGTACGGATACCTGAACTACGCTTGAACCAAACTGGCCTAGCGGCGCGTCTCACGCCCCAACTATTGCGCCCCTGTCGCTTAGATTTACGAAGTACCTCTTTTTCATCTAGCGCTGGTTTTTCAAAGCTAGTCTCGAAAATATCTGCCTGATCTGTCAGATTCGCATTGGCTTCATTCGCAACAGAGTGAATGCTGTTTTCAACTTCTTTTAAAGCGGAGGCACTCTCTTCGCGGAATTTTTTAAACTCCTCCATCTCCATTTGTCGATTCACTTCCGACTTGACGTCTGCCATATAGCGCTGCGCGCGCCCAAAGAGATTACCGGCCATGCGAGCAACTTTAGGCAAGCGCTCTGGACCAACTACCACCAGAGCAACTACTGCTATCAATGCAAGTTTTGAAACCCCTAAATCAATCATTTATTGCAATCAATAAGTCCATAGGAGTTTCAAAGAGGCGATTGCAAAGCGAATTATTTATTTACGTCTTTAGCTTGCACATCAACGGTTTTATCCGCAGTGCCAGAGTTTTGCGCAATTTGTTTTTTTGTTTCTTCGCCAGATTTCATGCCATCTTTAAAACCTTTAACAGCACCACCTAAGTCTTGGCCAATGTTACGTAATTTTTTGGTACCAAAAACCAACATCACGATTACCAAAACAATTAACCAATGCCAAATGCTAAATGAACCCATCTCTTATTTCCTTGCAATTCTTCAATATCTTTATTGCCTTACTTCTTCCATGGTCGGGGTCTACCCATTACATGCAAATGCAAGTGATAAACCTCTTGACCACCATCTGCCCCGTTATTCACCATCAATCTGAAGCCACCATCTTTTCCAGGACGGCAACCTTGCTCTTTGGCAAGACGGGGGGCTAACTCCATCATTCTACCTAGCAAAGGAGCATCCACGCTTTCCGCAGATTCCAGCATGGGAATATGCTTTTTAGGAACCATCAAAAAATGAACTGGCGCTGCGGGGTTGATATCTTTGAATGCGTAAATCTCTTCATCTTCATACACCTTTGAAGACGGAATCAGTCCTTGCGAAATTTTGCAAAACAGGCAATTGGGATCGTGACTCATACTTTTATTCTTGATTTACTCTTTATTGGCTGCTTTTCTGGCGGCCTTCTCTTCAATTCCGGAAGTTCCTAAGCGACGATCCAACTCTGTGATCACATCTTCTGGGCGTAATTCATATTGAGAGAGTGCAATCAGGCAGTGAAACCACAAGTCGGCCATTTCACCTACAAAGAGCTTCTTTTGTTCAGCGGATAAATTTGAACTGCGAACATCTTTAGCAGCCATCACCGTCTCTGTAGCTTCTTCGCCGATCTTTTTCAAAATCCCATCATCGCCTTTAGAAAACAATAGAGCGGTATAGGACGTTTTAGGATCGGCTGTGCCAGCCTTGAACGCATCTCGACGCTGATCGACTACATCAGCCAAATGGGCTAATGCAGAATCTAAATTAGAAGATTTATTTGTAGTGCCGCTTATGATCTTATTTTATGTCTTTTATTGCGTTGTCATCTCGTTTGACACATTTACTTTGATTCATCAACCCAAGTAGATTTGGATGAGTCCCAACACTGGAAAAAGCAACTGTGCTGACCAGTATGACAAGCAATACCATCTTTTTGCTCAACAATCAGCAAAATCGTATCCCCATCGCAGTCTAGGCGAATCTCTTTCACTTTCTGGGTATGACCAGACTCCTCTCCCTTGTGCCACAACTTTTGCCTTGAGCGCGTCCAATAAACTGCCTCACCTAAACGCAAGGTCTCCAACAGAGCCTCGCGATTCATCCATGCCATCATCAAAATATCGTTACTACCAACTTCTTGTGCAATAACTGGCACTAAGCCTTGCTCATTCCAAGCAATGGCATCGAGCCACGGCCCAGCTTGAATTGATGGAATTGGAGTAAATCTGTTTTGGAGCTCATTTTGGGATTGGGTCATACCTCAACTTTACCGTGAAACCCCCAAATGATGAATACTGCTGAAGCGCTCTAAATGCGTACTGGGATTCCTTGGGCGGCCATATATTCTTTTGCCTGCCCCACAGTGTATTCACCATAATGAAAAATGCTGGCAGCTAAAACCGCATCTGCATGGCCCTTAGTGATACCATCCACCAAATGCTGCAAGTTGCCAACGCCACCAGAGGCAATTACAGGAATTGACACGGCGTCGCTTACCGCTGCAGTTAAGGCCAAATCAAAACCATCCTTACTGCCATCTCGATTCATGCTGGTTAACAAGATTTCGCCAGCGCCTCTTTTGGCTACCTCACATGCCCACTCCACAACATCTCTACCTGTGGGCGTTCTACCGCCATGGGTAAATACTTCCCAATTACCCGCATCCGTCTGCTTAGCATCAATCGCCACCACAATACACTGCGAACCGTAATATGCGGCGGCGTCTGATACCAAATCAGGATTGGCTACAGCTGAGGAATTCATGCTCACTTTATCAGCGCCGGCGTTGAGCAAGCGGCGCACATCTGCAACTGCACGAACACCCCCACCAACGGTTAATGGAATAAACACTTGTGAAGCTACATCTTCAATGATGTGCAAGATTAAATCACGGCCATCTGATGTAGCGGTAATGTCTAACAAGGTCAGCTCATCAGCGCCTTGTGTGTTGTATCGTTTCGCAATTTCAACTGGATCGCCAGCATCACGCAAACCCACAAAATTAACGCCCTTAACAACCCTTCCCGCAGTCACATCAAGGCAAGGAATAATTCGTTTTGTTAGCACTAGATAATTTTCTTTGCGTACTTCAGCGTTAATTCATCGGCATACTTTTGAGCAGCCGCTAAATCTAAGTCGCCTGAATAAATTGAGCGGCCAGCAATCACGCCCATGACGCCCTCCTCTTCAGCCTTGCAGAGAGCTTCAATATCTTGATTGTTGGACAGGCCGCCACTAGCAATCACCGGTATACGAATTGCTTGTGCCAACTTAATCGTAGCGTCAACGTTAACGCCCTTAAGCATGCCATCTCGGCCGATATCGGTGTAAATGATTGCCTCAACACCCCAATCTTCAAACTTCTTAGCAAGATCAATCACCTCGTGACCGGTAATCTTGCTCCAGCCATCTGTAGCGACCTTGCCATCACGGGCATCCAAGCCCACCATGACATGCCCCGGAAATGCAGTGCAAGCATCCTGCACAAAGCCTGGATTTTTCACTGCGGCAGTTCCGATGATTACAGTACTAATACCGTCATCCAGTAGACGCTCGATTGTTTCTAGATCACGTATACCGCCACCAAGCTGCACTGGAATCTCATCGCCCACAGCTTTCAGAATAGATTTAATTGCTGATTCATTTTTTAGTTTGCCAGCAAACGCGCCGTTGAGATCGACTAAATGCAAACGACGTGCGCCCTTGCTAATCCAGTATGCAGCCATTGCACCAGGATCTTCAGAAAACACTGTGGCCTTATCTATGTCACCTTGCTCTAACCGAACGCAGTGTCCACCTTTAAGATCAATTGCAGGAATGAGTAGCATAGTAAGGCGCTAAAAAAATAATTAGGTAATTAAGGTTGCCAAGAAACAAAATTTTGATAAAGCTTTAATCCGTATTCTGCACTTTTTTCTGGATGAAATTGTGTTGCAAAAATATTATCCCTTGATACAGCAGATGTAAACCAATCCCCATATTCTGTAGAACCAACAACATCTTCTGCACGCTGTGGCACAACATAGTAGCTGTGCACAAAATAAAAGCTTGTTAAATCCGGAATGCCATTCCAAATAGGATGTTGGCGATCTTGTCGCACTTGATTCCAGCCCATATGCGGAACTTTGTAAGCTGAGCCATCTGCCTGTTTTTTGCCGGCTAATTCAAAGCGACGAACCTTGCCAGGGATAAGACCCAAACAAGATGTCCATTGTTCTCCAGGGCGTACCTCTGCGCTTTTATCAAATAGCATTTGCTCGCCTACACAGACCCCTAATAAAGGTTTAGCTTGCGATGCCTCTAGCAATGCTTCTAATAGACCAGATTCTTCAAGGTGTTTCATGCAATCCGGCATCGCTCCTTGGCCTGGCAGCACGACACGATCAGCATTGCGAATTTCTTCAGGCTCACGCGCAATCAATACATTTTCATCTGGAGCAACATGATGAAATGCCTGATATACGGAACGGAGGTTGCCCATCCCATAATCAACGATCGCAATGGTTTGCGCCAAAATTAGCCTATCTTTTGCACTGTTCTAAGAAGAAGCAAAAATCGAGATTAAAGACTTCCCTTAGTTGAAGGAACCGCACCGGAAGAACGGGGGTCTGTAGCCAAAGCCATGCGCAAGGCACGACCAAAGGCTTTAAAGACCGTCTCAATTTGATGGTGGGCATTGATGCCACGCAAATTATCGATATGCAAAGTCACTCCCGCATGGTTCACAAAACCACGGAAGAACTCAATACTGAGATCAACATCAAAGTCACCTACTCGCGCACGCGTAAATGGCACATTAAATTCCAAGCCAGGGCGACCAGAAAAGTCGATCACTACGCGAGATAGGGTTTCATCTAAAGGCACATAAGAGTGGCCATAACGCGTAATTCCCGCTTTATCGCCAACCGCCTTAGCGAAAGCCTGTCCTAAAGTGATGCCGACATCTTCAACAATGTGGTGATCATCAATATGGGTATCGCCTTGGGCGACCACTTTGAGGTCGATCATGCCATGACGGGCAATTTGATCGAGCATGTGGTCCAAGAAAGGCACGCCTGAGGCTAGCTCAGCTTTACCAGTACCATCCAAATTGATGGAAATTTGTATTTTGGTTTCCGAAGTATTTCGGGTAACGTCGGCTTGCCGCATGCTTCATTACGCCGCGAGGCGAAGTGTTGATTGAAGCCTCATAATATCATTCCTAGAAGAGATTGAAATACTGAAAATCCTTCGCCCACTTACTAAATATTGATCCGAGCACCCTCATGAGTCGTTTTTGGAGCCCCGTTGTGCAAACTTTAACCCCTTATGTTCCAGGGGAGCAGTTGCAAGTGCAGCGGCTGGTCAAGCTTAATACCAACGAGAGCCCATATGGCCCATCGCCAAAAGCACTTGCTGCGATTAGCCAGCAAACCAATGATGATTTACGCCTCTATCCAGACCCAGAGGGCGCAACCTTAAAACAAGCCATCGCCAAATTACATGGATTGAACGCAAATCAAGTTTTTTTAGGTAATGGCTCAGATGAGGTCCTGGCACACGTTTTTGCTGGACTTCTTAAGCAGAGTAAGCCCGTTCACTTCCCCGATATTACTTATAGCTTTTATCCGGTCTACTGCAAACTTTTTGGAATTGACTACAAAACCGTTCCTTTGGGAAAAAATTTTGAAATCAACCTCGATGACTATATGACTCTAAATGGCGGAGTGATTTTCCCCAATCCAAACGCGCCGACCGGTCGATCTATTCCTCGCTCAGAAATTGAAACTTTACTTACTAAAAATAAAGAATCTGTTTTAGTTATCGATGAAGCCTATGTTGATTACGGAACTGAATCTTGTGTTCCATTATTGCGAGGTGCCAACTGCCCAGAAAATTTACTCGTAGTGCACACTCTGTCTAAATCAAGAGCGCTAGCTGGCCTACGCGTGGGGTTTGCAGTAGGCCATCCAACCCTTATTGAAGGACTTGAGCGCGTAAAGAATAGCTTTAACTCTTACCCACTTGGTCGCCTTGCCCAAGCTGGCGCCATTGCCGCAATTGAAGATCAAGCACACCTGCAAGAGACAAGCGCCAAAGTCATACAAACTCGCACTAATTTAATTAAGCAATTAGATAAATTAGGATTTAACACCTTACCCTCTACGGCAAATTTTATTTTTACTCGCAATCCCAAACATGCTGGTCAAAAGCTATATCAGGCTTTGAGAGATCGCGGAATTATCGTGCGCCACTTTAAATCGCCTCGCATTGAAGAATTCCTTCGCATCACCATTGGCACAGATGAACAAAGCGGCGAACTAGTCGCCGCTTTAAAAGAAATTTTCGCGTAATTTTTGCCGCTAGTTTTTACTTTAGTAAATTTATTTTTTAAGTCGCATCTCAGCTGCGCGCGCATGTGCTTGCAAGCCTTCGCCATGCGCCAGTGTGCTTGCTACCTGACCTAAGGTTTGTGCCCCAGCTTCGCTCACTTCAATCATGCTAGAGCGTTTAATAAAGTCATACACACTAAGAGGTGATGAGAAACGCGCAGTACGGGCTGTAGGTAACACATGGTTAGGGCCCGCGCAGTAATCGCCCAGCGATTCGCTGGTGTAGTTACCCATAAAAATAGCGCCTGCGTGACGGATTTTCTCAGCCCACTTCCGTGGATTAGCAGCACAAATTTCTAAGTGTTCAGCCGCAATAGCATTGGCGATATCACATGCCTCAGCCATATCCTTAACCTGAATCAATAAAGCACGATTAGCTAGTGAAGCCGTAATCACCTTAGCTCGGGGCATTTCTGGGAGCAATCGATTAATGCTAGCTTGTACTTGCACAATAAAGGCCGCATCAGGGCATAACAAAATGGATTGTGCTTGCTCATCATGCTCTGCCTGAGAGAACAGATCCATAGCTACCCAATCAGGATTGGTAGACCCATCACATAAAACCAAAATTTCTGAAGGTCCAGCAATCATGTCAATGCCCACCGTGCCAAATACTCTACGCTTTGCAGCAGCAACATAAGCATTGCCTGGACCAACAATCTTATCTACAGATGGAATGGTCTGTGTACCGTAAGCTAATGCGCCAACGGCTTGAGCACCACCAATTGTAAATACACGATCTACACCAGCTAGATATGCGGCCGCCAACACCAAAGGATTACGTGCGCCATCTGGGGTTGGCACCACCATGATGACTTCAGCAACTCCAGCCACCTTTGCAGGTATTGCATTCATTAAGACGGATGAAGGATACGCAGCTTTGCCACCAGGGACATAAATACCAACGCGATCTAATGGGGTTACTTTTTGGCCAAGCTTTGTGCCGTCAGCCTCTTCGTATTCCCACGAATGACAACCCGTTTCAATTTTTTGACGCTCGTGATAGGCGCGCACTCGCTTCGCAGCAACATCTAGGGCATTCTTTTGCTCGGCTGATAACTCTTGATAAGCCTTTTCTAGATCGCGGCGTGAGATTTCGAGCTCAGAGACGCTTGCGATGTCGAGTCGATCAAATTGCTTCGTAAATTCAAGCACCGCACTATCGCCATTCTCTTTTACTGCTGACAAAATTTTGACCACTGCGGAATCTATAGCTGCGTCATCTGCCATAGGCAAAGAAAGACTGGAAAGCAGGGTTTCTTTAAAACCTGCATCACCACTATTGAGTCGCTTGACCTGAACTTGAGATGACATTGAAACTTATTTCAATAAATCAAAAATAGGTTGTAACTGAGCACGCTTGCGCTTATATGATGCTTGATTCACTACCAAGCGAGCACTGATATCCGCAATGGGCTCTACTTCTACTAGGCCGTTAGCCTTGAGAGTATTGCCTGTAGAGACAAGATCCACAATTGCATCAGCCATCCCGACTAATGGGGCGAGCTCCATAGAGCCATATAGCTGAATAGTGTCAATGTGCACACCCTTGTTAGCAAAGTGATCGCGCGCGCAGTTGACATACTTAGTTGCTACCTTGAGACGCGAACCTTGTTTAACTGCTGCCGCATAGTCAAAGCCATCACATACTGCCACAGACATACGACACTTTGCGATGTTTAAATCGAAAGGAACATATAAACCATCTGTGCCTTTTTCCATCAGAACATCCAGGCCAGCAACACCAAAGTCAGCACCGCCAAATTGCACATAAGTTGGCACATCAGACGCACGCACAATAATTAAGCGCACATCAGGATTGGATGTTTCAATAATGAGCTTACGAGACTTTTCTGGATCCTCTTTTGGCACGATGCCAACCTTAGACAGGATCTCTGCAGTTTCTTCGAAGATTCGCCCTTTTGAGAGGGCTAAAGTCAATTTCATGACTCAATTATCTCCTAGATAGACAAGTAGCTACTTGACCCGCTGAATATTAGCACCCAAAAGGGTTAACTTCTGCTCCATACGGTCATAGCCACGATCTAGATGGTAAATCCTGTCAACCTGTGTCTCGCCCTGAGCGGCAAGACCTGCAATCACCAAACTGGCGGATGCCCGTAAATCAGTTGCCATCACAATCGCACCCGAGAGTTTTTCTACACCCTGGGCAATTGCGGTATTACCCTCAATTGCAATGTCTGCACCCAAGCGGTTGAGTTCTTGCACATGCATAAAACGATTCTCAAAAATTGTCTCGGTGATGGTTGAATTACCAAGAGCAACAGCATTTACCGCCATTAACTGAGCCTGCATATCCGTTGGAAATGCAGGATATTCTGAAGTGCGAAAGCTAACCGCTTTAGGGCGCTCATTCATAGAAGCTTTGATCCAATCAGATCCAACTTCCATTTTTAAACCGGCTTCCTTGAGCTTCACGATGACCGCATCTAAAGTATCCGGACGACATTCTTTAACAAGTATCTCTCCACCTGCCGCAGCTACTGCACATAAAAATGTGCCTGCTTCAATACGATCTGGAATCACCGAATGCTCAGCGCCGTGCAATTTTTCTACGCCCTCAATAACCAAGCGGTCGCTTCCAATCCCTGAAATTTTTGCGCCCATCTTGTTAAGCAATTCTCCGAGATCACCTACTTCTGGCTCACGAGCAGCGTTCTCAAGAATCGTTGTGCCCGAAGCTAAGGTAGCGGCCATTAATAAATTCTCTGTACCCGTAACGGTAATCATGTCGGTCAGAATGGATGCGCCCTTGAGGCGATCTGTTGGGGGCTTTGTTTCTGCCTGGATATAACCACTCTTAATCTTAATGCTCGCACCCATGGCTTTTAAGCCTTTGATGTGTTGATCCACAGGGCGTGCGCCAATCGCGCAGCCACCTGGCAAAGACACCTTTGCGCTATGCATTCTTGAGAGCAAAGGCCCTAAGACCAAGATTGAAGCCCGCATGGTTTTAACCATTTCATATGTTGCTTCAGAGCTCTTAATCACTGCAGCACTCAATACAACATGACTGCGATCTTTTGCATCAGGAAAGCTTACGCTTACACCAATTTCTTGGAGTAACTTCAGCATCGTGCGCACATCCTGAAGATCTGGAACATTGCGCAAAACAACAGGTTGATCCGTTAATAGACAAGCACATAAAATTGGTAAAGCGGCGTTCTTTGCACCAGCAATTTTGACTTCGCCCTTTAGCGGAGTCTCGCCTACCATCCGTAATTTATCCATTAAATGATTCTAGTAAAAACTTTAGTGAGTTTGCTTAGTTAAATTTGATTTGTTATGCCGAGGGGTTCCGTGCAAACTCTTCTGGGGTAAATGCTTTGATTGACAAAGCATGGACTTCTGCTTTCATACGATCGCCCATGGCTGCATAGACTAACTAATGTCGCTGTACTAAGCGCTTACCTTCAAACTCTGGACTCACAATCGTTGCAAAAAAATGTTGCCCATTACCCTCAACCTGAATATGAGTGCACTGAATACCCTGTTTGATGTAACCCTTAATCTGTTCTGGGGTTGGCAACATACTTCTCTCCTAATAAAACAATAAGATCAGCTAAACCTCGACCATTACAAGCCATATTAATGGCGGAGCTTATAGCCCTTTTGCAATAGGCGCAAGGCAATCACCGACACCGCCACAAAGAAACAAAACACAATCGCCAAGCTATTCCAAGGCGACACATCTGAAACACCGAAGAACCCAAAACGAAACCCATCGATCATATAAAAGAAGGGGTTGAAATGAGAAACGACCTGCCAAGTAGCCGGAAGAGAATGAATGGAATAGAAAACCCCTGATAGCATCGTCGCCGGCATGATGATGAAGTTTTAAAATGCGGCTAATTGATCAAATTTATCGGCCAAAATTCCTGCGATTAGACCAAGGCTTCCCAAAATTGCGGCGCCCAAAAAGGCAAACACCAAAATCCAAACCGGTGATTCAAGCGTGGGCACGTTAAACCAAAGGGTAATCAATAAAACACCAAGACTAACAACAATTCCTCGAAAAACAGCCGCCAAAATATAAGCCGCATAAAACTCAAAGTGGCTAAGAGGAGCAAGCAAAACGAATACCAGATTGCCCGTTATCTTTGACTGAATGAGTGATGAGGGAGTATTCGCAAATGCGTTCTGTAGAACGCTCATCATCACTAAACCAGGTATCAAAAAGGTTGTGTAACTTAAGCGTCCATAAACTTCTTTGCCCTCGAGCACATGACCAAAGATCATGAGATACAGAACGGCGATTAATACTGGCGCAGCAACCGTCTGAAAGGCGACCTTATAAAAACGCTTTACCTCTTTGCGCAATAAGGTAGGAAAGCCACTGCCATACTCTAAGACTGGCTTATTCAAGACCTGATGAAGCTCTTTTTTTATAGCGCTCATTGAGCACCTCCCGACATAATGTTCACAAAAACATCTTCGAGATCAGTTTTGCCTTCGCCATCTTTTTTGGCTGAGCCATAACGGGTCAGTAAATTGGCGGTAGTATCAAGTGCAACAATCTTGCCGTGCTTGAGCATGGCAATACGCTGACAAAGCGCTTCCGCTTCTTCTAAATAGTGGGTGATCAAGACAATCGTGTGACCATCTTGATTCAATCTACTAATAAATTGCCACAAAGATTGACGTAACTCTACGTCTACACCAGCAGTTGGCTCATCCAAAATAATCACAGGCGGTCTATGCACCAATGCTTGAGCAACCAAGACTCGACGCTTCATCCCCCCGGACAAAGCACGCATATTGCTATCGGCTTTTCCCGTGAGATCCAGGTTAGCCATAATTTCATCAATCCAGGCATCGTTATTACGAATACCAAAATACCCAGACTGAAAGCGCAAGGTTTCACGAACAGTAAAGAAGGGATCAAAAACCAATTCTTGCGGAACTACGCCCAACATACGGCGTGCATCACGAAAAGATTTTTGAACATCTGCACCTAAGATCGACGCATGACCTCTATCAGCTTTAACTAAGCCAGCCAATATTGAGATTAACGTGGTCTTACCAGCGCCATTCGGACCAAGAAGTCCAAAGAACTCACCTGGCTCAATAGTCAAAGACACATCATTGAGCGCTTGTAGAGCGCCATAGTGTTTTGAAATATGCTGAATCGAAATTGCTGGATGCATAACCTTGTTACTCTTGCCTTGCTTAGATGCCTAGCAAAGCAGAAACGCCATACACTTTGGCTAACACTTTTAGTTTTTCTGGGGCATGCTCAATAAATAAAGATTGCTTATTCTCTTGCAGCTTCTTTCGCCAAACTAGGAGAACAGCCAACACAGTAGAGTCAAAATCCTTCAACTGCGAGCAATCAATATTTGCCAGACCCGAAAGATTGCGCAAGCCCTCTAACTCCAGTTGGGTGGCCGTCAGTTGTGTAACGGTGGTCGGTAATAAAAAGAACATCTTTAAATGATGGGATTAGTTTGCTGGTTTAGCACTTGCTAACTGCTTGTTACGATCTTGCAAAAACTTCACGAGGCCCTCAATGCCATTCTGACTAATCTGATTAGCAAACTGATTGCGGTACGCTTCTACCAACCAAACACCTAACATATTCATATCATAGACTTTCCAGCCCTTATCCGTCTTTTCCAAACGATAATCCAGAGGAACAGGGTCACCACGGCCAATCACTACGGTCTTAACAACCACCTCATTATCTTCCGGCGCAGCTCTCAGGGCTTTAAATTGCACGGTCTGATCGCGTAATTGACTTAGCGCCCCAGAATAAGTGCGAATCAAAAGATTTTTAAATTCCAGAGTCAATTGAGCCTGTTGTTCTGCGCTCGCCTTTTTCCAATTCGGGCCCATAGCCATTTCGGTTGTGCGACGCATGTCGGTATAGGGAACAATTTTCTTTTCCACTAAATCGACAATCTTGGGAATACTTCCCTTTTGGATTTCTGGGTCAGCCTTTACAGAAGTCATTACGTCGGTAACGACCATCTTAATGAGGGCATCAGGAGGCGTAGCGGCATCAGGAGTCTGCGCAGAAGAAAACCCTGAAAACAAAAACATGATTAGCGCAAAAAATAGTGGAATTACTTTGATATTTTTCATGGGGGCTATCTTTCAACTCACTGACTAAATAGAGTCTTATTTTAGACTCTTAAGCGATATGCTCACTCATAAGGGTTTTCATAAACCGGCATTTGAGGTTCTTCGTCATCACGACCTTCATTGATCTGGTATTGACGCCTCTGAATATACGCATCCCGCATAAAACTGTATTTATCAATCGCAGCACCGTCCAATAAGTCACCAGCCTCGTAATAGGTATTTCGGGCATTCACGACACGCAGACCAGTAATACGGTTACGTAAAGCGACGTCTGGAAGCAATCTAAACAAATAATCGGACTCTAAGTCAGCAACGGTACCGAAGGTATCGCGTACGTTGCTTGGCCCAAAGAAGGGAAGAACCACATATGGGCCAGCAGGAACACCCCAAACACCGAGCGTTTGACCCCAGTCCTCTTTGTGCTTTTCAAGACCTCCAGGGGTAGCTAAATCCAATAAACCACCAAGTCCCATCGTGGTGTTCACCGCGACTCGCATGAAGTCATGAAAAGCGTAGCCTGGCTTGCCTTGCAATAAATTAAAAAGCGCAGTGTAAATATCGTTGTAGTTACTAAAGAAGTTATAAATGCCCTCACGCACAAACTCAGGCAATACAAATCGATATCCCGCAACAACGGGCTTCAGCAAATAGGCATCCAAGCCCTCATTGAATTCAAAAACAGATCGATTGAACGGTTCCCAAGGATCTTGGGGGGAAGGCTCTACTCCAGCAGGAATAGAAGCGCAACCAACCAGCACACTAGCCATGCAAAGCAAGAGAAAACGCTTCATCTTGTTAATCTGGCCAACCACTAAAAACATTATTTAGCTGCGCTTTTCTCTTGGCCGCTATTGGCCGCCTTGTTGTACAAGAACTGACTAATCAAACTTTCCAAAACAATTGCGGACTGAGTTTGGGTGATTTTTTCACCGTTAGCCAACATGTCATCAGAGCCGCCAGCCTCAAGCCCAATGTACTGCTCACCCAATAAACCAGATGTCAAAATCTTGGCGGAAGAATCTTTTGGAAACTTATAAGTATCTTCAATCGTCATTACAACAGTTGCTTGATATGTCTTATCGTCAAATGAAATATTGGCGATACGCCCAACGACCACGCCAGCACTCTTAACTGGCGCGCGGGGTTTTAAACCTCCGATATTGTCAAAGCGCGCAGAAATTTTATAAGTTGGCGCAAATGAAACGGCATTCATATTGCCCACTTTCAATGCCAGAAATAATGCGGCCAATAAACCAATGGCAACAAAAATTCCAACCCAGATATCAATTGCACTTTTTTTCATAAGAGCCCCAGTTTATTCTTTCTAATTCGAGAACATCATCGCGGTTAACAGGAAGTCCAATGCCAAAACCGACAGAGATGAAATCACTACAGTACGAGTTGTTGCCTGCGACACGCCTTCTGGTGTCGGCCTTGCTTCATAGCCCTGATAAAGAGCAATAAAAGTTACTGCCACACCAAATACCAAACTTTTAATCAGGCCATTACCAATGTCAGAGAACAAATCTACTCCACCCTGCATCTGAGACCAGAATGCACCAGAATCCACGCCAATGAGAGGAACTCCAACAAAGTAGCCTCCAAGCACACCAACCGCGGTAAAAATGGTGGCCAAAATTGGCATGGCAATAATCCCCGCCCAAAGCCTTGGGGCAATTACACGCCCCAAAGGATCCACAGCCATCATCTCCATGGCGCTCAACTGCTCGCCCGCCTTCATCAAACCAATCTCGGCAGTCAATGATGTTCCAGCGCGACCCGCAAACAATAAGGCAGTGATGACTGGGCCTAATTCTCGAGTAAGTGATAAAGCAACTAACAAGCCCAAGGCCTGTTCAGAACCATAACGATTTAGGGTGTAGTAGCCCTGAAGCCCCAATACAAACCCAACAAACAAACCGGAGACTGCAATGATGACAAATGAGTGATTGCCAACAAACAAAATTTGGTCAATCACCAAACGAGGTCTCTTTAATAAAAATCCTGAGCGCAAAATCACTGCTACAAACATTCGAGCAGACAAACCAAGACTGCTTAAATTACGACGAATAAAAAATCCAAGATCACCAAATAAATTGAGAAGCGAAGTGATTAAGCTAGCCATCAATATCTCACTCCGAAATCTTCTTCCAAACTTTGTCCTGGATAATGGAAAGGCACAGGTCCATCTGGAGCAGCATCTAAGAACTGCCTTACAAAAGGATCTATTGATCGACTAAGTTCATCCGGAGTGCCTTGCGCACCTATCTTTCCATTGGCGATGAAATATACGTAATCCGCAATCTCAAATGTCTCTTCAACATCGTGGGTAACCAATAAACTCGTGGCTCCAAGGGCGCTATTCAAATCTCGAATCAAGCGCGCTGTAATACCCAAAGAGATAGGATCTAGACCAGCAAAAGGTTCGTCATACATGATCAACGGGGGATCTAGCGCGATTGCTCTGGCTAACGCAACACGTCTTGCCATGCCCCCAGAAATTTGTGATGGCATTAAATCACGTGCCCCACGCAAACCGACCGCATTTAGCTTCATCAACACGAGAGAACGCAAAAGTTTTTCGCTTAAATTGGTATGTTCACGCAATGGAAATGCAACGTTTTCAAAAACACTTAAGTCAGTAAACAAAGCGCCAAACTGAAATAGCATTCCCATACGACGACGTGCAGCCATTAATTCATCACCACTCATCCTGCCAACATCTTGGCCTTCAAATAACACTTGGCCTGATTGCGCAGAAAATTGACCGCCAATTAAACGGAGGATGGTGGTTTTGCCGCAGCCCGAGCCGCCCATCACTGCAACGACTTGACCCCGTCGGAACTCCATATTGAGACCCGACAAAATTTGTCGCTCACCAGGCGCATAGGAAAAGTTGACGTCTTTAATAGAGACGACAACTTCACCTAGGGATTTATTAACATCCAATGCGCTTGGTTGATGACTATTCATATGCCCACATTATCGGGGCAAAACGGATGACCCCATTAAATACTGGTCTACTGCCTGGGCACATTGACGACCTTCGCGAATAGCCCAAACCACCAAAGATTGACCACGGCGCATATCACCAGCAGCGAACACCTTAGGAACATTCGTTTGATAGGCATTTTGACCTTCTACAGTCGCTTTTGCATTACCGCGAGCATCCTTTTCGACGCCAAATGCATTCAATACCTGCTGTACTGGTGAAACAAAGCCCATCGCTAAAAGCACTAAATCAGCCTTGATTTCAAATTCAGAATTTGGAACTTCTGACATTTTTCCGTCTTTCCACTCCAAACGTACGCCAATGAGTTTTTCAACCTTGCCGTTTTTACCTTCAAAACGCTTTGTTCCTACAGACCAATCACGATCACATCCTTCTTCATGGGAAGAAGATGTGCGCAACTTCGTGGGCCAGTATGGCCAAACCAATGGCTTGTTTTCTACTTCTGGTGGTTGAGGCAACAATTCAAACTGAGTAATTTTTGTTGCGCCATGACGATTGGATGTACCAACACAATCGGAGCCAGTATCGCCGCCACCAATCACAACCACACGCTTATCGGTTGCGCGAATTTCATTCTTAAAGTCGCCAGCGTTTTCTTTGTTTTGCGGAATCAAAAATTCCAAAGCAAAATGAACACCGCTCAACTCACGACCTGGCACTGGAAGATCGCGTGGCTGCTCTGCGCCGCCAGTAATTACCACTGCATCAAAATCTTTCATGAGCTGCTCAGGTGAAACTGTTTTGGTAGAGTAATTTTTTACTTCCGCGCCAATCGCTTCTTTACCAACGAAAACACCTGTTTCAAATTTCACGCCTTCGGCTTGCATTTGCTCAACGCGACGATCAATGAGCCATTTCTCCATCTTGAAGTCAGGAATGCCATAACGGAGTAAACCGCCGATACGATCATTCTTCTCAAAAACAGTTACATCATGACCAACACGAGCCAATTGCTGGGCTGCCGCCATGCCTGCAGGGCCACCGCCAACAATTGCGACCTTCCTACCAGTCTTCGTTTTTGATGGCTGAGGCTTAACCCAACCACTTTCCCAGCCCTTATCAATAATGGCATGCTCGATTGATTTAATACCAACGGGGGCACGATTAATTCCTAAGGTGCAAGCTGCTTCACAAGGCGCAGGACAAATGCGGCCAGTAAATTCTGGGAAGTTATTGGTTGACTGCAAAACATCTAATGCATTCTTCCAGTCGCTATGAAAAACTAAATCATTGAAGTCTGGAATGATGTTGTTAACCGGACAACCGTTGTTGCAAAACGGAATACCACAAACCATACAACGCGCACCCTGAACTTTTGCTTCTTCGTCAGTCAATGCTGCAACAAACTCTTTGTAATGGTGGAGACGTTTAGCGGGCGCTTCGTATGTTTCATCTACGCGCTCAAACTCCATGAATCCAGTAACCTTACCCATATCTAATCCTTAGTATCTTTTCTTAATGTCTATTCGCTATGTTGATTACGCTGCAACCGTTTTCTTCTGTGACTTTTCCCAAAGCTCACCGAGTGCACGCTTGTACTCAGTTGGAAGAACTTTCACAAAGCGAGTACGGGCGTTTTCCCAGTCGGCCAATAGCGCTTTTGCACGCTCTGAACTGGTATAGCGGAAATGGCGCTCGATCAAGCCTTTCAAGATTTGCTCATCAGTTAAACGCTCGCCGCCATCTTTAACATCAACGGGGGCATGCCACTCTGATTTAGGCATCTTGGAAATTTGCTCAGCAGATGGCAACACTTTTTCCAGAGTAGCCATGCTGGTATTGCAACGTTGGCCAAATAAACCATCTTCGTCGTAGACATAAGCAACGCCGCCGCTTATACCTGCTGCAAAGTTACGGCCAGTGGTACCGAGAACCACTACTGTTCCGCCAGTCATGTATTCACAGCCGTGATCACCAGTGCCTTCAACAACTGTAGTTGCGCCTGAGTTACGAACTGCGAAACGCTCACCGGCAACGCCATTAAAAAAGGCTTCACCAGCAATCGCTCCGTAAAGAACGGTATTGCCAACAATGATGTTCTTTGAAGTGTCGCCACGGAACTCATGCGGAGCACGAACGATGACGCGACCACCTGACAAACCTTTGCCAACGTAGTCATTGCCATCACCTACTAAATCTAAAGTGATACCGCGAGCTAAGAAGGCTGCAAAGCTTTGACCAGCCGTGCCATTTAACTGAATATGAATAGTGTCATCTGGCAAGCCTGCATGGCCATAACGCTGAGCAACCTCACCAGAGAGCATTGCACCAACAGTACGGTTGACGTTCTTCACCGGCACAATGAAAGAAACTTTTTCACCGCGCTCGATAGCAGGCTCACTCTTCTCAATCAAGATATTGTCTAGCGCATTGGCCAAACCATGATCTTGAGTGAGCACTTGGTAACGAGGAACATCCGCGGCAACTTGAGGTTCAGCAAAAATCTTGGTGAAGTCCAAGCCATGCACTTTCCAATTCTCAATACCTTTACGGGTATCTAGCAAATCAACACGACCAATGAGGTCATCAAACTTTCTGATTCCCAATTGCGCCATGATTTCACGGGCTTCTTCTGCGATAAAGAAGAAGAAATTCACCACATGCTCTGGCTTGCCAGAGAACTTCTTACGCAATTCTGGATCTTGAGTGGCTACGCCAACTGGACAGGTATTCAAGTGACACTTACGCATCATGATGCAACCCTCAACCACCAATGGAGCTGTTGCAAAACCAAATTCATCCGCACCCAGCAAAGCACCAATGACAACGTCACGTCCCGTCTTCATTTGGCCGTCAGTCTGAACACGAATACGGCTACGCAAACCATTTAGAACTAAAGTCTGCTGTGTTTCAGCCAAACCAAGTTCCCATGGAGAGCCGGCATGTTTAATAGATGAAAGTGGAGATGCGCCAGTACCACCATCGTGACCTGCGATCACAACATGGTCTGCTTTTGCTTTTGCAACACCAGCCGCAACAGTACCAACACCCACTTCAGAAACCAACTTCACAGAAACATCCGATTTTGGATTGACGTTCTTAAGGTCATGAATCAACTGAGCGATATCTTCAATCGAATAAATATCGTGGTGTGGAGGAGGAGAAATCAAACCTACGCCTGGCACTGAGAAGCGCAACTTACCAATGTAGTCAGAAACTTTTTCGCCTGGCAATTGACCGCCTTCACCTGGCTTAGCTCCCTGCGCCATCTTGATCTGAATTTGATCAGCAGAACGCAAGTACTCAGTGGTCACACCAAAGCGACCAGAAGCAACCTGCTTAATCTTCGAACGCAATGAGTCGCCATCTTGCAATGGAATATTTGCCTCAACTACATCCTCACCCAAAATACTAGCAAGGGATTCGCCCTTCTTAATTGGAATGCCTTTGAGTTCATTTACGTAACGATTTGGATCTTCACCACCCTCACCAGTATTGGACTTACCGCCAATACGGTTCATGGCGATTGCCAAAGTAGCGTGAGCTTCGGTGGAGATTGAGCCCAAGGACATCGCGCCCGTTGCAAAACGCTTGACGATTTCTTTTGCTGGCTCCACTTCATCCAATGGAATAGCTTTGCTTGGACCAATCTTGAACTCAAACAAACCGCGCAAAGTCATCTGACGCTTTGTTTGGTCATTGATGATGTTGGCGTACTCTTTATAAGTTTGATAACCCTTTTCAGCACCAATACGAGTGGAGTGCTGTAACTTTGCAATCGTATCTGGAGTCCACATGTGGTTCTCGCCACGAATACGGAAAGCATACTCACCACCAGCATCGAGCATATTGGTCAATACAGGATCGTTACCAAAGGCGGCGCTATGCATACGTAACGCCTCTTCAGCGACTTCAAACACACCAATGCCACCAACATTAGATGGAGTGCCTTTGAAATACTGATCTATGATGTCGCGATTTAAACCAATAGCTTCAAAAATCTGTAAGCCGGTGTAAGACATATAAGTAGAGATGCCCATTTTGGACATCACTTTTTGCAGGCCCTTACCAACTGCTTTCACGAAATTCTTAACTGCTTTCTCGCCTGATAAATCGCCTGATAGACCTTTGGCCATATCAACCAATGTTTCCATTGCGAGGTAGGGATGGACTGCCTCAGCACCATAACCAGCCAATAATGCGAAGTGGTGTGTTTCGCGAGCACTGCCAGTTTCAACCACGAGGCCTACGCTAGTACGTAAACCTTTTTGTACTAAATGCTGGTGAATTGCTGAAGTTGCCAAGAGCGCGGGAATAGCAACATGCTTCTCATCGACTTGACGATCGCTCACGATCAAGATGTTGTAGCCAGAACGTACAGCATCGGCAGCCTCTGCGCACAAAGAAGCTAAACGCGCTTCAATGCCAGCCTTACCCCACGATGCTGGGTAACAAATATCGAGCTCGTATGAACGGAACTTGCCATTCGTGTAATGACCAATGTGACGAATCTTCGTGATGTCATCAAAATCCAAAATAGGCTGACTCACTTCGAGTCGCATAGGTGGATTGATATTGTTTGTATCTAATAAGTTTGGCTTTGGTCCAATAAAAGAAACCAAAGACATCACCATGTTTTCACGAATCGGATCAATTGGAGGATTGGTTACCTGTGCAAACAACTGCTTGAAATAGTTGTACAAGGGCTTGTTCTTGTTTGAGAGAACTGCTAATGGGCTGTCGTTACCCATTGAACCAATAGCCTCTTCACCATTCATGGCCATTGGGGCCATGAGGTACTTGATGTCTTCTTGTGTGTAACCAAAAGCCTGCTGGCGATCGAGCAACTTGGCTGCTGGACGAATCGTGGTTTTCTCGTCCACTAAATCAGCCTTGCTCGCGTCAACTTCATCTAGCTTCACTCGAACAGCATCGATCCAGCTCTTATAAGGCTTCGCTTTTGATACTGCATTTTTGAGCTCAACGTCATCGATGATGCGACCTTGTTCCATGTCGATCATGAACATCTTGCCTGGTTGCAAACGCCACTTTTGAACAATCTTGTTTTCTGGGGTTGGCAATACGCCAGCCTCAGAAGCCATGATGACTAAATCATCATCAGTTACGTAGTAACGCGCAGGGCGCAAACCATTACGGTCCAGAGTTGCGCCGATCTGACGACCATCGGTAAATGTCATTGCTGCTGGGCCATCCCATGGCTCCATCATCGATGCATGGTATTCATAGAATGCGCGACGATTGTCATCCATCAATGTATGTTGTTCCCATGCTTCCGGAATCATCATCATCATGGCTTGCGCTAATGGATAACCAGACATCACTAGTAACTCTAAGCAGTTATCAAAGCACGCAGTGTCTGATTGACCCGGATAAATCAGCGGCCACAATTTTTGTAAATCATCGCCAAGCACTGGTGAGCTGATCGCGCCCTCACGTGCATTGACCCAATTGACGTTACCTTTAACAGTATTGATCTCACCGTTGTGCGCAATCATGCGATATGGGTGAGCCAATTCCCACGCAGGGAATGTATTGGTTGAGAAACGTTGATGCACCAATGCCAACGCAGAAACTGTACGTGGATCTTGTAAATCTTGGTAATAAGCGCCAACCTGGTTAGCTAACAGCAAACCCTTATAGACAATGGTTCGCGCGGACATGGATGCCACGAAATATTCTTTGCCATGCTTTAAGTGCAAATCTTGAATTGCATGACTTGCTGTTTTACGAATCACATACAACTTACGCTCAAGCGCATCGGTTGTCATGATGTCACGACCACGTCCAATAAAAATTTGACGAATGAATGGCTCGGTCATTTGTACTGTAGGAGACATCGGCAATTTCAAATCAACCGGCACATCCCTCCAACCTAAAACAACTTGTCCTTCCAAACGAACGGTGCGCTCTAATTCTTGCTCGCATGCCAAACGTGAAGCATGCTCTTTTGGCAAAAAGATCATTCCAACACCGTACTCACCTAAAGGCGGCAATGTGACGCCTTGCTTTGCCATCTCCTCGCGATACAAAGTATCTGGAATTTGAATCAAGATACCAGCACCGTCACCCATTAACGGATCGGCACCAACCGCTCCCCGGTGATCCAAGTTTTCAAGAATCTTTAAACCCTGAGAAACGATCTCATGAGATTTCTTGCCCTTGATGTGGGCGACAAATCCTACGCCACAAGCATCATGTTCATTCTGTGGGTCATACATCCCTTGAGCAACTGGACGAATCTGGGTATTTAATTGAATAGTCATAGTATTTCCGAGAGGCGCATCAGGTCTAATTACGTTTGGAGGATCAAATATAGGTGAATACCCATACTGATGCAATAGAAATAAAATGACTCTGTCCCATTTATTTTGATAATTATGGGATCAAATTCCTTAAATTAGGGACAGAGTCAAACTTTAGGCCCCATACTAGAACCCTAAATAAACCCTATATCACTGAATTTAAAGAGATTATTTTCTTTGGTCGCCCTCTATGGCGCATTTGAATCAAGTCGGGCGAGTCCTTGAATATTTTCTTAGCAAATGTATCGCTTACCCACGGCCTGGATCGAATCAAGGATTCTGTGATTTGGCGATCCTCCCAATGAGGAGCACCCTCCTTCACGAAATTGGCCCAATTCATCTGACGCTCGAAGGGGGTATTTCCCAGCCTCCAGAACTGCGGATGGTCCATTAGCCATGGCTCTGCATTTCCGCCAATATGGGTTGCAAAACTGGTCCACCGAGAATCCTGTGGACTAGATTCATAGCCAGCTCTTACTGGATTTAATTCAATGTAACGCTGACAACGCAAAAAGTAATCTGGGTCAATCAAAGAAGATCGATACCTTCCCTCCCAAATGGTTCCAGATCGATGGTGCTGTTGATTGAAGTATTGCGCGTAACGCCGTCCCAAAGATTGCATTGTTTTTGCAAGCGAATCTTCGTTTTGTGGGGTGAGCAGTAAATGCACATGATTGGGCATCAATGCAAATGCATGTACCGCGCAAGAGAATTGTCTTGCAGCATCGCGTAACCACTCTAAATAAATTTGACGATCTTCGTCTTTGAAAAAAAGCGTTTCGCGATTGTTACCACGTACCATCACATGCATTGCTTGGCCAGGTATAACAGTACGCGCTTGCCGAGCCATCGTAATTACGAACTACTGTAGTTCGCGTACTCCGCCATTCGTTGCGAAGTCTGGAACATACCAATCACCATCGAGCTGAGTAACGCCACTAGGCACTTCACGAGAAATCTGCGTCACATCCTTTAAAGCTGTACCCATATACGAAATCCACATTGATAAGGCTAAGCCACCACCCGTTTCGCGATCACCCAAACTGGCAGGCTTATCAAATCCAATCCAAGCAATGGCAACTACTTTGGGGTTATAGCCAGCAAACCAAGCATCGTGAGATTCATTGGTTGTACCGGTTTTGCCTGCAATATCAGAGCGCCCTAATTTGCCGCGCGCGCTTGCCGCAGTTCCCGTTTTGGTTACCTCTTGCAGCATACTGTCCATCACAAACGCGGTACGCGCGTCTAATACGCGAGGCGCGCCATCACCAACACTCACAGGTTTTGCTTCAAACAACACGGCACCTTTTGAGTCCACCATCTTGTCAATCAGGAAAGGGTCGACGCGATAACCGCCATTAGCAAATACGCTGTATGCGGAAGCCATTTGCAGTGGCGTTACTGAACCCGCACCCAAAGCCATCGTTAAATACGGCGGATGTTTTTCAGGCTCGAAACCAAAACGCTGAATATATTCTTGAGCGTATGAAGGACCAATAGCCCGAATGATGCGAACAGAAACCAAATTCTTAGACTTCGCCAATGCATTACGCAAGCGCATCATGCCATCGTATTTACCGTCATAGTTTTTTGGTTCCCAAGCCTGACTTCCGGTCTCCAAACTACCAATCGACAATGGCGCATCGTTCACCATGGTGCTCGGTGTAAAGCCTTTTTCAATCGCAGCCGCATAGATGAATGGCTTGAATGAAGAGCCTGGCTGACGCAGTGCTTGAGTAACGTGATTGAATTGATTGCGACGGAAATCAAAGCCGCCCACCAAAGAAAGAATCGCACCTGTTTCTGGATTCATAGAAACAAACGCAGCTTCAACTTGAGGTAGTTGCGCCAGCTTCCAAACGCCCTCATCGGAAAGTAATCTGACAATAGCACCGGGACGTAGACGTTTTTTAGGTTGAGTGCTGTCGGTTATTGATGCTGCCGCCAACTTCATACCTTCGCCTTTGATGGTAATGGTGTCGCCAGCGGCAATCATCACCTGCATCTCTTTTGGCTTAACATCTAAAACTACACCGGACTGCAAATCATCTAATTGTGGATAGGCTAATAATGCTTCATCAATTGCACGCTGTCGCTTAACTGGATCCTCGGGTAAATCAATAAAACCTTCAGGTCCTCTGTACGCATGACGTAAGTCGTACTCGAAGATTCCTCTGCGCACTGCCTTATAAGCGGCATCTTGATCCGCCTTACGAATGGTTGTGTAAACATCGATTCCCTGGGAATAAATGGCTTCACCGTATTGACTGAAAAGTAATTGGCGCACCATTTCCGCCGGGAAATCTGCGCGAACAGCAAACTCATTACCAAGTCCCCGAATGTGCAATTCTTCTGCCATTGCTTTTTGATACTCATCGGTACTGATATACCCAAGATCACGCATACGCTGCAAGATATATTCTTGGCGCACCTTAGCGCGCTTGAAATTCGTTACTGGGTTGTAGGCTGAAGGCGCTTTTGGCAAGCCCGCCAACATCGCAGATTCTGCAATCGTGATGTCTTTTAATTCTTTGCCAAAATAAATTTGCGCAGCACTAGAAAATCCAAACGCTCTCTGACCCAAGAAAATTTGGTTCATGTAGATTTCTAGAATCTTGTCTTTGGTTAATTGCGATTCAATTTCCCAAGCCAATAGCACTTCATAAATTTTTCGACTGAAGGTTTTTTCATTGCTTAAGAAAAAATTGCGGGCAACTTGCATCGTGATGGTGGAAGCGCCTTGAGACAAATGGCCGCGTAAGTTAGTCGCTGCCGCTCTCAAAATGCCCACATAGTCCACGCCACCATGGGAGTAGAAACGATCATCTTCGATTGCCAACACTGCATTGCGCATGCTGAGCGGAATCTCATTTAACGGAATAACTTTACGACGCTCTTCACCAAACTCACCAATTAATACCTTGTCAGCGGTATAGATACGTAGTGGTGTTTTTGGATTGTAATCCGTTAAAGCGGAAATTTTTGGCAAATTCGGCTTGGCCACCAAGAACGCATAACCAAAAAGAAGCGTCACCACAAATGCGACTGCCACACCAATAATGAGCAATGCCTTCATTAGTGGACTGCCAGATGACTGCCTTAGCGTGCCTGGATTTACTCCGGGTTGACGAGGACGTCTGTCGGGCTGACGAATGGGACGTCGATTAAACGTCGGCTTGTCTTTTGGGGGAAGCGCCATAAGTTCAAATTATAGGGGGCTTGGCCTGTTTCAATAAAACATTCAAAACCTATCTTTTCCTACACATTAATTGGACTTTTCCGATGTTTTTGCTGTCCTGTAATTTTCACAATAAGGGGGATGCCTGCCCGAAAAATCTCCCCACAATCTTTTGATGACATTTTGAGTGAACTTGGCGATGACCCTGCTACACCCCAGGCGCCCCTCAAAATAAACCCAAAATTCAGCTCAGTTTTCAAGATCAAATCCCACAACTGGAAAACCTAAAAAAGATAGGTCTATTCCTTGGGGCTGGAGGGCTCCTGATCGCATCAGGGATCGCTCTATTTATTGCTTTCAGCCCTATCCAGCCAGAACAAAACATCCCCATTGAAGGTGCTCAACAAGATATTGCTGCACTGAAAAAGGAATTGGCTTTATTGCGCGAAGAAATACTAGATTCTGAAGATGCCGTATATGAGGCAATTGATTTAATAGAAGTGAGTGTTCACTCATTAGAGAAAAATAGGTCCCAAAACAGCACCAAATCCAAGCTTCCTTCAATTCCATTTGAGGCTGAACTACGCCGCTGGCGCTATTTGGGAGTCAGTCTATCAGCAGGGTCATACCGTGCTTTTTTCCACAATGGCAAAACAACATTAATGGTTGAAATGGGAGGTCTTCTGCTGGGGGAATGGAGGCTTAGTAGCGCGGATAAAGAAGCAGCCACAGCAACCCACCCTTTGGGTAAATCTCTCACCCTCAAAGTTGCAGCTTCCGAATGATCCTCAAATCCAAAATCGTCAGTCTGTGGGTAGTCTTCTTATTTGTTTTCTTGGTCACCCCAGCCACAGGGTTGACCACCACAAACACAAATTTGCAAACCCCAATTAGCCTGCAATTTACCGACATCGAGCTGACTGAACTTCTGCAAATTCTGGCAAAACTGGGTAACACCAATTTTTTATTAAGCGAATCAATTGCAGGGAAGATCACTGTAGATCTTCAAAATACCCCCTGGCATACAGCCCTTCACTCCATTTTGGCTAGCCGTGGTTTACGCATCATTCGCAATGGAGATATTTATTGGATTGGTCCCCATGCGGAAATCGTGGCATTCCAAAAATTTCGACGAGAAGATGCGGCGCTTCCCTTTGGTGGCGACCATATCAACAGCCCCAGACAAATATTGATCGAGGCTCGAATTGTGGAGGCTGATGAACGCTTTGCTCGAGAGCTTGGAGCAAAGCTCAACCACCAGGCAAGCGCGCTCAATGGCAATCCAGAAAATAAGATGGGCAGCAATTTCGATCTATCTGGATCTGGCTTAAATGGCTTTAATCCTGCTGCGGTAGCGGCAACTCTAGTCTCTAAAAACGCCAGCCGTCTTTTACAACTCGAGCTGTCAGCACTTGAATCCGAAGGGCAAGGAAAGATTCTGTCCAACCCCCGAATCATGACTGGCGATCAGGTAAAAGCCACTATTGAGCAAGGCACAGAACTGCCCTATCAAACCAGCTCACAAAATGGCAGCAAGCTGCAATTTCGGAAAGCCAATCTTCGCTTGGAAGTTTTGCCCAAGATTCACCCGGATGGAAAAATCTCTATGCTGGTAGGTATTAATAAAGACACCATTGGCATGAAAACAGAACAGGGCTATGCCATCGATACCAAAAGCTTAAGTTCAGAAGTGACTGTTGAGAACGGAGGTACTGCAATCATCGAGGGAATCTTTCAAACTACAGAACGAGAGGATGAAGTCAAAGTCCCTTTATTGGGAGATATCCCCCTTCTTGGCCATTTATTTCGCCATAAGTCTAAATTACAAGACAAAACTGAACTCTTGGTCTTCCTTACCCCTACCGTCCTTGATAAACCCTAATAAAATCGAGGGATGAACTCTACGACAAACAATATCTTTCTGATCGGCCTCATGGGCGCCGGAAAGTCGACCGTCGGTAAGGTCCTCGCAAAAAAATTAGGTCGCCGTTTTCTAGATGCTGATCACGTCATTGAAGAGCGTTGTGGCGTCAAAATTCCGGTGATCTTTGAAATGGAGGGTGAAGAGGGTTTTCGCAAACGTGAAGCTCAAGCTATCCGAGAAATCACAAACGAACATGATATTGTTTTAGCCACTGGTGGTGGAGCAGTGCTACTTCCTGAAAATCGCAAAGCGCTAAGCGAACAAGGTACCGTTATTTATCTGCACGCAAATCCCATCGAGCTATGGCATCGCACCAAAGGTAGCGAAGGTCGCCCATTACTACGCAATGGTGATGCTAAAAAAATTCTAGAAAACCTATATGCAATTCGCGATCCTTTATATCGAGAAATTGCTGACCATGTGATTGAAACCGGCAAGCCTAGCGTCAATCAATTGGTCAATACTCTCATCATGCAGCTTGAACTTTCCGCTTGAACATCATTATGAAAACACTTGAAGTAGATCTTGGTAATCGTAGCTATCCCATCTATATCGGTGCTGACTTAATTGATCAGCCAAATCTCTTTAAGGCTTGTGAGAAAGCTAGTTCTATTTTTGTTGTTACCAACACTACCGTCGCTCCTTTTTATGCGCAGCGCCTCACCAAGACATTAGAGACCTTTGGCAAAACAGTGAGAACCATTGTTTTGCCTGATGGCGAGTCTTATAAAGACTGGAAAAATCTGCAGCTTATTTTTGATGACCTCCTGAAATTTGGCGCCGATAGACAAACAATGCTGGTTGCTCTAGGTGGTGGCGTCATTGGTGATATGACGGGTTTTGCGGCAGCGAGTTTCATGCGGGGCGTTCGCTTTATTCAGGTGCCAACCACTCTGTTGGCGCAAGTGGATTCGTCTGTTGGTGGCAAAACAGGAATTAATCATCCGCTAGGTAAAAACATGATTGGCGCCTTTCATCAGCCTGTAGCAGTGATTGCCGATCTGAATACATTGAAGACACTTCCTGCTAGAGAGCTTTCAGCAGGGCTAGCTGAGGTTGTCAAACATGGCGCAATTGCAGATGCTAAATTCTTAGATTGGATTGAGGCAAATTCAAAGCCACTGCTTGCATGCGATACCGATGCAATGAGTCATGCTGTTTTGCGTTCTTGTGAAATCAAATCTGCAGTCGTATCTGCCGATGAAAGAGAAGGCGGCATTCGCGCAACCCTAAACTTTGGCCACACATTTGGTCATGCCATTGAAGCCGGCATGGGCTATGGCGAATGGCTACATGGTGAAGCAGTGGGTTGTGGCATGGTACTAGGCGCTGATTTATCCTGTCGACTCAACTACATCACCAAGGCAGAAGCAGATCGTTTAACAAAAATTATTGAGTCCATGAACCTGCCAATCGTTCCTCCAAAATTTGGTGGAAAGCGCTATCTTGAACTCATGCAAGTGGATAAGAAAACGGAAAGCGGCCAAATTCGCTATGTTGTTCTAGAGAAAATCGGCAAGGCCCAAATTCAGGGCGTGCCAGATGCTCAGGTTCTTGAAACTTTGACAGCTACAGGGGCTGCTTAAGCCCCAATCTACTAAGATTTAATTGGCTGAATTTTGATTGGTTTGCCTGCTTGTGCGCTGGCAAACTCTGCGAGATCGCCCAATAACTCTTTGCCTGTTTTGGTATCAAGCCACACTGGTTGGGCTACGGTACCTGCCCAGCGATAGTGATAACCGCCAGATTTCGCAGCCACCCATATCTCATGCAAAGGTGGTTGGGTATTGACCACAATGACGCTTTTATCCCGAAAACGGATATTGATGACATTGCCACCTTGGCGCTCAACATCGAGATCTAGATCGAGTTCATCATCAGCGGCCTCTAAAGCTACTTCAATAGAGTGCAACAACTGCGCGCCCAACTGGTGAAACTGCTTGTCATCAATGACTTCTACATTCGAACTATTTGCATTCATAAAAGGGGCCTGCGTGCTATATTCAATCATTCGTTTAGAGACATTCATGATAGCGATTCTTTATAGAACTCTTGGTATTGCCATCCTAATATCCCTTGTTGGATGTGGGGTTAGGGGTCCGCTATATATGCCAAATGTGCCACCAGCTCCAACTGCACCAACTGAGCCAGAACCAAAGGGCAAACTCTATCCACCCCAAACTTCAACTGCACCAGCAAGCAATAACATTTCTTCATCGGCCAAGTAATGACAAGCAACACACTTTCACTCCCTCGCTTATCTGGTTTTACAGAGCGTAATGGCGCTTGGTATGCCGAAGATATTGCTTTAGCAGATTTGGCAAAAGAATTTGGTACGCCGCTATATGTATATAGCAAAAAGGTGCTGACCGAAGCTTATCAAGCGTATGACAAAGCCTGCATTGATGCAAAAGGTAAGCGTCGTGCGCGCGTTCATTACGCCATGAAGGCCAATAGTAATTTGGCAGTTATTAACTGCTTCAAAGAACTAGGTGCTGGCTTTGATTTAGTGAGCGGAGGTGAGCTAGCACGCGCGCTGGCCATTGGCGCCGATCCTAAGAGTCTAGTGTTTGCAGGCGTTGGCAAATCTGCAGCGGAAATTGCTACTGCACTCAAAGCAGGCGTGAAGTGCATCAATGTCGAATCGATTGCAGAACTACACAAAATTAATCGCGTTGCCACTGAACTTGGATTGCGTGCGCCAATTTCTCTTCGAGTCAATCCAGATGTGGATGCACAAACACATCTTTACATTTTAACAGGATTAAAAGGAAATAAATTTGGCATCGCGTATCACGAGGTTTTAAAAACGTATCGTGAAGCATCACTACTTTCTCAAATTGATGTGGTTGGCATTGATTGTCATATCGGCTCGCAAATTACTACAACGGCCCCTTATCTAGATGCGCTAGATAAAGTTCTAGATCTGGTTGAGCAGCTTAAAAAAGAAGGTATTGTGATTCACCACCTAGATTTGGGTGGTGGCCTCGGAATCTCCTATAGCGATGAAACTCCGCCAGATATCACCGACTTCACCAATACCCTTTTGAACCGAGTAGCCGAGCGTGGCTTTGGTCATCTGGATGTTGTTTTAGAGCCGGGTAGATCTCTTGTAGGCAATGCCGGGGTCCTGTTAACAACCGTGGAATACCTCAAGCCAGGGGCAGAAAAGAACTTCTGTATTGTGGATGCGGCCATGACTGAGTTGATGCGGCCTGCTCTATACGAAGCGCATCATGGAATTGTTCCAGTTCAAGCAAAACAAACAAAGAGTCTTACCTACGATATCGTCGGTCCTGTTTGTGAATCTGGGGATTGGCTTGGAAGAGATCGTTTGCTTGCAGTCGATGAAGGTGATCTTTTAGCAATTCTTTCTGCAGGTGCCTATGGATTTGTGATGGCTTCAAACTACAATACACGCCCCAAGCCTGCAGAGATTATGGTGGATGGCAAGAATGCTTATGTCATTCGCGCCCGTGAAAATACTCAAGATCTCTTTGCAAGCGAAAGCATTCTGCCTAAATAATTTTCAGTTTTGATTTACATGAAATCAACAAATAAAAACCCCGCTAGATCAGCGGGGTTTTGTTTTTAGTGCTGCTTATTTCTTAATGCAAGCCTGCGATGTAATCAGAAACTGCTTTCATTTCTTGATCAGAAAGCTTAGTAGCGATCGTTGTCATTTGGCTGCTGTTCTTACGGACGCCGTCGCGGAATGCGAGCAATTGTGCGTTGGTGTAATCAGCCCACTGACCGCCTAGGCGTGGGTACTGAGCAGGTATACCAGCGCCATTAGGGCTATGGCAAGCTGCACAAGCAGGAACACCTTTTGCGGCAATGCCACCACGGTAGATGCTTTGACCTAATTCGATGGTGTCTTTATTTTGAGCAACGCCTTGTGAAACAGGTTGCTTCACCAAGAATGCAGCAATATTTTGCATATCTTGCTCATTCAAAGTAGCTGCCATACCCATCATTACAGGATTTGCACGGCTACCATCTTTAAAGTTTTTCAATTGCTTAGTTGTGTAGGCCGCATGCTGGGCAGACAACTTAGGCCAAGTAGCAGTAGCGCTCTGACCTTTTGGACCGTGGCAAGTTAAGCAAGCAGTCACTCCGCGACTAGCATCCCCATTGGAATACAGTGCCTCACCTGCGGCAGGGTCAACTTTAGGCTTGCCTGGCACTACAGGCTTTGCTTCAGCCGCAGCTGCAGGAGCAGCATCATTTGCAATAGCCAGTCCAGAAACGCCAATCAAGGCGAAAATAGAGAGGGCAGCAAAACCAGCGCGTAAGCTAGTGAATTTGGAGATTTGGGAGGTTTGACGCATTATGTTTACCTTGGCAAAAATTCTTAAAAGTGTTTGGGCCCTACTTTTACAACCTTTTACCCAACACCATGAGATATTTCATGATTTTGTGTGATTTTACAATAGCTTCTAGACATGTCTAAACTCTTTCAAGCCAGATTCGCGACCACAGTCAATGACACCCATTGCCTGCCTGCCGCCCCCCTAAGGGAGGTAGCGTTTGCCGGTCGCTCAAATGCGGGCAAATCAAGCGCAATTAACGTCCTGTGCAACCAAAAAAGGCTGGCTTTTGCTAGTAAGACCCCAGGGCGCACCCAGCACATCAACTATTTCGGCCTTTTCGCAAAAGACGAGCTTTTGGCTTATTTAGTGGATTTACCAGGGTATGGCTATGCAGCCGTCAACCACGAAACCAAATATCACTGGAATACCCTGCTTAGCGACTACCTCCAAGAACGGGAGCAATTAGTTGGCATGATCCTCATCGTGGACTCTAGACGCGGGCTCACTGATTTAGATGAGCAGATGATTCAGTGGTTTGTGCCGACTGGCAAACCCATTCATGTCTTATTGAGTAAGTGCGACAAACTTAATAAAAGCGAATGCAAGCACGCGCTTGAAGCGGTTCGTAAACAGCTTCAACAATACGATCCCGCATTGCCCGACGGCACTGGAGAATCAAAGCAGCTTACGGCACAATTATTTTCAAGCACCAAGCGTATCGGCCTAGAAGAGGCAGATAATCTCATTGTTAAATGGCTATTTGAACCACAAACCCATGAAGATCAAATCCCAGGCTAATACTTTGCTTAACTTTCCAAATCATCGCCCTCGCCGCATGCGTCGTGACGACTGGTCTCGTCGACTCGTGCAAGAGAACACCTTTTCTGTAAATGATTTGATTTATCCAGTCTTCTTATTAGAAGGTAAAGGCAAGTCAGAGGCTGTAGCCTCTATGCCAGGCGTAAATCGCCTCTCCTTAGACCTACTCCTGCCGGTCGCGAAGGAGTGTGTTGACTTAGGCATTCCAGTGCTCGCCCTCTTCCCCGTAATTGATGCCTCACTAAAAACACCTGATGGCAAAGAAGCTTTCAATCCCAACGGCTTAATTCCAAATGCGGTTCGCGAACTCAAAAAACATTTTCCTAATCTTGGCATCATGACCGATGTGGCACTTGATCCTTATACAAGTCATGGTCAAGATGGTGTTCTAGATGAACAAGGTCGCATTCTGAATAATGAGACTACCGCCATTCTAGTAAAGCAAGCCATTGCACAAGCTCAAGCTAGTGTAGATATCGTGGCGCCTTCAGACATGATGGATGGTCGCATTGGAAAAATTCGTGAAGCACTTGAAGAGCACGATTTAATTCACACGCGCATCATGGCCTATTCAGCCAAATACGCATCTGCTTTCTACGGCCCATTTAGAGATGCAGTTGGCTCTGCAAAAAATCTTGGTAAGGCTGATAAAAAAACCTACCAAATGGATTGCGCCAATGGCGACGAGGCTTTGCGGGAGGTTGCCCTCGACATTAGCGAAGGTGCTGATATGGTGATGGTCAAGCCTGGCATGCCTTATTTAGATATTGTGCGTCGAGTTCGCGAAGCCTTTGATTACCCCACATATGCATACCAAGTCAGCGGCGAATACGCCATGCTCAAAGCAGCAGCTCAAAATGGTTGGCTTGATCATGATGCTGTCATGATGGAATCGTTGCTCGCATTTAAACGCGCTGGGGCAGATGGCGTGTTGACTTACTTTGCACTAGAAGCAGCACGCTTAATAAAAGCGAACAGCAAATAAATACCTTATATTTATTTGCTGTTTTTTTACTGCATTACTGCGTTTTAATCACTTGTTTTAAGCGCTCGATAAAACGCTCTGGCGACATATAACCAACCACCCTTTGGTCTTTTTGTTCCTCGGAATTTTGATCAAAAAACAAAATTCCGGGAGGGCCATATAGCCCGAATTTCTTAAGTAATGCCTGGTTCTCAGGGCTGTTCGCAGTTACATCTGCCTGCACTAAAACCAACTGCTTTAATTGCTTGCTGACCTCAGGATTTGCAAAGGTATTCACTTCCATTTCTTTGCAACTAATACACCAGTCAGCATAAAAATCGAGCATGACAAACTTATTTTCTTGTTTTGCTTTTACTAATTGCGCATCCAACTCGGCTGGCGAATGAATTACGACAAAAGATAAATCGCTCACCTGACGAATACTTTGCCCATTACTCATTTTGGTCAAGCCAACAGCTTCATTTTTCTGCAATAACGGAGAAGCAATCCAAGCTGCGGTTGCAACTAATAAAACGCCAAGGGTGCGCTGCAACCACACCATCCAAATACCTGTAGATGGAATTAATATGCGCGCTTCAATCGCAATGAAAAACAATGGCAAGCCCATACCGAGAGCCATGACAAACAGCAGGCTTGCGCCAAGACTCATTGAGCTAGTTTGCGCAATAAAGGCCAAAACACCTGCTAAAGGGGCTGTAATACAGGGGCTCGCAACTAGGGTGGAAATACCCCCTAAAGCAAAGGCACCAAAGACGCTACCCCCCTTTTGGCGTCCTGCCAGGCGATCAATGTGCTGATGCCAGGCCTGGGGTAGGCGCAGATCATAAAGACCAAATAGGCTGCCAGATAGGACCAAAAGCAGGACTGCGAAAGCGATTAGGGCAATGGGGCTTTGCAAAACACGCTGAACGCTTCCACCAAGAGCCGCCATCAGCACTCCCGCCAATGCATATATCAAGGCCATACCAAAGACATAGGCAAGTGCTAAAACGCTCGCACGCCCCTTGGATATGGCTTTGCCATCTTGCACACCAAATATGACGCTCGACAGAATCGGCAGCATTGGCAATACGCAGGGCGTAAACGCCAAGGCAAGACCCAAAACAAAGAATGCTAAAAATAAATAATGGGTTGAAGCGTTTTCTAGAAAACGACCAATCACACTAACATCATCTCGCTCGCGCCACAGATCACTCAAAGTAAATTCTGTTGTTTGAGGATCTTGTGCTTTTGACTCGGACGACGCTACAAGCTCATCCGGAATTGGCGATACCTTAACCCCAGGACCTGAGAGAAGTAATTTCAAGGTCATTGGCGGATAACAAATCCCGGCCTCTGCACAACCTTGCAGTGTTACTTCTAGATGAACCGGCTTGCTTGAATTGGCTTTTGTATCCACAAATACCAAGAATGGCTCTTTATAGACTTGCAGTTTTTTTCCAAATGTTTCATCAAACTTCTCAACCCCGGATGGCAATGAAGGCCTTATATTACTTAGCTTTTCCGCCTGTTGACCCACTTGAAATTGAAGAGATTCCTGATAAATGTAATAGCCTTTAGCAGGCAAAATTTCGATTTCAACTTGATTGGAATTTTCCAACCAAGCAGCCTGTACCCGAAATGCTTTTTCGGGAGGCAGAAAATCTGGGGCTGCAAACAACTGAGTTGATACCAGAATGAAGAGTGCGAGAACTCTCGTAATGAACGAATGTAATTTCATTGCTACGAATTTACCTCTGAACTCACCCACGCACCATATTGCTCTGAATATTGTTCGGGAGTAAATGCCAAGATCTCAGGCAAATCATAGGGATGATTTTTCTGAATAAAACTAGAGATTGTTTGCCATTGATTTGTAGTTGTTTTGGCTGAGAGCAACACTTCTGATTCTTCGCAAACCTTGCCCTCCCAGCGATACATCGATTGGATGCCACTGCTGAGTTGGACACAAGCCGCAATCTTTTCCTCCACAAGCGAGCGTGCCAGGCTTTGGGCAGCCTCGAGACTAGGAAGGCTGGTAACCACCACTAACAGCTGGCTGGGCTTAGCTAAGGCCTTTTCGGAGAGGTTTTGAGGCATACCGTATTTATAAACCTATCAATGAAAAAAGCCAGACCGAAGCCTGGCTTTCTTATTTGCTGCGAGACTTAAGCCTCTTCAGCTACTGCTGTTTCTTCGACTTCTGGGCGGTCAACCAACTCAACCAATGCCATTGGAGCATTGTCGCCATGACGGAAGCCAAACTTCAAAATGCGAAGGTAGCCACCTGGACGTGTTGCGTAACGTGGGCCAAGTTCTGTGAAGAGCTTAGTCACGATATCGCGATCACGAGTGCGATTAAATGCCAAGCGACGATTTGCTAAGTTATCTTTTTTACCCAAGGTAATCAAAGGCTCAACAACCATGCGCAATTCTTTTGCTTTTGGCAAAGTGGTTTTAATCACTTCATGCTCCAAAAGAGAATTGGACATATTGCGTAGCATCGCCAAGCGATGTGAAGATGTTCTGTTTAGTTTGCGTAAGCCGTTTCCGTGACGCATGATGCTTCCTTTCTAATTATTTCTCGAGGTTAGCTGGAGGCCAGCTTTCGAGTTTCATGCCGAGACTTAAGCCACGAGCAGCCAATACGTCTTTGATTTCATTCAATGACTTACGGCCCAAATTAGGCGTCTTCAACAATTCATTCTCTGTACGTTGGATCAAATCACCGATGTAGTAAATGTTCTCAGCCTTCAAGCAGTTTGCAGAGCGAACTGTGAGCTCAAGATCATCGACTGGACGCATCAACATTGGATCAACCATTGAAGAGCGGCTTGGGGCGAGATCGCCAGAAACTTCGCTGCTCTCAAGAGCTGCAAATACAACCAATTGGTCAACCAAGATGCTAGCGGCTTGACGAATTGCCTCTTCAGGAGACAACACACCATTGGTTTCGATAGTCATAACGAGACGATCGAGGTCGGTACGTTGCTCAACACGAGCAGATTCAACAGCATAGCTAACACGGCTAACTGGGCTAAATGATGCATCTAAAACGATGCGGCCAATAATCTTAGAAGTTTCGTCGTTGTACTGACGAACGTTACCAGGAACATAGCCACGACCTTTTTCAACCTTGATCTGCATATCCAACTTGCCACCAGCAGACAAGTGAGCGATCACGTGATCAGGATTAATAATTTCTACATCGTGTGGCAAATCAATATCTTTAGCAGTAACGACGCCTGGGCCTTCTTTACGCAAATTGATAGTGACTTCGTCACGTGATTGCAACTTAAATACGATACCTTTGAGGTTGAGCAAGAGGTTTACAACGTCTTCTTGCACGCCATCCAAAGTGGAATATTCATGTACTACACCTGCAATAGCTACTTCAGTTGGAGCATGACCAACCATCGAGGACAAGAGTACGCGACGTAATGCGTTGCCGAGTGTGTGGCCATAGCCACGCTCAAACGGCTCCATAACAACCTTTGCTTGGTTGGCGGTAAGCGCTTCAACAGAAATAATTTTTGGCTTCTTGAGAGTGCCTAATTAACGTGAATACAATTCGACGATCAAACTTTCATTAATTTCACCGCTGATATCTTCGCGGTCAGGCACTTGCTTAAATGTTCCCTCCAGCTTGGCTGCGTCAACTGAAACCCAGGTAACTGCAGACATTTGCTGAACCAAATTGAGTGATTCTGTAATACGAGCTTGCTTCTTCGCTTTTTCACGAATTGCAACAACATCGCCAGGTTTAACCTGAATCGATGGAATGTTCACCGCGCTACCATTCAACATAATGGCGCCGTGAGAAACCAACTGACGTGCTTCTGCGCGTGTTGAACCAAAGCCCATGCGATAGACCACGTTATCGAGACGTGACTCTAACAACTGGAGCAATGTTTCACCAGTATTGCCTTTACGACGCTCAGCTTCTGCGAAGTAACGACGGAATTGACGCTCTAATACGCCATAGATACGCTTAACCTTTTGCTTTTCACGCAATTGGTTACCGTAATCAGATGTTCTTGAGCCAGATGTACGACCATGTTGACCAGGCTTAGTATCTAACTTGCACTTGTCTGACAGGGCGCGACGTGCGCTCTTTAAAAATAAGTCGGTACCTTCCCGACGTGCTAATTTGGCCTTAGGCCCTAAGTAACGTGCCACGATGCTTTCCTTTCTTTGCCGCAGCCTTTCGACCGGCGGTGAGTTCGCCCTTTAAATCAGGCGAACAGTGGGCTTTAATAAAAAACTACTAAAACTTGTACTGCCAACTTCCTAGCTTAGATACGACGACGCTTAGGAGGACGGCAACCGTTGTGTGGAACTGGAGTTACGTCTTGAATCTCAGTGATCTTGATGCCCAATGAGTTCAATGCACGTACTGCTGATTCACGACCTGGACCTGGGCCCTTGATCTGAACTTCCAAGTTCTTGATACCGCATTCAATTGCTACTTTGCCAGCAACTTCCGCAGCTACCTGAGCAGCAAAAGGTGTTGATTTACGCGAGCCTTTGAAGCCCTGGCCGCCAGAAGTTGCCCATGAAAGCGCATTTCCTTGACGATCAGTGATCGTAATAATGGTGTTGTTGAAAGAAGCGTGAACGTGCGCAATACCGTCAGCAACGTTCTTTTTAACCTTCTTACGAGCGCGCTGTGCAGCGGCGGAAGCGGATTTTTGTTGTGCCATGTCAATAAACTTTCTTGATTATTTCTTCAGTGCGATGCCAGACTTACGTGGACCCTTGCGAGTACGCGCATTTGTCTTAGTACGTTGACCACGTACAGGCAAGCCCTTACGATGACGAACGCCACGGTAGCAACCCAAGTCCATCAAACGCTTGATGCTCATTGTTACTTCACGACGAAGGTCACCCTCGGTGATGAACTTACCTACTTCATCACGTAACTTTTCCAAGTCAGCGTCAGTAAGATCTTTAACTTTTTTGTCAATTGCAACACCTGTGGTTTTGCAAATTTGGTGTGCACGAGTTGTGCCAATACCAAAAATTGCTGTTAAGCCGATAACAGTATGTTGATGATTTGGGATGTTTACCCCAGCGATACGTGCCATGAGATTTCCTCTTAATTAACCAATTAGCCTTGACGTTGCTTATGACGCGCATCTGATGAACAGATAACACGTACAACGCGTTTGCGCTTAATGATCTTGCAATTTCTGCAAATACACTTAACGGATGCTAAAACTTTCATAACTCACCTCTTAAAAATAGGTACTGCTTAATCTTTACTTCGCACGGAAAATGATTCTGGCGCGCGTCAGGTCGTAAGGAGTCATCTCCACCGTCACCTTATCTCCAGGCAGAATACGGATATAGTGCATCCGCATCTTTCCAGAAATGTGCCCTAAAACCACATGTCCGTTTTCTAGCTTTACGCGAAACATCGCGTTCGGCAAATTCTCTACAACTTCTCCCGCCATCTGAATTACATCGTCTTTAGACATTCAGTTAAGCGCCCATCTTAAAGTTAGCTTTTTTCATCAAAGAGCCATATTGCTGCTGCATAACAAATGACTGAACTTGAGCCATAAAATCCATTGCAACAACCACAATAATTAACAATGAAGTACCACCGAAATAGAACGGCACGTTGTACTTCAACACCAAGAATTCTGGCAACAAGCAAACCAGAACCATATAAATTGCACCAGCCAAAGTCAGGCGCACCAAAATCTTGTCGATGTAACGCGCTGTTTGATCACCAGGACGAATACCAGGAACAAACGCACCACTCTTCTTCAAATTCTCAGCAGTTTCGCGGCTGTTAAACACTAAAGCGGTATAGAAGAAGCAGAAGAAAATAATCGCTGCCGCATACAAAATGGTGTACACGGGCTGACCTGGGGCCAAAGTTGCAGCCAAGTCCTTAATAATTCTGCTAAACATATTGGTTGGCTCGCCTGATGTAAACCAGCCAGCAATCGTTGCAGGGAACAAAATAATTGAAGAAGCGAAAATTGGAGGGATAACACCTGCCATATTCAACTTCAAGGGGAAGTATGAAGATTGACCGCCGTAAATCTTGTTACCAACTTGACGCTTAGCGTAGTTCACCAAAATACGGCGCTGACCACGCTCTACAAACACTACAAAATAAGTGACTGCTACAACGATCACTACGATCAATAGAGCAGAAATAATATTCATTGAACCAGTACGAACTAACTCTAATAAGCTAGCCAAAGCATTTGGCAAGCCAGAAACAATACCGCCAAAAATAATGATGGAGATACCGTTGCCTAAGCCGCGCTCAGTAATCTGCTCACCGAGCCACATCAAGAACATCGTGCCGGTAACCAAAGTAACAACGGTATTTAATTCAAACATCAAACCTGGATTGATAACCAAACCTGGCTGAGCTTGTAATGCAACAGAAATTCCTAATGCCTGGAATGTTGCCAAGAACACAGTGCCGTAACGGGTGTACTGAGTAATCTTGCGTTGACCTGCTTGACCTTCTTTTTTTAATGATTCCAATGAAGGTAGCACGATGGTCATTAACTGCATGATGATCGATGCAGAAATGTAAGGCATGATTCCTAAAGCGAACACAGTAAAGCGTGATAAGGCACCGCCAGAGAACAAGTTAAACATTCCCAAGATGCCATCTTTTTGACCAGCAAATAACTGCGCCAATTGGTCTGGATCAATACCGGGAACTGGAATATGTGCACCCAAACGATAGACGAGCAAAGCCAACACCAGGAAAACCAAGCGACGACGTAAGTCGCCGAACTTGCCTCCTGCTGCTGCAGTGCTTGCGCTATTGGTAGGTGCTAATGCCATATTTACTAAAAAGACCTATTAAGCCAACTCAACAAATTTGCCGCCAGCTGCTTCAATCGCTGCTTTAGCGCCAGCAGTTGCTGTGATGCCCTTGAGGGTTACAGCAATCTTGAGTTCGCCGGTTTTAATAACTTTCACTGCATTGATTTGCTCACCAGCAAAACCATGAGCCTTTAAAACCAAGAGGTCTACTTCAGGCAAATTGATTTTTGCCAAGTCATTTAATGTGATTTGACCAACATGACGACGTGTCAAAGATACGAAACCGCGTTTTGGCAAACGACGATACATAGGCATCTGACCGCCTTCGAATCCAACTTTGTGGAAACCACCAGAGCGGGATTTTTGACCTTTGTGACCACGGCCAGCAGTTTTACCAAGACCAGAGCCAATGCCGCGACCTACGCGACGACGTGCCTTCTTAGAGCCTTCTGCGGGTTTGAGTGTATTGAGTTGCATATTCTTCGCCTATTTACTAGCTAGTTATTAGCCAATGACTTTCACTAGATAAGAAACTTTATTAATCATGCCGCGAACAGCTGGAGTGTCTTCCAACTCAGAAACTGAGTTGATACGACCAAGGCCTAAACCACGTACCGTTGCACGATGGCTTTCGCGTGTACCGATCAAGCTGCGTACTAATTGCAGTTTGACTTTGGAGTTTGATTTTGTCATTTGTAGATTCCTAATATTGGGTCTTAGCCGAGAATCTCTTCAACTGACTTACCGCGCTTAGCAGCAATCTCAGCAGGAGTACTCATCTTGCTTAAACCATCAATCGTTGCGCGAACCATGTTGTAAGGGTTTGTTGAGCCGAGTGACTTGGCTACAACGTTTGTTACACCCATCACATCAAAAATAGCGCGCATTGGGCCACCAGCAATAACGCCAGTACCATCTTTAGCTGGAGAGATCAAAACGCGTGATGCGCCATGTTGACCAATCACTGAATGCTGCAATGTACCTTTACGCAAAGGCACTTTGATCATTTTGCGGCGAGCTTCGTCCATTGCTTTTTGAACAGCAACTGGAACTTCTTTTGATTTGCCCTTGCCCATACCGATACGACCATCACCATCGCCAACTACAGTGAGTGCAGCGAAGCCGAGAATACGACCACCCTTAACCACTTTAGTTACACGATTCACAGCGATCATCTTCTCGCGAAGACCATCATCACGCTCTTCGTTTTGCATCTTAGCTTGCATTTTTGCCATGTTTTTTCCTAAACCTATTAGAACTTCAAGCCGGCTTCACGCGCAGCTTCAGCTAAGGCCTTAATACGGCCGTGGTAACGGTGACCAGAGCGATCAAAAGCAACATCCACAACGCCTGCCTTAACAGCACGCTCAGCAACTAACTTGCCGATTTGTTTAGCCGCATCAGCGTTACCGCCGTTTTTGATTGCTTGGCGCAAATCTTTTTCCATTGTTGAAGCAGCTGCAACAACTTTGGTTCCGCATGGGCTGTAAACCTGTGCAGAAATATGCGAATTGCTACGGATAACTGTTAAGCGATTTGCCTGAGCTTCGGCAATGCGAATACGAGTCTGCCGAGCGCGTCTTTGTCTAGATTCGTCTTTATTCATTTTCTAATCTCGCTTACTTCTTCTTAGTTTCTTTCAGATGCACAACCTCATCCACGTAGCGAACACCCTTGCCTTTGTATGGCTCTGGTGAACGGTATGCGCGAACTTCTGCTGCGACCTGGCCAACTTGTTGCTTGTTAGAGCCTTTGATAATGATTTCAGTTTGCGATGGAGTCTCAGCCTTCACACCCTTTGGCAGGTTGTAAATAATGTCGTGAGAAAAACCCAACTGCAACTTCAATGTTTCGCCTTGAGCTTGAGCACGGTAACCAACGCCTACCAAGCTAAGCTTGCGCTCAAAGCCAGTAGTTACGCCAACAACCATGTTGTTAACCAATGCGCGTGCTGTACCTGACTGAGCACCAGCTTCTGGTGAGTCGTTATTCAAAACAACTGTCAATACGCCATCTTCTTGTTTCAAACCAACAGAAGGATGCAAGTTATGTGTCAATGTACCCAATGGGCCTTTAACAGTAATGTTTGCACCGTTGATGCTGATTTCAGCGCCCTTCGGAACTGTAATTGGTGATTTACCTACGCGGGACATATTTCTCTCCTTAGGCTACGTAGCAAATAACTTCGCCGCCCACGCCTGTTGCACGTGCTTTACGGTCTGTCATTACGCCTTGAGGGGTTGAAATAATTGCAATGCCCAAGCCATTCATTACTTCTGGAATGTCATGACGGCCTTTATAGATACGTAGACTTGGTGTTGAAACACGGTCGATACGCTCGATAACAGGACGGCCTGCATAGTATTTGAGATCAATGTGGAGCACTGGTTTAGCTGCTTCACCTTTGATTTCAAAACTCTCGATATAGCCTTCGTCTTGCAAAACTTTTGCGATGGCTACTTTAACTTTTGACGACGGCATTGTGACCAAAAGTTTCTGCACTGCTTGCGCATTGCGGATCCGGGTCAACATGTCGGCGATTGGATCGCTGATACTCATGAGTTCTCCTAATTCTTTCGCCGCTTACCAGCTGGCCTTGGTTAAACCGGGGATTTCGCCACGGAAGGCGATTTCACGAATCTTGCCGCGAGCCAAACCGAATTTACGGAATGTGCCACGTGGGCGACCGGTTAATGAACAACGATTTCTTTGACGAATCGGGCTTGCATTACGTGGAAGTGCCTGTAGCTTCAAGCGAGCTTCATAACGCTCTTCATCGCTGCGTGATTGATCAGCAATGATCGCTTTGAGTTCTGCACGCTTAGCAGCGTACTTCTCTACAGTTTTTGCGCGCTTATTTTCGCGCTCAATTAGGGATAGTTTTGCCACGTTAGCCTCTTAATTGCGGAAAGGGAATTTGAATGCTGCCAACAAAGCTTTTGCTTCTTCGTCGGTCTTAGCAGTCGTCGTAATACTGATATTGAGACCACGAAGGGCATCAATCTTGTCGTATTCGATTTCAGGGAAAATAATCTGTTCTTTAACGCCGATGTTGTAGTTACCACGGCCGTCAAATGCTTTACCAGAAATGCCACGGAAGTCGCGTACGCGCGGTAAAGCAACAGTTACAAAACGATCTAAAAATTCGTACATGCGTTGACCACGCAATGTCACCATGGCACCAATTGGGTAGCCCTGACGAATTTTGAAACCTGCAATCGCTTTTTTAGCTTTAGTTACAACTGGCTTTTGGCCTGCAACTTTAGTTAAATCACCAACTGCATTTTCGATAACTTTTTTATCGTTCACCGCTTCGCCCAAGCCCATATTGAGGGTTACCTTGGTGATGCGTGGAACTTCCATTACAGACTTGTAACCAAACTTGGCAATCAAATCTGCAACAACTTTAGCTTGATAGTGCTCTTGAAAACGTGTGCTCATAATTTCTCTCCGCCCCTTACGCGCTCAATGTTGCGCCAGTGGTTTTGAGGAAACGCTGCTTTTTGCCATCAACGAGTTTGATACCAACACGTGATGGTTTGCCGTTACCGTCAACCAAAGCCACATTAGAAATGTGAACGGGCATAGTCTTATCAATCAAGCCACCGGTAACACCAGCCGCTGGATTAGGTTTAACACTCTTCTTGTAAACATTTACGCCTTCGATAACGAGTTTGTCATCGAGAACAGCCGTTACAGTTCCTTGCTTGCCCTTATCGCGGCCAGTCAATAGAACGACGGAATCACCTTTACGAATCTTATTCATGTCAGCCTCTTAAATTACTTCGGGGGCAAGAGAAACGATCTTCATGAACTTCTCAGTACGCAGTTCGCGTGTGACAGGTCCAAAGATACGTGTGCCAATTGGCTCTAACTTAGCGTTGAGCAATACCGCAGCGTTGTCATCGAACTTAATCAATGATCCGTCTGGACGGCGAACACCCTTAGCTGTTCTAACAACAACAGCGTTATAAATATCACCTTTTTTTACACGGCCGCGTGGAGCAGCTGACTTCACAGTGACTTTGATTACATCACCAATACTGGCGTAACGACGCTTAGAGCCGCCCAATACTTTGATGCACAACACTTCACTGGCGCCTGTGTTATCGGCAACCTGCAATCTACTTTCGGTTTGTATCATTTCTAATCCCCAACTTATTAGCCAAAGGCAAACAGTCTTGGTTCCGTCTATGGGCTTTAACGAAAGCTAAAACCCGGAATTAATGAAAAACACTGCTTCTCCAATAAAACCAGAGAAGCCTTTTATTCTACTACGAAAAACAAGGTTTTGGGAAGAATCTTCTCCAAAACCATATAAAAAAGCCTTAAATACCCTTTGAAACCTGAACCAAACGGGTCACAACCCAAGATTTAGTGCGTGAAATTGGCTTAGATTCAGCAATTTCAACGGTATCACCCATCTTGTATGTGCCTGCTTCGTCATGAGCATGGTACTTTTTGGACTGGCCAACGTATTTACCAATCACCGGATGCTTAACTTGACGCTCAACCAAAACAGTCACAGTTTTTTGCATTTTGTCGCTAACAACGCGGCCCACGAGGGTACGGCGCAAGGGTTTAGATAATTCTGTCATATCCCTTTTTCCTTATTTCTGAGCAGTCTTTTGAGCAATAAACGTCTTCACGCGAGCAATATCACGCTTCGTTTTGCCCAATTGGCTGGTATTTGTCAGTTGCTGAGTACCTTTTTGCATACGGAGCTTAAAGTTAGTCTTTAAGAGCTCTGTCAATTCTGCGTTTAAGGCAGTCAGATCTTTCGCTGCTAATTCTTTATTTTTCATAATCTCTATCCCGATCAACCTAAGTGGCGAATCACGAAGGTAGTCTGCAAAGGCAATTTAGCTGCTGCAAGCTTGAAAGCCTCGCGCGCCAATTGCTCATCCACACCATCCATCTCGTAAAGCACTTTGCCTGGTTGAATTTCAGCTACGTAGTACTCTGGGTTACCTTTACCGTTACCCATACGTACTTCAGCAGGTTTTTGTGAAATTGGCTTGTCTGGGAAAATACGAATCCAAATACGGCCACCACGTTTAATGTGACGGGTCATTGCGCGACGTGCTGACTCGATTTGACGAGCAGTTAAACGTCCACGACCAACGGCCTTCAATCCAAAGTCACCAAAGGCTACAGAACTACCGCGTGTTGCCACGCCAGTGTTACGGCCTTTTTGTTCCTTACGATACTTGCGACGCTTTGGTTGTAGCATGCTTACTCTCCTGACTTCTGCGCATCAGCGGCAGGTGTTTCAACCTTACGCACGCGCTTTACTGCTGGCTTAGCAGCAACTAATGGCTTGTCAGCACCAGCAGCTGGTTTGCTTGGAGCACGACGAGTTTTCTTTTCTTCTGCAGCAGGTTCAGCAGCTGGAGCAGCTACTTGAGCTTCTGCACCGCGACCCAATGTGTCGCCTTTGTAAACCCAAACTTTTACACCGATGATGCCGTATGTAGTTTCAGCTTCTGATGTTGCGTAATCAATATCAGCCTTCAATGTATGAAGTGGAACGCGACCTTCACGGTACCATTCGCGACGTGCAATCTCTGCGCCATTCAAGCGACCAGAAGACATGATTTTGATGCCTTGTGCGCCAAGACGCATTGCGTTTTGCATAGCACGCTTCATAGCACGGCGGAACATAATGCGCTTCTCTAACTGTTGAGTAATAGAGTCAGCGATCAATTGCGCGTCAACTTCAGGCTTACGAATTTCTTCGATGTTCACGTGAACTGGAACGCCCATACGCTTTTGTAATTCGCGACGGAGAACTTCAATATCTTCGCCTTTTTTACCAATCACAACGCCAGGACGTGAGCTATAGATAGTGATACGTGCGTTCTTCGCAGGACGCTCAATCACAACCTTGCTAACAGATGCATTCTTTAACTTCTTCTTCAAATAGCTACGGACATCTACGTCCTCTTTGAGCATCTTTGCGAAGTCAGTATTGTTTGCATACCAACGTGATGTCCAATTCTTCGTTACCGCGAGTCGGAATCCGGTAGGGTTAATCTTTTGGCCCATATTTTTCCTTAGTTACTCAAGGTCACGCTAATGTGACAAGTTTGTTTTTCAATTTGATTGCCACGACCCTTAGCGCGTGCAGTGAAGCGCTTCAAGGATGTTGCTTTATCAACGATTACCGCTGATACCTTGAGCTCATCAATGTCAGCACCTTTATTGTGTTCAGCATTTGCAATCGCTGACTCAACTACTTTTTTCACAATGAAGGCAGCTTTTTTGGGGCTGAAGTTCAAAATGTTTAATGCGCGAGCAATCGGCAAACCACGGATTTGGTCAGCGACCAAACGTGTCTTTTGCGCAGAAATGCGGGCACCCTTGTGAATAGCTTTAACTTCCATCATCATCCCCTTACTTCTTCGTTACTTTCTTGTCAGCAGCGTGACCTTTGAAAGTACGGGTCAAGGCGAATTCGCCTAACTTATGACCCACCATGTTTTCTGATACATAAACCGGAACGTGTTGGCGACCGTTATGTACAGCAATCGTCAGACCAATGAAGTCTGGGAGGATTGTTGAACGGCGTGACCAAGTTTTGATCGGCTTTTTGTCCTTGTTGGCTTGTGCAACTTCAACTTTTTTTACCAAGCTGGCGTCGCAAAATGGGCCTTTTTTAGCTGAACGTGTCATATCTATTTATCCTTATCGCTTAACGTTTTTGACGACGTTGAACGATCATCGAAGTTGTACGCTTATTGCGACGTGTGCGATAACCTTTGGTTGGAGTGCCCCATGGAGATACAGGTACACGACCTTCGCCAGTTCTACCTTCACCACCACCGTGTGGGTGATCTACTGGGTTCATTGCCACACCGCGAACGGTTGGGCGAATACCACGCCAGCGATTTGCACCTGCTTTACCAATTTGACGCAAGCTGTGCTCTTCGTTACCAACTTCACCAATAGTGGCGCGGCACTCGATCAACACACGGCGAACTTCGCCAGAGCGCAAACGTACTTGAGCGTAAACACCCTCACGTGCCAACAATACTGCTGAACCACCGGCAGAACGTGCAACCTGCGCACCTTTGCCTGGCAGAATTTCTACGCAGTGAATAGTGCTACCAACTGGAATGTTACGAATTGGCAAATTGTTACCAGACTTGATTGGCGCTTCAGAGCCATTCATGATCGCCTGACCAACAGTCATACCTTTAGCAGCTGGAATGTAGCGACGCTCACCATCAGCAAACACGATCAATGCAATATTTGCACTGCGGTTTGGATCGTATTCCAAGCGTTCAACTTTTGCTGGAATACCATCTTTGTCGTTACGCTTAAAGTCAACAACACGATAGTGATGCTTATGACCACCACCCTTATGACGAGTAGTGATGTGGCCGTTGTTGTTACGACCCGCTTTTTGAAACTGTGGCTCTAACAATGGTGCAAAAGGCTTGCCTTTATGGAGGTCAGGATTGACCACCTTGACCATTGAGCGGCGACCTGGTGAGGTCGGTTTTGTTTTCATCAAAGGCATGATTAATTCGCCTCCGCTTCAAAGTTGATTTCTTGACCTGGCTTCAAATTCACGTAGGCCTTCTTAGTGTGGTCACGACGACCTTCAAAACGGCCATAGCGCTTAGGCTTACCTTTTTGATTCACGATTTGAACAGAGTCAACTTGCACTTTGAAGAGCAACTCAACTGCTTGTTTCACATCGCTCTTGTTTGCGTCGCGAGCTACTTGGAAAACTACTTGTTCATTTTTCTCTGCAACCATAGTGGCTTTTTCAGAGATAACAGGACCAAGCAGAACCTTCATCAGGTTGTGATCGTTTTTACGGACTTGGCTCATTTCAGCAACTCCTCAATTTTTGTGATCGCTGCTTTGCTTACCAATACTTTTTTGTATTGAACCAAAGCTAATGGATCAGCGTGCTGTGGCTCAACCACGGTAACTTTATGCAAGTTACGTGATGCCAAGTACAAATTCTCGCTAACTTGATCAACGATGATCAAGACTGAATCCAAGCCCATTGCTTTCACTTTCTCAGCTAATACTTTGGTCTTTGGAGCCTCAAGATTGAATTGATCAACAACATTCAAACGACCTTCGCGAGCCAACTGAGACAAAATTGATCTCATACCAGCGCGGTACATTTTCTTGTTTACTTTTTGGCTGAAATTCTCTTCTGGAGAATTTGGGAATATACGACCACCTCCACGCCATAGCGGGGAAGAGCTCATACCAGCACGTGCACGACCAGTACCTTTTTGACGCCAAGGTTTCTTGGTTGTGTGCTTAACTTGCTCACGGTCTTTTTGTGCACGGTTACCGCTACGTGCATTAGCTTGGTAAGCCACTACAACTTGGTGTACCAATGCTTCGTTATATTCACGTTCGAATACTTCTGGTGAAGCTTGTACGCCTGCACCTAAAGTACCATTGTCCTGGAGAAGCTTAAGTTCCATATTCGCTCTCCTTATTTCTTCTTCAACGGTGCTTTAACCGCTGGAGTAACAATAACTTTACCGCCTGGGGCACCTGGAATAGCGCCTTTAACCATGATGAGATTACGTTCTGCATCAATGCGTGCGATGACTAAATTTTGTACGGTACGTGTAACGTCACCAAGGTGGCCAGTCATGCGCTTACCTGGGAAAACACGACCTGGATCTTGCGCCATACCGATAGAGCCTGGTACGTTGTGTGATCTAGAGTTACCGTGAGATGCGCGACCAGAAGCGAAGTGATAACGCTTGATGGTACCTGCGTAACCTTTACCGATTGTTACGCCTTGCACATCCACCTTTTGACCAGCAGTAAACGCAGCGTCAGCAGGAATAACTTGTCCTGGTGTCATTTCTGCGATTTTTGCTGCATCTAATTGGAATTCGTTGAGTGCATTACCAGCCATTACACCTGCTTTAGCAAAGTGACCAGCCATTGATTTGGTAACGCGAGTTGCTCTACGTGTGCCATGTGCCAACTGGATAGCGTCATAGCCATCAGTTGCCTGGGTCTTGATTTGAGCGATTCTGTTGTCGCTCACGTCAATTACGGTGACAGGAATCGCTTCCCCTTCGTCCGTAAATAGACGGGTCATGCCGACCTTGCGGCCGATTAAGCCTAAGCTCATATTCATGCTCCACGCCGACTTCGATTGGTCGGCAAAATTAATTTAAGTGATTTACAAGTAAAAGTACTTCTAAATCAATAACTTACAACGTTTTTAATGCTAATAAAACCATAAAATCTGCTAAATTTCACTCAGCAGAGCTTTAAATTTTATCCCGAAAACCCAGTCTTGGCAAGTGCCGAGACTGGAAACAACAAATTACTGCAACTTAATTTCGACGTCCACACCTGCTGGGAGGTCTAATTTCATCAAAGCATCTACAGTTTTCTCTGTAGGATCAACGATATCCATCAAACGAAGATGGGTACGGATCTCTAACTGATCACGAGATGTCTTGTTTACGTGTGGTGAACGCAAGATGTCAAAACGCTCAATACGGGTTGGCAAAGGCACTGGACCCTTAACAACTGCACCAGTACGTTTAGCTGTATCAACGATTTCAGCTGCAGACTGGTCGATCAAACGGTAATCAAACGCTTTAAGACGAATACGAATTTTTTGGTTTTGCATATTAATTCCAAAGAGCGGTGTGGTGCTGCCACGTTATACATCTAAAGAGCACGGTGACATCAGCAGCACTAATGTCACCGGTTAGCAAACCGCTAAATATTGTTACTAGTAATACCTACTTCTTAAGCCAAAATCTTTGCAACCACGCCGGCGCCAACAGTACGGCCACCTTCACGGATCGCAAAACGTAAACCTTCTTCCATCGCGATTGGCGCGATGAGTTTGACAGTGATTGTGACGTTATCGCCAGGCATCA
>JBGAIU010000012.1:0-48445 GCA_044225315.1 Polynucleobacter sp.
GTGGTGTTGGTCGTCGATTCCAGAGATATGGTGATATTCCATTGGCGTCTGGCGGTAGCTTCACATTAATTGATGACTATGGACATCATCCGGTAGAGATGGCTGCAACATTGGCGGCAGCGCGTGGTGCCTATCCAAATCGTCGTTTGGTATTGGCATTCCAGCCTCATCGATTCACGAGAACACGTGATTGCTTTGGTGAGTTTGTTCAGGTACTTAAAAATTTTGATGCTTTGGTATTGACCGAAGTGTATCCAGCCGGCGAAGCAAAAATTCCAGGCGCTGATGGAAAGAGCTTGATGAAAGCAGCGATGCTTGAAGACAAATCTACTAAGTCTCTTCTTAACTCTAATGCGGTGGTATTTGCATCTAGCGTTGCTGAGATGCCAGAAAAACTGAGTCAGATCTTAAAAGTTGGGGATGTGTTAATAACGATGGGAGCAGGTTCAATATCCACTTTGCCACATACATTGGTGGAGGCAAAGAATGTCTAAGAGTGGTCTCGCTTTGTGGGGCGATCGCGTGAAAGCCCAATTAGCCAGCTTGAATGTTCAGTCTCTTGGACGAGTTGGGGTTTTGCTTGGCGGCCGTTCGGGCGAGCGTGAAATTTCTTTGATGTCGGGCAATGGTGTATTGCAGGCACTTATCTCTAAAGGTGTTGATGCGCATGCATTTGATACTGGCCTGCGTAATCCTACCGAACTCGTAAATGAGAAGTTTGATCGTGTCTTTATTTCTCTGCATGGTCGTTATGGTGAAGATGGCACGATCCAGGGATTGCTGGAATTACTCGAGCTGCCTTACACCGGCAGCGGGGTGTTGGCATCAGCTTTAGCAATCGACAAGATTGCTACCAAGCAGATCTGGATTAGCAATGGACTATCTACCCCAGAGTTTGAAGAGTTAACCGCAAATAGTGATTGGCATGCAGTAGCTAAGCATCTTGGCTTACCTTTAATTATTAAGCCTGCCCACGAGGGATCTTCCTTGGGGTTAACCAAGGTGAAGTCTGTGGAAGAACTTCCTGCAGCCTATAAGTTGGCTGCAAGTTTGGATACCAAAGTTGTAGCTGAGACATGCATTGTGGGCGACGAATTAACTTGCCCATTGGTTGGCCAGGGCGAAAGCGCTGAAGCGTTGCCAGTCATCAAAATTATTCCGCCACAAGCTAACTATGATTTTCACAATAAGTATTTTTCAGATGAGACTCAATACCTTTGCCCAACAGGGTTGCCGGAGGAGGTAAATGAAAGAGTTCAAGAGCTTGCCTTGGCGGCATACAAAGCTTTAGGTTGTCGCACTTGGGGTCGAGCAGATGTAATGCTTGATCAAAAGACTGGCAAACCATATCTGTTGGAAATGAATACATCACCAGGCATGACTTCGCATTCTTTAGTGCCAATGGCAGCAAAGGCAGCGGGCGTTGAGTATGCCGATTTAGTGCTTTGGTTATTGCTTCAGACAATGCAGCAAAAAGACGGTGCCAACGCATGAGTAATTTCATGGACCGGTTCGGCGAAATTTTCGCCATGTTGATGTCTCCGCTCTGGAATCATTCCGATCGGATGCAGAAGCTTAGCCGTTTCTTGATGCGTTGTTTTGTAGTGATGGTAGTGATTGGTTTATTGGTTTGGTTGGGTCAACGTCCGGTATTTACGCTAAAGCAGATTCAGATTGAGCCTGTTGCTGGTCAAACCTTAAAGCATATTAATAAAGCGATGGTAAAGCGCCAGGTTGCTGAGACAGTGCAAGGTAACTTTTTTAGTGTTCGCTTAGAAGATGTGAAGCGTGGGTTTGAAAGCATGCCTTGGGTACGTCATGCCAATGTTCGTCGAGTGTGGCCAAACGGATTGATTGTGAGTATTGAAGAGCAACAAGCTTTTGGTACCTGGGATGGTTCAGACAGTAATACTTTGATCAATAAATATGGTGAGCTTTTTGCGGGTCGCATCTCTGAAATCGGTGATGGTGCTCGACTCATAGATTTTCATGGACCAGATGATGCTGGCAAAGAAGTCATGGGTCTTTATGAAAAAGCGAACAATTGGTTTAAGCCTTGGGGTGCTGAAGTAACGAGCCTGGCATTGACCGAACGCTATGCCTGGCACATCAAGCTCTCAAATGGCATGAAAGTCGAGTTTGGTCGTGATGAAGAAAGCTCTGATAAGAATTTAACGGAGGAACGCGTTGCGCGTTTATTTAAGTATTGGCCTCAGGTGCAGGAGAAATGGGCTAACCGAATTGATGCAGTGGATTTGCGCTATGCAAATGGTTTTGCAGTTCATCTTGCCTCTGCGAGTTTGAAAAAGAACGATGTTGATGGCAAGAAAAGCGAATTAAAGCAATGAAGGAATGGGAATAATGAGTAAAGACAATCGCGATTTATTGGTTGGTTTAGATATTGGAACCTCCAAGGTGGTTGCCTTGGTCGCTGAATTGGCGCCTGATGGTCAATTTAACGTTGTTGGTGTTGGTCAAACAGCCTCAAAGGGTTTGAAGAAGGGCGTTGTTGTCAATATTGAGGCAACTGTGCAATCTATTCAAAAGGCTTTGGAAGAAGCCGAGATTATGGCTGACCGCCAGATCGTGCAAGTCTTCACTGGAATTGCTGGTAATCACATTGTGAGCTTTAACTCGAGTGGTATGGTGGCTATTCGCGATAAAGAAGTAAGTGCGGGTGATGTAGAGCGTGTGCTTGAAACTGCTAAAGCAATCAATATTCCGACTGATCAACAAATTCTGCACATTCTGGTTCAAGAATTCATCATTGATGGTCAAGAGGATGTGCGTGAGCCGATTGGTATGAGTGGTTTACGACTCGAAGTGAAGGTGCATATTGTTACTGGTGCTATAAGCGCTGCTCAGAATATTGTGAAGTGTGTGCGCCGTTGTGGGCTAGAAGTAAACGATCTGATTCTGCAGCCATTGGCATCAAGCTTGGCGGTGTTAACCGAGGATGAAAAAGAGCTTGGTGTTGTATTAGTGGATATTGGCGGCGGCACAACTGATATTGCGATTTATTGCCAAGGATCGATTCGTCACACAGCAGTAATTCCAATTGCGGGTGATCAGATTACTAATGACATTGCAATGGCATTGCGCACCCCAACCATTGATGCTGAAGATTTAAAAATCGCACATGGCATTGCTCGTCAAGAGATGGCTGATCCAGCAGCAATGATCGATGTTCCTGGTGTAGGTGATCGTGAGCCACGTCCAATGTCTAAACAGGCGTTGGCTGCAGTCATCGAGCCACGTGTGGAAGAGTTATTCACTTTGGTAAGAGGGGTGGTGCGTGATTCTGGCTATGAAGATATGGTTTCTTCGGGAATCGTACTTACAGGTGGCACTGCATTAATGCCAGGCATGGTTGAGTTGGCTGAGCAGGTGTTCTTAAGGCCTGCACGCATTGGCACACCAGAATACCGCGGCCACTTACATGAAGTTTTGCGTAGCCCACGTTTCGCCACGAGCATTGGTTTGTTGATGGAGGGCCAAGCTCAAGTATTGCGTGGTCGTCGAGTATCTCAATCAGGCGCGCTGCAAGGAGTGATCGCGCGCATGAAGGAATGGTTTGCAGGAAATTTTTAAGTTGTTTTTCGTCGTCGTCAATGTAGTACGTTTTTTACCTAGGAGGGTATATGGAATTTGAAATGTTAGATCAAGAAGTTGCTGGCAAAACCATTATTAAAGTGGTTGGCGTTGGCGGGGCTGGTGGTAATGCAGTCCAACACATGATCCGTCGCGGAGTAAATGGCGTAGAGTTCATTTGCATGAACACCGATGCTGGCGCATTACAGCGTTCTGAAGCATCTGTGAATTTGCAACTGGGCTCTAGCGGATTAGGTGCTGGCGCAAAACCTGAAATTGGTGCTGCTTCCGCTGAAGAAGCCCGTGCTCGTATTGCAGATGTATTGCAAGGCGCACACATGGTATTTATTACTGCCGGTATGGGTGGCGGTACAGGTACTGGCGCTGCTCCAATCGTTGCTCAAGTAGCAAAAGAAATGGGCATTTTGACAGTTGGCGTCATCAGCAAGCCATTTGATTTTGAGGGTGTGAAGCGTTTAAAGGTTGCTGAGAACGGCGCTACCGAACTCGAATCATATGTAGATTCATTAATTGTTGTGCTTAATGAAAAACTATTTGAAGTGATGGGTGAAGATGCTGAGTTTGATAAAGCCTTCTCTTGCGCTGACGATGTTTTGCATAACGCGGTTTCTGGTATTGCTGAAATCATTAATGTTCAAGGTTTGATTAACGTGGACTTTGAAGACGTTAAGACTGTTATGGGTGAACAAGGCAAAGCCATGATGGGAACAGCAACTGTTTCTGGTATGGATCGTGCGCGTTTGGCTGCTGAGGCTGCAGTTGCTTCTCCATTGTTAGAGGGCGTGGATCTATCTGGTGCGCGTGGCGTATTGGTAAACATTACTGCTAGCCGTTCATTAAAGTTGTCTGAAACTCGTGAAGTAATGGCAGCGATTCGTGGTTATGCTGCTGATGATGCAACTGTGATCTTCGGAACCGTATATGACGATAGCCTTGGTGATGCTTTGCGCGTAACTGTTGTCGCAACTGGCTTAAACAATCCGCAGGCTCGTCAAAGCAATCAACCAGAAGTTGTTTGGAGACAGGCTACTGGTACTCATGATGCGATTCCAACAATGGCAAACCTCAATAGCTTTGCGCCTGCAAGTGCTTCTGCAGCAATCAGTAAGGTTGGTTTGGATTCTGCATTAAGCACTAGCGCAGGAGTGGCGATGACTGGTTCTGCCTGCGCACCAGCAATGGCAGCTCAACTAACAGCAAGTAGCGCGGTTGATTACAGCCAATATGATTTGCCACGGGTTTTTCGTAGCTCTCGTGAAGCGACTCCTGCGCCGACATTAGGTGCGGATAGTTCTCCACAAGCGAAGACCTTATTGGACAAAGGGGCTGATTACTATGAAATCCCTGCGTTTTTGCGTAAGCAAGCAGATTAATTGACTGCTTAATACAATAGGTAATTGCAAGATGTAGCGCAGCGCCCCTCCGGACGACGAATCCTGCGCTTGCGTTGGCACGCTGACTAACGATTACTTATTGGAGATACGATGATTGCTATTGGACAAAAATTACCAAATGCCACCCTTTATGAGTTTTTTAACGAAGAGACTGAGGGCTGCGCATTAGGACCAAATGCATTTGAAGTTGAAAAAATTGCTGCTGGCAAAAAGATTGTGATTTTTGGATTGCCTGGCGCTTTTACGCCAACATGCTCCGCTAAACATGTTCCAGGATATGTTGAGAATTACGATGCCATTAAGGCTAAGGGCGTAGATGAAATTTGGTGTGTTTCTGTAAATGATCCATTTGTAATGGGTGCATGGGGACGCGATCAAAAGGTGGGCAAGAAAGTCCGCATGCTCGGCGATGGTAGTGCCGAGTTCACCAAGAAATTAGGCTTAGAGTTGGATTTGACAGCTCGTGGTTTGGGTGTTCGATCAGATCGTTATGCCATGATTGTTGAAGATGGCGTAGTGAAATCTTTGGATCGTGAAGCCCCCGGTAAATTTGAAGTAAGCGATGCAGCTTCTATATTGAAGAAGCTGTAATTTTTTAATCCATATCCCCTGAATTTAAAGAAGCGATCATGATGAAGCAAAGAACCATAGCCTCTCCGGTAAAAACCGTGGGAATTGGTTTGCACTCTGGTCGTAAGGTGACGATTGTCATTAAGCCTGCACCAGTGAATTCAGGGGTTCAGTTTGTTCGTGTTGATACTGAGCAGCAATCCCTTGTGCCTGCGACGGCTTTGTCTGTCTGCGATACACGTTTGGCATCAGTGATTCAGAAAGATGGCGTTCGTGTATCAACAGTTGAGCACTTGCTTTCAGCTTGTGCGGGCTTAGGTTTAGATAATTTATTTATCGAACTTGATGGAGAAGAGGTTCCCATCATGGATGGCAGCGCCGCTTCTTTCTTGTTCTTAATTGAGTCTGCTGGAATAGTAGAGCAAGATGCTCCGCGCCAGTTTGTGGTGATCAAGAAGCCAGTTGAAGTTCGTGAAGGCGATAAGATTGCGCGCCTTGAACCTTTCTTTGGGTTTAAGTTGGATTTCACGATCGATTTCAAGCACCCGGCAGTAGATAAAACTGGTCAGCGATTTATCGTGGACTTTGCAGAACACGCATATCGCAGTGAAATTGGTCGCGCTCGTACATTTGGATTTGCGCACGAGGTGGAAGCGCTCAGGGAAATGGGTTTAGCTCGCGGCGGCAGTCTGGATAATGCGATCGTGCTTGATGAGCATCGTATTTTGAATAACGAAGAACTTCGTTACGAAGATGAGTTTGTGCGCCACAAAATTTTGGATGCCATTGGCGACTTGTACTTGGTCGGTCATCCTATCGTGGGTGCTTATGTTGCCGAAAAGTCAGGTCATGCATTAAATAACGCACTGTTACGCAAGCTATTGGAAGACCCAGCTTCTTACGAAATTAGTACTTTTGCCGAAAATAAGGCGCCCGCCGCCTATTCTCAAGAAAATCAGCCCCTCTTTTTCTGAGGATGCTTTCTTTATTTCGGCTTGTGCCGAAGTAGTCTTTCTACCGTTTTTCGTAGTTCTGAATCCGGCGCAAGTTTTTGCAGAAGATCCTCCCAAGATTTTTTAGCAATCTCATTAAAGCCCCGTGCTGGCCTGCGATCTAGAGCGCTTTCACGAGGCTTCACTTCCCACTGAGCGGGTGCGGGGTTTATTTTGACTTGAATGGCTGCGCACTGAACCCCTAATCTTTGCAACTCATTGATTAGACTGGGTAAATTTTGTTGCAAGCGATTGCCAATATTGGCGCTATTTACCAGTAAAAAAAGCGCATTCTCTTTGCTTGAGCTCCATCCCGGTTCAATTTTAGAGCTTAGGTGCTCGAGGTCTAACTTTGCCAATGCTTGCCCAAGGGTGAGTTTGAGCTTCACAAGACCTTCAGTTTTAGCCAGAATCCCGCCTAAACCATTAGATTCACGTAGGTAATCCACCCATTCGTGGGCAGTCGGCTTACGGGAAGGTTTACGAGCGAAGTTCATAAAAAATGGGGTTCGGATGATAAACTCAAGGTCTTCATTTTCTTCAATATCCCATGGTAATCGGTCTTCTTAAAACCCTGGTCGGCAGTCGTAACGACCGCCTATTAAAACAGTATCGCAAAGTCGTTGCCAAAGTAGCCGCTTTTGAGTCTGGCCTTAAGGCTTTGGACGATGCCGCGCTCGCAGCTAAAACAGATGAGTTCAAATCTCGTTTGGCTGCTGGTGAGTCCTTGGACGATATCGCGCCAGAAGCTTTCGCTGTTGTGCGTGAGGCTAGCGTGCGTGTGATGAAGATGCGCCACTTTGATGCTCAGCTCATGGGCGGTCTTGCGCTTCACCAGGGCAAGATTGCTGAGATGGGTACGGGTGAAGGAAAAACCTTAACTGCGACCCTTCCGGTCTATTTGAATGCGCTCACTGGTAAGGGTGTGCACGTTGTTACCGTGAACGATTACTTAGCGCAACGCGATGCTGAGTGGATGTCAAGTTTGTATAACTTCTTGGGCATGAAGGTTGGCGTGAATCTATCGCAGATGGATCACAAAACTAAGCAAGAAGCTTATGCGGCTGATATTACTTACGGCACCAATAATGAATTTGGTTTTAATTATTTGCGCGATAACATGGTGCAAGATTTGGATCAGCGCGTTCAACGTGGTTTGGCATACGCAATCGTGGACGAAGTTGACTCCATCTTGATTGACGAAGCGCGTACACCATTAATTATTTCTGGTCAGGCGGATGATCATACTGATCTCTATATCAAGATTAATAAACTGCCTTCTTATTTAGAACGTCAGATTGGCGAAGAGAAGGCTGATGGTACTGGCGTTGAGAAGCCTGGCGATTATTGGGTTGATGAAAAATCTCAGCAGGTTTACCTGACCGAGCAGGGTCACGATAAAGCTGAGCAGGTATTGGTGCAGATCGGCGCCTTAAATGATGGCGATTCTTTATACGCACCTCAAAATATTACTTTGATGCACCACGTTTATGCAGCTTTGCGTGCGCATACTTTATATAACCGTGATCAACACTACGTTGTTCAAAATAGCGAAGTCATTATTGTTGATGAGTTTACCGGTCGTCTCATGCAAGGCCGTCGTTGGTCGGATGGTTTACATCAAGCAGTAGAGGCTAAAGAAGGTGTGCCGATTCAGAATGAGAATCAGACGCTAGCGACAATTACTTTCCAAAATTATTTCCGGATGTACGGCAAGTTGGCCGGTATGACCGGAACAGCGGATACAGAGGCTTATGAATTCAAGGAAATTTATAACCTTGAAACAGTCGTTATTCCGCCAAATCGCATTAGTCAGCGTAAAGATCGTCAAGACCAAATTTATAAGTCTTCTCGCGAGCGCTATGACGCCGTGATTAAAGATATTGAAGATTGTTATCAGCGTGGTCAGCCAGTCTTGGTTGGAACAACCTCAATCGAGAACTCAGAATTAATTGCTGGATTGTTAGATAAGCGTAAGTTGCCGCATCAAGTGCTGAATGCTAAGCAGCATGCTCGCGAGGCAGAGATCATTGCGCAAGCGGGACGTCCAAAAATGATCACGATTGCAACCAATATGGCCGGTCGTGGCACGGATATTGTGCTGGGTGGTAATGTAGGCAAACAATCTGCTCTCATTGAAGCGGATGTCTCCCTGTCTGATGCTGAAAAAGCTGCCAAGATCAAGCAATTGCAAGATGAGTGGCAAAGCATTCACGATCAAGTTTTAGCCGCTGGTGGCTTGCATATTATTGGTACTGAGCGCCATGAGAGTCGTCGTATTGATAATCAGCTTCGTGGCCGTTCGGGACGACAAGGGGATCCAGGTTCTTCACGTTTCTATCTCTCGCTAGATGATCCATTACTGCGTATTTTTGCAGGCGATCGTTTGCGCGCCGTGATGGAGCGTTTAAAGATGCCTGATGGTGAGCCAATTGAGGCGGGCATGGTGACTCGCTCTATTGAGTCTGCTCAGCGCAAGGTTGAAGGTCGTAACTTTGATATACGTAAGCAATTGTTGGAGTATGACGACGTAGCCAATGATCAGCGTAAAGAAACATATCGCCTCAGAAATGAAGTGCTCGAAAGCGCTGATGTTGGTGAACTTATTACCAATTTGCGTGAAGACGTTCTCCGCTCTGTCTGCTCTTACTATGTTCCGGCCGAGTCAATGGAGGAGCAGTGGAATTTACCAGGCCTTGAAAATGTTCTAGCAAGCGAGTGGGGCTTAACAGTCGACTTGCAGAAGTGGGTTGAGGGTGCAGAAAGTGTTGATGACTCTGAAATCGTCGAGCGCGTTTTGCAAGCGGCTAAAGAGGCTTATGACGCAAAAGTGGACCTAGCTGGTCGTGAGTCCTTTGCTGGTTTTGAGCGTTCCGTTCTTCTCTATAGTCTTGATACTCATTGGCGCGAGCATTTGGCAGCTTTAGATCATTTACGTCAAGGTATTCATTTGCGAGGCTATGCCCAAAAGGATCCTAAGCAGGAATACCGTCGTGAAGCGTTTGAGCTCTATGGCGAACTCTTGAATGTCATCAAGAATGATGTTGTTAAAAGCATCATGACGGTGCAAATTCGTAGTGCAAGCGAATTAGACCAGGCATCAGAATCCATGAATGAGGATTTGGCTAAGTTAAAAGATCTGCAATATCAACATGCTGATGCTGATATGGAGGTGGCAGGTTCAACTGGCGATCGCGGTGCTTTGATTGATATTCAGCCTGCACCAGTTCGTACTGGACCAAAAATTGGACGTAACGACCCATGTACTTGTGGCAGCGGTAAAAAATATAAGAATTGCTGCGGTGCTCTAACTTAACTAACTTAATCGCTTATCTTTATCTAATTGAAAGGCTCAGATTTCTGAGCCTTTTTTCTTGGTGAAATCCCTAGTTATTTCATACGATGATCGTCCGCGATATCTGTCATGATTTGTAAGTTCTAAATCTATTTCTTGCTTGTTACTTACTCACAATTAGGGGGCACTATGGCCATAACATTTACTCTCAATGGTAAAGCGGTAAATTTTGATGGAGATCCAGAAACTCCGATTCTTTGGGTCTTGCGTGACCACCTGGATGTAACTAGTCCAAAGTATAGATGCGGCGCAGGGCTCTGTGGGGCTTGTACAGTTCATTTAGATGGAGCGGCAATTCGTTCATGCTCTACCCCAGTTTCAGTGGCTTCCGGCAAGAAGGTGACCACTTTAGAGGGTCTATCTCCAAAAGTGGGTAAAGCGCTTGTGGATGCTTGGACCGAATTCGATGTGCCTCAATGTGGTTATTGCCAAACGGGGCAAATGATGTCGGCAGCAGATTTATTGGCTAAGAATAAAAAGCCCAATAGTGATGATATTAAGAATGCCATGGCTGGCAATATTTGCCGCTGCGGAACTTATTCCCGTATTGAGAAGGCAGTTAAACGCGCTGCTGATAAATTGGATTAAGGGGCAGACACATGAAAAATCATTCATTAAAAAATGTGAGCCGTCGTCAATTTCTTCAGCAAAGCGCTGCTCTTAGTGGTGCATTTGTGGTCGGAATGCATCTCCCTGTTGCCGCTGAAGCTGCGACTGCAAATGGTACGCCTGCTTTGGCAAATGCTTGGATTCAGATTACGCCTAGCAATCAAATTACCCTGATTTGTGTTCGCTCAGAAATGGGGCAGGACGTCTATACCTCTTTGCCTGCATTGCTTGCAGAAGAATTAAATCTGCCGCTCTCAATGGTCAAAGTAGAAATTGCTGGCGTAGCACCGGTTTATATCAATGCCATGTTGGGCGGCCAAATCACTGGTGGCTCTACTTCTGTTCGTGAAGCGTTTGATAAGCTGAGAACGGCTGGTGCGGCAACACGATCTGTTTTGGTTCAGGCGGCAGCGCAACGCTGGAATGTTGCTGCATCTGACTGTAAAGCTTTAAATGGTAAGGTGACTCATCCTGGTGGTAAGTCAGCAACGTATGGCGAGTTAGCTGCAGATGCTGCTAAATTGCCGCTCCCAGAAAAGCCAGCCTTAAAATCTCCGGCCAATTTTACGGTTATCGGAAAAGAGTCCATGCGCCGTTTGGATACGCCCGCAAAAGTCGCTGGCAAAGCGGTTTACGGTATCGACGTCAAGATTCCAGGCATGGCAATTGCTTCTTTGGCGCAATGCCCTGTAATTGGCGGCACTCCAAAATCTTATGATGCATCTGGCGCACTCAAGGTGGCTGGTGTTATCAAGGTTGTCCAAATTTCTGATGGCGTGGCTGTGTTGGCAAAAGATTTTTATGCCGCACGCAAAGGTAGAGATGCTCTGAAGATCAATTGGGATAAAGGACCAAATGCAAGCTTAAGTAATGCAACTGTTCGCAAGTCTCTTGAGGCTGGGCTATCTCAAAAGGGCGCAGTGATTAAGACGGTTGGCGATGTTAATAAATCCACCTCAGGCGGTAAAGCAGTTAGCGCACAATATTTCTTGCCATATTTAGCACACTCCACCATGGAGCCTGTCAATTGCTCCGCGGATGTTTCTAATGGGAAGTGCAGAATTATTGGCCCTATTCAGTTTCAACAAGGTGGGCAAGCAGTTGCGGCGGCAGCAGCGGGTGTTAAGCCGGAAGATGTGACTATTGAAACTACTTTCTTGGGTGGTGGATTTGGTCGCAAGCTAGAGCTTGACTTTATTCGTCAGGCGGCGGAGATCTCAAAGGCAGCAGGCATGCCAGTCAAGATGCTTTGGACAAAAGAAGATGACATCACACATGACTTCTATCGTCCAATGAGCATTCATCAACTAGATGGAGTGGTTGGCGTTAATGGGCAGCTGGAGTTGATGAAGGCGAAGATGGTTTCACAGTCGGTGACCGCGCGTGCTTTCCCAGGATTTGTGAAGGATGGCTTTGATCCCTTCATGGTTGAGGGCTCAAACAATGTGACCTATGACATTCCGAATATGGAAATCACCAATGTCATTACTGATACTGGCGTGCGAGTAGGCTACTGGCGCTCAGTGAGTAACGCATTGAATGCTTTTGCTATTGAGAGTTTTGTCGATGAGGCTGCAAAAGCTGCAGGAAAAGATCCTGTTGCGTTCCGTATGGCCTCATTAAATAAACATCCACGAGCAAAAGCAGTTCTTGAGGCTGCGGTGAAGAAGTCTGGCTATTCCGCTGGTAGTAAAAAATTTGGTGTAGCCCAGATGGAGTGCTATGACACCTATTCAGCATGTATTGTTGAATTAGATAACGCATCAAGCGATACCAAAGTGAAGAAGATTACTTTTGTTTCTGATTGCGGAATCGTGGTTCACCCGGATCAAGCAAGAGCTCAGCGGATGGGCGGTGTAATTTATGGCCTAGGCGCAGCTTTGGGTAATGCGATTACGATTGAGAATGGTCGTGTTCAACAAACGAACTTTAATAACTATCCAAGCCTTCGCCAAAATCAGGTGCCGACAATTGAAGTGCATTTGATCCCTAGTCAAGAAAAACCAGGGGGGTTGGGGGAGGTTGGGGTTTCATTAGTGGCGCCCGCCTTGGCTAACGCGATTGCGGCGGCCATAGGTAAGCGCATTCGAGAATTGCCAGTTAAGGCTTAATCCTTGCATTCTGCAGTTGATTAAGAAAAAGCGCGCCAAATACGGCGCGCTTTGTTTTTAAGCCTCATCTACAATTATCGGACTATGACCGTTAATTTACCCCTCCCTCAAAAAACTGATCTAAAGCCTGTTAAGGGCTTTGCCATGGGCATTGCAGAAGCTGGCATTAAAAAGGCCAATCATAAAGATTTGCTAGTGATGACACTTACGCCTGGATCTCAGGTGGCTGGCGTGTTTACCTTAAATCGTTTCTGCGCCGCCCCCGTTCAAGTTTGTCGTGAGCATTTAGCTCAGGATGGCGCCAAAGGTGAGATAAGGGCATTAGTGGTCAATACGGGTAATGCCAATGCGGGCACCGGAGAGCAAGGGATGAAAGATGCCCTAGAAACTTGCCAGGCTTTAGCTAAGGAACTAAAGCTCAACCCTGAACAGATCTTGCCATTTTCAACAGGCGTGATTTTGGAGCCGTTGCCGATTCAGAAAATTATTAGCGCGCTTCCCAATGCAGTTACAAACCTTGGCGAGGATCATTGGTTTGATGCAGCAGAAGCTATCATGACTACCGACACTCAGCCAAAGGCGAGCTCTGTCACTGTTGAGACTCCATCTGGTCCAGTGGTGCTCACAGGTATCTGCAAAGGTGCCGGCATGATTCATCCCAACATGGCAACCATGTTGGGCTTTATTGCGACTGATGCAGGTTTTGCTCAAGGATTGCTGACTGCGCTTACGCGCGAGGTAGCGGATCTTTCATTTAATGCCATCACGATTGATGGCGATACATCCACCAATGATTCTTTCATCATCATGGCAACAGGTCAGTCGTCGGTAAACATTCAGTCGACAAGTGATCCTAGTTATGCGGTAGTGCGTGAAGCTCTGATTGCTCTCGCTAGAAAATTAGCGCAAATGATTGTGCGCGATGGCGAAGGCGCAACAAAATTTATGACGATTGAAGTGCTGGGTGGCAAAACTTCAGAAGAGTGTCGGTTGGTTGCCAAAGCCGTTGCCCATTCACCTTTGGTCAAAACCGCATTCTTTGCTAGCGATCCAAACCTAGGGCGGATATTGGCCGCTATTGGATACGCCGGTATTCAGGACTTGGATGTAAATCGTGTCCAAATGTGGCTTGGCGATGTTTGGGTTGCCAAGAATGGTGGGCGTAATCCAGAGTATCAAGAGGCGGATGGTCAGCGCGTAATGCAGGCCCCAGAAATCACAGTAAAGATCGATTTGGGTCGTGGCACTGCATCTCAAACGATATGGACATGTGATTTATCGCATGACTATGTGTCAATTAACGCAGACTATCGCTCATAAGCAAGACCAATCCCATGAATGAAAAATTAGACCGTCTTTTAGAGCATTTAGAGACATTTTTTACCTAAGCCATTAACCGAAGAGCAGTGGAAATCGTCTACCGCTTTTAGGTGGCGTCGTAGAGACAGTATCTTTGGCAGTATTGGATTTTTACAGCCTGTAAAGCATGTTGCTGACATTACGTTTGAAGATCTGCAAAACATCGATCGTCAACGAGATGCAATTTGAGATAACACGAAAAATTTCATACAAAAAAAGCCGGCAAATAATATTTTGCTAACTGGTGCAAGAGGTACAGGAAAGTCTTCCCTGATCAAAGCCAGTTTGCATGAATTTGCAAGCCAAGGTTTGCGTCTAGTGGAGGTCGAAAAAGAGCATTTAGCTGATCTCGCGGATATCACCGAGCTTTTGGCAGACCGCCCTGAACGCTTCATCATTTTCTGTGACGATCTCTCATTTGAGGATGGTGAATCAGGCTATAAAGCCATGAAATCCGCCCTAGACGGCTCGGTTTCAGCTCAAGTCGACAATATCTTGATCTACGCGACTTCAAATCGCCGTCATTTATTGCCGGAGTATATGAAAGACAACGAAGGCTATGTGCATAGCGATGATGGTGAAATTCATCCGGGTGAAGTCGTTGAAGAAAAGATTTCTCTTTCAGAGCGATTTGGTTTGTGGCTTTCTTTCTACCCACCAAAGCAAGATGAGTATCTTGCTATCGTTGCGCACTGGTTGGCACACTTTGGTCAGAGTGCCTCACAAATAGAAGCGGCCAGATCTGAAGCGCTCGTGTGGGCTCTAGAGCGTGGTTCACGTTCAGGCCGTGTAGCCTGGCAGTTTGCAAAGCATTGGGCCGGCTCTCACGCTTAAAAGCAAATTTTGCAAACCACTGATAGACCCATCACTGAAGTAGCGGCTGGCATCTTAATTGATGAATCTGGCCGCTATCTATTAGGTCAACGACCTGAAGGAAAACCTTATGCTGGCTACTGGGAAGTTCCAGGAGGAAAAATTGAAAAAGGGGAATCCGTTTTTCAGGCCTTAAAGCGAGAACTCCATGAAGAGTTGGGAATTGATATTCAATCCAGTGAAGAGTTAACCGTACTTGAGCATAATTACCCACATGCATATGTTCGTTTGCATGTCAGCGTTATTCGAAATTGGAGTGGCACCCCTAAGGGGTGTGAAGGACAGGCTTTATCTTGGGAGATTTTGGGGGCTGAAAAGCCGAGTGTTGAGCCCCTGTTGCCGGCCGCTTGGCCAATGCTGGAAAGGCTGAAAGCCTTATTGCCCTAGAACTGACAGAGCGTCAGTTTAAAAGGCACATCTTTGTTGGCAGGCTGCGCTTTTTTGTCTCGATCAGACTGCATGAAGCGAATCGAAAGCAGATATTTATTGGCGCTAATTTCTGAGAAGAGCGTGTCATCTTCAACAGCGATACGCATGAGTTGATAGACTTTTCCAGAGGGCGCTTGCTGAAAAGATCCGCTGTGAGCAACAACATCTTTTGCTTCACCTGATTGACGCAGTAAACGCAAAAATAATTGACAAGCATCTTGCCATGGCAATAAAGGCGCTATGTAGCTTTCTAATAATTTGCGTCGCTCAGTTGATGGGCTATTTTTCCAAGCGTGATAACTTGGCAAATCAATTGGACTCGTTCCACCGGGGATATTGAGACGGGTACGTATGCCATTTAGCCATTCGCTCTCCGAAATGATTAAATTGGGTCTGCCAGCAGATTGGTTAATTTTGGATGCAACCGTGTCGATTTCATTTAAGGTTTGCGTAAGAGCTTCTTGATCAACCTTTTGCGATGACTTCAATCCATTGAGCGCATATTTTTGACGCTCAAATTCTTTTAAGAGTAGGGATTTAATATCACCACGTGCGCCGATATCGCCAAGATCAAACAAAATGGCAATGGCGTTGTGATGCAATTCAGGGTCGTCTGATCGGGTGAAATGATTAAAGCGGGCGAACAAATACTCAAGTCGAAGCATGCTTCGAACTAATTCATTGAAAGGGTATTCGTAGACGATCACAAGCCCATATTCTATGACGAACTGCGTTACCCCTTCTGAATTTGGAGAATTTTTTGGTTCAGCTGATTTACCTCCTCAATGAGCTGATCGAGGCTGCCTTGATTTTCGATAACAAAATCAGCGTGAGCTAGGCGGTCTTCTCGAGAGGCTTGGGATTGAAGAATTTTTTCAACCTCTGCCCTGGGTAAATTGTTGCGCTGCATTACCCTGCTAATTTGGGTCTCTACAGGGCAATCAACCACTACCAATCGGTCAATCAAGCCTTTCCAGGTGCCAGACTCAAGCAGGAGCGGAACGACAAAAACGAGATAAGGTGCCCCGCCTTTGGCTTGCTGGAAGGCTTGCTTGATAGTTTCTTGACGAATTAGGGGGTGGGTGATTGCTTCTAGTGCTCTTTTCGCTTCTGGGTTGGCAAAAACGAGGGTGCGCATCTTGGCTCGATCTAAGGCGCCATTAGTGTCAATGTAATCAGAGCCAAAATACTCTCGGATAGACTCAATTGCAGAGCCATTGGCCGCAGTAATTTCATGGGCAATGACATCAGTATCAATAATCCCGGCGCCTAATTTTCCTAATTGATCGCTGACGGCGGTTTTCCCAGAACCAATGCCTCCTGTGAGGCCAATAAGGGGAATGACCTCCTTGAGCCCTCTTAAGTCGGACTGTTCAGAATGAGGGCTTGAAGAAGTTGCGGCCATAACAACTCAATAATGCCAGCAAACGCAAGGAAAGGTCCGAAGGGAAATGCGGACCGAATCTTTTGCTTTTGAAAACGTAGCCATAAGACTCCCCCAAAAATACCGCTGATAGAGGCAATTAGAAGTGTTTGGTAAAGCGCCTACCCCAAGCCACGGCCAAGTGCAGATAAGAGCTTTGCATCCCCTAGGCCGATGCCATGTTGTTTCTTGGTCCAGTAATACAGTTTGTCTAGGGCCCATAGAAGTGCAAATCCAGCAATGGCACCCAAGAGACTGCCAATAGGACTGGTTAATCCTGGATCAAGTATGCCAACTACATTGAAGAGGATGCCAATGGCAATCATGGGGAGTGTGATGGCATTGGGTAATTGAAAACTGCGGAAATCAATATAGGATAGATATACAAGTGCGATGATGATTACAGCTTTCACTATTACTAGGTAGTTAAGTACATGCATCAAACAATCTGCCCCAAATGAAATATTGGTAGATACAAAATTATCACAAGCCCGCCAATGATGATTCCAATCAAAATGATTAGCAAGGGCTCTAAGGTTTGACCAAGATTATTTAATTGCTTACTTAGTTGGTCGCTGAGAGTGCTGGCGCGTTTACTCAGCATGTTTGCTAGAAAACCACTCTCACTAGAGATATGTAGTAGCCGAAGAGTTTCAAAATCAAAGAATCGATTTTTGGGGTCTGCTTTTTGTAATGCCTCTCCTAGCGGCCAGCCACGCATAATGTGTTTGAATACCTCAGCACTAAGATCATGACTAATCCAGTGATTAGAAGAGTGGGCGGTAACTCTTAATGCATCTGGCAGGGGTAAGCCCGATTCTAGTAGGTGGCCCAATGTGCGACACCAGTATTGCAGGGCTGCAATCCGCAGCAGTTTTCCCAACAAGGGAATACGAAGCGCCCATTGATTACCTTTCTTTTGTAGGTAAGTGTATTTTTTCCAGCTGAAGAAAAGTATGAAGGTACAAATTGCTAGACAAATGCCCATTTCAATAAAGTAATTTTGAATGGCATTAGAAATCTGAATAAGTGCTTTAGTGGCTGGAGGCAGATCTGCTTGAAAATTGTCAAAAACTTCTTTGAATACGGGTATTACCCACACCATCATCACAATCAATAATAGAAAAGAGGTTCCTAAGGTTGTGATTGGATAAGTTAGAGCCTGTCTAACCTTTTGCTTGAGTTGAATTTGGGATTCCAATTGTTGATTAATGATTCCAAGCGCGAGTTGCACATCGCCTGTGCGCTCGCTGACCCGAATGAGATTAATCAACTCTATAGAAAACAAATTGCCCTGTGTGGCCAAGCTTTGAGAGAAGCTATTACCCTTCTTGAGTTGCCCTTGAAGTCTTTCAAGCCATGGCTGCCAGTCTTTGGGCGCGCTAGACTAGATAAGCTGTACAGCATTGAGAAGGGTTTAGAAGTGTTAATAACTGCTCTGAGAACGCTAATTGGCATTGCGCATTCAATGCCATGGGCTAATTTCCGCACTCAAAAAGGCTTGATCTATTAATCCCGAATTGATGTGTCGTGTCCCAGCTTCGCTCATGCTGATATATGCCAAAGCAGGATTTAAAACTTGTTTGATATTTAAAACCTCATGAACGCCAACGCGTCCTAAGTAGCCAATGCCATGACAAGCATCACAAAGTCCAACAGCTTGATTGGATCTCTTATCATCTTTTGGTTTTCTGCAATATACGCAACGGGTTCTAACAAGACGTTGTGAGCTGACGCATAGTAAGCAAGATGCGAGCAATTCTTTATCTACACCCAGACTTTGAAGTCTGGATAGGGCGCTTCTTGCATCGCGTGTGTGAAGAGTGCTGAGAACAAGATGCCCAGTTTGTGCTGCTTGGATAGCTAGGTTTGCCGTAGCGCCATCCCGGATCTCGCCAATCATGATGACATCAGGATCTTGGCGCAATAAGGCTTTGATGATGGTTGCAAACTCTAGGCCAGCACGTGGATGGTAGGCCACTTGATTGACGCCAGGCAGGCGAATCTCAATAGGGTCCTCAATGCTGCATAGATTACGGTGGGTTTGGTTGAGTTTATTAAGGCAGCTATAAAGCGTGCGTGTTTTGCCGCTGCCAGTTGGCCCTGTTACTAGGATTAGACCATTAGGCTGGGCAATCGCAGTCTGTAAAAGATCTAGTTGTTCAGGTAGTAGGCCGATTTTTTCAAGGTCAAGTTCCCCAATTTGACTCTGCAGAATGCGAATAACTGCTTTCTCGCCATAAAGCGTAGGCAGCAAAGAAACGCGGCAATCAATTTCAGGGTTTGAAAAATCTAAGCCAATGCATAGGCGCCCATCTTGTGGAATGCGTTTCTCGGCGATATCTAAGCGAGCCAGTATTTTGATGCGAGTAATCAGTCGTTCATGAAACTCAATCGGATACTCATATTGCGTCTGTAACAATCCATCAACTCGAATACGTACAAGGCTGCTTAAGGGGCGAGCCTCAGTGTGTATATCGCTCGCTCTGGCATGAAGTGCATTTTTTGCTATCTCTTGCCAGGTACGAATAATGAGTGATTCATCATGAATGCCAATCAAGCTAATTCTTGATCAATCTTAGGGCGGTAAAGTTTGACTGTTTTTACGCCTTGATCGTCAAACTGAACAATTTCCATCACGATCTCGCCAATTTTGATGCTGACATCATGATCTGGAATGGCTTCTAGATTTTCGAGGATAAGACCGTTCAAGGTGCGTGGACCCTCTAGCGGAAGATCTAAACTCAATAGGCGATTGAGATCTCGTAATGAGGCGCCGCCACTGGCGAGATAGGTCCCATCTGCCAACCATCGCGGATCGGTAGAGAGATCTGAAAAAGAGGTTGTGAATTCGCCAATTAACTCTTCAACGATATCTTTGAATGTCACCAATCCTAAAACTTCCCCATATTCATTTACTACCAAACTGAGACGTTGCTGGTTATCTTGGAAAAATTGCATCTGCTGCAATACTGGTGTACCAGTGGGGATGAAGTAAGGTTCATTTAGTAAGACACGAAAATCTTCATGCTTTAAATTAGAGTCACCCAATAGTGACAAAGCCTTTTTGACCGACAGAATTCCGACGATGCGCTCTGAATCACCATCGCACACCGGCAATTTATTGTGATAGCAAGTCTCTAATTGCTGAACTACCTCATCAATAGGTCTAGAAAGGTCTAGCACTTCTATTTTTGACCTTGGGGTCATGACATCATCAACAGTAATGTTCTCTAAATTAAATAAATTGAGCAATATATTGCGATGATGGTTTGAGACAAATCTGTTTGATTCTAGAACAAGGCTGCGTAATTCTTCTTTGCTCATGGTTCTGCTGTCTGAAGACGATTGCAGGCCTGAAACCTTCATTAATCCCGATACAAAGTTATTAATTAGCCAGAGTAGCGGGGCGAATAGAAATGTCAGCGGCAGAATTAACCACCCTACATTAGAGGCAATCTTTTCTGGGAAGGCTGCGCCAATGACTTTTGGCGTGATTTCGCTGAACACAATAATGAGTAAAGCAACTACAAGGGTAGCAATAGATAGAACCAGCCCGCTCTCGCCGAATAAATGTAAAGCAATTCCGGTAACGAGAATTGGAAGAATGGTATTGATTAAATTGTTGGAGATCAGTAATACCGACAGTAAAGAGTCAATACGCTTAAGTAACTTTTCAGCTAAAGCGGCTCCTGTATTTCCGCTATTGGCCATTGCGCGCAGGCGATGACGATTGGAAGAGATCATGCTGGTTTCGGCCATGGAGAAAAAGCCAGAAAGCGCAAGTAAAAATAGGACTAAGGCTGCCTGACTATATAGGGGCCAATCGTCAAAAAAGTTATCCATCTGTTTGCCTATGAAAATACAGGATGATTCAATATAGCAAAGTGGAGTTACACAAGCTATAAATCAAATTCGGTAAACCAACATCCTTTTTGCTGAAATTGTGTGAGAATCTTTCTTATGCCACGGACAAAAAACTCTGCAAACATCAAAAGTGCAAGTTATTGCGTGATTGAAGCCCCGTTTGGTCGATTGGGTATTGCGACTGAATTAGTTGATGGGAGTCTGATGTTGTCAAAAATTGACTATCTGCCTGCGACCAAGACTTTGTCATCCCCACAAAATGCATTAGCTAAAGAGGTGGCCAAGCAGTGCAAGGCGTACTTTAAAGACCCGAATTATCAATTCGATCTCCCCATGAAGCCATCGGGAACTGTTCATCAACAAAAAGTTTGGCAAAGTATTCGGAAGATTCCGCTGGGTAAGGCAAAAACGTATGGGGAGATTGCGGGTGCAATTAAGAGTGGGCCGCGCGCAGTTGGCACAGCCTGCGGCGCAAACCCTTTTCCATTGATTACTCCCTGCCATCGAGTAGTTTCCGCCCAAGGTATTGGTGGTTTCATGAAAGAAAACTCACCAGGTCTTTACCGTCAAATCAAAATTTGGTTGCTAAAACACGAGGGCGTGCTCTAAGTCTTGGCAAATTTTCTAAGTGCTTTAGATGAGCAGTGGAAAAAGACTTGCATTAAAAGATCGCTATAAATAGCAATCCCAGTAAAGGTGTAGAAAGCCATCACCGTTTTTCTAGATAGCTTCACTTCATTTTTATTATTAAATTCAGTGCGCTGAGCAATTTTGCTAAGTGTCATCACAGCTAAACCAAAAGCTAGAAAGCAGAAACGGCGTATCCCACCATCTTGTTTTGGAACCAGCAGAATGTAATGTAAAGAGTCTTGTAGCTTTTCATAGACAATCTGGAGAAGATCCGATTGACTCATATCGGCAGGCTTCCAGGAAACTCCACGCGCTTTGTCTTCGGGAGAGTCTTTCAGGATATTGGTCATTTGTAGCGCCTGACCAAAAGCGATTGCTAGATTTTCTTTCCCCTCAAAGCCTTTGGAGAATGTGTTTGAGTGATTGCTAAATACTGTTGTTAAGAGCTCTCCAACAACGCCAGCTACCACATAGCAATATTTTTCAAATTCCTTTAGATCTTGAAGTCCCGCTTGGGTTTGCTTGCCATGGAAATAAGACATACCATCAGACATGATGGAAACGCATCTACTTACTGCTACTTGGTCTTTTTTGGAGCAGGTATGCAAAATTCTTAAGACCGTTGGCGTATGGGCTATAAGGTCTAGTTCATCAAGATTTCCATAGCCCCGCAGTGCTAAGAGGCAGGGATCTACAAAATCCTGTGCTGGCAACCGCTCTAATACGCAATCTAAAAACAATTTAGATAGTTCTTGTTTCGTACTCACGCTCAGACTGGCGGCGTCCTCAATGGTATCGATGATGCGACAAAGTAAATAAGTATTGCCTACGACTTTTTCAATTGCGGGTGGCAGCAGGGGGATGGTTAGCGCAAAGGTTCTGGATGCCGACCGCAAAATGGTCTTTTGGTAAGCCAAATCCTGAGCTTGGCTGTAGGTAAAGCTTGCGGTGAGGCTTGATGTAGGCGATTGCACCCGCCCATTATGTCAGACATAGTGGCTGGCGAGCAGCAGTAAATCGCACCTTCATTTCCTTAGTGACAAAAGTGACATAGCCATATAATTTCATCAAATTCTTTTAGGAGAAATTTGGCGTGCTGATTTGGTTCGTCATTATTTACTGGGTAGTATCAGTCGGCATTGGCTTGTGGGCTGCTTTACGCGTTAAAAATACTGCCGACTTTGCTGCGGCAGGGCATAGTCTCCCTATGCCAATTGTTACGGCCACCGTGTTCGCTACATGGTTTGGCTCCGAGACAGTTTTAGGAATACCAGCCACCTTTTTAAAAGAAGGTTTGGGCGGGGTGGTCTCCGATCCTTTCGGTTCTTCTTTGTGCTTAATTCTGGTTGGTCTCTTTTTTGCTCGTCACCTCTACAACAGACGAATGTTGACGATTGGTGATTTCTTCCGAGAAAAATATGGTCGTACCGTCGAAGTTTTAGTAACGCTTTGTATTGTCGTTTCCTACTTGGGTTGGGTTGCTGCCCAAATCAAGGCGCTGGGTTTAGTCTTTAGTGTTGTATCTGAATGCAGTATTTCTCAAACGGGCGGCATGATGATTGGCGCTGCTAGCATTTTAATCTATACCTTGTTCGGTGGCATGTGGTCAGTAGCGATTACCGACTTTATCCAGATGATCATTATTGTGATTGGCATGTTGTATATCGGCGGTGAGATGACCGCTCAAACTGGTGGAATCAGCGTAGTGATCGAGCATGCCGCCGCAGCGGGGCAATTTAGTAATTTTTGGCCAGATATGAACTTGGCATCGATCTTAGGGTTTGTTGCTGCGCTTTGCACCATGATGCTGGGCTCTATTCCCCAGCAGGATGTGTTCCAGAGAATCACTTCAAGTAAGAACGTCAATATTGCAGTGAATGCAGCAATATTGGGCGGTGTGCTTTATTTCATTTTCGCGTTTGTGCCAATGTACTTGGCATATTCAGCAACCTTGATTAGCCCGGATTTAGTGAAGCAGTATTTAAATACTGATCCGCAGATGATTCTGCCTAAATTGATTTTGAATCACGTTCCTATCATTGCGCAGGTGATGTTTTTTGGCGCATTACTTTCCGCAATCAAAAGTTGTGCCAGTGCGACCCTTTTAGCTCCATCAGTGACTTTTGCTGAAAATATTGTTCGTGATTTTTTCAAGCATTTGTCTGATCATGCGCTGCTTAAAATTATGCGAATCACGGTTTTGTGTTTTGCTGTAGTGGTGACATTCTTTGCCGTGAACTCCGAGCTGTCTATTTTTAAGATGGTCGAGAGTGCTTACAAGGTGACCTTGGTTGCCGCGTTTGTCCCCCTCGCATTTGGGGTGTATTGGCCCAAGGCAAATTCCTTGGGTGGGTTGCTGGCGGTAGTTGGCGGACTGACCATTTGGATTAGCTGCGAAATTTTGGCTCCTAACTCCATCATGCCGCCCCAGTTAGCTGGGCTGCTGGCAAGTATTGCCGGGATGATTCTAGGTAGCTTGGTGCCAAAAGATGAGCTCAAAGCGGTTTAAAGCAATATATGCCTAAAAAATAGGCAATAAAATTTGTTGCACCGCAAAACATCCACATTAAAATAGACCTAATTCAAAATTTTTATTCTTGTGGAGTTCCTATGAAAATTTGTGTGATTGGTGGGGGTGGCGCCATTGGCGGCTACCTAGCTGTCATGTTGGCCCGAGCGGGCAATGATGTCACGGTAGTTGCACGTGGCGCGACTCTTGCGGCGATCAAAGAGCGCGGTTTGGCGCTGATTATGGATGATCAGCCTGAGCCTTTAGTTGCTCAAGTGAAAGCGGTAGAAAAAATTCGTGATGCAGAAACTCCAGATGTCGTTATTTTGGCAGTGAAGGCTCACCAAGTTGAGCCGATCATTGATGACTTAGCAGCCATCATGGGACCAGAAACTATTTTGATTCCAATGCAAAACGGAATTCCTTGGTGGTATTTCCAGAAGTTAGGTGGCGAGTATCAAGATCATTCCGTTGAGACTGTAGACGCTGGCGGTCTTGCGAAGAAAGCAATTAATCCAAATAACATCATCGGTTGCGTTGTGTATCCAGCTACCTTTACTCAAGCTCCTGGGGTGATTCGTCACGTTGAAGGCAATCTTTTTCCATTGGGCGAGTTGGATGGCAAGACAACCGATCGCATCCAAAAAATGTCAGAGATGATGAGTGCCGCAGGCTTTAAATCTCCGATTCTGGACGATATCCGCTCAGAGATTTGGTTGAAGCTTTGGGGCAATATGACCTTCAATCCAATCAGCTCGCTGACACATGGAACGCTTGAAGGCATTTGCCAATATCCGCTGACAAAAGAGTTGGCGCGCAACATGATGGCTGAGGCACAAACCATCGCTGAAAAATTGGGCGTAACTTTCCGCGTGGATATTGAGCGTCGTATCGCTGGTGCAGAGAAAGTCGGAAAACATAAAACCTCAATGTTGCAAGACCTAGAAGCTGGACGTAGTTTAGAGATTGATGCGCTTTTGGGATCTGTAATTGAGTTAGGTCGCATTACTCAGACCCCAACACCTTGCTTAAATACAGTCTTCGCTCTGACCAAATATTTAGACGAAAACGTACAAGCTTCTAAAGGAAGCCTGGCTCTGCCTTCAGTATCTGGTTACTAAAAGTCACTTGAGCTAATTTAAGTAATTTGTTTGTGAAGTAAATAAAAAGCCCTTGCTAAACAGCAAGGGCTTTTGTTTTCTGGTTTCTAGATAAGCGTTTATTCGAAACAATTATCGAGTCTGCCAACACCATCAATGATGATGCTGACGTTGCTGCCAGGCTTCATGGAGCCGACACCTACAGAGGTGCCGCAAGCAATGATGTCACCAGCCTCAAGAGGAACATCTTGTGAAATTAGACTGACTAATTTAGCTGGCGGGAAGATCATATCTGCAACTGGATAGTTTTGACGTTCTTGATCGTTCAAAATAGTTTTGATGGTGAGCTTACTTGGATCTACATCGGTAGTGATGTAAGGACCAAATACGCCAAATGTATTAAAGCTCTTGGAGCGCGTCCACTGAGCATAGCCAGGATCGCGATTCAGAATTTCAATTGCAGTCACATCGTTAATACAGGTGTAACCAAAAATGGCTTTTGCCGCTTCGGATTCATCGGCTTCATGAATGCGTTTGCCAATTACGATTCCTAATTCGCCCTCATAGACTACTTTTCCTGAGTAAGACTTTGGTGTGCGAATCACTTGGTTAGCAGCCAAGAATGAATTATTACCCTTTAAGAAATAGAGGGGCTCAGCAGGTACTGCATGCTCTAGTTTGGTAACAAGTGCATGAAAGTTATCGACCATCGCAACCATTTTGGAAGGAGTGCATGGAATATCAATGGTGACGTCAGCTAATCTGAGTATTTCGCCAGTAGCTTGTGGATTGTTAAATAGATCTCCGGAGTAGACGGCGATATGGTCGCCCTGAACTTGTCCTAATCCACTTTTGCCTTGATGCTGAAATCTGAGCCATTGAGCCATAATGAGTTCCTGAGAGTTAAATATTAATTAGGCGATATCTTACAGGGCGAGTACATGTCTAAAGTCTCTGAGCTAGTTTTTGCACCAGAATGGGATCAACCCGTTCGTTATATTGAACGTACTCGGAACTATTACTTGGGCTTGGGTTACGACAATCCATATGTGTGGGCGCACTACTCCGAGGTCCCATTTAGCCCCCTCAAAAAACCGCTAAACCAATCAGTTTTGGCATTAATTACCACTGCAGTTCCATATGACCCTCAGAGAGGTGATCAAGGACCTGGCGCGGCCTATAACGCTGCCGCAAAATTTTATAAACCCTACCAACACTTGATCGATACAAACGCCGATCTTCGTATTGCGCATGTTGGTATTGATCGCAAAAATGCCAATATGGAAGATAGTCACTGCTGGTTTCCTTTAGGGGTTGCTCAGCAGGCAAAAAATGAGGGCAGAATTGCATCTCTGTCACCACATTTTTATGGCTTGCCAACCAATCGAAGTCAGCGACATACTTTAGAAATAGATGCGCCTATGATTTTGGAGATGTTGCGTGCTGATTATGTGGATGTAGCGGTGTTAATTCCAAACTGTCCTATTTGTCATCAGAGTCAAAGTTTGTTGGCAAGATTTTTAGAGGCAGAAGGAATTTCTGCAGTAGTGATGGGTGCTGCCAAAGATATCGTGGAGTATTGTGGTGTGCCTAGATTTTTATTTAGTGATTTCCCGTTAGGTAATGCCGCCGCAAAACCACATGACACTTTATCTAGAAAGCTCAATTTTGAGTTGGCTTTGCGTCTTCTCGAATCCGCACCAGCACCCAGAACAACCGTGCAATCCCCTTTGGTTTGGTCGTCTGATCCAAGTTTATTCAAATCTTGAGCGACTCTCAAAAGAGGAGGTTGCGCGCCTGCGTGAGGAGGCCGAGCAGGCTCGTATTACTGCACGTGAGCTACGTATGAATAGTGTTGTTGGGTCTTAAGTTTGTCTAGCGAGTGAATAGACGCACAGATCACGTAAGGCAGTAGTTGCTTCATTGCTTGGAAAGTCGCAAATACATTTCAAGGCTAAGTCTGCTTCACGTTTAGCGGCAGCTTGTGTGTAATCAAGCGCGCCAGAATTTTGTACCGCACTCAAGATTTGTGCAAAAACGTCTTCTGGTAAATCTTGGTTTTGTTCAATAGCTGCACGTACTAAAATTTTTTCAGCGCTCGAGCCGTTTTCAAGTAAATAAATTAATGGCAGCGTTGGCTTGCCTTCGCGCAGATCATCCCCCGCATTCTTGCCCATTTGAGCCGCATTAGCGGTGTAATCGAGAAGGTCATCCATGAGTTGAAAGGCGGTACCAATGTGCCTGCCAAATGCTGCCGCTTGCTCTCGTTGAACATCACTGGCTTGAGCCAAAATAGCACCAAGTTCGGTTGATGCTTCAAACAGTTTGGCAGTTTTGTAGCGAATCACTTGCAGATAACTTGCTTCATCTACTTCGGGGTCATTCATGTTGAGCAATTGCAATACTTCGCCTTCGGCGATCGTATTGGTTGCGTCTGACAGAATTTGCATGACTCGAAGATCTTTTGGGCCAACCATCATCTGGAAGGCTCTGGAGTACAAAAAATCACCTACTAAAACGCTGGCTGCGTTCCCAAAGGCGGCATTGGCGGTTTCGCGACCTCTTCTGAGGGTTGATTCGTCTACCACGTCATCGTGCAGGAGGGTGGCTGTGTGGATAAATTCAACTACAGCAGCCATTTCTAAGGTATGGGGGGTAGGTTTGCCATTGGCCAAAGCTTTGGCAATTAACATCAAGAGGGCTGGTCTTACCCGCTTTCCGCCCGCCTGGATGATATAGGTGGATATTTGGTCAATGAGGGCTACTTTTGAGGCCAAACGGTCGCGAATTACCTGGTCTAAGCCCTTGAATTCTATGGAAATTGGTGCCAGGATTTGGCTTAGGTCATTGGTTTTGACAGTGCTCGTCATGCAAGATATAATAATAGGCTTAGCTTATCCAGGGTGGATTAGCTTAAATGTAGATATTAATTGAGGTTTCAAACCATGTACGCGGTCATAAAAACCGGTGGCAAACAGTATAAAGTTGCTGCTGGCGAAAAATTGAAAATAGAACAGATACCAGCGGAAATCGGCAGCGAAATCACTCTTGACCAAGTCCTCGCTGTTGGCGAAGGCGCTTCACTGAAATTAGGTGATCCATTGGTTAATGGTGCAGCTGTTATGGCCACTGTCGTCTCCCAAGGACGTCACGATAAAGTGACAATCTTTAAGATGCGCCGTCGCAAGCATTATCAAAAGCACCAAGGCCATCGTCAGAATTTCACTGAAATTTTGATCAACACGATTAAAGCCTAATTCAGGGTAGGAGAAAGATATGGCACAGAAAAAAAGCGGCGGCTCAACACGAAATGGCCGCGACTCAGAATCGAAACGCCTAGGCGTTAAGGTTTATGGCGGCGAACAGATTAACGCTGGCAGCATTATTGTTCGTCAACGTGGCACACGTGTTCATCCAGGTGCTAACGTTGGTATTGGTAAAGATCACACTTTGTTCGCCTTAATTGACGGTCAAGTGGAATTTGGCGTTAAGGGTGCTTTGAAGAAGGCCCAAGTTTCAGTATTGCCTCGTTCATAAGGCGCCTGACTGAGACACGTTTGATTCAGATTTTTTCCGAATTTAACTCTTAGGAACAGGCCTCGCTAAGCGAGGCCTTTTTTATTCATGAAATTTATAGACGAAGCGCGTATTGAAGTAATAGCCGGCCAAGGTGGCGCCGGAAGTGCCTCTATGCGCCGAGAAAAGTTTATCGAGTTTGGTGGACCTGATGGCGGCGATGGCGGTCGGGGTGGAAGCGTATGGGCAGTTGCCGATCGCAATATCAACACCTTAATTGATTACCGCTATGCCAAAACTCACACCGCAAAAAATGGTGAGCCTGGTCGTGGCGCGGATTGTTATGGTCGCGCCGGCGATGATATTGAATTGCGTATGCCAGTTGGTACCATCATTACCGATTACGAAACTGGTGAACCAATTGCAGATCTGACAACACATGGCGAGCGCCTTTGTTTGGCGCAGGGTGGTGTTGGTGGTTGGGGCAATATTCACTTTAAGAGTAGTACTAATCGTGCACCACGCCAAAAGACCAATGGCAAACCTGGCGAGCGTCGTAAGCTCAAGCTGGAGTTAAAAGTATTGGCTGACGTTGGCCTCTTGGGAATGCCAAATGCTGGTAAGTCGACATTGATTACTGCTGTATCCAATGCGCGTCCAAAAATTGCCGACTATCCATTTACTACCTTGCATCCCAATTTAGGTGTGGTGCGCGTTGGTAGTGAGCGCAGCTTTGTGATTGCCGATATTCCAGGTTTGATTGAGGGTGCTGCAGAAGGCGCTGGTTTAGGCCATCGTTTCTTGCGTCACTTACAGCGTACCGGCGTGCTTTTGCATCTAGTTGACCTTGCTCCATTTGATGAGAATGTTGATCCGGTTGCCGATGCAAATGCTATCGTGAACGAACTACGCAAATATGATGAGTCTCTGGTTAAGAAACCACGCTGGTTGGTATTAAACAAGGTCGATATGATTCCTGAAGAGGATCGTAAAAAGGTAGTTGCCGACTTTGTGAAAAAGTTTAAGTGGAGCGGTCCTGTTTTTGAGATTTCGGCTTTAACAGGTATGGGCTGCGAGAAGCTTTGTTATGCGCTTCAGGATTATTTGGATTCTGTGCGCCGTGATCGTGATGATGCGGAAGAGCGCGCAACTGATCCTCGTTATCAAGGCCAGAGTGAAGATAAGAATCAAGATAGAGCACCTGATTAAATAGATTAAGTACATTAAGCATTTTTATTTGTTATGAACCTCAAGCAAACAAAACGGATTGTTGTCAAAGTAGGGTCTAGCCTCGTTACGAATAATGGCGAAGGCTTGGATCATGCTGCTATTGCTAATTGGGCTGGCCAGATTGCTGAGCTCCTCAGGGCTGGTCATGAAGTATTGATGGTGAGCTCGGGTGCGATTGCTGAGGGCATGCAACGCCTAGGTTGGGCTAAGCGCCCGCAAGAGATTCATCAACTACAGGCAGCTGCAGCCGTTGGGCAAATGGGCTTAATTCAAGTTTATGAAAGCTGCTTTGCACGTTTTAATTTGAGAAGCGCACAGATTCTTTTAACCAATGCAGACTTGGCGCATGCTGAACGTAATGCAAATGCTAAAGGCACTTTAGACACATTATTGAAGCTAGGTGTTGTCCCTATCATCAATGAAAACGATACCGTTGTTACTGATGAAATTAAGTTTGGTGACAACGATAGTTTGGCTGCTTTGGTAAGCAATTTAGTTCATGCGGATCTTTTGGTAATCTTGACCGATCAAGGCGGTTTATTTACTGCTGATCCACGTCAGAATCCTGATGCTACTCTGTTAAGTGATGCCATTGCTGGGGATCCTGCTCTAGAAAAAATGGCTGGTGGCGCTGGTAGTGAACTCAGTAAGGGCGGCATGTTAACCAAAGTACTAGCTGCAAAAATTGCAGTTCAGACAGGTGCAACCACAGTGATCGCTTCTGGGCGTGAGCCAAAGGTGCTTACTCGCTTGATTGCTGGCGAGAAGATCGGCACTTGTTTGGCTGCTAATTGATTTACTAGTTTTCACAAACTCAAATCTGAATTATTCGTTGCCAAATGAATCGGTGGGTTTAATCCCCCCAGTAAAGCCCTCTGGGCCATACCCCTTAGGATTTAGTACTTGAATAATCGTATTTATACTTTTTTCTTGTATGGTGAGATTGCAAAACGCTCCCTGCGCTAAAGCTGCCTGGTATCGATTTGGAACGTTACTTTGTATAGCCCTCCAGTTAGAGAGGGGATTTTCTCTCCAGGCTCCATTCTCAAGCGTTCCGTAAAGACGCCACTGAAATGAGTCACAGCGAATGCCTTCATATTGAGCTTGTTGTCCACCATTGGGGTTCGTTATCAAAACGATGTACCGAGTTACTCCATCAGCTCCAATCAAGATGGAATTAGTATCGACTGCAAACTTAAAAATAGTGTGTTGGGAGACATAAAAAGGCACGAGTGTTGATGGATTAGGTGGGTTTGCAGGCATCTTAGTGACACCCTCTTTGAATACCATTGGTGCAAATGGATCTAGACCGCTTTCTATGGGATCGCCAGCACAAGCCAGTAGAAGTAAGGTAAAACAAATGCAAACCAGTAATTGGCTGATTCTTTGCATGAATGAACTCATTATTTTTGCTTATCTGTTTTGGTGGATTCTTTAGGGTTGTCATCGCCCCTGGAATAAAAAGACTGAAAGATGTCTAGCGGTGTTCCCCAGGCAAGCTGTTGCATACGCACACCCTTAGCGAGGTAGCGTGCTAGCTCGGATAAAGCGAGTTGATAGACTTCGCGTTTAAAGCCAATTACAGCATCGAGCTGAATCCAAAATGGTACCCACCGCCAAGCATCGAATTCAGGATGTTCGGTAGCGCGTAACTGAATGTCACTATCCAAGCCAACAAAGCGCAACAGAAACCAGATTTGTTTTTGACCTCGATAGGCTGCGCGGTGAACGCGAGTCGCATGTTGGCGGCGTAAGTATTCCTCAGGGACGTCATATCGGAGCCAGTCCCTTGTTCGTCCAATGATTTGGACATGTTCCGGTAGCAAGCCAACCTCTTCATGCAATTCGCGGTACATCGCCTGCTCAGGGCTTTCGCCATGAGCTATCCCACCCTGTGGGAACTGCCACGAATGCTGCCCAACGCGTTTTCCCCAGAAAACCTCGTTACGGCTGTTAAGGAGGACAATGCCGACATTGGGTCTATACCCTTCACGGTCAAGCATGATCGCGCCCCAAATCCTTTAAAATCAATGATTTGATTATATCCATACATGAAAGCATCACAATCATTTCTCGCGACGCTAAAAGAAGCCCCCTCTGACGCTGAGGTGGTTTCACATAAGCTCATGGTGCGTGCGGGTTTAATCCGCAAACTGAGCGCTGGTGTTTATAACTACCTCCCTTTGGGATTGAAGGTGATTCGCAAGGTGGAAAACATCATTCGCGAGGAAATGAATCGTGCGGGTGCAATTGAATTATTGATGCCAATGATTCAGCCAGCAGAGTTGTGGCAAGAGACGGGTCGCTGGGAAAAAATGGGGCCTGAGTTATTGCGTATCAAAGATCGCCATGACCGCGACTTTTTGATTCAGCCAACTTCTGAAGAGGTAATTACTGATTTAGCTCGCAATGAGATTAAGAGCTACAAGCAATTACCAGTTAATTTTTATCAAATTCAGACGAAGTTCCGCGATGAGCGTCGTCCCCGTTTTGGCATCATGCGCGGACGCGAGTTCAGCATGAAAGATGCATATTCGTTTGATCGTGATACCGAGGGTTTGAAGAAGTCATATCAGATCATGTTTGATGCATACACCCGGATCTTCAAGCGAATGGGCTTGAAGTTTCGCGCAGTGACTGCTGATAATGGCGCCATTGGTGGCTCTGGTAGTCAAGAGTTCCATGTGATTGCAGATACTGGCGAAGATGCGATTGTGTATTGCCCGAATTCAGATTACGCAGCCAATTTAGAAGCTGCCGAGTCGTTGGCATTAATTGCCGCGCGTGCCGCTGCAACACAATCGATGACAAAGGTAGCAACGCCTGATAAAACCAATTGCGCTGATGTAGCGAAGTTTCTCAATATTCCGCTTGAGAAAACCGTAAAGTCTTTATTGTTCGCGGCTGATCAAGAAAATGGTCCAGTAAAACTCTTTATGTTGTTGGTACGTGGCGATCATGAGCTTAATGAAGTCAAAGCAAGCAAAATACCAGGTATGGCTGAGTCACGTTTTGCTACTGAAGCAGAAATCAAACAAGCATGTAATGCCCCTGCAGGCTATTTAGGTCCTGTTGGTGTGAGTGCAGACGTCACTGTTGTTGCTGATCGCACCGTAGCTAATATGTCGGATTTTGTATGTGGCGCAAATGATGCTGGTCACCATTTGACAGGCGTGAACTGGGGCCGTGATTTACCAGAGCCTTTAGTCTTGGATATTCGTAATGCGGTAGTTGGTGATCCTTCCCCCGATGGCAAAGGCGTTGTCGATATATGCCGCGGTATTGAAGTGGGGCATGTTTTCCAATTGGGTACGCGCTACTCAGAGGCAATGGGTTGTACCTACTTAGATCAACAAGGCAAAGCCCAACCAATGGTCATGGGTTGTTATGGCATTGGTGTAACCCGTTTGCTTGGCGCAGCTATCGAGCAAGGCCATGACGACAAGGGCATTATCTGGCCTATCTCGATGGCGCCATTTGAGGTAGTCATCTGCCCAATAGGTTACGAAAAGTCAGAGAAAGTGAAGGCTGCATGTGATCAGCTTCATGATGAATTACGTGCTGCTGGTATCGATGTGATTTTGGATGATCGTAATGAGCGTCCAGGTGCGATGTTTGCCGACTGGGAACTCATTGGTGCACCTTTCCGCGTGGTGATTGGAGATCGCGGTTTAGCGGATTCTCAAGTGGAATTTAAAGGCCGTACTGATGCAGAGTCACAGAATGTACCCTTGGCGCAAATTAAAGAAAAAGTGATCGCAGCTGTTCAGGCAGCTAAGAGTACCGTCGCTTAGTTTTGTTTTTTAAAGAGACCGCCAATACCCTTGGCGGCTCCTTTAGCGGCCATGGCAGCCATTGTGCGTGCCATCTTGCCACCCTTAAATTGCTTCATCATCGTTTGCATTTGCTCAAACTGGGCGAGTAGGCGATTTACTTCTTGCACCTCTACTCCTGAGCCTGCTGCAATACGACGCTTGCGACTAGCTTTAAGTAACTCGGGTTTTCTGCGCTCTTGGGGAGTCATGCTGTCGATGATTCCGCGCATACGTGTGGTTTGTTTATCAGCGTTACTTAAGTTTGCTTTGGAGGCAGCTTGTGCTACTTGGCTAGGAAGCTTATCCATTAAGCTAGCCATGCCACCCATCTTTTGCATTTGCATCAACTGATCGCGGAAATCCTCTAGATCGAATCCCCCTTTAGAAATCTTGCTCGCTAACTTTTCTGCTTTAGCAACATCGACGTGTTGCTGGGCTTGTTCAACCAAGGCAAGAATATCGCCCATACCCAATATGCGGTTCGCCATGCGCTCCGCATCAAAGGCTTCTAAGCCATCTATCTTCTCCGCTACGCCAATAAATTTAAGCGGTACACCGGTGACTTGGCGAACAGAGAGTGCGGCACCACCACGGGAGTCACCATCGAGCTTGGTGAGAATGACTCCAGTAAGTGGTAGGGCTTCATGGAACGCCTTGGCAGTATTGACGGCATCCTGACCCAACATGGCATCCACTACAAATAAGGTCTCAATCGGATTGAGATTGGCATGCAAAGTTTTAATCTCTTGCATGAGCGCCTCATCAATACCGAGACGACCGGCTGTATCAACAATCACCACATCAAAATAATGACGGCGCGCCCAATCTAGAGCAGCGGCGGCAATATCGCTTGGTTTTTGATTGACGTTGCTAGGAAAAAATTCTGCGCCAACTTGTTTCGTGACAGTCTCTAGCTGCTCGATCGCAGCAGGACGATAGATGTCACAAGAAACCGTAAGCACTTTCTTTTTCTTTTTCTCTTGCAACCACTTAGCGAGTTTGCCAACCGATGTGGTTTTACCTGCACCCTGTAAACCAGCCATCAAGATGACTGCAGGTGGTTGGGTGGCTAGATTGAGTTCACCGCTTTGATTACCATCACCTGCCATGACTTGGGCAAGCTCGCGTTGAACGACCCCAACCAAGGCTTGACCTGGGCTCAGACTACCAACAACCTCTTCACCAAGCGCCTTAAATTTAATTTGCTCTAGTAAAGACTTCACTACAGGTAGGGCTACGTCTGCCTCTAATAAGGCAAGACGGATTTCCCGTAGCATTTCTGCGGTATTGGCTTCAGTAAGGCGGGCTTGGCCTCGCATTGTTTTCACAACACGGGATAGGCGATCGGTGAGGTTTTCTAGCATTTATCGATTAGACTTTGTAGATGAATATTTTAGGTCACCCAGCGTACGAGTTGCTTCCATCCGCACTCTATCTGCTTCTTTTGCTTTTTTTGACCTTTAGCCCAAAGGAGAAAGGCAAGCCTTCAGAATCATCGCCGCTGATTCAGGCCTTCATTCTTCTGGCCTTGCTAGCGCATGGGTTGAAATTGCATGACTCGGTTTTTACGCCCAAAGGTTTTGTTTTCGGGTTTGCCCAAGATTTGTCTCTAATTGCCTGGGTTGGCTTGGCTTTCTACTGGTTTCAATCTTGGTTTCTGCCCATTTCCAGCTTGCGTTGGTTAGCTGTTCTTTTTGCTTTCGCGTGCTCTCTTTTGCCTAGCCTTTTTCCAGGAACATTAATTTCGCCACGAGCAGTTTCTGACCCTTGGTTTAAGGGGCACTTTATTGTTGCCACGATTTCAGTAGGCTTGCTTAGTTTGGCTGCAATGCATGCGATGTTAATGAGCATCCAAGACCGAGCATTGCACCGTCAACTAGCGATTGTTCCTAATAGTCGAGTTGCCCACTGGCTCGAAGATTTGCCGCCATTAATGACGATGGAAAGCCTTTTGTTCAACTTGTTGTATGTTGGATTTGCATTATTAAGTTTGACAGTTTTTTCTGGTTTGCTTTTTTCACAGACGTTGTTTGGTAGACCACTGGTGTTTGATCACAAAACTATTTTTGCTTTGGTCTCTTGGTTTTTATTTGCTGGTTTATTGTTAGCGCGTTGGCGCGTAGGTTTGCGTGGCAGAGCTGCGATTCGTTGGGTGTTGAGTGCGTACTTTGCTTTGCTTCTCGCTTACGTCGGAAGCCGTTTCGTTTTAGAAGTCATTTTGCAGAGAGCGTAATTCTTGTTCAAGTGGCTTTTATTACTTGCGGGCGCTTACCTTTTTTATCGTTGGTTAAAGGGTAAAAAGCAAGAGATGGTGCAATGTCAACATTGCAAAGTGCATCTTCCAAAATCAGAGGCTAAGACTTTTGAGGGGCGTTTTTATTGTTCTCAAAATCATCTAAATGAACTTGATCAAGAAGGTTGGATTGGTTCCGCAAAATGGCGCTTTTCACCAAACCAAGATGTGCGCCCAGAAAATATTGCACCAGATTTGGTGGTGATTCATCACATCAGTTTGCCGCCTGGTGAATTTAGATCAAAAAATTCTAGTCAGTACATCATTGATTTTTTTCAAAACCAATTAGATGCAAAAGCGCATCCGTATTTCGAAGAGATCGCAGGACAAAAAGTATCCAGTCATTTTTTGATCACTCGCTCTGGTGAGTTGGTGCAGTTTGTTTCAACTCAAAATAAAGCATGGCATGCCGGCGTTTCTTCGTTTATGGGTAGAGAAAAATGCAATGACTTTTCTATTGGAATAGAGCTAGAAGGTGATGGAGATTCTCCATTTGAAGAGACGCAATATCAGGCCTTAAAAAAACTGACCTCAGTATTGGAATTAAAATATCCCAATCTGCAATTTGCGGGCCATAGTGATATTGCGCCTGATCGAAAAACCGATCCTGGAATCTTTTTTGATTGGAAAAAGTTCCAAAAAGAGACAAACACTTCTTTAAAAAATCTTCCCTACGGACTGACTTCCAGGTAGTCCATTTTTTGTATGTGAGCATACGCTTACTTTTTTAGCCTTTTGTTAAAAAGGGCAAAAAATTGCGCACCAAAATGACTCTCAAATTACTAAATTACTTAGTAAAAATACTTATAAGTTTTTGTCAGAAAAGGCTTACCAAGGTCTCAATATTTCCCTATACTTAGTAGCCAATTCGATTTAAAGCACTAGATGTAGTGTTTAAATCTAGTAATACCTTATGTTTTTTAACGATATTTTGTCCAAATAACTATATATAGACGCAGGAGTAACATGACATACGCAAATCCACAGACGGCAGGCCAAACACCTGGTGCAAATAACCCAGGAATTAACCCTGCAGGGGCAATTAATCAGACCCCTTCTGCCAGCTTTGTTGCCGGTGGAGTTGGTGGTACTCAGGCAACCCAATTGTCTGATTACAAAATTATTCGCCGTAACGGCTCTGTTGTTGCATTCGAGCCATCCAAAATTGCGATTGCAGTAACTAAAGCATTTTTGGCAGTTAATGGTGGTCAAGGTGCCGCATCTGCACGTGTGCGTGAGCAAGTTGAGCAGTTAACCCACTCTGTTGTGCGCGCTTTGTTGCGTAGCCGTCCTAACGGTGGCACTTTCCATATTGAAGATATTCAAGATCAAGTTGAATTGGCTTTGATGCGCAGTGGCGAGCACAACGTTGCTCGTGCATATGTTCTCTATCGTGAAAAGCGTAATCAAGAGCGTGCCGCCCAACAAGAGGTTGCTCAGGAAGCTCAGACCGCAAACCAGGCTGCAGAGTCTGGCATCAAGGTCACTGACAACGGAGTAGAAAAGTGGCTTGATATGGCCGCATTGCGCACTGTGATTGAAGCTGCTTGTGAAGGTTTGGGTAATCACATTGATGCAAGCCCGATCATCACTGAAACCATCAAGAATTTGTACGACGGTGTTCCAATGGCGCAGGTGTACGACTCTGCTATTTTGGCTTCACGTACTTTGATTGAAAAAGATCCAGCGTATAGCCAAGTGACAGCGCGCATCTTGATGCACGTGATTTGTAAAGAGATCTTGGGTAAAGAAGTATTGCAGGGTGATATGCAAGCTGAGTACAGCACTTATTTTGCTAAGTACATCCACGAAGGCATTTCAGCTGAATTATTAGACCCACGTATGCGTGAGTTTGATCTGCCGCGCTTGGCTGCTGCTTTGAATGCTAGCCGTGACTTGCAGTTCAACTATCTCGGCCTACAGACTTTGTATGACCGTTATTTCTTGCACATTGAAGATCGCCGCATTGAGATGCCACAAGCATTCTTCATGCGTGTGGCAATGGGCTTGGCTTTGAATGAGTTGGATCGTGAGCGTCGTGCAATTGAGTTCTATGAAATCCTTTCTACATTCGATTTCATGTCCAGTACACCAACCCTGTTTAACTCTGCAACAACACGTCCACAGCTTTCAAGCTGCTACTTGACTACTGTTGAAGATAATCTTGATGGCATCTATGAGGCCTTGAAAGAGAATGCATTGCTATCTAAGTTTGCTGGTGGCTTGGGTAATGACTGGACCAATGTTCGCGCATTAGGTAGTCATATCAAAGGTACAAACGGTAAGTCACAAGGTGTTGTGCCATTCCTTAAAGTGGTAAATGACACAGCTGTTGCTGTAAATCAAGGTGGTAAGCGTAAGGGCGCGGTTTGCGCCTACTTGGAAACATGGCACTTGGACATTGAAGAGTTCTTGGAATTGCGTAAGAACACTGGTGATGATCGTCGCCGTACGCATGATATGAATACTTCTAACTGGATCCCTGACTTGTTCATGAAGCGCGTCATGGAAAACGGCGATTGGACATTGTTCTCCCCATCCAATACACCTGACTTGCACGACAAGTTTGGTAAGGCGTTTGAAGAAGCTTATGTTGCTTATGAGCAAAAAGCAGATCGTGGCGAGTTGAAGCCGTTCCGTAGAATTCCAGCGCAGCAATTGTGGCGCAAGATGCTTGGCATGTTGTTCGAAACTGGCCACCCATGGATTACTTTCAAGGATCCTTGCAATATTCGTAGCCCACAGCAGCATATTGGTGTGGTTCACTCTTCTAACCTCTGCACTGAGATCACCCTCAATACAAATGAGGACGAGATTGCAGTTTGTAACCTCGGTTCTGTGAACTTAACTGCGCATATGACTACTGATGCGAACGGTAAATTGGTTCTCGATCACGAGAAACTCCAAAAAACCGTGCGCACTGCAATGCGTATGCTGGATAACGTAATCGATATCAACTACTACGCAGTGGCTAAAGCACGTAATTCCAACCTGAAGCACCGTCCAGTAGGTATGGGCATCATGGGCTTTCAGGATTGCTTGCACATGCAACGTATCCCTTACGCTAGCGACGAGGCTGTAAAGTTTGCGGATTCTTCAATGGAAGCAATTTGCTACTACGCATACCAAGCTTCTAGTGAGTTGGCTGAAGAGCGTGGCGTATACAGTACTTACAAAGGTTCATTGTGGGATCGTGGCATTCTGCCGCAAGATACCGTAGCAATGTTGGCTGCAGAGCGTGGTGGCTATGTTGAAGTCGATACCTCCTCAACGATGGATTGGGCTGGTTTACGTGCTCGCATCAAGCAACACGGCATGCGCAACTCCAATTGCGTGGCAATTGCGCCGACTGCAACGATTTCTAACATCATTGGCGTTTCTGCTTGTATCGAGCCAACATTCCAAAACTTGTTTGTGAAATCTAACCTCTCTGGTGAGTTCACAGTAGTAAATGAGTATTTAGTACGTGATTTGAAAGACCGTGGACTCTGGGATGAAGTCATGATTGCAGACTTGAAGTACTTTGACGGTACTTTGTCTAAGATCGACCGCATTCCTCAAGATCTGCGCGATTTGTATGCAATGGCCTTTGAGGTTGAGCCAAGCTGGTTGGTTGAGGCCGCTTCCCGTCGTCAAAAATGGATTGATCAGGCCCAGTCTTTGAATATTTACATGGCTGGCGCATCTGGCAAGAAATTGGATGATACCTACAAGTTGGCCTGGTTGCGTGGTCTGAAAACGACTTACTACCTCCGCACAATGGCGGCAACCCACGTTGAGAAATCTACTGTGGCTAGCGGTCAATTGAACTCAGTTTCTAGTGGTGCTGAGGGTAGTGGTGTAGCAGCTACTCCTGTTGAAGCAGATGGCCCTGTTTGCACAATGCGCCCGAGTGATGCTGGATTTGAAGAATGTGAAGCATGCCAATAAACATTGTTTATTGGCCATAAATAAAAGAATTTAGGAGAAAGTTATGTTGAATTGGGAAGAGGAAGTAGCTCCAGCGCTAGCGAAAGCTGGTCTTGCGCCACAACCGGTTGCGGCTGAACCGCAACGCCCGCAGCCAGACCAGGTGGCAATGGCGGCACCTCAAGTTACTGCACCTGCACCAGCGCAAACACAAAGCGCGCCAGCAGCTGGCATGGAAATACGTCGCGTTAATGTGGCTGACAAGCGCGTTATCAATGCAAAAACCGACGTTAATCAGCTTGTTCCATTTAAATATAAGTGGGCTTGGGAGAAATATTTAGCGGGTTGCGCTAACCACTGGATGCCGCAAGAGATCAATATGAACCGCGATATCGCGCTTTGGAAAGATCCAAACGGCCTTACAGAAGACGAGCGCCGCATCATTAAGCGCAATCTTGGCTTCTTTACTACCGCGGATTCTTTGGCTGCAAACAATATTGTTTTGGGTACATATCGCCAAATTACCGCTCCAGAGTGCCGTCAATACCTATTACGTCAGGCTTTTGAGGAGGCAATTCATACTCACGCCTATCAATATATTGTGGAATCTTTGGGCTTGGACCAAGGCGAAATCTTCAATGCGTATCACGAGATTGAGTCGATTCGCGCCAAAGATGAGTTCCTTATTCCGTTTATTGACGTGCTTACCGACCCAACATTTAAGACTGGAACATTAGAAAACGATCAAAAATTACTTCGATCTTTGATTGTTTTTGCCTGCGTAATGGAAGGTTTGTTCTTTTATGTTGGTTTTACGCAAATACTTGCGATGGGTCGTCAAAACAAAATGACGGGCGCCGCGGAGCAGTATCAATACATCCTTCGCGATGAGTCAATGCACTGCAATTTTGGTATCGATTTGATTAACCAAATCAAGCTGGAGAACCCGCAGTTATGGACTTCCGCGTTCAAAGACGAGATTAAATCGATCTTCGAAAAAGCAGTCGAGTTGGAGTGCCGTTATGCTGAAGATACGATGCCTCGAGGAGTACTCGGATTGAACGCTCCGATGTTCAAAGGTTACCTAAGATACATTTGTAATCGCAGATGTTTGCAAATAGGACTTGACGCGATGTTCCCAAATGAAGAGAATCCATTTCCATGGATGTCAGAAATGATTGATCTTAAGAAAGAAAGAAACTTTTTTGAGACACGCGTTATTGAGTATCAAACCGGTGGTGCGCTAAGTTGGGAGTAATAAGCTAGTTTTAAAGCGCACAACTGGCTAAATAGGAGATTAGACGGTTGGTTAATTTAGGAAGTCAGCAACAACAGACTCAAATCCGAAAACCCTTGCTCAAGGGTGCTAGGGCTATTCCCCCCGTTTTTTCCAGCACATTTAAGAAGCCGTTGTCCTTCGGGGCCACGGCTTTTTTTCCAGGATTCATTAGCGTGCAGCACTTAGCTTCAAGCCGCGCGCCGATGAATGGCTCGCTCGTTCATTCCGAATGGTCGGGTCTTCTTAATGTAGTTTGTACTAATCCTCACGTGAAGGAGTAACACACATGGCAACAAAGAAAAAACCTGCTGCAAAGAAACCAGCAGCTAAAAAAGCTGCTGCAAAGCGTCCAGCTGCTAAAAAAGTAGCTAAGAAGCGCCCAGCTGCTAAGAAAGCTGCTGCTAAAAAAGTAGCTAAGAAGCGCCCAGCTGCTAAAAAAGCAACACGCAAAGTAGCAAAAAAGCGCGTAGCAAAAAAAAAGTAAGTAAGCCTGCTGCGAAGAAAGCGGGCTCAGCTGTAAAAAAGCCCGCGGCTAAGAAAGCTGCACCAGCGACTAGTGCGTTGAATCCTGCCGCTGCTTGTCCCTTCCCAACTGACACACGTCCTTAATAGACGGGTGTTATCAGAAGGGGTCTCTCACGAGCCCCCTTTTTTTATTTCCGAAACAACTTAAATATTTAGAAACTAAAGCCAAAGGCCGCTTTAAATTGATCGGCGATCTGAGCTTTGCTCGGCTGATGGTTTTGAGGTCCTTGGTGGGTAATCTTGATTGAACCCATGAGGCTTGCTAGTCGTCCGGTGATTTCCCAGTCCATGCCATTTTCAAGGCCGAAAAGTAATCCGCCACGAAACGCATCACCACATCCAGTTGGATCGATGACATTTGCTGCTGGAACCGGCGGAATCGAAATGCATTTGCCATTCGCATAAATCTCAGCCCCTTGCGCACCCTTGGTAACGATTAGTGCTTTGACGCGTTCGGCGATTTTTGCCAACTCCAAACCGGTTTTTTTGGAGAGCATTTCTCCCTCATAGTCGTTTACCGCCAAATAGCTGGCAATCTCAACTAATTCCAGGAGCTCTGGTCCGTCAAACATTGGCAATCCTTGGCCCGGATCAAAGATGAATGGAATATTCGCTTCTGCGAGCTGGTGGCAATGCTCCCACATTCCTTGTCTGCCATCTGGAGCAACAATTCCGAATTTCGCTGCGCCTTTAGCGTTTTTGCTGCGTTCAGCAACCACTGCCGCAACTTCATTGAGATGTGATTCGCTCATTGCGCCTGGATGAAACGCAGTGATTTGGTTGTTAGTTTGATCGGTGGTGATTATGGCTTGAGCGGTAAAAGCGTTTTCTAGCTTGCGAATGTGGCTTGCATCGATCTTGAGTTGCTTTAAATGATCGAGATAAGGGTTTGCATCGCCACCTACAGTTGCCATGATGATGGGATCACCGCCCAAAAGGTGGAGGTTATAGGCAATATTGCCTGCGCAACCCCCGAACTCACGACGCATGGTTGGAACCAAAAACGCCACATTCAGGATATGAATCTGCTCTGGAAGAATTTGATCGGCAAATTTGCCTTCAAAGTTCATGATGGTATCGTATGCGATAGAACCGCAGATCAGGCTGGCCATAAATTGCTTTCTGTGTTGATGGTGAGTGTGATTGGGTGAGAAATGATGTGTAAAAAGGTATTGATAATCGGTTTAGTGCGGATAAATCACATGCACTCGATAGCCCGCTGCGTTTGCTGGCAGTGCGATAGGTAACTCTGATTGAATGATTTCACCAGCGGAGGCACCATTTTTTAAAAAATCAGGATGTGATTCTTGCCAAGAGAGCGGGAGCCATTCTTTTGGGCTTAATTGAATCGATTTAAGTTCAGATTCTTCCGCGTCAGTGAGAGAGATTTCTAAATTTGGGAACAAAATGGGGATTGCTAGACGATTTTGTATTTCAATTTGTAAGATCGATTGATTTGTAGGGCTTTTAAGGCCATCACGCGCGTTTTCTGGTGCAAGTGTTGCTGAAGTTATTTTCCATGCAGAAAAATCGCTCACAGGGCGATTAAAGCACCCTAATGCACTACATAATTTTTGATCAACGAATTGCAAAAACGAAAATGCGCGCACTGCTACCACATTCGATGTGCCATCGATGCGTGGAGCTAATGCTGGAATGAGTGCATTTCTGGAAAGATGCTCACCAAAAATCAGCAAGACAAGAAAAAGAAGGCTCAGTAAAGTCGGTTTTAGATATTTCGACTGCTTAAAACTTTTTTTTTGAGCGGAATTAGCGTCAGCGGTAGAGTTAGAGCCGTTTTTTTGCTCACCACCCAAAGTGCCGTGCAAGCAAACCCAACCTTCGCTCTCGCGCCAGACGGAAAGTTTGAGCCACTGGCTATAGGTGGCGATTACTTCATCCGCTTGACGGGCAAGAACGCCAGATAAAACAATTTGACCGCCTTGACGCATCTTATTGACCAATGCAGGTGCGAGAACCTGCAGGGGGTTGGCCAAAATATTGGCCATCACAATGTCGTATTTTTTTTCTGCAGCTAATTCTGGGGCACCTTCCGTTGGCAATACAAAACGAATTTCAGTGTTGTTGATTTCCGCATTGCTTCGCGCTGCAACCATCGCTTGTGGATCAATATCGGTGCCAACTACGGGATTGCAACCCAGTTTTGCTGCAGCAATCGCCAAAATTCCTGACCCACAACCGTAATCCAGCAAACTTTGGTTTGAGAGATTTTGATGTTCTTCTAGCCAAAGCAGGCATAAATGGGTGGTTGGATGACTGCCGGTGCCAAATGCAAGTCCTGGATCAACCGCTAGACAAATCGCATTTGGATCGCTAGGCGCCTCATGCCAAGAAGGAACCACCCAAATGCGTTTTCCAATCTGAATCGGAGCAAATTGACTTTGAGTTAATCGAACCCAGCCTTGTTCTTCTACCGTTTTTTCCTGAGGTGGAGAAAGCTTGAAACCGGCTTCTTTGAGAGAGGCAAGTAATTCCGGAATAAATTCCGCAGAGCCTGATGCATCAATTTCTGGGTTAAAAAGAGCGGTAACGGATGATCGATCCCAGGCTTGCACTTCAGGGGACAAACCCGGCTCACCATAGAGTGGGTTTTCGTCATAGCCACCTGCCGCATCATCCTCAACGGTCACGGACAATGCACCCAGCTCGAGTAAAGCATCTCCTAAGGGCTCAGCAGTTTCAGCTGCTACCGTGAATACCAGCTCACGATAAGACATGTAAGGCTCTTATGGCTCGCATGAATTAGGATTTACCGCGACTAGCAGCTTGTTCTTCCAAACGATGCTCTAGGTAGTGAATGCTCGTACCACCTTCCATGAAGTTTGGGTCGAGCATGAGTTCACGGTGAAGAGGAACGTTGGTAGTGATACCGTCAATTACCATTTCTGAGAGGGCAATTTGCATGCGACGAATCGCTTGTTCGCGAGTATTGCCGTAAGAAATGAGCTTGCCAATCATGGAATCGTAATTGGATGGAACCATGTAGCCGCTGTAGGCATGTGAGTCCACGCGAATGCCAGGACCGCCAGGCATGTGGAATGAACTAATGCGACCAGGACTTGGGGTGAACTTAAATGGATCTTCTGCATTGAGGCGACATTCAATCGCATGTCCACGGAACACAATATCCTTCTGGCGATAGCTGAGCTTTAAACCAGCGGCAATGCGAATTTGTTCCTGAACGATGTCAACACCAGTAATCATCTCGGTAACTGGGTGCTCAACCTGAACGCGGGTGTTCATCTCAATGAAGAAGAACTCACCGTTTTCGTATAAGAACTCGAATGTGCCAGCACCACGATAGCCAATCTTTCGGCAAGCATCCGCGCAGCGCTCACCAATTTTGGCGATCAAACGACGATCGATTCCTGGGGCTGGAGCTTCTTCGATCACTTTTTGGTGGCGACGTTGCATAGAGCAATCACGTTCACCTAGCCAAATCGCATTTCCATGCGTGTCAGCTAGAACTTGGATTTCTACGTGGCGAGGTTTTTCTAAAAACTTCTCCATATAAACCTCTGGGTTACCGAATGCGCGACCCGCTTCTTCGCGAGTCATATTGACTGCATTGATAAGAGCGGCTTCAGTATAAACTACGCGCATACCCCGACCGCCACCGCCACCAGCAGCTTTAATGATGACGGGATAGCCCACTTTTTTTGCGGCAGCGATAATTTCTTTTGGATTGTCTGGTAATGCGCCTTCAGATCCTGGAACGCAAGGCACGCCCGCTTTAATCATGGCGCGCTTTGCTGAAACTTTATCGCCCATCAGGCGAATCGAAGCTGCTGTTGGGCCGATAAATGCAAAGCCTGATTTCTCAACACGCTCAGCAAAGTCAGCATTCTCGGAGAGGAAGCCATAACCTGGGTGAATCGCTTCAGCATCGGTCACCTCCGCTGCGGAAATAATCGCAGGCATATTGAGATAGCTTTGAGGAGAAGGTGCTGGTCCGATGCATACGGCTTCATCAGCTAGCTTGACGTATTTCGCTTCTTTGTCAGCTGTGGAATAGACCACAACCGTTTTAATTCCCAACTCGCGGCATGCGCGTTGGATGCGAAGAGCGATTTCTCCGCGATTGGCAATCAGAATCTTATCGAACATGTCGGCTCTGAGTTAGGTAAGGGGTTTCGAAAGGTAAAAGAGAGGTCGGAGACTTAAGTGCTTAAGCGATTACAAATAGGGGTTGATCAAACTCAACACCTTGACCGTTTTCACACAGAATTTCTTTGATTACGCCAGCTTTCTCAGATTCAATTTCATTGAGCAGCTTCATGGCTTCAATAATGCAAAGTGTTTGACCAACTTTTACGGTGTCACCCACATTTACAAAGTTTGGAGACTCTGGATTTGGTGCGCGATAGAAAGTGCCCACCATTGGTGAGCGAGCAACAAAGCCTTCTTCAGCAGCTGGAGCTTCTGCGGCTGGAGCTTGAGGCGCAGCGGCTGCTGCCACAGGCGCTGGCGCAATAGCTTGTACAGGGGCGGGATTGGCATAAACAACTTGGCCTGCAGCAACTGGAGAACCAGAATTGACGATACGAACACGATCTTCACCTTCGTTTACTTCTAATTCAGAAATGCCTGATTCAGAAACTAGGTCGATCAAGGTTTTAAGTTTTCTAAGATCCATATGAGTGTGTCCTCTCTTGAAATTCTGTAAATAAGCTTATTTTTGTAAACGGGCTATCGCAGCTTGTAATGCGAGTTCGTAGCCAATAGCGCCAAGTCCGCAAATCACCCCTGTCGCGATATCTGACAGATAAGAGTGTTTCCGAAACTCTTCGCGCTGATGGATATTGGATAAATGGACTTCGGTAAATGGAATCGCAACACCTGCCAAGACATCGCGCAGCGCTACGCTGGTATGAGTAAAGGCGCCTGGATTAATGATGATGAAATCAACACCGTCCTGTTTTGCTTTCTGGATGCGGTCAATGAGTTCACCTTCATGATTACTTTGATAGGTGCTTAATTCGACGGACTGGGCTTTTGCAAGTTCTCCCAGTGTTTGGTGGATATCTTCAAGGGTAGTTTTGCCGTAAACCTCTGGTTCACGAGTGCCCAATAAATTGAGGTTTGGGCCTTGTATGACGAGAATTGAAGCTTTTTTAGACATAGATCCCTGTTTTTAGAGGCAGTTAGGTGTCAATTGTTTAACTTGGCTTTTAGCCGCCTGCACTACTATTGCTTCTTTTTTTGCTTCGTTTGCTACGGATAAAAGTATACCTTCAGTAATCTCTGAAAAGTTCAAAACTGGGGACTGAAAATTAAATTTTCACTACTTTTAGGAACAAATAATGAAAATTATCGAGGAAATTGCCTATTAATTAAGCAATTTGCAGGGAGTTAATTCAAAATAAAAGAATTCAACTGCACTCAAAGAGTGTTGTTAATCGCTTTTTTGAGCTCATCTTCGCTTATTTTTCCTAATTTTGTGAATGTAGACTTTCCATTTGGGCTAATGACCACAGTGTAGGGTAGAGCCCCCTGAGAATTGCCCATTTGCTTTGCCAAATTGCTGCCCTCTAATCCGCCAATGACAATCGGGTATGAGACAGGAGTTTTATGCAGAAATTCGCGTACGTTAGATGGTGAATCGATGCCGATACCGACAAATAAGACATTTTTAGCGGCATATTCTTTTGAAATTTGATCCAAAGTAGGCATTTCTTCTACACAAGGAGGGCACCAAGAGGCCCAAAAGTTAACTACCAAGACTTTTCCACGCCAATTTTCGGTATCAGCCGGTTTTCCGTCTGGTGTTTGCCAGGAATTGGCAAAAAAAGCTTTGATGGATGGTTCGCTGGCCAAGCCGGATTGAGAGATTCATTGCGAAGTAAAGACGCCAGTGAGCAGTGCCAATACGCTGACTCCAGCAATCACAATCCATTGTCTTCGATTCATCTCAAGTCCTTCGCTAAAATTCATTAATGCATATACATATTTTGGGCATTTGCGGTACTTTCATGGGCGGCATTGCCGCAATTGCCAGACAGGCTGGACATCGCGTAACGGGTTGCGATGCCAACGTGTATCCCCCAATGAGTACGCAACTTGAATCTCAAGGTATCGAGCTAATTGAGGGTTTCTCACCGGATCAATTATTGCAGTTTGAGACGATGCCCGATCTATTTGTGATTGGCAATGTGGTTTCGCGTGGCAACCCACTGATGGAAGCGATTTTGAATCAAGGGCTTCCTTATATCTCTGGCCCCCAATGGCTCGGCGAACAAGTTTTATATGGCAGACATGTTTTGGCGGTTGCGGGTACGCATGGCAAAACCACTACTTCAGCAATGCTTACATGGATTTTGGAATTCAATGGCTATAAACCAGGCTATCTGATTGGTGGTGTGCCACTGAATTTCACAGTCTCTGCGCGTTTAGGTGAGAGTCAATATTTTGTGATCGAGGCGGATGAATATGACACTGCATTTTTTGATAAGCGCAGTAAGTTTGTTCACTACAGACCTCGTACTGCTTTATTAAATAATTTGGAATTTGATCATGCCGATATTTTTGCGGATCTTGCTGCAATTGAAACTCAGTTTCATCATTTAGTGCGTACCGTTCCTGGTGATGGATTATTGGTAGTCAATGGTGAAGAGCCTGCCTTAGAGCGAGTGATTACAAGGGGTGCATGGGCACCAGTGGAGCGCTTTGGACAAAACGCTGTCAATGATTGGTCTTTAATTTCGCAAGAAGCAGATGGTTTTATTGTTCGCAAAGCAGGTAAGGATGTTGCGACAGTGAGCTGGGCGCCAAACTCTGGCGTGATGGGAAGACATAATCAATTGAACGCATTGGCTGCAATTGCTGCTGCTAATCATATTGGGATTTCTCCAGCAGATTCTGCACGTGCTTTGGCGGTATTTAAAAACGTCAAACGTCGACTTGAGACCATCGGTGTTGCTAATGAAATCACTGTCTATGACGATTTTGCGCATCATCCCACTGCTATTACAACGACAGTTGATGGTCTGCGTCGACGCGTAGGGAAATCTCGTATCTTGGCTGT
>JBGAIU010000013.1:0-29841 GCA_044225315.1 Polynucleobacter sp.
GGGTGAAGGTCACCTTGATCGTTCCAAAGCTGAATGATTCCACACTTGTGGCCTGGAGTAGCAAGAGCTTCTACTCTGACCTTATGAGTGCGGGCATCCAAATCGCAGAGTTTCATGGTGGATTGCTGCACACCAAGAGTTTGCTGATCGACAAGCGTATTGCAATCTTCGGATCAGTGAACTTTGATCAACGCAGCCTTCGTTTAAATTTTGAGATTAGCCTAATTGTTTACAACGAAGCATTCTGCGCTAAGCTTGAAAAGTTAATCGGAAATTATTTACAGCAATCCGATTTTGTCGATTCTAAGGCTTGGGCAAAGCGTCCTCGTTGGCATCATTACCTAAAGAACGCTGCGCATTTAGCTTCGCCACTGCTTTAAATCGCTCCGCTAGCGCGCATTTGATCGATATCCGCATCGCTCTTACCGAGTTCTTTCAGAATGGATTCGGTATGTTGGCCTACTGCAGGGATGTCATCCATACGGAAGTCATAACTATCATTTAAGCCAGGCGGTAGAAGGGCGGGGATAGTGCCTGCTGGCGTGCTAACTTCTGTCCAGCGCTGACGAGCCTTTAGTTGCTCATGCTTCCAGAGGCCTTCCATATCATTGAGTCGCGCGTTAGCAATCTGAGCTTTATCCAATCTTGCAATTACCCGTTCAGCCGTGAGCTTCTCAAAGCATGTATTGATGATCTCTAATAGCTCGGCACGTTTCTCGTTGCGTTTGTAATTTCTGTCAAAGCGTTCATCTTTTGCTAAGTCTGGATTTTCTAAAACGACCTCACAAAACTGCACCCATTCACGCTCATTTTGTAGGCCCAACATTACCGTCTTTCCATCGCCTGCTTTAAAAGGGCCATAGGGGTAGATAGTTGCATGCGATGCGCCATTTCTAGAAGGGGGGTTAGCACTCTTATATGCGTAATACAACGGAAAACTCATCCACTCACTTAATGCTTCTAACATGGAAATATCAATTACTGTGCCCTTACCCGTTTTTCCTCTTTGTAAGAGGGCGGCCAGAATATTGGTATAGGCATACATACCAGCCGCAATATCGGCGATGGAATTTCCTGCCTTGCTTGGCACCTCTGGTGTGCCAGTAATGGAAAGAAAACCCGCTTCACTCTGAATTAAAAGGTCATATGCCTTTTTGTCACGATAGGGGCCATCATTGCCATAACCAGAAATTGCGCAAAGAATTAGACCTGGATTTTCTTTTTGCAGCGCCTCTGGAGTGAGCCCCATACGAGCTGCTGCACCAGGAGCAAGGTTCTGAATGAATACATCAGCTGTTTTAAGTAGGCTCTTTAAAACATCAAGGGCAGAGTCTTGCTTGAGGTCAAGGGTGATGCTTTCTTTAGAGCGATTAACCCAAACAAAATGAGAGGAAAGCCCTTCGACTTGTGTGTCATAACCTCTCGCAAAGTCGCCATCACCTGGGCGTTCAATCTTAATGATGCGAGCCCCAAGATCAGCGAGCTGTCTTGTGCAAAAAGGTGCGGCGATGACATGTTTTAAGGCAACAACTGTAATACCGTCTAAAGGGCGAACGCTCATATTGACTTTTAATTAGAAAGATCTTGGAAGACCGAGAATATGCTCGGCAACGTATGAGTAGATTAAGTTTGTTGAGATTGGCGCAACTTGATAGAGACGTGTCTCACGAAACTTGCGCTCAACGTCATACTCATTAGCAAAGCCAAAGCCGCCATGAGTTTGTATGCATACGTTCGCCGCTTCCCATGAAGCCTTAGCTGCTAAGTACTTAGCCATGTTCGCTTCCGCGCCACAGGGTTGTTTGGCATCAAATAGATTGCAAGCCTTAAAGCGCATCAGGTTTGCCGCCTCTGTTTCGACATAAGAGTCAGCAATCGGAAACTGAATGCCTTGGTTCTTGCCGATTGGCCGATCAAATACGACACGCTCATTGGCGTAGCGACGAGCTTTATCGACAAACCAGTAGGCATCGCCAATACATTCGGCAGCAATCAAAGTACGCTCAGCGTTAAGTCCGTCTAGGATGTACTTAAATCTTTTGCCTTCTTCGCCAATCAAGTTCTCGGCGGGGATTTCTAAGTTATCAAAGAAAACTTCGTTGGTTTCATGGTTCACCATATTGGCAATCGGCTGAATAGTCATACCTTTGCCGATAGCTTCTTTGAGGTCGACGATAAAGATCGACATACCCTCGGATTTTTTAGTAACTTCAGCGAGTGGAGTTGTTCTTGCCAAGAGAATCATTAGATCGGAATGCTGGATACGGGAGATCCACACTTTCTGTCCATTGACTACATATTTGTCGCCTTTTTTGACGGCAGTAGTTTTGAGCTTCGTGGTATCTGTGCCAGTAGTTGGCTCAGTAACCGCCATGGTTTGTAAGCGTAATTCGCCCGTTGCAATCTTTGGGAGATAGAGTTTCTTTTGCGCCTCTGAGCCATGGCGCAATAAGGTGCCCATGTTGTACATCTGACCGTGACATGAACCTGCATTACCGCCAGAAAAATTAATCTCCTCCATGATTACCGAGGCTTCGGCTAAGCCCAAGCCAGAACCACCATATTCTTCTGGGATCAAGGCGGCCAACCAACCCGCCTCTGCCATCGCATCCACAAATGCCTCAGGATAGTCGCGCTCATGATCAATTTTTTGCCAGTACGCTGAATCAAAGCTGCCACATAAATCGCGCAATGCTTCACGCATATCTTGGTATTGGTCTGGTTTGGGGATGGGGTGGTTCATGATGAATTTCGGTAGCAATTAGGTGCAAACCATTAGTTTAAGCAAGATTTGAAAATTGTGAGGAATGCATAAGTGCTTGAGCTTAAAATGAAGTTATCCAATACAAAAGTAGTTCTATTTTGAAAAAATCCGGAGTTTTTGCTTGATAGAACAAGCACTTCAGCACTTTTTTGCATGGTTCGGAATGCCCTCAGTAGGGTTGCCGGCTGTATTCGTCAGCGCCTTTGTTTCCGCAACGCTATTGCCTGTTGGATCAGAACCAATCTTATTTGGCTATATCACCTTAAATCCGCATTTATATTGGGTCGCCATTATGGTGGCGACGATTGGCAATACCTTGGGCGGCATGTTGGACTGGTGGCTTGGATACCTTGCGCGTCAGGGTATGAAATCCGTAGGGGAGCCCAAAAATACTAAGTTAAAAGTGTGGCTGGAAGATTGGGGCCCAAAGATCTTGTTGCTTTCTTGGCTACCAGGTTTTGGTGACCCTTTATGTCTAGCAGCAGGGTGGCTCAAGTTGGCGTGGCAACCTTGTTTGATCTATATGTTTATTGGGAAGTTGTTGCGCTATTTAACAATGACCTGGTTGCTGACCCTGGTGCCTGAAAGTTTTTGGCACCAGTTGGGTCATTGGCTGCATTTAATTTGATATTGTTCGATGTATCCTTTATTCACTTAATTTCTTGAGAGAGTTTATATGTCTTCTTTAAAAGGTAAAACCGCGCTAGTTACAGGCTCAACTAGTGGTATCGGTCTTGGAATGGCGGTTGCATTGGCAAAGCAGGGTGCCAATATTATGGTGAATGGCTTTGGTGAAAAAGACGAGGCAATTGCCAAGATCAAAGCGTGCGGCGTGGAAGTTGATTACCACGGCGGTGATATGAGTAAGCCAGCAGAAATTGAAGATCTCATTAAGCAAACAGAAAAACGTTTTGGATCATTAGATATTCTGGTGAATAATGCCGGTATTCAGCACACTGCGAGTATTGAAGAGTTTCCAACTGACAAGTGGGATGCGATTATTGCAATCAACCTAAGCTCAGCATTTCATACAACCCACCATGCTCTACCTGGCATGAAAAAACGCAACTGGGGTCGAATCATTAATATTGCATCCGTGCATGGTCTAGTTGCATCAACACAAAAGGCCGCTTATGTAGCAGCTAAGCACGGCATCGTTGGCTTAACTAAAGTAACCGCTCTGGAAAATGCGCGTACTGGCATTACTTGTAATGCGATTTGCCCTGGTTGGGTATTGACACCATTGGTGCAGAAGCAGGTGGATGCCCGCGCAGAGCGTGAAGGCATTTCAAATGAGGTTGCTAAGATTGCGTTGGTGTCTGAGAAGCAGCCGTCTGGACAGTTTGTAACTCCTGAGCAATTGGCAGCGTTGGCGGTATTCCTGTGTGGTCCTGATGCATCAGAAGTCCGAGGTGTAGCCTGGAATATGGATGGAGGCTGGACAGCTCAATAAAGAACTGTTCAGTATTGCTCATATCACCGCTGCGTTTTTACTCGGCGGTGATTTTTCTGTCAGCAATAATTTTTCCCCACATCGCTGATTGACTCGCGATATATTTCTGTAAATCTTCACGACTTCCTGGATTCGGCGTTAAACCATGTTCCGCCAGTTGGGCGTTGGTGGTTTTGTCTTTTAGTACGGTAACTAAAGCCTTATTCCATTTTTCTAGAATGACATCTGGCGTTTCTCCTGGCGCAACAAATGCATACCAATTACTTGCATCAAATCCAGGGTAGCCTGATTCTGCAATAGTAGGAACGTTTGGCAGAGTGGGCGCGCGTTTCAAGCCCGTTGTCGCAATTGGAATGAGCTTGCCATTTTTAATGTAGGGATCAGCCGTAGCAAGCGCGGAGTAGTAAGAAGAAACTCGACCGCCCAACAGATCGACCATTGCTGGGCTGCCGCCCTTATAAGGCACGTGGACAGTATCAATGTCTGCGCGCACATTTAAAAGCTCTCCCTGTAGGTGCGAAGCAGATCCGCTTCCTGTTGAGGCAAAGGTAATTTTGCCGGGATTCTTTTTCGCCAGTGCAATATATTCTTTGAAATTCTTAACGCCAAGTTCTGGAATGACAACCAAGACATTTGGAAAGGTCACGCCCATGGTGAGTGGTGCTAGATCCTTCTGTGGGTCATATGGCAATTTCATGAGATGGGGTGCAATGGATAGTGGGCCAATCGAGCCAAACAAAATTACTGATCCATCGGCGGGGGCGGTCGCAGTATAGGCGTGAGCGATATTGCCGCCAGCGCCTGGTTTGTTATCAACAATGACGTTTTGACCTAGATCCTCGCTTAGTTTTTTGGCGATTACACGTGCTGCGCTATCGGCCGACCCTCCGGCAGCGAACCCAACCACAATCGTAATGGTTTTCTTCGGCGGAAATTCTTGAGCGTTGGCATTGTGTGAAAGATGGGCAAGTCCAAGCAAAATGAGGCTGCTCAGTAAGTGTAAGAATTTAGATCGGGTCATAAGTCGTGTCTCATTGTTTTAATTAGCCAGTTTTTTGAGATTTTGCCCTTGAATTTCCACTAAGTCACTATCTGGCATGCCATTTTTAGCTGGTTTTTCAAAAATTTGCCCTGTCGAACAAAATCAGCAGAATCGTTTATAGTTAGAATGCATTTTTATATATAGGAGATCCATTCATGGCTTTAATCTTGTCTTCGTTGGGACGCACTGTATTTGCTGGTTTTGTGCTTCTCGTTTTGATTATTTTCGCTTTAGGCGGTAACTTCAGCTCTGCTGAATTGCCATTCGTATTCCGTTGGTTGCACGTCATGTTTGGTGTGATGTGGATTGGTTTGCTCTGGTACTTCAACTTTGTGCAAATTCCTTCTATGCCAAAGATTCCTGATGAGCAAAAGCCAGCAATTGGCAAAGTAATTGCTCCAACTGCGTTGTTCTGGTTCCGTTACGCAGCCTTGTTTACAGTATTGACAGGTTTGATCGTAGCTACATTAAGTGGCTATGCTCACCAGGCGTTTACATTGCAAGCTCCATTCCGCGCAATTGGTTTGGGTATGTGGATTGCATTAGTAATGGCATTCAATGTTTGGTTCATTATTTGGCCAAACCAGAAACGTGCCCTTGGTATCGTTACTGTAGATGCTGATACAAAAGCAAAGTCTGCTCGCGTAGCGATGTTGACATCCCGTTTGAACACATTACTCTCAGTACCAATGCTGTTCTTGATGGTTGCTCAGTCTCACAATACAACTTGGTTTGTGATTGTTTCTTAATCAAGTTAGTAATTATTAAAAAGGCCCGCTATGCGGGCCTTTTTGTTTTTAAGCATCAACAAACGAGCTAGAAGACTTAAGCAAGAATGGGGGGTAGCTCTTTACTCAAGGCAGCTCGTTGAGCTGTTGCTGCACCCATCAATACAAATCCCAATAATTTTCCGTCATCGGATTCAAAGCGGGCTTCTAAACCACCCTCAATGTTTTGAGTTTTCCATTGGCCATTTGCACCTTTGGCGGGGGGAGAGACAACCGTAGCTAGCACGGGCGTTTTTGCCATGACCGGCATTGCGGGGTAGCTTAGTGCGGTACGTGGACCAGTAAGTGTTTGGGCTAGTGCTCTAGCAGCTTGCATGATAGGCATCACATATGGAAGAACGAGGCCTTCCACTTCAGCGCAATCGCCCAATGCATAAACATCAGGAAGATTGGTTTGCAACTCTCGATTCACTTGAATGCCTGCGCCAGTAGCAATGCCACTAGCTTTTGCTAAATCTACTCTCGGCTTTAATCCCACCGCAGAAAGAACAAAATCACAAGTGATATTTGACCCGTTTGCCAAAGTGACGTTGAGGCAATCGCCTGAGCGATCGACTGTTTGCACGGTAGTATTAAAGTGCCACTGTACTCCCGCTTCGCTGAGTTTTGTTTGTAGCGAAGTTGCGGCTGCTTCAGGGATTAGACGCCCCAGAGCTTGCGGGGCAAGATCAATAACATCCACCTTGTAACCACCAAGCGTTAAGTCATTTGCAAACTCGCATCCAATCAAGCCTGCGCCAAGAATCGCAACCCTCTTTTTATTGCTAATCGCCTCGCGGAATTGACCATAATCTTCTAGATCATTCACGGTCATTACTTCATTTGCTGCATTTCCTTGAATTGGTATACGAATCTGATCTGCGCCTAATGCTAAGACTAGCTTGCCAAAAGGAATCCCTCCTTTGCTGGTAGAGGCTACCTTATTGTTTGCGTCAATTGCACTTACATCCGTTTGCGACAAGATGGTGATTTCAAGTTGAGCTGCCATACCATCGGCTGGTGTTGATATGAGCTGCGCAGCTTCTTTCTTGCTAGCAAATGCTGTCGATAGCATTGGTTTTGAATAAAAGTAACCAGGCTCACGCGTAATGAGGGTGATAGGAGTTGTTTTATCTAGCTTCCGAATTTCACGGACTAAGGTGTACCCAGCCAAGCCACTACCAATAATGACGATAGGGGATGAGGATTGCGATGCGTTCTGATTCAAGCCAAGGCTCCTTATTAATGCTTTAAATATGTAGATTTTTTTGAATGGCGGATTTGGGGGTTAGCTAATCTGAACCATTTCAAAGTCAGATTTAGCTACACCACAATCAGGACACTCCCAATCTTCTGGGACATCAGCCCAAGCTGTGCCTGGTGCAATACCGTCCTCAGGCAGGCCCTTTGCTTCATCATAAATAAAGCCGCATACGATACATTGCCAAGATTTCATATTGATTCTTTCGTAATTTCTAGCAATTTTAAGTGGAGATCGCTTTTCCCGTCAGATCGCATTGATCATTCCTATAAATGAAGATGCTAATATTTATCTAATTATCCGATAAAGAGGCGGTATGGCTTATTTACCCTCATTGAAGCAGTTAACCTACCTTGTTGCTCTAGCGAAAGAGCTTAATTTCACTAGAGCGGCTCAGGTATGTTTCGTTGGTCAGTCCACTCTTAGTGCTGGCTTAAAAGAGCTGGAAAATGGTCTTGGGATTCAGTTGGTAGAGCGTGACCGACAAAACGTTTCCATCACTCCAGCGGGCATGGAGGTCTTAGAGCGAGCAAAAACTATTTTGACTGCCTCTGAGGATTTGGTTGAGTATGCGAGTGCCTCCGGTAAACCCATGACGGCAACCATTCGATTGGGCGTAATTCCAACAATTGCCCCATTTTTATTGCCAACCGTATTGCCGGAGGTTCGCAAGCGTTTTCCGGATCTGAAAATCACTTTACGTGAAGATTTAACTGCTAACTTGCTTTCGAGAATTGCTGACCATAAATTAGACTTCGCACTAATTGCATTGCCTTATGACGTAGATGGTTTGTTAGTCGAGGAGCTTTTTGATGATGGCTTCTGGCTAGTCGCAAAAGAAGGTGATCCCGCTCTTAAAGGTAAGGAAGTCACGCTACCCGCCAAAATGGCAGAACGGTTATTGCTCTTGGAAGAAGGACATTGCTTACGTGAGCACAGTTTGCAAGCATGCAGGAAGGTTGATATCCGTAAAGACGAGAGCATGGAAGCAACCAGCCTTCTCACTTTATTGCAAATGGTTGAATCTGGATTGGGGATTGCTTTATTACCAGAGATGGCTGTGAAGAGCAGTCTTCTAAAAAATACGGATTTGCTTGCTAAAGAATTGAGTGCGCCAGCGCCTAAAAGAGTTATTGCTTTAGTGGCAAGATCATCGACAGCTCATCTTGCTGAATTCAGCGCGTTATCAAACTGCATTCGCGATCAGTTTGGCGCGGATTTGAAAAAAGCAAAACAACAGAAATAAAACTTTCGTACTTATGAAGGCCGAATTATTTTTTGTCTTCAGGATCTTTTAGTAGGTCGTAGTGGTTGGCAACCAATAGCAATGCTAGAGAGGCGCATCCCATCGCGAAGAATTGCCATTGATGCAACATTGCGGTACCCACTATAGTCATTAATACGGTCCAGCCGACAGCCATCTTGGCTTTTTTAGATAGTGGTTTCATCCGAATCAATCCTTATACGAGAGTTTTGCCTTTAGGCAACATTCTACGCAAGGTGTCATCCTTGATTACGTAATGTTTCCATAAGGCGGCTAGCGCATGAATCCCAATGAGGAAGTAAAGCGTATTGCCTAAAAACTCATGAATACCTTCCACGAATTTTTTCATTTCAGGGTTAGGCGTAACAAACTGTGGCCATACCAAACCAAAGAAATGAATTTCTTTGCCAGCATATTGAAAATACAGAATGCCAAAAATAGGTGATATTAATAGCAAGGCGTAGAGCAAGAAATGCATAGCTTTTGCCAAGCGGGTAAATAGAGGTATGGGATTTGTTGGCTGGGGTACGCCATAAATCTTACGAATGGCTAAGCGAACAATCATCGCTATAAAAATCAATTGACCAAACACGCCGTGAATCGATTTGCATAAATCTCTTGCTTCACTACCCTTGGGGAATTGCCCCTTTAATTCAATAGTAATGAAGGCTGCCACCACCAGTAAGAATACAAACCAGTGGAGAAAGACGGAAGCCGGGTGATATTGGGGTCTCAACATATTGCTTAGCGTTATTAAGGTTTTTATTAATTTAAATGATAATCAATCTCATTAACACTATCAATACTAGGGGGAATTTCCCTGAATAGGGGCGGCAGACCCTATTTATTAAGAGAGGAAGTCTTGGCTGCTAGGTTGTTTTGGAGGGTGATGAGGTTCCGAGGCTCAATGCGAATAACGCCACCTCTTGGGCTATCAATATCGGCAATTAAGAAAAAAGAAACTGAAGTGACAAAAGGGAAAATCATGAATAAGCCCACATTCTTTTTGAAATTACGAGCTCCAAAACCAACTAGTAAGTTTGCGCAAATGGCAATTGCAGTCATCAAGGACCATGCTGCAATAGGTATGCGATTCCACCAAGCTGCCTGCACATAGCCTTGGGAATTTAGTACATCATTTATGCCAGAGATGATTAATGCATTAGTCGGACTTGCTTGATTCCGCGCAACTGGTAAAACTTCTTTCCATAAAGCATCTTGAAGTTCATCCGTTTTTTGGCGAATCTCCTGAATTTTTTCTTTATTTTGTTTTGAGTAAAAGAGAATCCGCTGCTCTAGATATTGTTGAAGTAGCTCCTTAGTTTTTACTGATGTCTGCGAAGGCAAGAGATCCGCCCTAAGAAACTCTGTGCCAATCGCATTGGCTTCACTCTCCTCAAGAATTTCGCGATTGTCATGACGGTCAATCGCCATGGAGAATGTAAAGCCAATGATGAGAGCTAATAATGTCAGGGTTGCTGTCTGAATAACCCCTAGATCTTGTGATGTTTCAGTGTCTTTGCTTCTATAACGGCTCAGTACAGCATTGCCAAACCAAACAGATAAGCAAAAGATTAGGAGTGAAGCTCCAAAAACTAGGACGGGGTGATTAAGTAAGTAAGAAATTTAGAAAGTTCCTGGATACAAAATATCTTTAGTTACGTTTTGAATATCGCGATGGCCAGTAAAAGCCATGGTGATGTCTAATTCATTGTGGATGAGCTCTAAACACTTTGTTACACCAGCTTCGCCCATGGCGCCTAAGCCATAGAGGAAAGGGCGACCAATCATCGTACCGCGAGCACCCAGTGCCCAGGCTTTGAGAACGTCTTGTCCTGATCGAATGCCACCATCCATCCATACTTCAATATCTTTACCAACCGCATTCACAATACCTGGCAGCGCCTGAATACTTGAGATGGCGCCATCTAGTTGTCGGCCACCATGATTGGAAACAATCAACGCGTCAGCGCCGGAGTTCGCAGCCATTCTTGCGTCTTCTTCATCCAAGATGCCCTTAATAATGAGCTTTCCACCCCAAAGCTTTTTAATCCACTCCACGTCGCCCCAATTGAGGCCTGGATCAAATTGCTCAGCCGTCCAAGAGGAGAGGGAGGACATATTGCCTACGCCAGTGGCGTGGCCAACAATATTTCTAAAGGTTCTACGAGGGGTCATTGCCATCCCCAAGCACCAACGTGGCTTAGTGGCCATATTGATCATATTGGCAATAGTTAATTTGGGTGGAGCTGATAAACCATTTTTCAAATCTTTATGGCGTTGACCAAGGATTTGCAAATCAAGTGTCAGTACAAGTGCGGAACATTTCGCGGCTTTAGCGCGTTCAATCAAGCGCTCAATAAAGCCACGATCTTTCATTACATACAACTGAAACCAAAATGGTTTAGTTGTGCGTTCAGCTACATCCTCAATGGAGCAAATGCTCATTGTTGAAAGACAAAATGGCACGCCAAATTTTTCGGCAGCTTTTGCCGCCAAGATTTCACCATCGGCATGTTGCATACCAGTGAGCCCAGTTGGGGCAAGTGCTACCGGCATGGCTACTTCTTGCCCAACCATTTTGGTTTTGGTGGTGCGATTTGTCATGTCAACAGCTACGCGTTGACGTAATTTGATTTTCTGAAAGTCAGATTCATTGGCGCGGTAGGTCGACTCGGTCCATGAGCCAGAGTCTGCGTAGTCGTAGAACATCTTGGGGGTACGTTTTTTGTGGAGAACCCGCAAGTCTTCGATATTAGTAATAACTGGCACAATCAATTCTTCTTATGTATTTGTATGCTTCTATAAGCTCTATCTTAGCAATACCAAGGAATTGTTTCTACAATGCTAGATAGCGCCCAACCCGCTAAGCCTAAATGCCTAAACTCAACCTCGCTACCATTGCCTATTTGCTAATTGCCACAGCCTTGTGGGCAGGGAATGCTATTGCAGGTCGCCTTTTGGTGGGAAGTGTTTCACCAATTACGCTGAGTGCCGTTCGCTGGGGTTTGGCTGCTTTATTGTTACTGCCCTTGGGTTGGCGCGTATTTAAACCAGATAGCGCTTTATGGCAAAACAAAAAACGCTTCATTCTACTGGGGCTCTTTGGAGTAGGCAGTTACAACGTATTGCTTTATTTAGCTCTACAGACTTCAACGGCTATTAATGTCACCTTGATTGGTGCGAGCATGCCAATTTGGATGCTGTTCATCGGCGCTGTTTGGTATCAAGTCAAACCCACTCTCTTGCAGTTGTTAGGTGCAATTGTTTCATTGATAGGGGTAGCGATAGTATTAACTCGGGGTGAGTTATCCGCATTACTTTCTATGGAAATGGTAGTAGGTGATTTGTTGATTATGTTGGCCACTATTTTGTGGGCCTTCTACAGCTGGATGCTGAGTCGTCCCGGTTCAAGTACTGAGCGACAGTGGCCGTGGGCGGACTTTTTAATGGCACAGGTGTTGGTGGGTTTGTTATGGACCAGTTTCTTTGATGGTTTTGAGATAGCTATGGGGTATGCCCATCTTGAACTGAATGCTTGGACTGGCTCGCTTATTTTATTTGTTGCGGTAGGCCCTTCCTTAATCGCTTACCGCTGCTGGGGATTGGGTGTGAATGGTGCGGGCCCTACCATCGCGGCGTTCTTTGCGAACTTTATTCCTTTATTTACGGCTCTTTTGTCTGCCGCGATGTTGGGTGAGCCTCCACAGCTCTTCCATGGAGTGGCATTTGCTCTCATTGCGCTTGGCATCGGGATATCCTCGACCAAGGGCCGATCCTCCAGCGCTTGATTTGGGTCTTGGTAAATAAACCAAAAAAACAGTAAAGTATTTCTTTTTCTTCTAGAACCCTCATGGTTGATATTCTGGTGATTAGCGGTGGTAATGCCGCTCTGTGTGCCGCCCTGATGGCGAGAGAAGCAGGCGCTAGCGTTCTCCTTTTAGAAGCTGCCCCAAAAGAGTGGCGCGGCGGTAACTCTTCGCACACACGCAATATTCGCGCGATGCATGATCAGCCTGAAGATGTAATGCTGGAGTCTTATCCTGAAGAGGAGTATTGGCAGGACGTACTAAAAGTTACTAGTGGTCATACTGATGAAAAATTAGCTCGTTACGTTATACGTTCTTCATCGCAATGTCGTCAGTGGATGCAACATCACGGCGTTCGTTTTCAGCCTCCACTTTCTGGCACATTAAATCTCTCACGTACGAATGCATTCTTTATGGGCGGTGGTAAAGCTTTGGTTAATGCCTACTATCGCAGTGCGGAAAACTTGGGTGTGCAAATACGTTATGAGTCACCTGTATCGTCTGTAGAAATTAAGGATGGTAAGTTTGTTGCAGCTTACGTTGGAAACGAACGTATTGAAGCTAAAGCTTGTGTTATGGCTGCTGGAGGATTTGAATCGAATCGCGAGTGGTTAAAAGAAGCGTGGGGTGTTAATGAACATGGCGAGTCACCTGCTGAGAATTTTCTCATTCGTGGTACACGCTACAACCAGGGTGTATTGATTAAGCAGTTGATTGAGTTGGGCGCCGATTCGGTGAGTGACCCCACACAAGCCCATATGGTTGCGATTGATGCTCGTGCTCCTTTATATGATGGCGGCATTTGCACTCGTATCGATGCGGTTTCATTTGGAATTGTTGTTAATAAAAATGCTCAGCGCTTCTCGGATGAGGGCGAAGATTTTTGGCCAAAGCGCTACGCTTTCTGGGGAAGATTGGTGGCGCAACAACCAGGTCAGATTGGATATTCGATTATTGATTCAAAAGTACTGGGGCGTTTTATGCCCCCAGTTTTTCCGGGTGAGAAAGCAGACTCTCTTGAAGAGCTCGCAAACAAATTAGGTCTAAACCCACAGACACTTCTAGAAACCGTAAAGACTTATAACGCAGCATGCAAAGTCGGTAGCTTTGATCACACCACTCTGGATGATTGCCATACAGAAGGTATTGAACCCGCAAAAACACATTGGGCCTTGCCGATTGACCAAGGCCCTTTCTATGGATACACAGTGCGCCCGGGCGTGACTTTTACTTACCTTGGTTTAAAGACCGATGAAACTGCTGCCGTCCGTTTTAATGGCGTGCCAAGCACAAATTTATTTGTCGCTGGTGAGATGATGGCCGGTAATGTTTTGGGCAAAGGTTATGCGGCCGGGATTGGCATGGCTATTGGTACGGTGTTCGGACGTGCTGCTGGAGTTCAGGCAGCGCAAGCCGCAAGAAAGCAATCAATGGAGCCTGGGCATGCAAGCGCTTAATACACTAATTCAAGAGGCTAGAACTATAGCCGCTACTCCAGAGTCTGAAGCGGATCGCATGCTTCAGATCTGTAATGCCTGTAGGTACTGCGAAGGATTCTGTGCCGTATTCCCAGCGATGACACGTCGCATTGAATTTACTCCAAGTGTCGTTAACTATTTGGCGAATCTATGTCACAACTGCGGCGCCTGTCTGCATGCTTGTCAATATGCTCCGCCGCATGAGTTCGGCGTGAACATTCCGCAAGTCATGGCACAAGTTCGCAAAGAAACCTATATGAACTATGCATGGCCAAAAGCATTAGGGGGCCTATATAAAAAGAATGGTTTGGTATTGTCATTAGCAACAGCTATTTCAATTAGTTTCTTCTTATTACTGAGTGCTGCGCTTAATGGTGCGCTTGCATCAGCGCCTTTGAATGGAAATTTCTACGCAGTCTTTTCACATAACACCTTAGCCTTAATGTTTGGCGCAGTCTTTGGATTTTCATTGTTGGCGCTAACAATCGGCTTGATTCAGTTTTGGCGCGGCATTACTCCTGGCTCCATCTCAGGTGGTGCGCTGGTAGAAGCTACTCATGATGCCTTGACCTTGAAATATCTCGGCGGCGGACATGGGGATGGTTGCAACAATGAAGATGATGCTTTTTCTTTATGGAGAAAACGTTTCCACCATTTCACTTTCTACGGCTTCATGTTGTGCTTTGCAGCCACGAGCGTGGCCACGATTTATCACTACTTCTTTGATTTACATGCACCCTATGGTTTAACTAGTTTGCCCGTGATCCTAGGAACATTGGGTGGCATTGGTTTGCTGATAGGACCAACAGGGTTGCTGTATTTGAATTTACGCAGAAATTCCGCTCACGGCGATGCTACTCAAAAGCCCATGGATAGAGCATTCATTGCGTTGCTATTTTTAATTAGTGCATCCGGTTTGGCGCTACTAGTTTATCGCGATACTTCGGTAATGATACCTTTATTGGCGATTCATTTGGGTTTTGTAATGGCATTCTTTTTGACAATGCCGTATAGCAAGTTTGCACATGGCTTCTATCGGATGGCCGCCTTGCTTAAGAATGCTATTGAGAAGCGTCAGAAGAATCATTTACAGTTTGGCGCAGACTGACCGTTATCGCTAATTCTGTGGCTGTAGAAACCATTTTCATCAAAATATAAATACAAGAAGATCACAATGAGACTAATTACCTTTATTCGTGCCGGATCAAGCCATCCTGAAATTGGAGCACGCTTACCAAATCCTGCTGGAGATCAAATACTTCCGTTTGCTGATGTTGCCAAGAAGTTGGGTATTCAGAGTTTCCCGGGAGATATGAAATCCTTTTTGCGGGCGGGTAATGTTGCGATGGAGCAGGCCAAGTCATGGGTTGCTTCGTCAGCCGAGCACGGCGCAGTCTTGATTGATGCTAAAAATATTTGCTATCTGCCCCCGATTACTGATGCTGAGAAGTTCCTTTGCGTTGGGAAAAACTATCGCACCCACTTGGAAGAGTTAAAGCGTACCAATTTAATTAAAGAGATTCCTCAAGAGCCAACTTCTTTCATTAAGTTGAATTCTTGTCTGGCTGGACATGAGGCTAAAGTGGTGCGCCCTAAAGGGATTACACGCTTAGATTACGAGCCGGAGCTGGTATTTGTGATTGGCAAGCGTGCATTAGGCGCTAAAAAATCTGAGGCAATGGATTATGTCGCAGGCGTGACCATTTTGAATGATCTAACTTGCCGTGATTTACAGTTACGTGAAGTTGCTTCGGGATCTCGTTTTTGGACTGGGAAAAATATTCCAGGTTTTGGCCCCCTTGGCCCAGAGATTGTCACGATTGATGAAATTCCGAATGTCTATGACCTTTGGATGACTTGTTCAGTTAACGGTCAAGAGCGTATGCGTGTGAATACGGTAGATCAGATATGGAAGATTTCGGATATTTTGGAGCATTTTTCTCGCTTTATTCCGATCGAGGCCGGCGACATGTTCTCTACAGGGGCACCCGGTGGAGTGGCGGTAGGCAAAGAGAACGCCGAAGATCTTTATCTCAAGCCTGGCGACGTGGTTGAATGTTCAATTGATGGCATTTCTACTTTACGAACCACCATCATCGAATAAAAGTCATGAAGTATTTATTGCGTAGACTTGGCTTACTGTTCACTTGTTTTGGTTTGATCATCTCTGCTGCGCATGCCGCTGAGATTTACCCATCAAAGCCCATTAAGGTCGTTGTGCCTTTTCCGCCTGGGGGTGGGGCAGACACCCTTATTCGGCTGATCTCTCCAACGCTCGGCGAATTATGGAAGCAGTCAGTCATTATTGAAAATCGTCCGGGGGCTAGTGGTGCAATTGGAGCTGAGCTCGTTGCTCAAGCACCTGCTGATGGCTACACCTTACTCATGGGATCAACAGCCGCTGTAACTGAAAAAAATATTGCGCAGTTTGCACCGGTGGCACTAGTTTCCGCTTCGCCGTATGTGGTGACTGTAAGTCCCGCATTAAATGTAAATTTAATCAAATCTTTAATCGCTTATGCAAAAGCGAACCCTGGGAAGGTGAGATATGGTTCATCTGGACCGGGATCGGCTTCTCATTTGGCGGGCGAGTTGTTTGCTTCAATGGCAGGAGTTGAGTTACTGCATGTTCCTTATAAAGGAACAGGACAAGCTTTAACGGATTTATTAGCGGGGCATATTGATCTGATGTTTGCGCCTGCGCAAACAGTAATGCCACAAATTGAATCTGGAAAATTAATCGCTCTAGCGCAAACAGGTTCTAAACGTTCTGAAGCACTTCCCAATATTCCAACAGTGATTGAAGCAGGTTTATCTGGATACAGCGCAGTAGGTTGGTTTGGTCTTTTTGCGCCAGCAAATACCCCAAAATCGGTTGTTCAGAAAATCAATCAAACCGTCATGTTTGTCCTTGGCCAAGATCGAATACGTAAGGCGATGCTAGAGCGTGGAAGTGACCCTGCTAGCGGTAGTGCTGATGAATTTGCCGCTTTTTTGCGCTCAGATCAATCAAAATGGGCTAAATTGATCAAAGAGAACAAGGTTGCGGTGCAATAAATACGTAAATCAGTATTCACAGAAATTCCTAGGAAATTACTATGCCAGGCTTACTCCCTAATGTTGATCTAGATGGATTGTTAGAGTTCTCAGTGGTTTACACCGACCGCTCTTTGAACCATATGTCTGAAGAGTTCAAGCGCGTGATGGTGGATATCTCTAGCGTATTGAAAGATGCGTATAACGCAAGCTCAGCAGTAATCGTTCCTGGTAGCGGTACTTTTGGCATGGAAGCGGTTGCGCGCCAGTTTGCCAATAAGCAAAAGTGCTTGGTCTTGCGTAATGGATGGTTTAGTTATCGCTGGACGCAAATTTTTGACTTGGACAATATCGCCAGCGAGGTTTCAGTACTCAAGGGTCGTCAATTGGATAACTCTGCTCAAGGTGGATTCGCACCTGCGCCAATTGAAGAGGTTGTCGCCTTTATTAAGAAAGAAAAGCCTGCGGTAGTTTTTGCGCCGCACGTTGAGACCTCTGCTGGAATCATTCTGCCGGATGACTACATTAAGGCGGTAGGTGAGGCTGTACGTTCCGTGAATGGATTGTTTGTATTGGATTGCATTGCTTCTGGTGCGATGTGGGTTGATATGAAGGCCTGCAATGTAGACGTGTTGATTACTGCGCCTCAAAAAGGTTGGAGCAGCTCTCCTTGCTGCGCTTTGATTGCCTTGGGCGAGCGTGCTCGTGAGCGTATCGATGCTACTCAAAGCAGTAGTTTCTCTATAGACTTAAAGAAGTGGTTACAAATCATGGAAGCCTATGAGAAGGGCGGACACGTTTATCACACCACAATGCCTACTGATGCACTCAAAATTTTGCGTAATGTAATGAAAGAAACGCAATCGCTAGGTTTTGCTAACCTCAGAGCAAAACAAGTAGAGTTGGGTGAAAAAGTCCGCAAACTTTTAGAGTCCAAGGGTTATCACTCTGTTTTCGCTAAGGGATTCCAAGCGCCAGGTATAGTTGTTAGTTACACCACCGATCCAGACATTCAATCGGGTAAGAAGTTCATCGAATTAGGATTGCAGACAGCTGCAGGTGTGCCTTTGCAATGTGATGAGCGTCCTGATTTCCGCACATTCCGTATCGGTTTGTCTGGCTTAGAAAAACTAGGTCATGTAGATCGCACGGTAGATCATCTTGCTGGCGCTCTAGAAAAGATTGCAGAGGCTCAAGCTCAGCCTGCATAAAGTTAAGTAAATTCAGCTGGACCAAAGGCCATCAATTGATGGCCTTTTTTGTCTTTTGGTAAGTTCGACCGGACTAACAAAAATCATAGATTTGGTATTTATCTGCTTTTTTTGGTTATTATGGGTATATCTAAAACCTTTATGGAGAACCGCATGATTTCTCGTACCGCTCGTTTGACTTTGGCATCTTTGGTTTCAGCCAGCATTGCTTTGTCACCACTTTCAGTTTTGGCGGCAGATCCTGCGCCAGCTCCTACCGCTGCTCCAGCGCCAGCTGCGGCTCCAACTGATAAAGCAGAAGCAAAGAAAGCGAAGAAGCAAGCTAAGCAACAGAAGAAAGCTGAAAAGAAGGCAAAGAAGAAGTCTAAGAAAAAAGCTAAGGCTACTGAAGCCGCAGCTCAGTAATTCACTTCTACTTTCGGGCCATTATTAATTTAATGGCTCAACATCGAAGTCGCCCGACTTTAGCGAGTTTGGCGACTTTTTTGTTGGCGGTTCATTGCGCACTAGAAGCCACATTGCGGCAATCACTAGAATCATGCCGCCAATTTGCATCCCTGTAATGGGCTCTGATAAAACAAAGTAACCCAAAAAAATGGTTGAAACTGGTCCAAGGATGCCTGCTTGTGCGACTAGCGGCGAACCTATGCGATTAATCGAAATCATGATCAGTAGCATTGGAATCACGGTGCACAAGCTTGCGTTGAGCAGGCTGAGCCAATAAATTGCTGCGACCTGTTCGAAGATTGCGCTCGGGTTATGTAGGGTAGATTGAATCACGCTAAATACCATCGAAGCTGAGCTGGCATAGACCACTAGGCGTACGCTACCAATGCGCTTGACCATTTCGCCTGAGCCAATCATGTACAAAGCATAACTACAAGCGCTACCAAAGACCAATAACATTCCTAGCCACGCATGTAGTCCTGTAGAGCTGGCATCTTGAATAAACACAACAAAAACACCGAGGTAGCCAACAATTAATGCATACCATTGCATGCGCGAGATAGGCTTGCCTAAACCAAAGTAGGAAATTAATAAAACGATGGTGGGTGTGAGGTAGAGAACAATGCGCTCCAAGCCAACAGAGATATATTGAAGACCTAAAAAGTCTATGTAGCTGGAGAAAAAGTAGCCAAGAAATCCTAAAAAGAATAATTTACCGCGGTCGATCCAGGAAATAGGGCTCATCGGTTTTCTTCTAGCTTCCCACCAAAAAATAGCCAAGAATAACGGTAGCGCCATGAGCATGCGTAAAGCCAATAATGTTTCCGCATTCGCACCATATGTAAAAGCCAACTTCACTAATACGGCTTTACCAGAGAACAACATAGCTCCAATGGCCGCCATCAAAATGCCATAAAGATAACGTTAATGATGATGTGCGGAGCTAGCTGATTGCATGCTGTTTTATAACAGGTTATTCAGAAGAGCTCGCATCTCAAGAATGTTCTCTGATGGGGTAAGGCCAATGGGGCCAGTACCTTTTTGCACTAGGCTGTCTGCAGCTGAGGCGTGCAATTGAACTGCTATGCAGCTTGCTTCCCAAAGATTCAGATGATGGCGAATACCTTGGGCAGCAATCGCGCTAATGCTGCCAGTTAAGACATCTCCCATGCCGCCAGTACCCATACCTGGGTTGCCTTGTTCGCATTGAAGTATGTCTTTATCTGGCGCGGCAATTAAAGTGTGTTGCCCTTTAAGAATGACGATGGATTTGGTTAAAGAAACTATTTTTTAGCAGCACTCATTCGATCTTCCTGAATATCAGAAGTCGACAGACCGAGTAATCTTGCTGCTTCACCAGGGTGGGGTGTTAAAACAGTTTGACCAGGATTGTGTTGATTGCGAAATTGTAGGGCGCTCAGCAATTCAGATGAATCCGCAATGAGGTTAAGGGCATCCGCATCAATCACCAGTGGAATGTTTTTAGACTCAAGACAGGCTTTAAGCCATTCGCTTGCAAAATGAGAAGTTCCTAGACCCGGGCCAATCGCCAGTACTTCTGGCAGATGTTGCTTTAATGATTCCTTTGGGTTCGCATTAGCTAAGCGAATCATGAGTTCAGGTTGATCCTGATCTGCGTGCGCTGAAGCGGGATCTAGCATTTCAAGAATAGTCCAGCCTGCTCCAAGATGAAGGCATGCATTTCCAGCAAGTAGAAGTGCGCCAGCCATGCCTGCTGAACCACCCACCAAAATCACTTTGCCAGCATGGCCTTTGTGTTCTTCAGGTGCGCGGCGTAGGCGCGAGATTAACCCTAATGCATTAAGCATATTTGGATTGTTTTGCATGGAAGTCATATGAGCATTGTGGTCTTCATTGAGTACTTGAGCTAATTGTAAGAGAGAGTATTCTGAGAGTATGAAGATTCAGTTTTTAGGCGCAGCAGGTGAGGTGACTGGCTCCCGACATTTAGTTGAGGCCAAGCTCGCTGACAGGGTGCACCATTTCATGGTGGACTATGGAATGTTTCAGGGTGGGCGCGAGGCAAGCAATAAGAATCTAGAGCCCATGCCAATAGATCCCAAGGATTTAGACTTTGTCGTTCTGACGCATGCGCATATTGACCATAGTGGATTGCTACCCCGCTTGTGTGCACAGGGATTTAAAGGCCCTATTTACTGCACTAAAGCAACATATGAGTTACTCAAGATCTTATTGCCTGATAGCGCACATTTGCAGTTGGCGGATTTAGAACGCGTAGAACGAAAAATGAAGCTAGGTAAGTGGCGCGGAGAGTTGCCAGTGACTTTGTATTCTCGGGAAGAGGTTGACCTAGCTCTTACTCAATTTGAGGTCTTGGAATATGGTCAGGTCCAAGAACTCATTCCAGGAATTCATCTGCAGTTTCAGAATGCGGGACATATCTTAGGGTCTGCCATTGCTGTAATTGATGTGCAAGAGGATGACACTCCAAAAAAACGTTGCGTCTTTTCTGGTGATATTGGCATGAAAGGTAAAGTGCTGATGCCAGATCTTGATTTGATCACGAATGCTGACGTGGTTTTGATTGAATCAACCTATGGCGATCGATTACATCGAGGTTTGAGCGAGACCGAACAAGAATTCATCGAAGTGATTCAATCGACTATGGCTAATCAAGGCAATGTCGTGATTCCCGCATTTGCTGTGGGCCGAACTCAGGAAATATTATTTATTCTGATTGATTTAGTCAGAAGAAAGTTATTGCCACATCTATCTGTTTGGGTTGATTCACCTATGGCAACTGCTGCAACGCAGCTGACTGAGTATTACTTCTCGCAATTGGATTCACATTCGCAATCAACATTCAGTTGGTACAAAAATAATCCTGGCGCAGTAGACCTGCGATTTATTGCGGATGTTGAAGAGTCAAAAGCGCTCAATAAGATCAAGGGAGGCGCTATCATTATTTCTGCGAGCGGTATGTGTGATGCTGGTCGAATAGTGCATCACTTAGCCAATAACTTGCCTAGAGCGCAAAATGCCATTGTGATAACTGGTTTCCAAGCATATGGAAGCTTGGGCCGTCGTTTGGTGGATAAGGCTACTAAAGTGAAGCTGTTTGGTGAGGAGGTGGATGTCAGAGCCTCGATACACACTATTGGAGGTCTCTCAGCCTGGGCGCTGATCAAGCAGGCCTATTGATCATTGGGTGGTTTCCAGTCGCCACCAAAGATCTCTGTTTTCGTTGTTCACGGTGAGCCAGAATCAGCCTCGGTATTACTCAATGTATTCGTGAGGAGTTGAACTGGAAAAATGTGATCATTCCAAAACGACTCCATTCATATATTTGTTAGCTGCCAGTCGCTAGTCTTTACTCGGCTACCTTGGCGCCTTCAATGTGATGGCGTTACATTGCCTGCGCTACAAACCCTGATTGTTTTAGCTGGGCAATGATTTCGCTCAAGTAGGCAGTCGTGCTTTCGTATTGAGGCCTTGCTTTCGGAATTCCAATCGCTTGGTTGATCACCATAAAGCGACCAGGAAGCATGCGCAATCCGTTATATCGCTTTGCATCACTCTCTAGTTGCTGTTTTACACCCGCAGCAACGTTACCTGTACCAGACATAAAGTCATCTACTACCGCCTGAGAGCTTGCTGCCCTTAAGAGACTGGCGTTTTTAATTTTACGGGTCAGAAATAGGTCATAAGCGCTACCTTTGCCGACCACGATTTCATTGCCAACGACATCTACTTCCTCATTGGCCTTGAGAGAAAAATCTGCCTTCACCATATACGCCCCTTTAATCTGAATATAGGGCGGGGTGTAGCTAATATCAGCGCCACGAATAGGGTCAATAGCAACAAAGACCAAGTCAATATTGCCAGTCTTAATGGCATCAACTGTGTTGCCAGCAGTCTTAAACGGAATCAACTCAACAGGTAGCCCAGCACGTTTGCCGATTTCACGGGCAATATCAATGGTTACACCTTGTAATTGATGGGTTGCCGAGTCTTCGCTCGCCAGAATGGGATTGCCAAGATTGATGCCAACTCGCAAAGTACCTGTCGGCGCAAATGAAGAAAGCATGGTTTTATTAGTGGTATTCATAGTCCGAGTACTTTGACTGTAGCAAATAGAAGAAAAGCAAATTAGCAGAAAGGAGAAAAGAATTTTTTTCATGCGGTGAGGATAAAAAAACCGCGGCGGACCGCGGTTTGAGTATGCTTAATGAATATTACTTCTTAGCATCAGCAGCAGGTGCTGTGGCAGGAGCTGCAGGAGCTGCAGGAGCATCTTTTTTCGCTTCTTCAACATGAGTCGCTTCAGCACCATGCTTTTCACCGCCCATATCAATATCGCCATCACCTTTGAGGAGTAGGTAGGCAGTAGCACCAATTAAGACTAGTACCATAATGATGATTGAACGATTGCTCATGAGGGTTTCCTTCGGTTTGGTTGAAATTGGGACAATATTAACGCTACTTGGGTGCATGGTAAATCTTTGGAGGCATTTGTCCATGAATAACCTCGCTAAACTAGGTATTAATACTGATTTTTGTGATGTAAATAGTAAGATGACATCACATACATGTTGAAGGTAGCAATATGAGCCCAAAGCTCCCAGTAAATAATGCGCAGACTATTACTGAGTTTTTAAATCTGCATAAAGCCCAGACTTCCGAAGAGGAGTCTGTTGATTCGTATAAATTCGCTTTTGATGATGAGGCATTTTTATCTCGTAGAGAAACCATAGGTATTCGCTTCGAACTGGAGTTGCTAAAACCCGAGATCCTTTTAAAAGAACATGGGATTGAGCATACAATTACTGTTTTTGGCTCTACCCGTTTTATTAGTCGCGAATCAGCAGAGGTATTGGTTCGAGATGCAAAGACTCCAGCAGAAAAAGCGGAGGCAGAAACAGCCTTACTTCATAGTAAATACTACGAATCAGCTAGAGAGTTTGGCTCACTCGTTGCAAGCTATAACAAAACACAGAAAGAGAACGCTAACAAGTTGCATATCTGTACTGGCGGCGGCCCTGGCATTATGGAGGCCGCTAATCGGGGTGCATTTGAGGGAGGCGATCAAACCATTGGTTTCAACATTAGTTTGCCAAGAGAGCAGCATCCCAATTCTTATATCAGCCCAGGTCTAAGTTTTCGCTTTCATTACTTTGCTCTTCGCAAGATGCACTTTATGTTGCGCGCTAAAGCAATCGTTGCCTATCCAGGTGGATTTGGTTCATTTGACGAGCTATTTGAAGTATTAACGCTCATTCAAACTAAGAAGGTGGTGAGTATTCCTGTAATCCTAGTTGGCAAATCCTTTTGGAATGAGATGGTGAACTTTAAACAAATGGTGAAGTTCGGTGTGATTGATGAAGACGACATGCACATTATTCACTTTGTAGAAACAGCCCAAGAGGCTTGGAAGCTCATTCAAGATTGGTATCAATTAGCCTGATATCGTTCTCGGTAAAATGCTGAAAACACTTTATATATAAAATGAACCCATCTCACCTTAGTATCGCTACCGCCATGGACTTGCCCGGATATTTTATGGGCGGCATCATGCTTTTAGTCGTTATGGTATTTCATGGGGCGATATTGCTACAGATTGCAAAACGCTATGAAGTAAAAACCTTTGTTCTGCTTGCAGATAAAAAATATTCCGAGGTCGGGGTTTGCTTTTATATCAGCGTGCTATGTTTGTTCTTAACGCACATTGCGGAGATTCTGTTGTGGGGTGTCGCCTTATATGCGATGAAGTTATTGCCTGCCTTGGGACAGAGCATTCTATTTAGTGGAAGTACATATACCGCTATGGGCTTCATGGAAGATATCTTGCCTGATGGCTGGAAAATGCTGGCGGTGATTATTGCTTTTTCGGGGATGTTTGCCTTTGCTTGGACTGCCTCAGTCATGATCTCGATGACGAAAAACTTTCGTCAGGCTTATACCAAGCTTCACATGAAAAAACTCAATGTCTCTTCTGAGATCATTGATCGCTTTGAGTAGCACTCGCTTCCATGAGTAAAACTTGGGATGCCATCATTATTGGTGGTGGGGCAGCGGGCTTATTTTGCGCCGGGGTTGCCGGGCAACTCGGTAAGAAAGTTCTTGTCTTAGATCATGCTTCTGTTCTAGGGGAAAAGATTCGGATTAGTGGTGGTGGCCGGTGTAATTTCACGAATCTGCACAGTAGCCCAGCTAATTTCTTGTCGCTTAATCCCCATTTTGTTAAAAGTGCTCTAGCTCGATATCCAGCCGCGGAATTCATCAAGCTGATTCAGTCATATCGGATTGCTTACCACGAGAAACATCAGGGACAACTTTTTTGTGATGACTCTGCTAAGCAGGTTGTGGAAATGCTAATGTCTGAGTGTGCTCGTGGCAATGTCACCATTCGTCATCCTGTAGCGATTGAATCGATTGCCCAAGAAGGTAATTAGTGGCTGATCAACACCAATGTAGGGGTTGAAAAATCTAAATCGGTAGTCATGGCAACGGGCGGGCTACCTGTACCGGCTATTGGGGCAACAGCTTATTCATTAGATATTGCTAAGCAATTTGGATTGAATGTCACAGAGCCTCGACCCGCTCTGGTGCCATTGTCATTTACCGCAGAGGCTTTTTCTGGTTTTAGTGACCTTGCTGGACTGAGTGTACCCATCGGGATTAGCTCGGGAACAAAGGGCGCAAGATATGGCGCTTGTCATTTCAATGAAGATGTTTTGATAACCCATAAGGGCCTCTCGGGACCCGCAATTTTGCAAGCAAGTAGTTATTGGGTGGAGGGTGAGCCCATCCGAATTGATTGGCTCGCAAATCTTGATCGGTCTGGCACAGTTCGTTGTGATAAGATCTTTAATGATGATGAGCATCGACTGAAATTAACTGAAACAATCTTAGCCTCTCTAATGCCACAGCGTTTAGCCAAAGCCTTTGCTGAGCAAAGCAATCTAGGCGGGCGGAAGTGGGCGGAGGTATCCAAAAAAGATCGCCAAGCCCTAAAAGAACTTTTAACAAACTGATCTGTTAAGCCTGCTGGTACTCTAGGATGGAAAAAAGCAGAGGTAATGTTAGGTGGCGTAAGCACCAAAGACCTCGATGGCCAAAGTATGATGTCACGCCAACATCATGGTCTGTACTTTATTGGTGAATGTGTGGATGTTACTGGGCACTTGGGCGGCCACAATTTTCAGTGGGCCTGGGCTAGCGGTTTCGCTTGTGCACAAGCCCTTTAGATAATTACTTTATAAGCGCTTAGGCTTGAGCTTTGCGCTTTTTCTTTTCTCTTGAGCGAATATTCAAGAGTTCAACTGCTAGTGAAAAGCCCATTGCGACATATACATAGCCTTTAGGGATATGCAGACCCATACCCTCAGCGATTAGCACTATGCCTACCACCGTTAAAAACGATAAGGCTAGAGCCTTAATAGATGGGTGACGATATACGAAATCACCAATGGGCTTGGCTGCAATGAGCATGATCAAAATTGAGGCAATGACTGCGGCAATCATGATGCTAATTTGATCCACCATTCCAACGGCGGTAATCACGCTATCTAGTGAGAAGATGATATCGAGTAAACCGATTTGCAGAATGGAGCCTACAAACAAGCTGAACATGGATTTATTGATGTGATTCGGACTGTCATGTGAATTTTCATCGTCATGCTCGCCTACCTCTACTTCAGTGTAGATTTCTTTAGAGGCCTTCCAGATGAGGAAGAATCCACCCAGCAACAAGATCAGGTCTCTACCACTGATTGGGTGATCAGAGATGGTGATGAGCGGCGCGGTTAAGCTCATTACCCAAGAAAGACTTAGCAATAGAAGTATTCGAGTACCCAGCGCGAACAATAGACCAAAGCGACGTACTTTTTCACGAATTTCAATAGGTAAGCGATTGGCAATGACACTAATAAAGATAATATTGTCTATGCCAAGGATGATTTCTAATGCTGAAAGAGTGAAAAACGCGATCCAAGTATTAGGGTCGCTTAATAAGAGTAGGGCGCTTTCCGTCATATTCTCATTCAAAAAGTCGTATTAAGATGAAGTGTATCGAACTTAAGTAAATTGTCAGGATGATGCTCAAGCCCACACAAACTATCAGGATATTATTTCTTGCGATGGCTCTCTTAACCCCATGGTTCTGGGCTTGGGCCGCCTATCCAGAAAAGCCCATCAAGATCATTATTAGTTTTCCGGCGGGTGGGCCATTAGATGCGCATATTCGATTGCTTAGTGACAAGCTGCAATCAATTTTGGGGCAACCAGTGATCGTGGATTACAAGGCTGGTGCAGGTGGCGCAGTTGGAGCGCAGTTTGTGATGCAGTCTCCCGCAGATGGTTATACCGTACTGCTAGCCAATACGGGAACAATGGTAATTAATCCAGCCATTTATTCAAAGTCACCTTACGACACGCTAAGAGATTTTCAGCCGATAGCTCGAACAGCTCAACAGCCTTTAGCACTGATTGTGAATAAGGATGTGCCTGCAAACACTCTCAAGGAATTCATTGCCTATGCAAAAGCAAATCCCGGAAAATTAAATTATGGCTCTGCTGGCAATGGCGGAATTTCACATTTGGTTCCAGAAATGCTCAAGAATGAGACTGGGATTTTTATGGTGCATATTCCATTTAAGGGAAGTGCACCAGCATTCACGGATTTAATTGCGGGGCATGTGCAATTTATGGCGGAGTCTGTTCCGCAAGCCGCGAACTATGCCAAGCAGGGTAAGGTCAAGGCATTAGCCGTTACTAGTGCTAAGCGTAATCCCGCTTTACCAAACACTCCAACAGTGATCGAGACAGGCGTTGCTAATTTGGAAGTTGTCGGTTTCTATGGAATTCTTGCTCCCAAAGAAACGCCGCCTGAAGTGACCAATCAACTCAGTCACGCCTTTAAAGAAACTCTAGAGTCTCCTGACATTCAGAAGAAGATGATTGATCAAGGGGCAGACCCCGCATATTTAAACCCCGATCAATTTAGCAAGTATCTCGCCGCTGAAATGCCAAAGTGGGCAAAAGCGGTAAAGCAAGCAGGGGCAAAACTGGATTAAGGCGCTTGATTGCGCATCCAATTGGCGGTGTTGAAAAACGATTCTTCTAACTGCTTGGCAATATTGCCTTCGATCCCACACTCTTCCATTGCGCGATACATACACGCAAGCCATTGGTCGCGCTCACTAATGCCGATCTTAAATGGCAGATGTCTAGCCCGAAGCATGGGGTGTCCATATTTGGGTGAGTAAATATCGGGGCCACCCATCCAGCCAGTTAAGAAAAACTTGAGCTTTTCTCTTGAGGTGGATAAATCTTGGGGGTGCATGGATCGGATCCCCTGAAATTGAGGTTCTAGCGCCATTAAATCGTAAAAACGGTCGACTAATTCATCAATTTTGTCGACACCCCCAAGATCCTCGTAAATGCTTCTTCTTGCAGTCATTCTGTCATTTTAATGCCTTAAATTACTAGGATATTAGAGGCATTGGCAGGCAGTACATTTCGGTATAGAGTGGAAGCGGAAGCTTTCATAAACCCCCTTAATCATAGGAAGGCAGGAGCTAAAAATGGATGCAAAAGATTTGCAAAAATGGCAACGTGAAAAAGCTAAAGAGTTGTTTGATTATTCGCATACTCTGTTAGAGGCAGCAAAGAAACTCAGCGATCACCATATGGCTGAAATCGAATGGGGCATGAAAACCGCATTAGATAGCGCCAAGTCTGCCGCTAAAAATGATTTAAGTAAATCAAAGAGCTTGCAAGAAGAGGCTGCTAAAGAAGCGGCTAAGCGTGCAACCGCTTACCAGAAGAAAGTAAAAGCAGTATTAAAAGAATTGGGTGAAGGTGCTGCAGATGAAACTGAAAAGCATCTTGAAAAAGTTCGTAGCTCTTTAGTAAATTGGCTGGAGGATGCTGAAAGCAAAGTGCCAGCACATGCTGATAAGTTATCCAAGGTTGTAAATAAAATGTCAGAGGCTGGACAAAAGATGTTTAAAGAAGGTCGTCGTATTGTGAATGAGGTAGCAGAAGCTGCTGAGAAGAATATTGACGATATGGTCAAGAAATCATCAGGCTCCAAGAAGAAAAGTGATGATTAATTAGCTCATCGCTTACAAAGCTAGCCGCCTCATATGCCATTGGTATTGAGGCGGTTTTTTTATTTCCAGCCCTGTAGCCATTTTTCGCTATTCATGAGATCGCGCCAAGGAATCTGACGAGTCTTTTTGCTATAGACAGCTTCGATTTCGACAAACTCGATTTTCTCCTCAGGTGCCTCAGGCAAGATAACCTTACTAACCAAAAAATGTTTTTGTTTGGCAATCGGATGAACCGCTGTCCACTTGCTAAGTAATAACTTCTTGGGATTGGCTTTATTGGGTAGGGTACTCATCAAAAGCGCAACTTTACAAGGCTACACATTGATACTCTTTACCCTGCTGTACCAGCAAACCCGATTTCGGGGAAAAGACAGTGCTGGACTGATCGGTTTGATTTGTGCAGGTAGGATCAAAGAAGCTTTGATCGCCTAGACTGCCGCAGTATTTCAGTTGAGTTCCTTGAAATTCCATTTGAGCCTTTCTCAGCACCATAGGGATTTTAGCTTCGGCAGCCGATTGGCAGTTCCAGCTGGTATAGGTCTCACGCTCGCAGGCAACAAGGCTGATCAACATAGCCGTACAGCTTAAGAGGCGCGATATGGAAAGATGTTTTTGATGGGTCATGACTTAAGAATAGCCAAGTTTTGGGTTTTATGCCCTGTGCTTGAGTTTGGTATTAAGATTTACGGCAGATGTCTTGTTTTGTAATGGACAAAATCTAAATATAAAAAGCTAAATAAAGGAGATCTTGTGGATACAAATCGTAGAGATGCGCTCAAATTAAGTGCAACCGCCGCTTTGAGTAGCATGATCATGACAAATGCGCTTGCTGCCTCGGAAGGTCAGCCACCAATTGTGGTTGAGCCCCTCACTGGAAAAGCGGGGTTTCGGATTGCTAACTATTTGCCGAAGATGGGCGCCACTTCTCGATTGGGTTTGGTTACTAATGACGGATTGGTAATTGATATTCCAGCGGAAGCAAAGCGTCAAAAAGTGCAACTCTCATTTGACCCGACATCCATGATCTCACTGGCAGGTTCTGGTAATAAAGGTCTAGTAGAACTCGCCGCTTTGTTTAAGAACCGCGGCCCAAATCTGCAGAATGTAAATCAAACCATCTTGTTGTCACCTATTCCAAAGCCACAGGCCAACATCTATTGTGTGGGCTGGAATTACTTGGATCACTTTGAAGAGGGCTTGAAGCATCGTGCC
>JBGAIU010000013.1:29846-47621 GCA_044225315.1 Polynucleobacter sp.
GCCGATTCAGCGGTAAAAGAGTATCCCAAAGTGCCAGTGTTTTTCTCCAAGGGCACGCAAACAATGAATGGCCCTTTTGACAGTATTCCCTATGATGCTGGTGTTTCTACCATGATTGACTGGGAAGCTGAGCTCGCCGTTGTGATTGGCAAAAAGGGTAAGAATATCTCTGAAGAAAACGCAATGGATTATGTGTTTGGTTATTCAGCCTACAACGACACCACCGCGCGTGACATTCAGCAAAAGCGTCACTCTGGTCAGTGGTTTAAAGGTAAGAGCATTGATGGTCATGGACCGATGGGGCCATGGGTGGTGACAGCTGGGGGTGTTAACTTGGACGACACCAGAATTATTTGCAAAGTGAATGGCGTTGAAAAACAAAATGCGAGTTATAAGCAAATGTATTTCAAGATTCCAACCATCATCTCCGAGTTATCACGTGGCTTAACGCTTTTGCCAGGCGATATTATTGCCACCGGAACTCCATCTGGAGTAGGGGCAGGCAGAACTCCTCAGGAGTTTATGAAGCCTGGCGACATTATGGAAACCAATATCACCGGCATTGGTATCCTGCGTAACAGGATTGGGTAATACACATTTAATACATGCGTATGCAAGGACTCAGAGAACCCAGAAGTGATGGGTTCCATCCTTGCCCAATTGTTCCACCAAACCAAACTCCCAATCTAAGTAAGCCTGCATGGCTGCTGGATCCACGTTAGTGCCTTCATAGGGGCGCTTGTAACGATCAAGGGGTGGCGAGGCAAGATGGCTCGGACCTTTTTCTAGCTCTAGACCAGCATTAACCCAAGCGGCGTTACCGCCATCAAGTATTAATACTTCAGCATCGGTGAGCGCTTTGAATTCTTGTGCGGCAAAAATACTGAGTTCACTTGGTGAGCTAGTCAAAACATAGCGATCCACTTTTGGTAATTTACTTAAGGCATCCTGAAGCAGAGATCGTAGGGCATACCAGCTACCTGGAATATGTCCCTTTACGTAATTTGCATGTGTACTGAAATCCACCACAATCGTATTGCTGTCAGATTTAAGCCAATTGGAAAGGGTCCTCGCATCTACGCTTGCCACATGAGGTAGTTGAGGCAAGGGCGCCTTCCATGCGCCTTTCTCGGATAGATCAGATGCTTTGATGTCATCTAATACATAGACTTCCCAAGCCATTTGCGCCAACCAAGAAGCAGGCATATTTGCGCGAACGCCGCCACCGCTGGGGTCTACGAGAACAATCCGCGCGCCTCTCACGGGTGCAACCATTTCTGTTTCTTGCACGAGCTGACCGCCAGGAACTGAGCGGAAGCCAGGAAGGTGGCTGTGCTCATATTCTTCGGGGGTGCGGGTATCAAAAAAGTATGTGGTTCTCTCCGACTGCTTCATCCAGTCACGGACATTTTCCAAATTCGCACGCTTAACGCCAGCGCGATCAGCCACGCTGCGAGCGCGGGTAGCCGCCTCGTTAGTGGTGCTCTGGCTTACTTCCTTGAATTTACGACTTTGGCCTTTATCGAGTTCTTGGCCTGCTAGAGTCCAGCCGATCGTACCATTCCGCAAAGCATTGACTTCATTTGGAATGCCTGCATTGATCAATGATTGAGTACCAATAATGCTGCGAGTTCTGCCGGCGCAGTTGACGACTACTTTTGTCTTAGGATTGGGTGCTAATTCAGGTAGGCGTAAAACTAGCTCAGCACCGGGAACGCTAATGCCAGTCGGAATACTCATGGTGTTGTATTCATCAAAGCGGCGTACATCAACAACCACCACATCTTCTTTGTTATCTATTAGCTGCTTCACTTCTTGGGCTGATAGAGAGGGGGTGTGGCGTTTTGATTCCACAAGCTCACCAAAGGATTTGCTGGGCACATTGACATCTATAAATATCTCCCCGCCAGCATCCTTCCATCCTTGAACGCCACCTTCAAATACCGAGACGTCAGTAAAGCCGAGATCGATCAATCTTTTTGCCGCTAATTCAGCATAACCCTCGCCATCATCTAGTGTGACGATGGGAACATTTTTCTTAGGAAGTTTTGCAAAAGCGTCCACTTCAATACGAGAGAGAGGTAAGTTGGCTGCGAATAGAGGATGCTTACGCGCATGAGGATCCTCTTCTCGAACGTCTAAAAATGCAATTTCTTCTTTGTTTAAAAGTTTGTTGCGAACAAAAGAATAGTTTTTTGTTGGAATACCCATTTATAAATTGCGTCTCTTATTTAGCTTTAAGTTTTATTAATCGTTTTTAATCCAGCTTTGCGCCTGATTTCTTGACCACATCATGCCAGCGCACCACCTCTTGGTTGATAAAGGTGTTCAATTCGGTACGGCTCATCTTGAGAACGGTCGCCCCCAAGCTTGCCCAACGCTCTTTAATATCTGGCGAGGCTAGGGCTATTTGTACTTCAGCACTCATTTTGTCGACGATATCTTTAGGGGGGCCTTTGATGGCCCATAGCGCATACCAGCTAGAAACAACGAAGTTGCTGATGCCGAGCTCTTGAGCAGTAGGCGCATTCGGGAAGGCAGGACTGCGTTGATTGCTAGCGACAGCAACTGCGATTAATTGACCGCTTTTAATAAAAGGCGCAGCACCAGCAAGAGTGTCAAACATCATATCCACTTGACCAGCAACAACGTCTTGTAGCGCTGGCCCAGTACCGCGATAAGGAATATGTGTGATGAATAATTTATTTTGTATCTTAAATAGCTCGCCTGTTAGGTGTTGCGATGTACCGTTTCCAGTTGAGGCGTAGTTGTATTTGCCAGGATGTTTCCGAATTTCTTCAATGATGGATTTCAAATCATTCTTAGGAAACTTTGTTGGGTTCACAACAATGACATGAGGTACGCTGCCGATAATTGCAATCGGCTCAAAATCTTTGGTGATGTCATATGAAAGATTTTGATACATGCTTGGAGCAATGGAATGATGAACTGCACCGAGCAACCAGGTATATCCATCTGGTGCCATTTTTGCCGCAGCTGCAGCGCCTACAGTGCCGCCTGCGCCACCTCGGTTATCCACCACAATCGAGTCGTTCAACTGAACTGACAGTTGCTTAGCTAAGGGGCGCCCAAAGGCATCCACAGCACCACCAGGAGGGAAAGGGTTGATAAAAGTAATTGGGCGGTTAGGGGCAGGCCAGGAACCCGTTTGGGCCAAGCCCAAGCTAGAAAGTAGGCTGATAGTGAGTAAAAGTAGGATTTTTTTCATTGTTTTCGCAGTTTTTTCAATATTTCCTCTAATTAAAGCATGTCAGCCAAAGGGCTGAGTCTAAGAGTTATCCCTGATGAAAATGACCATTTTTTACACTTTTTATAGGGATATACTGATTTCGCTGTGGGTATGACTATTTACTTGATTAATGGGAGACGAGATGTCACAACACGATACATTGTTAGCCGCTTTTGAAACTTATAAAGCTGAAAACGAGAAGTTTATTGAAAAAGGTATTAAGGCATCTGCTGCACGCGCCCGTAAGGCCTTGCAAGAGATTGCCGGTGCTTGCAAAGAGCGTCGCAAAGAAATCACAGCTGCAAAAGAAGCAATGGAAGCTAAGAAATAATTCTTACCCTAATTGATCAAAAAAGCCTGGCTCACAAAGCTGGGCTTTTTTGTTTCTGGAGAGCAGCTTCAATGAGGGCTCTTTAATCACGCTATAGTTTGAGTATGAATAAGGAACAGTTTTTCCAACTCTTATCAGATTCAGGTTATCCAGAACCTGTTCAAGTCCAACAACCACCCAATGGCCATCTTGCTGACCACGAACACCCATTTGCCGTAAAGGCATTAGTAATTGATGGTTATATTGAAATTGATACTCAGGGTGCGTTAACGCGGTATGCACAAGGCGATATGTTTGAGCTCGAGTTTGAGCAAGCGCACTCTGAGTCGTATGGGCCGCTAGGGGTTAAGTATTTAGCGTCACGTAAACAATAAATTGGGGGCAATATGAAGATTAGATTTATTGGGCTAGGCAATATGGGGTTGCCAATGGCAATCAATTTGCTGAAAGCGGGTCATGAGGTAACTGGTTTTGATTTAGTGCAAGGCCAGATTGATACATTTGCAGCAGCGGGTGGCAAAGTGGCCAAGAGTGCTAATGCGACAGCTGATGGAGCTGATGTTGTCATTAGTATGTTGTCTGCCTCACGTCACGTTGAGGGCTTGTATCTTGGTGCAAATGGCTTGATAGCTTATGCCAATCCCAAAACGCTATTAATAGATTGTTCAACGATTTCACCAAAAGTTGCGCAAGCGGTTGCGGCAGAGGCAAAAGCTAAAGGGTTCGCGATGGTCGATGCGCCTGTATCAGGCGGTACTGCTGGTGCTCAAGCAGGAACATTGACTTTCATGGTTGGTGGAGAAAATTCCGTTGTGGAGTGTATTCGTCCAATTTTGGAGAAGATGGGTAAAAACATTTTTCATGCGGGTGGTAGCGGTGCCGGTCAGACGGTAAAGGTGTGCAACAACATGCTCTTGGGTATTCAGATGCTGGGGACCAGCGAAGCACTGCGTTTAGGAATGGCGAATGGGATGGATCCGAAAGTGCTCTCGGATATTATGTCCAAGAGTTCAGGCCGTAATTGGGCATTGGAGTTATATAACCCTCGTCCAGGAGTAATGGAAAACGTGCCTTCATCAAAAGGCTACGCCGGTGGATTTGGAGTGGACCTCATGCTTAAAGATATGGGCTTGGCTATCGAGAATGCTCAAGATCTTGGGGCAAGCGTTCCATTAGGCGAACTGTCTCGACAACTCTATGAGTCTCATAGCAAAGCCGGAAATGGTCAGCTCGATTTCTCGAGCGTATTTAATCTAAAAGACTAGCTTGAGATTGGCTTACGAAACAGCTAAAGGCTTGCCTTGGCGTTTACTCATTTGACCAATTACGCGAGCGCCTAAAAAGTGATGTTGGTTAAAGATATCTAATACCTCTTTAACAGATTCAGGGCTACACGATACCAATAAGCCACCGCTGGTTTGAGGATCGGTCAAAAGGGCGCGTTGTGCTGAAGTGAAATCCGCAGGTATCCCAACTTCGTCGCCATAACTTAGCCAATTGCGCTCTGACGCTCCAGTAATAATTCTATCATCTGCGAGATTCTGAACATTGGAGAGTAGGGGCACCTGACTCCAATCGATGTGAGCAGTGCAATTAGAGGCGCGAGCTAGCTCAAGAGTGTGACCAGCTAAACCAAAACCTGTGACATCAGTTAATGCATGCACGCCACTGATTTTTGCTAAGTCTGGTCCAGCAGAATTGAGTTTCGTAGTATTGGAAATCATTTCGCGATACCCGTCTGGTCCGAGCATATCTTTCTTGAGAGCTGCCGACAAAATACCTACACCTAATGGCTTGCCCAGAATCAGGACATCTCCAGGTTGAGCGCTTGCATTACTTTTGACGCGCTGAGGATCAACGATGCCAATAGCAACAAGTCCATAAATCGGCTCAACTGAATCAATTGTGTGACCACCAGCAATAGGAATGCCTGCGCTACGACAAGCTTCAGCACCACCTTCTAAAATTCTAGCAATTGTTTTATTGGAGAGTACTTTGATAGGCATACCAACTAAAGCCAGCGCGAAGAGCGGTGTACCACCCATGGCATAGATATCGCTGATCGCATTAGTTGCGGCAATTTTTCCGAAATCAAATGGATCATCCACGATAGGCATGAAGAAGTCAGTCGTAGCAACGATCGCCTGCGATTCATTGATTTGATATACGGCAGCATCATCCGATGTTTCAATACCAATCAGGAGCTCTTTGGGAAAAGGCAACTGCGGAACATTCTTCAGAATTTCAGAAAGAACGCCAGGCGCGATTTTGCAACCACAGCCGCCTCCGTGTGAAAGGGAGGTAAGACGTGGCTCAGTAGGTAAGGTTTCTGTAGTCATGTCACTAGGGTATCAAATATATGAAATCGATTATTGTTATTGGCGAAGTAAGGCTTCAATTTTGCCTTTCACTTCTTCACTATCGACATTCTCAATAGCGCCAATCCATACGCCTTCTATCTTGCCATTCTTGCCCACCAAGAATGTTGTTGGTATTCCACGGGCCTTCCATGCTTTATAGGTAGTACTATTGCGATCGAGCAGTATTTCAATCCCGTTTTCAGGAAGCCCATTTCCTTTAAGGAATTGCGTAATGCGGGGTTTCATTTCCGCAAGATTGACCGCGAATACTTTTAACCCTTTACCGCCATAGTTTTCTTGTAGCTGAATCAACTCTTCAAATTCGGCGCGACAAGGCTCACACCAGCTTGCCCAAAAGTTAACTACTAAAACCTTGCCCTTGAACTCCGATAAATCAACCGACTTACCTGACAGGTTATTCAGTTGGGTAGGGGGCGCCTGGATAAGGCCAACTTTGGATGCCGGTTGCCATTGAGCGTTGACGCTCGATGCAACACAAGTAAGAAAAACAAAAGCCAGTGCTAGAGCAATATCTAGAACTGGCTTAGTAAATCTCATGAAAGGCAATCTCTTAAATGATTAAGAGATTTGACGGCTAGTGATCTTGTATTTGAAGTTATCAGGATCAAGCGAGTCAAAACGGCCTTCTGTATTTTCTGCTTGTGGATACATCAAGAATGGAATGTCACCCTTGCTTCCAAGTTTGGATCCTGGGAGTGTGATGTCATGACCATAGTTGTAAGCCATCCAATTCATTTCCCAATTACCACAGAGGTAATCGCGGATAGCCAATACTTTTGGATCGTTTACTGCGAGACCGCCAGTTTCTTCTAGGATAACTTTGCGCACATCGGCAGGATCAACAGGCATCCAGCCATAACCAGTAGCGTAGAACTCAGCACGGCAGTGTTGGGCTTTAGTAATATCACCTGATTTGCCTAGACTCTTGTAACCACGAGCGGAGTCTGCAATACGGATACCATAAACATCTCGAGCTGGAATGCCGGCAGAGCGGGCAAGCGCCACAAATACCGCATTGATATCAGCGCACTTACCGCCAAGATTATTGGTTTCAAGCATTAACTTCACGTCACCTTGGCCGCAGCCACGAGTCTTTGGGTCACGATGGGTGTTATCAACAACCCAGTTATAGATTGCTTTGGCTTTTTCAATATCAGTTGCATTGGCTGGCACATTTGCAAGGCACTCTTGTGCCTTAGCTTTCACGATGCCATCAGTTGGTAGATATTTTGTGCCACGAGTCCAGTAACTCTTCTCAGCTTTTGAAAGGGTTAACGCAGGATTAGGCGTATTGATTTGCAAATTGCGATTGCAGGTGCTAATTAGCATCGATACCTTTACGCTATGGTTGGTCGCAGACTTATCCCACTTTGTCCAGAGCATGCGTGCTTGTTTATCAGCGGTTTCATAAATTTGACTGACTGCATTCGGATCGCTTGCCTCAGGTCTGATTGCTAGAGTGCGGAAGTAGTTCGTATCCAAAACGAGAGGTAGCGGAATCCAAGTTTCGGCAAAGCCGTTAGGCGATTCCAAATTAACTTCAGTAACGATTTCATAAGTTGACCAATTCGGATTGGCTTGAGCGAATGCAGAAGAGATTGGATTTAACGTTGGCAGGGCAAATGCACCTGCAATAGTTTTAATGGCTGAGCGGCGAGAAATAGTCATGGTTTTCCGGGCGGTAAATAGAAAAGGTACAGGCATCAGACCGCATGCCTCGATAACTTATCTATTTTAGCGAATCAGACTGCTGCTATTGGGGATTCCAGAGATTGGGGACTAGGGTATTTGCGTAGCCTGATACAAAGGATTTCTCGGCACCGGTAACTGGATCAAAGACAGAGCGATGAATTCTGCCGATATTGCCGCCATAGACATGGATGCTGATCGAGGTTTGATCTGGAAGGTTGTTCTCAACCACATGAATATCGTGCGTCTTTGGAGAAACAGTATCGACATGACCTGGAGAGCAGATGAAAGGATCGCCTGCCTTAAATCCACCTTCAGGCTGCTGATAGTAGGGCGTACCTTTTTCTTCACCACGTAATTGCCCGACCATGCCCCAAACTGTATGGTTATGGACAGGCGTCTTTTGCCCTGGACCCCAGACAAAACTCACAATGGAGAAACGATCCAATGGGTCTGCATATAGAAGGTATTGCTGGTAATACTGCGGATGCGGCTTTGTAAATTCCACTGGAAGCCAGTTATCTATCGCAATGAGATCCTCGAGCAGTTTTTTACCTTTAGTAAAAATAATTTGTTCGCTGGGATTCTGGTCAAGTAATCGACTTAATTCTTTAACAAAGGTGAGAAGCTTGCCATCTGCCATCATTTGCTCTAACGTAGAAATATCTTTTGTCTATCAATCTTGAAACAACCACTCAGGCCAAGCCTTTGGTTTGAGTGTATTGGTGTCAACACAAACAATATGAAGCGTAGCGCTAGCAATGACTTGCATCTCATCGCTATCGGGAAGTTTGCGTTGAGCGGTTTGTTTGACGCTAACCTGTGTGCGACCACGATGCTCGATCACCTGATCAATGTGTAGCAGGTCATCTAGTCTGCCAGGTTTATAAAAGTTCATAGTAAGCTCGCGAACTGGCATCACTATATTGAACTCATTCATGAGCTTGGTTGGACTCTGACCGCGTTGCGCAAGCCATTCTGCACGGCTACGCTCAAAGATTTCAAGATAACGACCGTGATAGACAAAACCTGCCGCATCGGTATCGGAATAACAAACGCGATGAATGTAAGTAAATGTGGAAGGATTTGAGTTGGTAGCGGTAGTCATAGAAAGCAAATCTAGGTTGGTAATACCATCATCATATTACGGTGAGGGATGCCTGCTTCATCGTATATAGGTCCATTGGCAATAAAACCCAGCTTTTCATAGAATGGAATTGCGCTTACTTGGGCATGCAATATGAGGGAGGAAGCCCCTTTTGATTTTGCAGTGTCAATTAGTATCTTCATGATTTGTCGGCCTAGCCCTTTATTGCGAAAAGATGGTAATACCGCCATGCGTCCAATCTGGCCAAAGCCTTCATTATTAATATGCAATCTTGCCGTTCCAACGCAGGAATTATCGGAGTAGGCAAGGACATGAATGGCTACAGGATCGAATTCATCGATTTCAAGATCTTCTGGCACTCCCTGCTCTAGGATAAAAACCTCACGCCTTACCTTGAAGGCGTCTTTTTGAGCTTCTTGCCACGGTCTAATGAGAATGTCCAAATGCATAGGTTTTTTGAGGATAACCCCAATTTATCAAATACATCCTTAATTAGATGCTTATTAATTATGGTTACAATAAAAATTGTGATTCGTTCCCGAATCCATAAACCCTTTATTCAATTAGGAGTTACTTTGAAGAAATCTTTACTTGCTGGCTTATTCGCCGCCATTGGTGTTGCTTTTGCCGCTTCTGCTTTTGCTCAATTACCTACAAAAATGTTGCCTTTGGCTGCTGATGTAGTTGTGCTTGGCGCAACTGTAGATTCAGTGGATGTAAAAAAACGTATCGTTATCTTGAAAGATGCGAACGGTAATTTGGCGCAAATGAACGTTGCCAAGTCTGTAAATGATTTAGATAAAGTGAAGAAGGGTGACGTTTTCTTGGTTGAGCATGCACAAGCGATTGCAGTTGGTTTAACCGTTGCTCCTAAGGATGCTAAGCCAGGTGTTTCTGGTGTGCGTTCTGTTGTGATCTCTGGTAAAGGATCTGCAAAACCATTTGAAGAAACTACGGATACGATTTACGCAACAGTAAAGATCGGCACAATCGATCAAAAAACCCGTATCGTTACTTTCACATTGCCTAGCGGCGAGAAGCAAAAGGTCAAGGTTGATCCAAGCGTTCTCGGTCTCGAGAAATTCAAAGCTGGTGATGATGTCATCGTTGAGTTTGTGGACGACACCGCGATTGGTTTTGTAACACCTAAGAAGTAATTCTGAATATGTAGTGCTGGATTAATCCAGCAAAAAGAAAAGCCCGCAAATGCGGGCTTTTTCTATGGGGGAATTGAGTTATTAATTAAGCTTCTTTCGCGACCATCACATCAGAAGCCTTAATTACCGCCCATGCTTGATCGCCTACTTTGAGATTGAGTTCGCTAACCGCCTCGTTAGTAATAGATGCGGTCACAATGTGGCCGCCTCCAATGTCCAGTTTTACATGAGAAGTGGTCTGACCCATTTTGAGCTCAACTACCTTGCCGCTGAGGGTATTGCGTGCGCTTAACTTAACTTTCAGTTCCATGCTTTCTCCTAGTGAACGTATTGCTTGGCATATACAGCATCATTATAGAGAGACTCTTTGTGCTTTGATTTTCCGTAATCGCGAATAATCTTTTGGCCTTCGTTCGAAGAAACAAATTGAATGAACTTCACGGCAATATCTCGATTTGCGGTTACTCCTGCTGGGGCTGCGAGAGCGTCATAGGTATTAACTAGAAACGGGTCGCCGCGATACAGAATTTGTAGATTTGGTGCGATATCTTTTTCAGCAACCCAGGTGCTGCTATCAGTCATGAAGTACGCATCTTCAGCGTTTGCCTTCTTGAGGGATGCAGTCATAAAGTCATTGGTGACGATGTACCACGAGCCATTAGGATTAATGTCAGCCTTTTTCCAAATATCCATTTCCTTTTGATGTGTCCCAGAGTTATCGCCCCTAGAGATGAAATTACTTTGAGTAGCGGCAATTTTGGAATAGGCATTCGCGCCACTAGAAGCTGTCTTGATATTGGCTGGGTCGTTTTTGGGGCCAACAATGTAAAACTCATTCGATCCAATCAATGTTCTATTAACCGCCCAACCCTCAGCGATGGCTTTTGCACCATAATCATGTTAACCTGCGCATTTTTGAGTAACTTTAAAGAGGCGCCGCTACCAGCTTTGATCTAGATTAAACGGGCGCCTTCTCTTTTATCGAAAGCCTCTCCTAGCGCTTGAAGAAGTCCAAGCTCACCAGGGCTTCCAGTAGCTAAAGTAAAACTTTTGACACCTTTGCCATAAATAGCTTCTGGAGCAGGTGTGGTGCTTTGTGCCATGGCTTTCTGAGAGCTGGTGCTAACTAATAGACTCAAAAATATTGCCTTTAATGCAGGAACTAGGCGCATGATTATTTCTTGGCATTTGGGAAAAACAGCTGTTCGCCACCAATTTGATAGCTAGCAATTACATCTTGACCATTCTTAGAAACCAGCCAATCAATAAATGCTTGTCCTTCTGCTTTCTTGACCGAAGGGAATTTAGCTGGGTTGACCAACATCACACCATATTGATTAAAAAGTTTTGGGTCGCCTTGAACAAGGATTGTTAAGTCGCCACGATTTTTAAAGCTTAACCATGTGCCTTGATCAGCAAGAATGTAGCCATTCATGGCTGAGGCGGTATTGAGCGCAGGACCCATGCCTGAACCCGTTTCCTTGTACCAAGACTGACTTGGTGAAACGGCAATACCTGCACCTTTTCAATAGCGGAGCTCTGCAGCATGCGTGCCACTCTTATCTCCACGGGAGACAAAGGGAGCTTGTGCAGCTGCAATTTTCTGGAATGCTGCTTGAATATCTTTGCCACCGCCCACTTTTGCAGGATCAGATTTAGGCCCAACCAATATAAAGTCATTGTACATCACTTCATAGCGCTTTGTCGCGTATCCATCCTGTACAAATTGTTCTTCAGCGGGTTTGTCATGCACAAAGACCACATCAGCATTACCACGACGACCAATGTCTAAGGCTTGCCCAGTACCGACAGCGACAACTTTGACATCAATGCCTGATTTCATCTTAAAGATAGGCAGGATATATCCAAATAGCCCAGATTGCTCTGTGGAGGTGGTGGAAGAAACAACGATGCTTTTTTCTTGGGCTAAAACTGATGAGTTGTTTATGAAAACAGCCAAAAGAAGGCTTAGGACAGCATTAAGTAGGAGTTTTTTCATAGCTCTGCAACATTAAGTTAGTTAAGTTACTATCATCGCATAATTGCAAAAATATTGAATATGCAAACAATTACATATGCGAATTGAAGTTAGACCAACCCTAATTTTTGATGTCAAGTCAGGAGGGAGCTCATCCATTGATTTGGTTTGGCTATCTCAGCTTCTGAAAGACATTGATCATGGCAATTCTCTAATATCAGCAAGCGAGAAATCTGGGACCTCTTATCGAAGCGCATGGGGCAAGATGAATGATGTGGAGGAAGCGCTTGGTATGCCTCTCATTACGAGAACCAAAGGGCATGGCTCTAAGTTGACCAAGGTTGGTGAATTTCTGATTCGGTTTGTTGAAGAAATGGAGGATGCATATCTCGAGTCTGGTTCGGGCTATCAAGAGATTCTTTTTAAAGAAATTAAAAAGATACAGAAATCTGAAGTAGTGAAATGGAAGTTTCTGTCTAGTAGTGACTCAATTATTCAAAAGGCCGCATCTGAGGTAAAGGGGTTTGATTTAAAGATTTCCGGATCTGGTGAATCATTGGAAAGACTTTTAAGTAATCAGGCTGATATCGCTGGGTACCATGTATCTGATGAGAAAAGCTCAAAGGCTATTCACCACCGCTTGTCCAAAAGTGATATTCAAATATATCCAGTTATGAAGCGAACTCAAGGCTTTATTGTGAGGAAAGGGAACCCGCTTCACATTAAATCGATAAAAGATTTGATGAATCCAAAAATTCGCTTCATCAATCGTCAAATCGGTTCAGGGACTAGATTACTCCTTGATTCTCTATTGCTCGAGGAGGGGATAGATCCATCTGAGGTTAATGGTTATCTTCATGAGGAATTTACACACTCCGCCGTCGCTAATGCCATTCTCGCAGGCAAAGCGGATGTCGGTTTGGGAGTTAAAAACATTGCTATAGAAAATGGCTTGGGTTTTGTTCCTATCAAGGACGAGATCTTTTTCATTGCAATGAAAAAAGAAATGGCCGCTCAATCCGAGGCCTCCAAATTAATTCGAAAGATAAGGAGTTACTCAGGTGAGACGCCGGGGTATAAGGCAGTAGGTCTTAATAGGCAAATTGAAGGGTGGTTGTAGCTAGTAGATTTTGTTGTTGCTGTTTACATTAAAAAATATTCATACGGGAGATTAATATGCTGCATTGGTTAGATAAAGAACGAACAATTGCGGGGCCATGCTTTAATCGCTGGCTAGTTCCGCCTGCGGCATTAGCCATTCATCTGTGTATTGGGATGGCTTATGGTTTCTCAGTTTTCTAGTTGCCTCTATCCAAGGCATTAGGTGTATCTCAAGGCGGCACTGAAGCTATTAAATGTGCTGCTGATGTTGGATTCTTTGCGCAATTGTTTACGACAAGCTGTGACTGGCAAATATCCACGCTTGGTTGGATGTACACCATGTTCTTCGTTTTGCTTGGTTCTTCTGCTGCGTTATGGGGTGGATGGCTAGAGCGCGCTGGTCCGCGTAAGGCCGGTGTGGTTGCCGCATTCTGTTGGTGTGGAGGCATGTTGTTCTCTGCGCTAGGTGTTTACCTACACCAGTTCTGGATGATAATTTTGGGCTCAGGCGTAATCGGTGGTATCGGCCTAGGTCTTGGCTACATCTCTCCAGTATCAACCCTGATTAAATGGTTCCCAGACCGTCGCGGTATGGCAACAGGCATGGCTATTATGGGTTTCGGTGGTGGCGCCATGATTGGTTCCCCATTGGCTGCAAACCTCATGAAGTATTTTGCAACTCCAACTAGTGTGGGTGTTGCGCAAACATTCGTTGTAATGGCGCTTGGCTACTTTATTTATATGATGGCTGGTGCTTTTGGCTATCGTATTCCAGCTAGCGATTGGAAACCTGCTGGTTGGACTCCGCCCGCAGCACAGACTTCTAACGCCATGATTACTACACGCAGTGTGAACGTTAAGAAGGTATGGGGTATTCCACAATTTTGGTTGGTGTGGATGGTACTTTGTATGAACGTCTCTGCAGGTATTGGTGTGATTGGTATGGCTTCACCAATGCTCCAAGAAGTCTTTGGTGGCAGCTTGATTGGTGTTACTCAAACCTTTACAGAATTAGATAAACCTCAGCTTGCTGCCATTGCTGCAGTTGCTGCTGGATTTACCGCGTTGCTAAGCTTATTTAATATTGGTGGCCGCTTCTTCTGGGCTAGCCTTTCAGATAAGTTGGGGCGTAAGCTCACCTATGTGATTTTCTTTGTCTTGGGTGGTGCTTTGTACTTTAGCGTCCCTGGAAGTGCTGCAGCCGGTAATCTCGCTTTGTTCGTTGGCGCTTTCTGCATCATCTTGAGTATGTATGGTGGGGGCTTTGCAACTGTTCCCGCATACTTGGCTGACCTTTTTGGCACACAGATGGTGGGAGCGATTCATGGCCGTTTACTAACCGCATGGGCTACAGCTGGCATCTTGGGTCCTGTAGTGGTCAACTATATATGCGACTACCAGTTAAGCTTAGGCTTGCCTAGAGCTCAGGTCTACAACCAAACTATGTATATCCTGACTGGTATGTTAGTGATTGGCTTGATTTGCAACTTGATGATCCGTCCAGTTGCTGATAAATGGTTTATGACTGATGCTGAACTTGCAGAAGAGAAGAAACTAGCGCATGAGAAAGCCCTCGACTCTGTTGTGAAGGGCCAGGGCGGTCAAGAGCACACATCATCAGTGACTGTCATTCTCGCTTGGGTTGCGGTTGGAATTCCGCTTGGTTGGGGTATTTACAAAACCTTCTTAAGCGCGCTCAAGTTATTTGCGTAGATATAACTGTTTAATTTGAAGCCACCTTCGGGTGGCTTTTTATTTCAATGATTTAGAATGAATTTCATGAGAATTGCAAGACTCCTTTTTCTTTTATTGGCACTTCAGTTGAACGCAGATTTTGCGTGCGCTCAGAGCACGACCGTTGCTGTAGCTGCCAATATGAAAGATGCGTTTATAGAAATTGCTTCAGTCTTTAAATCAACTGGCAAGTCGGATATGAGAGTGGTTTATGGCTCGTCAGGGAATTTCACTGCTCAGATCATGAATGGCGCTCCATTTAATTTGTTTATCGCGGCGGATGAGCATTTCCCGATGGAGCTATATAAAAACGGCAAGACGATTGATGAAGGAGTTGTCTACGCCATAGGTAAATTGGCTTTAATTGCGAAAAGCAATTCAGGAATTGTTTTGCTAGAGAGCAAAGCGGAGTTAGCAAATGCGATTGCTCAGGCTAACAAGGTTGCGATTGCCAAGCCAGAATTAGCGCCCTATGGAAAGGCGGCGGTTGAGTTCTTAAAGACCGAAGGGTTATGGAATCTTGCTAAAGATAAATTGGTATACGGGGATAATGTCGGTGTCGCAACGACTTATGTAGTAACTGGGGCGGCAGAGATTGGCTTTACTGCGCTTTCTTTAGCAAAGTCGCCCGAGGTGACTAAAGAAACAAATTTCATCTTGCTCAATCCCAAGCTCTATGAACCCATTAGACAAAGAATGGTTCTGATGAAGGATGCGCCACAAGAAGCGAGAGATCTATATCGATTTATGCAGGGAACTCAGGCTAAAGCAATCTTGACCAAGTATGGTTATGCAACACATTAAAGCCTTAAAGCCTTAAAGTCTTAGGGCTTCATATATTGGCGCATGGCCTGCAACATCTCTTGAGGTGATTGGTCTAACTCATCCACTACCGCGGCGTAGTCCTCTGGAGGTCGATTTTGACTGAGCTTAAATTTCCCAACTAGATTCTGAATATCGATTTCAATGCCGACAATCGCTTTCAGCATAGTCTGCACATATTCCTCTGGAGCATCAGCTAGTTTCCAGTTGGATTGATAAGTGGGCTCATGAATATCTGTCATTTGGGCTACATGACTTCTGAGCCACTGCGCATCTTCAATGAGTTTGATATTACCTTGCGCATAAACTACCGCATAGTTCCAAGTTGGGACGACTTTTCCTGATTCTTTTTTTGATGGGTACCACGCAGGTGTGACGTAAGCATTCGGTCCATTAAAGATTGCTGTGACTGCCGTATCTGAACTCTGCGCAATTTTCATGAGTGGATTCATTCTGGCGATATGGCCATGCAATTTCTTTTTGTCAGCACTTAACATCAGGGGTAGGTGATTAACTTCTAGTTGACCATTGAGATTGCCAACAAGAGTTGCGAGTGGGTATTCTTGAATGAGCTGCGCTAGTAGGGCTTGGTTATCTACGGCAAAGTGTTTTGGCAAGTACATGATGATCTATAGACAAGAGTTTTGATCAGTATGCATTAGTGACCATATTTTTGTTTTGAATCAAGCTGTGATGGCTAAAAATGCCGCATTATTGCCCTGAATCTCATCATTTTGCATGAATGATAGTCATTCTCATTTGTCGCTATAATGAACTATCAGCAGGCAAAACCAAGCGTATTGAACACATTGCATGAATTTAGACCAAGTCAGTCTAGGCAGTCTTTATCGGGTGAGCGTAGTAAATGCACCCAAAGGCGCCCCTCAAATTAAGGGGCAATTGGAAGATATTGGTTTTTTGCCTGGCGAGCAGGTCACCTTATTGCGCAAGGGTCTCCTAAAAAAAGGGCCTTATCTTGTTCGGGTTGGTGCCTCGACATTTGCTTTGCGCCACTCCGAAGCGCGGATGATTGAAGTGGAATTGGTTAATGGCTGAGTCTACAGTACATTTTTTTCCAAGCGAACCTCTTGTTGCCTTATTGGGTAATCCCAATTGCGGAAAAACTGCGCTATTCAATTTACTCACAGGCAGTCGACAAAAGGTTGCCAATTACTCAGGTGTTACTGTTGAACGCAAGGAGGGTCGCTTAACTTTAACCTCAGGGAAAAATGTTCGCATATTAGATTTGCCTGGTGCTTACAGTCTTTACCCCAGATCGCTTGATGAGCGCGTCACTTGTAATGTGCTGATGGGCAGGGCAGAGGGTGAGAAACGTCCCGATTTGGTGCTATGTATTTTGAGTGCAATGAATTTGCGTCGTAACCTGCGCCTAGTATTAGCCGCAAAGCGCTTGGGCTTACCTTGTGTAGTGGTTCTCAATATGCTCGATATAGCCAAGCGCCAAGATTTAGAGATTGATACGGCAGCGCTTTCAAAAGAACTGGGTTTGCCAGTTGTGACTAGTATTGGCATTCAGGCCAATGGCGCTGATGAGATCAAGTCTTTTTTAGCGGAACTAGACTGGCGTAATCTCAATACTCTTCGCACAGGCACCAGTGACGCCACTCTAGAAAATGTAGCCTCACATATTGCTCATGCGGAAGCAGATAACGTGCAAGTGCAACGAATCTTGCAAAACTTGGGTTTAGATCAAATCATTCCTGATCGCTTAAGTGATCGGTTGGATTCAGTCTTATTGCACCCGGTATTAGGCCCCATTATTTTGGTAGCGCTTCTCTTTTTTATATTCCAGGCGGTATTTAGTTGGGCTACCGTTCCGATGGAAATGATTAAGGCTTCAGTTGAATATCTCGGTGGTCAGATTGGCGACATTCTTCCGAATACATGGCTGCGCAGTTTACTGATCAATGGCATTCTGGCAGGTCTTGGTGGGGTGGTGATTTTCTTGCCTCAAATCTTGATTTTGTTTTTCTTTATTTTGCTCCTCGAAGAGTCTGGTTACTTACCAAGAGCAGCCTATCTATTGGATAGGGTAATGGGGTCGGTAGGTTTGTCTGGCCGATCATTTATTCCTTTGCTTTCCAGTTTTGCCTGTGCGATTCCTGGAATCATGACGACAAGAAGTATTTCTAATGCGCGTGATCGCTTGGTAACTATTTTGATTGCGCCCATGATGACTTGCTCGGCGCGTTTGCCGGTGTAT
>JBGAIU010000014.1:0-46618 GCA_044225315.1 Polynucleobacter sp.
TGGTTGCGACACAAATGGAATAATGTCGCGCACATTTGAATCATCAATACACAATACCGCCACACCATAGAATGGCATTCGCTGGATGAACTGCACAAAGGCTTGCTTCAATCTAGCCATGTCGTGCTGATAAGTATCCATATGATCCGCATCGATATTAGTTACCACTTCCATTGCGGGAAACAATTGCAAGAAAGATGCATCGGATTCATCTGCTTCAACCACAATGAAGTCACCTTGACCTAAACGCGCATTCGCCCCCGCAGAATTGAGTTTTCCGCCGATCACAAATGTGGGATCCAGTCCGCCTTCTGCTAATACGGAAGCAACTAGGCTCGTAGTTGTGGTTTTACCATGAGTACCGGCGATCGCAATGCCTTGCTTTAAGCGCATTAACTCGCCTAACATCACGGCTCGCTGAATCACTGGAATCTTTGCAGCACGCGCAGCCAATACTTCTGGATTGTTACCAGCTACTGCCGTGGAAATCACAACAGCCTCGGCAGTGCCCACATTTTTTGGATCGTGACCAATCTGGATAACCGCACCTAAGTCTCTCAAACGCTTTGTTGTTGCGCTTTCAGCCAAATCAGAGCCTGAGACCTGATATCCAAGATTGAGCAACACTTCGGCGATACCACTCATGCCGGCGCCACCAATTCCGATAAAGCGAATTTGCTGAACGATGTGTTTCATATACCTACCCCCGCACAATCGGCACACACTTCAGCAACGCGCTGAGTTGCATGTGGCTTAGCCAAAGTATGAGCGCGCACAGCCATCTCTTTAAGATCCTCGCGATGCAAGCCTTGAATCATTACAGCTAAATCTTCAGGGTTTAATTGTTTTTGCGGCAACAGAACAGCTGCATTTGCATCCGATAAAAATCGAGCATTAGCTGTTTGATGATCATCTATCGCATGTGGAAACGGAATAAGGCATGAAGCAACACCACAAGCCGCTAATTCAGATACGGTCATTGCCCCAGATCGGCAAATGACTAGATCGGCCTGAGCATAGGCATTAGGCATATCGTCAATGAATGGACGAATATCCGCCTCAACACCATATTCAGCATATCGGGCCTGTAATTCTGCTAAATGCTTGTCACCAGCTTGATGAATGACTTTAGGGCGATCCTCTACTGGGAGCAAAGCCAAAGCAGCAGAAATATTTTCATTTAATGCGGCCGCACCCAAGCTGCCACCAACAACTAAGATTGAAAGAGGGCCTTGACGCTGCTCGTATCGAATAGTTGGTGCTGGCACATTGTCGAACTCTTGTCGAATGGGATTGCCAACCCATTCCGCTTTGTCCATCGTATTTGGAAAGCCAGTCAATGTCCGCATTGCAATTTTGGCCAAAGCAAGATTTGCGCTACCTGCCACAGAATTAGCTTCATGCAATACCAATGGGCGCTTCAATAGTTTTGTAACTAAACCACCGGGGAAGGTAATGTATCCACCCATACCCAATACAACGCTGGGCTTTAGTCTGCGCATAATTTTCCAGCTCTGAAAGCAAGCACGCGCTAGATTAATTGGGAGCATTAGTTTGGCTTTTAATCCTTTGCCACGCAGACCGCCGAACTCAACTGCCTCAAAAGGAAAATCACAAGACTGAACCAAGCGGTATTCCATGCCTTTTTTATTACCCAACCATGAAACATTCCAGCCGCAAATCCGCAAATATTCAGCGACGGCTAATCCTGGGAAGATATGCCCGCCAGTACCACCAGCCATCACCAATATGGAGGGTTTTGTCACAGCTTCCCTCCGCGCATCAAAATGCGATTCTCATAGTCAATACGCAATAGCATTGCTATTGCAACTGCGTTCATCAAGATTCCAGAGCCACCATAACTGACCAATGGCAATGTCAAACCTTTGGTTGGCAATAGTCCCAGGTTCACACCCATATTGATAAACGCCTGCCAACCAATCCAAATGGCAACGCCCTTAGCTGCTAAGCCTGCAAAGCTTCGATCCAATTGCAAAGCGGTGCGACCAATCATGAATGCACGACGCACAATCCAATAGAACAAAAAGATCATGACAACAACACCAACAAAGCCAAGCTCTTCACCAATCACAGCCATGATGAAGTCAGTGTGCGCCTCGGGTAAGTAATGCAGTTTTTCCACACTGCCGCCAAGTCCAGTACCAAACCATTCACCCCGGCCAAATGCCATCAAAGAGTGGGTTAACTGGTAGCCCTTGTTTGCAGCGTTATCCACTTGCCAAGGATCCATAAAAGCCAACATACGGCCACGTCTAAATGGTGAGAGCGCAATCATGGCGGCACCACTAAGTAAGCCAACCACAATCAAGCCGCCGAATAACTTTGCGTTAATTCCGCCTAAGAACGAAATCCCAAAAGCAATCAAAGCTACCACCACGAAAGCACCCATATCCGGCTCTTTCATTAGGAGGCCGCCAACGAGCGCAACCGCAATACCCATAGGCAACATTCCTTTTGAAAAGGAATGTAAATATTCTTGACGTTGCACCGTATAACTTGCAGCAAAAATAACGGCTGCGAATTTCATTAACTCTGAAGGTTGGAAATTCATCACGCCCAATGGAATCCAACGCTTAGCTCCGTTAACGCCTTTGCCTATGCCAGGAATTAATACAGCGATCAGCAATATCACTGTAAATCCAAAGATGACTGGAGAGTAGCGATCCCAAACTTTGCTCGGAATCTTAAATGCCCAAATCCCAACACCAATAGCAATTGCTAGTGAAATTAAATGGCGAATTAAAAAGAAGTTGCTGCTGTAGTTCGCATACTTAGGCCCATCAGCCAAAGTAATGGAGGCTGAATACACCATTACCAAACCAATCAGCATGAGTGATAAAACTGCCCACACTAGCAACTGGTCGTACTCCATCATGCGTGAACGTGTTTGCTCAACACCAGAAACCGCATCGCGCAAACCGGTACGGAAATTATCAATACCGCCTCTAGAAAAATTCCAGAAACGATCTAAACCGAGACGGTTTTGAGGGAATAGTTTTTCTTTTAAGCTCATGCCTGAGCCCCTTCGAAACGCATTCCTAGCTCTTCAACTTCTGAAACAAAAACCTGGGCACGCTCTACGTAATCACGGAACTGATCTAGGCTTGCGCACGCAGGAGAAAGCAGCACCAAATCACCTGATACCGCCTGGGCTGCAGCAGCACTTACTGCCGCAGGCAAATTGCCACTGATGACACAAGGAATGTCTCCACCAATGGCTTGAGCAATTTTTTCGCCATCTTTACCAATTAGGAATGCGCCCTTTACAAACCGAAGAGCCGGTTCGCGCAGAGGGCTAAAGTCTTGCCCCTTACCCTCGCCACCAGCGATTAACCAAATTCGTTTACCAGCTTCATTGCTGCCTAGGCCATTTAGAGCGGCTACTGTTGCACCAACATTTGTGCCTTTACTATCATCAACGTATTCGACATCATTAACTACCGCAATACTTTGAACACGGTGAGGTTCGCCATGGTAGTCGCGCAGACCATGCAACAAAATATTCATTGGTAAATTCGCTGCGCGTGCTAAGGCCAGTGCAGCTAAAGCATTTAAGGCATTATGGCGGCCACGAATACGCAATGCATCCGCTGGAATCAGGCGCTTCAAACGCAAAGTCTCTTCTTCTACAACAGCAGACTTACGGCGACGTTTTGGCTGCGGCTCAACATCCTCATCCACCTCAGCCCAAACCAGCCAATCAATTCCACCAGCACGTAGGTCATGCTCGATGCCAAAGGCACCTTGCTCATCCGGGCTATTTGAACCAAACGTTATAACTGCTCTCTCTGATTTTTGCTCATCAGAAAGCAAACCCATTACGAGTGAATCATCACGATTCAAAACACAAACAGTATTACCGCCAAATATCTTGGCTTTAGCCTTTGCATACGAAGACATGTCTCCATGCCAATCCAAGTGATCCTGGGTAATATTCAGCACCGTTGCTGCGGTTGCGTTTAGCGAATCGGTGTAAACCAACTGGAAGCTAGAAAGCTCTAAGACCCAAACATCAGGCATATCTTCAATTTGATCGGCAGCATCTAAACAAGCAATTAACTTATCTAACGCGGCTGGGCTGATATTTCCAGCAACAGCTACTTTCTTACCAGCTCGCTGACATAGCTGGCCAGTTAGTGCAGTTGTTGTTGTCTTCCCATTAGTGCCGGTAATAGCAAGTACTGATGTTGAGTAAGTAGATTGTTTTTCAAGCGCAATACGCTCCATTGCGGCAATAGCACGAGCAAAGAATTCGATTTCACTCCAGACATCAACTTTAGCTTTGCGAGCTTTCACCAGGAATGATTCTGTTGGCTCTTGCAATGGAGACAATCCAGGGCTAATTCCGATGACATCAATGTCGCTCAGTAATTCATCACTTAGAGGTCCAAAGTAAATATCTTTTAAGCCGGCAAATTCAAGCTCAGCAAGCCAAGCCAATTGACGCTCGGACAATGTAGAGCGATCGCGCGTATCCGCGAGCCGCACAAACGCGGCGTTTCGCAAACACCATTTCGCCATCGCCACGCCAGACTCACCCAATCCCAAAATCAGAAAGCGATGCGGAGCTTCGTAGCCTGAATCTGCTACTGCAGCGGGATTTGCGAAGACATTAACTAAATTCAACATATATCTATTTGGCTCACCGTAATTTCAAACTGGATAAACCAATTAACACCAACAGAATTGTGATGATCCAAAAACGCACAACTACTTGAGTTTCTTTCCATCCACCTAATTCGAAGTGATGGTGCAAAGGGGCCACACGGAAAATACGACGCCCCTCACCAAAATGTTTTTTAGTAAGCTTGAACCAAAACACTTGCATCATCACTGAAAGTGTTTCGGCTACAAAAATTCCGCCCATCACAAACAAAACAATTTCTTGGCGAACAATCACTGCAATCGTTCCGAGCGCGCCACCCAAAGCCAATGCGCCGACATCGCCCATAAACACTTGGGCTGGGTGCGTGTTGTACCAAAGGAAAGCAAGGCCAGCTCCGCCCATAGCGCCACAGAAAATCATAAGCTCACCAGCCCCTGGGATATATGAGAAAAGCAGATATTTCGCATAAATGGCGTTACCCATCACATACGCAAAGGCGCCTAGTGCAGCGCCAACCAATATCACCGGCATGATCACCAATCCATCAAGGCCGTCTGTCAAATTGACTGCATTACTACTGCCCACAATCACTAGATAACTCAGGATGATGAAACCCATCATCCCTAGCGGGTAACTGACTTCTTTCATAAATGGAATTAGTAAATTGGTCTTTGCAGGCAAATCCAATGCAAAACCACTCTTTAACCACTCATAAAATAATTGCAATACTTTTAAGTTGTTTACTTCAGATACCGAGAACGCCAGATAAATGGCTGCAAACAATCCAATCAATGTTTGCCAAAAGAACTTTTCTCGGGAGGCCATGCCTTTAGGATCTTTACGAGCTACCTTCCGGTAGTCATCTACCCAGCCAACTGCGCCAAAACCAAAAGTCACAATCATGACAATCCAGATAAAGCGATTGCTCAAATCAGCCCAAAGCATGCAGGAAACAAAGATTCCGATCAGAATCAAGACGCCGCCCATCGTAGGCGTACCGGATTTAACCAAATGGGTTTGCGGCCCATCGGTACGTACTGCCTGACCCATTTTTAGCTCAGCCAATTTACGAATCACCCAAGGACCAGCTGCTAATCCAATTAGCAAGGCTGTCACAGTAGCCATGACCGCTCTAAAAGTGATGTAATTGAAAACACGGAAGAATCCAAAGTCTTCTTGTAGCCACTGCGCCAATATTAAGAGCATGTTTTAGCCTCCTCCAATAAGGCTTGCACTACACGCTCCATGCGCATAAATCGTGAACCTTTAACTAAAATATTTAAATGCTGATTACCGTTATCCAAATGCGAGCGCAACTCTTTATTCAGCTTCGAAATCAAATTTTCAACGCTTGTGAAATGGCTAGCGGTTGAAGCTGAGCCAGTTTTTGCGGACTCAAAACCATTAACTGCAAATACGCACTGATCACCCAAAGAAAAGAATTTGGTAATTCCTTGCTCAGCAGCATAAGCGCCGACTTCACGATGAAACTCAGGACCTTGATTGCCTACCTCACCCATATCACCCAAAACAAGCCATGAACTACCAACCGACTGCTTCAGCGCATCGATTGCAGCCCTAACTGAATCTGGGTTGGCGTTATAACTATCATCAATTAATGTGTGCTTCGAGTCAGAAAATTTAACCTGCATGCGGCCATTGACTGGAGCAAACGCTTCAAGTCCTTGCTTGATTTTTTCAAGAGAGATGCCCGCGGCCAATGCCACCGCGCTGGCTGCCATTGCATTACGTACGTTGTGAGCACCTAGCGCATTTAATTGAACCTCGATTGAATTCGAGTCTAGATTAATTTGTACGCAACCATTGCTGAGTTGGTGGCCACTTACTGCTGCGCCTGAATTTGATGAGTTGGATGTCAATCCAAAATCTATTACCTTACGACCAGCTGCAGCCACCCTCCACACTTCTGAAAATTCTGAGTCGGCCGGAAAAACCGCGATTCCATTTTTTGGCAATGCGCGAATAACATTTGCATGCTCTTCCGCAACTGCGGCAACGGTTGCCATAAATTCTTGGTGCTCGCGTTGCGCATTATTAATTAAAGCGATATTCGCTTGTGCTATCGAAGCCAACTGAGCAGTTTCGCCAGGATGATTCATGCCAAGCTCGACCACTGCAAGTGCGTCTGAGGAGCGCAGCTTCAAAAGTGTTAGTGGCAAACCAATATCGTTATTAAGATTACCTTTAGTAACTAAGGTATGAGTCTCGCCTGCCGCTGCTTTAAATATCGAAGCAATCATCTCTTTAACAGTAGTCTTCCCATTGCTGCCTGTTACCAGAGCCAAAGGAATAGCATGGCTTGCACGCCACGCCTTTGCTAACTCACCTAGACCTAAACGGGTATCGGGAACACATACGGCCGGCAGATTATTCGGACATTTCTTGGCATTGCTAACAAGTGCAGCACCTGCCCCTGAATTCGCAACATCAACCAAGAAATCATGTGCATCAAAACGCTCGCCTGTTAAGGCAATAAATAATTCACCGGGGTCAATCTGGCGACTATCAGTTCCAATCCTGGACAACGTTAATTTCTCTGCATCTTTTGCCGAAATATTTAATAAATGACTGCCAGGCAACATTGCATGCACCTGAGCAAGAGTAGTCATGACAGCCATCAGATTAGACCCCCTGCTGCAAGGCGAATATGTTCTTGATCAGAAAAATCGAAACGCTTATCGCCAATTTCCTGAGTAGTTTCATGACCCTTGCCTGCAACCAATACAACATCACATGCATCAGCATGACAAATTGCTGCCATGATGGCAGCTGCACGATCAGGCATCTCTTGCACATTGGCGCTAGAAGATTGAATTCCTTGGCGAATCATTTGAATAATTTGCAAAGGATCTTCTGATCTTGGGTTATCGCTAGTAATAATAATTTGGTCAGCAAACTCTTGAGCAACAGCGCCCATTTGAGAGCGCTTGCCAGAATCTCGGTCTCCGCCGCAGCCAAATACACACCAAATTTTTCCACCACGCTTTTCAGCGATAGGGCGCAACGCTTTTAATGCTTTACGCAGAGCATCAGGAGTATGCGCATAATCCACTACCGCTAAGAGCCCTTCAGTCTTTTTATGTTTACTTAATAAAATGAGTTCCATGCGCCCAACAACAGGCTGCAACTGACTTACACGTTCACCTGACTCAGCAATGCTTAAACCCTGGGTTAATAATGTTGTCCAGACTGCAAGTGCGTTGCTTAAGTTGAACTCTCCAAGCAATGGAATATGTAGTTTTGCTTGACCAACCCCATCTAATACAAAGGTAGTGTCATAACCCGAATGACTGAGTGAACTGTCAATCGCATAAATTCTCTGTAAGCGATCGCCAAACTTTTCAAATCCTTGGAAAGCAGCTTTATTGAGCGCAAAGGCCCAGACTTTCAGCGCATCTTTAGCCAATAGATTCATAGCCAATTCACGGCCAAAGGCATCATCCAAATTAATGACAGCATGCTCTAAGCCTGGCTGAGCAAATAACTTTGCTTTTGCCTGCGCATAATCAGCCATATTGCCGTGATAATCCAAATGATCTTGCGTCAAGTTGGTAAATACCGCGCAGTTAAATGTAACTCCTGCAATGCGATCTTGATCCAATGCATGAGATGACACTTCCATTGCAACCTGCTTTGCGCCCGCATCTAATAACTCTTTTAGTTGCGACTGTAATTTCGGAGCATCTGGAGTTGTGTACCCTGTTTTCTCTAAGGCGCCAGGAAAACCTGTTCCCAAAGTTCCCAGTACCGCTGTACGGTGACTTGATGCATCCAAGGCTTTTGCAAGCCATTGCGTTACGCTGGTTTTGCCATTCGTACCAGTAACCCCAATCATTTGCAATTGCTTACTTGGGTTGCCATACCACTCTGAGCAAAACTTCCCAGCAAATTCAGCCAAATTTTCAACCGCAACACATTGGGGATGCTCTAGGTAGCGAGCGTAACGATTGGAAACATCGATAGGGTCAAATACGACACATGCCGCACCAGCCTCCAGCGCAGCATCAATAAATTGACGACCATCACGCAAAGCATTTCCATGTCCCACTGGATATGCGAAAAAAATATTGCCAGGCCGAATCTGACGACTGTCAGCACTTACCCCTGCAGAAGCATTTGCTAAGGAATGTAAGTGCTCAACTAAGTGATCGGGATTGAAATTCAACATCGTCCTCATCTTTTCAAGACCGCATGTTGAGTCTGCGCATTTGCAGTACGAACTTCCGTAGGGCTCTTATCATCAAGCTCGCCAACAATTGTTGAAAACACCGGCGCAGCCACATCACCACCATAGTGACTTCCACCAGTCGGCTCATCAATCATGACGGCAACCACAATACGTGGAGCGCTTATAGGAGCAAGGCCCGCAAAGTAAGCACGGTATTTATTGCCATATCCTTTGCCAACCAATTTATGAGCTGTTCCTGTTTTACCGCCAACTCGATAGCCTTCTGCTTGAGCCTTAACAGCAGTACCGCCCGGTTCTGTTACGGTCTCCAACATTTCGCGCATCTCAATTGCTGTTTTAGCCGAGAGAACTCGAGTGCCCGGTTTAGCATCGGGACTACGCTCAATTGTTAGTGGAACCAATTCACCATCACGCGCAAAAATGGTGTAAGCGCGTGCCACCTGGAATAAAGAGGCAGAGATGCCGTAACCAAATGCAATACGCGCTTGATCTGTTGGCATCCATTTTTTATATGGATGCACTGTGCCAGCAACAGCGCCAGGGAATCCAATTTTGGGCGACTGACCTAAACCAACGGCTGTATAGAAATCCCACATCTCCTCTGGAGAAAGATTATTCATAGCAATTTTTGCAGTGCCGATATTGCTTGATTTCTGAATAACCTGAGCAACCGTTAAATTGCCATAAGGGTGCGTGTCAGTAATTGGCTTAGGACCAACAAGATATTTAGCTCCAATGACCATATTGGTATTGGGAGCAACAGATCCTTTTTCAAGCGCAATGGAAACCGTTAACGGCTTCATGGTTGATCCAGGCTCAAATGTGTCAGTCAATACGCGATTACGTAATTGCTCGCCACTTAGATTTCTACGATCGTTAGGGTTATAGCTTGGGTAATTTGCGAGCGCTAGTATTTCACCGGTTTGTGTATCCAGAACTACAGCCCCACCAGCTTTTGCATGATGTTGCTCAACCGCACTCTTTACGGCGTTATATGCCAAGAATTGAATTTTGCTATCAATTGAAAGCTGCAAATCTTTTCCGTTTTGAGGCAACTGTTCAATTGCAATATCTTCAACTACACGTCCAAGTCGATCGACCACCACACGTCGTTGGCCAGGATGTGCTGCTAAATCTTTTTCTCTGGAAAGCTCCATGCCTTCCTGCCCCTTGTCGTTGACGTTTGTAAAGCCAACTACGTGGGCCATTGCTTCACCCTCCGGATAGAAACGTTTGTACTCGTTATTTAATCCAATACCTGGAATTTCTAACTGCATGATTTGTTGAGCAATCGCAGGGTCTACCTGACGCTTTAAAAAGACTTGCTTACGCTCTTCTTTTAATTTCTTGCGCAAATCTGCCTCGCTGATTTGCAATAAGCTAGCAAGCTTATGTACTTTGTCAGCAGCCAAATCATCGGGAACGGTATCGTTATAAGCAATGATCGATTTAGCCTCAAGGCTTGTGGCAATTACCTGGCCATTGCGATCTAAAATTTTTCCACGGCTTGCGGGCAACTCTAATTCACGTTGCGTTCCACGCACACCTTTAGCTTCATAGAATGCGTTCCCTGGACCCTGAATCCAGAATGCCCTCAACAAGAGCATCATAAATACAAAGAACAAAAAGAATAGCATTAATCTTGAGCGCCACATTGGCAGGCGCAAGACTAGATTTGGAGTTGTAGAGAACCCAACCGGTCTCATTGAGCCTCCTTCAAGTACAAAGTACGCTTAGGAGAAATGGGAACCATATGCAATTGATTTCGTGCAACATCACGAATACGGGCAGACTTAGAAAGATTGCGCTGTTCATACTCCAAACGCAACCATTCTTGATTTAACTTACGCTCTTCAATTTGCGCGCGTTCTAATGCGACAAAAAGCTTACGCGCACGTTGTTGCGCGGCGACCAGCGATAAGGCGCAAATTAATAAGAGCGCGAGCAATGTCAGGGTAGCGCGATTCATGCAGCCGCTCCCATCCGCTTCTCAGCAATACGCATAATTGCCGAACGTGCACGTGGATTCTCAGCAACCTCGGCATCACTTGGCTTGACTCGCCTAATAATTTCTAATGCGCTTTGGGGTAAATCTTTTTCTCGCACTGGTAAACCACGCGGCACTTCGACCGTCGAATGAGACTGCAAGAACTGCTTAACAATGCGATCTTCTAAAGAATGAAAACTAATCACTGCAAGTCGAGCGCCTGGCTTCAATAGCTTCAGTGCAGCTTTAAGGCCTAGCTCTAAATCTTCTAGCTCACGATTGATAAAAATACGCAGTGCTTGAAAAGTTCTCGTTGCAGGATCTTGTCCAGCTTCACGAGTGCGGACAACGCTTGCAACCAAATTTGCTAACTGTGTAGTGGTTTTAGGTGACAAGCCCTGCTCTCGCTTAGCTACGATAGCCTTAGCAATCTGAAATGCGAAACGCTCTTCCCCGTAAGTTTTAATCACGTGCGTGATTTCCTCTTGAGGAGCTTGCTCCAACCACTCTGCCGCCGTCAAACCTTGATTGGTATTCATGCGCATGTCGAGCGGACCTTCTCGACGAAACGAAAAACCACGATGCGCTTCGTCCACTTGTGGAGAGCTGATACCGAGATCCAACAAAATTCCATCGACAGTCTCTGCTTGTGCGTACTGATCCATCTGCGCAAAACTGTCGTGAATGATTGTTAATCTCGGATCGTTGATCTTTTGTGCTACCGCTATTGCATCCAAATCCTTGTCGAAGGAAATCATGCGCGCCGAAGTTGGCAACTCTTTTAGCAGGGCTTGTGTGTGACCACCGCGACCAAAAGTTCCGTCGATGACTAAGATATTTTTTGTTGGGTTTTGATTCTGAATGAGCGGGCCATTGATCAGCGCCGTCACCGCCTCGGCCAGTAACACTGGGCGATGAGTTATGTTCATAGCACTCCGTCATCAAAAATTAAATTGCTTGAGCGCTTCAGGCATGCCTTGTGCAATCGCAGCCTGTTCTTTTGCAGCATAGGTTGCTGCATCCCATAACTCTAAGTGACTACCCATACCAAGCAAGATCACTTCTTTTTCAATTCCTGCGGCAGCACGCAACTCTGGACTTACTAAAACTCGACCAGCACTATCAAGGTCAATCTCTGCGGCATTACCTAAGAAAATGCGGCGCCACCAATGTGCATCCATTGGGGGTTGGGTAACTCTAGATCGAAAGCTCTCCCACTCTGGTCTTGGAAAAAGCAATAAGCAGCCATCAGGGTGTTTAGTGAGCGTTACCCGGCCCTCGCCCTGCACTAAAAGGGCGTCACGATGCTTTGCCGGAATCGACATCCGACCTTTTGCATCTAAATTGAGAGCTGACGCACCTTGAAACACCATTTACCCCACTTTTTCACACTTCCTCCCACTTTAGAGGATCGGCATATTAGGGTCAAGTGTTTTTGGGTATTTTTTTAGGAATTTCTCTAATGTTTACAAACACTTAGCGTCATATGTTGATAAAATGATGGCAATAAAATAGCTACTTAAAACAATGGCTTGGAAAATATACTTAAGACATTATCTTAGATATATGTCCTAATAATCCAAAAAATACTGTGTTTATGTCCAGTATTAAATAAATTAATCAATAAATTTTCTAAAAATTTAAATCCGAATTTTTATTACTAGATTTTGTAAGCAGTCGACGTCATTACCTTTGAGACTGTTTGCATGATTTTCTGAATTGGTTCAGGCAGTGTTACGCCACCCGCATGTAATGCTGCTTGTCCATGCTCAATCTCATCAATACGCATTTGATCAACGATTGCACGAGAACGTTGATCATCAATTGGTAATTTCTCAAGATGATTTTCAAGATGTGCTTCAACTTGTTTTTCTGTTTCAGCAACAAATCCTAAACTCCATTTATCACCTGCTAAACCAGCTAACAAACCAATCGCAAAAGATCCTGCATACCAAAATGGGTTTAGATAACTTGTATGTGAATCTAATTCTTTGAGACGAGTTTCACACCACGCTAGATGATCCATTTCTTCTTGCGCAGAATGCTCCAGCATTTCTCTAATTTGAGGATCGCGCGCTACCAATTTTTGCGATTGATAAAGTGCTTGTGCGCAAACTTCACCTACATGATTTACGCGCATCAAACCAGCTGCATGTTTACGCTCAGCAACATCAAGAGAATGTTTTGTATTTGATTGAGAGTCTGGTGTTGGTCGACCTGCATTTGCACCGCCAACAACCGACCGCAGGGCAGTATCAAACTCAATAATCAGACGATCAATAGGCGTCATTGGCTAAAAAATAACTTAAACCAAAACCTCTGCTTTGCAGCTTTGTTTTGTCTTTAAACCCAGTTCCGCCAAGAGCGCGCGGTCTTGCTCGGCCTCAGGATTACCGGTAGTGAGTAGTTGCTCACCATAAAAAATAGAATTCGCGCCAGCCAAGAAACACATAGCCTAAACCGCTCTTCCGAGCTCTTGGCGACCAGCTGATAAACGCACTCGTGCTTTTGGCATTGTGATTCTTGCAACAGCAATTGTTCTTACAAATTCCAATGGATCTAATGGTTTTTGATCAGCTAATGGCGTGCCTGCAACTGGCACTAAATGATTGATTGGAACGGATTCTGGGTATGGACTTAAGTTCGCTAAGCGCGTCAAAAATGCAGCGCGTTGCTCGCGTGATTCTCCCATACCAACGATACCGCCACAACATACAGACATACCCGCTAAGCGCACATTTGAAATCGTATCTAAGCGATCTTGATAACCACGAGTAGAAATAACTGAACGATAAAAATCTTCACTCGTATCGAGGTTGTGATTATAAAAATCAAGACCTGCTTCTGATAATGCTTTAGCTTGATCAGCCTCCAACATTCCTAAAGTGGCGCAAGTTTCAAGACCTAACGCCTTGACACCTTTAATCATCGCAGTCACTTTTTCAATATCACGATCTTTAGGTTCGCGCCATGCGGCACCCATACAAAAACGATTAGAGCCAGCCGCTTTGGCTGCTTTAGCGGCCTCCAAAACTTCCTCTAAGCCCATTAACTTTTCAGCCTTCACATCGGTGTCATAACGGGCTGCTTGCGGGCAATAACCGCAATCTTCAGGGCACCCACCAGTCTTAATCGATAAGAGGGTTGCCAATTCCACATCACCCTCAGGAAAATAGGCCTTATGGGTTTCCTGGGCTTTAAGCATTAACTCGTTGAAAGGTAAGGCAAATAAGCCCTCTACCTGAGTTAGCGTCCACTCACCTGCCGCATCAAGCTCTTTACGCAAATCCGCCTTAGATTTGATCTGATTGAGGGGTTTTTCTACAGTTTGGGCGTCCAGCATGGGTAAATTCCAGAAAATAGGTGAATCTCAGGCATAAACATAACAGATGGAAGCCGAAATTAGGAAAAACTAGTGGTCAAATATCGAATATGAAGGTTATTCCTGATCCAAATCAACACACCCTCATTGACCGCAGCCTAGCAGCCGTTTGGCACCCCTGCACCCAAATGAAGCAGCATGAATCCTTTCCATTGATCGCCATTACCAAGGGAAAAGGGGTTTGGCTCTATGACGAACAGGGAAATGCGTTACTGGATTGCATCAGCTCTTGGTGGACAAACTTATTTGGACACTCCAACCCTCGCATCAACCAAGCTATTCATGCGCAACTAGAAAAAATTGAGCATGTGATGCTCGCAGGTTTTACTCACCAACCTGTCGTTGAGCTTTCAGAAAAACTATCGGCGCTCACTCATCATCACTTAGGGCATGTCTTTTACGCATCAGATGGTGCATCTGCAGTCGAGATCGCCCTCAAGATGAGTCATCACTACTGGCAACACAATAACAAACCAAACAAAAAGAAATTTGTTTGTCTTGAAAATGGTTACTACGGAGAAACATTAGGTGCACTAGCAGTAACTGATGTCGCTATTTTTCGTGAAGCCTATGGATCACTTTTGCAAAATGTTTTTACTGCGCCATTTCCTGATGCACGCAAAGCAAAAAATGGAATGCGCGCTGAAGATGTTGCAAAAGATGCGGCACAGAAATTGCAAGAGCTCTTTAAAAAAGAACATGAAAATATTGCAGCAATTATTGTCGAGCCACTAGTGCAATGTGCGGGCCAGATGGCTATGCATTCACCAGAGTATCTTCGCCTTGTAAGACGCTTATGCGATCAATATGACGTACATCTCATTGCTGATGAAATCGCCGTAGGATGTGGTCGTAGCGGCAAATTCTTCGCTTGTGAACATGCTGATATTTGGCCTGATTTCCTGACGCTTTCCAAAGGGATAAGCGGCGGATATCTTCCGCTTTCGCTTTGCATGACGACAGACAAAATTTACCAAGCGTTTTATCAAGATCAAGTTCAACATGGTTTTCTGCACTCACATTCATACACCGGCAATCCCCTTGCTTGCGCAGCAGCTTTAGCTTGCTTGGAAATTTTTGAATCAGAAAATGTACTTGAGAAAAATAAAGTTCGTTCACAAGAACTAGCAGCAGTTTTTGAATGGGCTAAGACTGATTCGCGAATTGAACATTGGCGCCAACAAGGAATGATATTGGCATTTGATATCAAACCATACTCTTTAAAAACCCCAAATGCCTTTCCCCGTGAAATGTTTGCCAAGAGCTTGTCTGAGGGCATTCTCATTCGACCCATTGGAAATACTGTTTACGTAATGCCGCCTTACATTCTTACCCCAGAAGAAACTCAAGCCATGGGTCAGTCAGTAAAGAGAGCTTTAGACAAGGCGCTTGCATGAGTCAATCACAAGTGAGTCGATTCAAAGCATTAACGCTAGCCAAAGAACAAATTGCGGACTTAGATCTGCAATTACTGAAGCGTAAATTGCGCGTTACCGAAACTCCTTGCGACACCAAAGCATTGGTTGGTAATCGGGAACTAAAAGCTTTTTGTAGCAATGATTATCTGGGACTAGCCAATCACCCCAAGATCACGGAAGCATTAGCAGAAGGTGCTCGTAAATATGGGGTTGGTAGTGGAGCATCCCACTTAATCAGCGGCCATAGCGTTGCACATGAATCACTAGAAAAACAGCTAGCGAAATTCCAAGCAGCTCATATCCCCAATGCCCGCGCATTATTTTTCAGCACGGGATATCTCGCCAATCTGACTGCTATTACTGGTCTAGCAAGGCTTGCTCCGCGAGGTGATGTCAGCATTTATTCAGCCAAGCTCAATCATGCTTCATTAATTAATGGCGTACGTTTAGCGAGCGCTCATAACAATGCCAGCGTCACACTCTTTGATCACACTCAGCCTGAGCTCTTGCTTAAGGATCTGCAAAAAGATATCAAAGCGCTCAAACTCATTGTGACGGATGCTGTTTTTAGTATGGATGGCGATCTAGCGCCTGTAAAAAAATTACTCGATATTGCTGAGCAATGCGATGCGCTTCTACTGGTAGATGATGCCCATGGCTTTGGAGTGCTAGGTAAAAATGGTCATGGTGTTTTAGAGCAGGAACAAATTTGTTCTGATCGCATTATCTACATCGGAACTCTGGGTAAAGCAGCGGGAGTAAGTGGTGCGTTTATCTGCGCAGAAAATACTTTTATTGAATGGCTCATTCAAAAGGGTCGGCCTTATATTTACAGTACCGCCACCCCTCCAGCCATTGCTCATGCATTGCTGCAAAGTTTAAAAATCATTGAGTCTGAAGAAGGCGCCCAACGTCGTAGCCAATTAAATCGATTGATTACCATTTGGCAATTAGAGATGAAATTCTCCAAATGGGAAAAAGTGCTCTCTTGCGCGCCGATTCAGCCAATCATCTTGGGTAGCAACGCAGACGCCCTAATGGCTGCAAAGCTATTGGATGAGGCGGGCTATTGGATTCCAGCTATCAGACCACCAACCGTTCCAATTGGTAGCTCACGCCTGAGGATTACTTTCTCCGCAAATCATAGCGAGGATGATCTGCGCGCACTCATCAACACGCTGAATTCGATCGAACAACGCGTACTTGAGAAAACCCAGTGATGAGTACATTACCTGGATTTTTTGTTACAGGCACAGATACGAAGTGGGAAAAACTTTGGTAAGTGGCGCCCTGATTTTGAAGTTGCGAGAATTAGGCAAAGAGGCCGTTGGATTTAAGCCAGTAGTTGCTGGTACTTACCCAGGGCAGAATAGCCAACCCCTAAATGAGGATCTAGAAACTTTTCGGATCGCCTCGAATCTACAGCAAGGGCAATTGAGTCTCTGTCCCTATGTCTTAGATACTCCAGCCGCACCACATCTCGTTGCAAAAGCGAAAGGTATTCGCCTTGAGCTTGAGACTATGCTGAAGGCATACCAAGATCTGAAAAAGGAAAAGAGCTGTATTGTTGCTGAGGGAGCCGGTGGCTTTCTTGTTCCAATAAATGATCAACAGGACTTAGGCGATTTTGCTCAGCAAACTCAGTTGCTAGTCATCTTAGTTGTAGGCATGAAACTGGGGTGTATCAATCATGCGCTACTCACTATCGAGGCTATTCTTGCGCGCAAGCTTGTTATTGCGGGATGGATTGCAAATACACTAGATCAAGAGATGGGTTTATTAAGTGAAAACATTGAAACCCTTCAATCTCGAATCAGCGCACCCTTCTTAGGATTGATACCCAAACTACCAACGAACATTAAGAAATTGAGCAATCAGCCCTATTCGCTTGAAGCGCTGAAGTTTGCTGCGCAGTATATTCAGTTACCAGCTTAATAAACTCGAAATATTCATGTGTACCATCATTTGAGGTGCACTTCAATTCAGTTTCAGATAAGATGAAGCAATGCATTTACTTCCAGAAATAATTGAGTCCGCGCCAGAAATACAAGAAATTCGGCGCAACATTCATGCGCACCCTGAGTTGCGCTTTGAAGAAAATCGCACCGCCGATCTTGTTGCGGAAGCGCTATCTAGCTGGGGCATCAGCGTATTTAGAGGAATGGGTAAGACAGGTGTCGTCGGACGACTTGATGGCGACCTAGGCCCTGGCAGGATGATTGGACTGCGTGCCGACATAGATGCGCTACCACTACAAGAGCACAATAATTTTGCGCACACTTCACGCAATCCCGGAAAGATGCACGCCTGCGGTCATGATGGCCACACCGCCATGCTCTTAGGAGCTGCGCAGTATTTATCTAATCATCGAGATTTCAAAGGTAGTGTGATTTTTATTTTTCAGCCAGCCGAAGAAGGTGGTGCTGGTGCCCGTAAAATGATCAAGGATGGTTTGTTTGAACAATTTCCTTGTGATGCTGTGCTCGGATTGCATAACTGGCCTGGCTTGGCTGAAGGTAATTTTGGTGTGACGCCTGGGCCAATGATGGCATCTAGCAATGCATTTGAGATTACGGTCACCGGCAGAGGTGGCCACGCTGCCCTTTCACATAACAGTGCTGATCCAGTACTGGCTGGTGCGCAAGTGGTGTTAGCTCTGCAAAGCATTATTACTCGCAACAAGCGACCTGTTGATGCGGCGGTACTTTCAGTAACGCAATTCCACGCGGGTGAAACCAGCAACGTTATTCCAGACAGCGCCTTTATTGGCGGTACTGTGCGCACCTTTACCCTAGAGGTGCTTGATCTAATCGAGCAACGCTTAAGAGAAGTTGCTCATAGCGTTGCGGGTGCATTTGACTGCCAAGTCGAAATTACATTTTCAAGAAACTATCCACCCTTGATTAACCATGCAAACGAAGTAGAGTTTGCAAGCGATGCGATGAGCGAGTTAGTAGGCAAACAACGTGTCAATACATCCATTGATCCCACTATGGGTACCGAAGACTTCGCCTTTATGTTGCTAGAGAAGCCAGGCTGCTATGTCTTTTTAGGTAATGGCGATGGCGATCACCGCTCGACTGGCCATGGCATGGGCCCTTGTCATTTGCATAACCCATCTTATGACTTTAATGACGCTTTGATCCCAGTCGGGGTGAACTACTGGGTCAAGCTAGCTCAACGCTTTTTAGAGAAAAGTTAAGTAGCCTTAAATTCAGCATCAAGAATTTGTGAATTTAGCGGGGCGCTTTTCCATAAAGGCAGCCATACCTTCTTTTTGATCATTAGTTCCAAAGCATGCATGAAACAGGCGACGCTCAAAATGAATCCCTTGCGACAGGGTTGTCTCGTAAGCTGTATTGACAGCTTCTTTAACCATCATCGTTGTTAGCAAAGGCATATCGGCAATATCTTTAGCAATTGCTTTGACTTCTTTAAGCAAATCCGCTTTTGGGAATATTCTCGATACCAAGCCAGCACGCTCAGCTTCAGCAGCATCCATCATTCGCCCTGTTAAAGCCAAGTTCATTGCCTTTGCTTTTGATACTGCGCGAGGTAGACGTTGTGTTCCACCAGCGCCAGGAATAATGCCCAGCTTAATTTCTGGTTGTGCAAACTTGGCGTTATCAGCAGCCATAATCGTGTCGCACATCATTGCCAATTCACAACCACCACCCAATGCATATCCAGAAACTGCCGCAATGACAGGCTTACGCACTTTCTGCATGTGCTCCCAATTACGAGAAATAAAATTATGTCGATACACATCTTGCAAGCTGCGCTTTGCCATTGAAGCGATATCCGCGCCCGCAGCAAATGCCTTTTCACTACCCGTGACAATGATGCAGCCAATATTGTCGTCCGCATCAAACTTCAATAAGGCATCACCAAGCTCATCCATTAATTGATCATTCAGCGCATTTAATACTTCGGGACGATTCAATGTAATGGTGGCAACCTTGCCATCCACTTCAGCCAAAATTGTTTGGTAGCTCATCGCTTTCTTTCTGCTTACTAGCTTCTGATTTCTGTTTATCTTTTTTAGATTGCTGCATTACCGAGGCAACAACAACCACATCCTGCCATTCTGCTTCATTCTTCCAGCAGCCTCACCTGCGGCTTCACCTGAACCCCAATAGTAATCGGCTCGTACGCCACCGACAATGGCTTTACCAGTATCTTGCGCAAAAACCAGCTTCTGAAGTGGTTGATTGCTTAAAGGTTTGGTTGTTGCCAGAAACACTGGCGCTCCTAATGGCATGGCTTGCAGATCAATTGCGATGCTGCGCTCGCCTGTTAATGGAACCCCCAGTGCGCCAGTAGGCCCTAAATCTGCATCCACATTGCTGGGCAACTCTTTAAAAAAAACAAAACGGGGATTGGCGTTGAGCATTTCGTTAACGCGATCTGGATTGCGTTTAGCCCACTGTGAAATTCCCTGCATTGTTGCTTCACTTCGTGTGATTTCTTTACGATCTAGCAGCCACTGTGCAAAAGATTTAAATGGTTGATCATTCGTTCCCGCAAAACCCAAGCGCATCACACAGCCATCTTCAAGACGAATTTTTCCAGAGCCCTGAATTTGCATGAAAGCTGCGGCAACGGGATCTTGAACCCATGCAATCTCAGAGCCTTTGAGCATTCCTGAACTGATTAATGCAGCACGAGTAGGGCCAGGATTTGGTTTAGATTTTTTCCATGCGGCAGGGTAAGCATAGAGCGGCACACCATATGTGCTAGTTCTGATTTGAGAGCTATTCATCACTGGTTCGTAATAACCGGTGATCAAGCCAGTATCAGATCCAGAATTGTTTCGGACTTCGTATGCTTGAAAGTTATTTTCAAAATATTTACTAATTGCTTGCGTTTCTCGGCTCGAGACGTTTCCAGCCTGAGCACACACCTGGCGCCAATTAACATCACCATTGCGTGAACCGCGTTTGAGCAAGCCCTCACAACTCTTTTGCCAGGCAGGCCATGCTTGCACTAACTCATCATCCTGCCACCCTGGAATTACTTGCCATGACACAGCACTAAAGTTTGCAATGGATGAGCTGTATGTTGAGGGCGCTGCCCCTGTACCACTTGAACGATAGCCTGTTCCACGCGTCGGTGGAGTTGAGCATGCAGTTAGTAAGGCAACCGTCGAAATGGCGGAAATTGCGACTACACTTACTTGAGACCATTTATATTTGAAAATCATGATTGCCAATTTACTTGATGAATACCCAATGCTACTGTTTGTCATTGAAGGCGCTATCGCGCTAGGACTTTTGTTGTTTATTGTCCTATGGACAGGTAAAGGCAAAAAATAATTTTCTCAGCTTACCTAGTAGTTAATGCAGCGTCCGTGGCATTACTAATGCAAATTCTGGGATAGGCGCCTGAAAAAACTGGGCATCTTCCGTAACGCAAAAATACTCGCCACGCATAGTTCCCGCAGGGGTCGGGAGGGTAGCCCAGCTGGTGTACTCAAAATGCTCCCCTGATCGCAATAAAGGCTGCTGCCTCACTACCCCTAAACCCTTTACTTCCTGAACGTCGTTATCCCCGTCCGTAATGAACCAATGGCGGGCTATGAGCTGGATACTGGCTGAACCCGTATTACGGATAGTGATCGTATAGGCAAAGGCAAATTGGCGATTATCTGGGTCAGATTGGTCTGGAAGGTACTGAGTCTTGACCGTAATGCTGATTTCATGAGGATTCATGGTGGAATTCTGCTCCATCCTAAGGCCAACTGCAAGCTAGAATCTAGGGATGGAAAGCCAAAAATCACCAAATCCTCAATTTGTCATCGCCCCCTCTATTTTGTCGGCTGACTTTGCCTGCCTGGGCAAAGAAGTCCAAGATGTCCTAGTGGCAGGCGCTGACTGGATTCACTTTGATGTGATGGATAACCACTATGTTCCCAACCTCACGATTGGCCCTTTGGTTTGTGAGGCAATTCGCCCTTACGCCAAGAAAAGTGGCGCCCCTGCAGTAATCGATGTTCACCTCATGGTTGAGCCAGTTGATCGCATCATTCCCGACTTTGCCAAAGCTGGTGCGAACTTGATTAGCTTTTATCCAGAAGCAAGTCCGCATGTGAATCGCACATTAAATTTGATTCGCGATCAAGGCTGCCAAACTGGTCTTGTTTTAAACCCAGCCACGCCACTTGATCACCTAGATCACACTCTTGAATTATTAGACTTAGTTTTACTAATGTCAGTTAACCCTGGATTTGGTGGTCAATCTTTTATTCCGAGTACTTTGCAAAAAATTGCGCAAGTGCGCGCTCGGCTTGATCGTCATGAAGCTGACACTGGTCGCAAGATTCGTCTCGAGGTTGACGGTGGCATCAAAGTCGACAATATTGCGCAAGTTGCTCATGCTGGTGCCGACACATTTGTAGCGGGCTCAGCAATATTTGGAAAAGACAACTACGAGCACGTGATCAAAGAAATGCGTGCTGAATTAGGAAAGTCAGGAAGAGCCTAATGCAGCGTGAAGAATTTAATGCCCTAGCAAAGCAGGGCTTCAATCGAATTCCTCTTGTCAAAGAGGTGTTGGCGGATTTAGAAACGCCACTATCGCTCTACGTCAAACTTAGCCAAGCGTTTGGTAGCAAAAATACTTACCTTCTTGAGTCTGTTTTGGGGGGTGAGCGCTTTGGCCGTTTCTCCTTTATTGGCCTTCCCGCGAAGACGATTGTTCGCACTGTCGGCACACCATTAAAACCAGTAAACGAGGTGGTTACAGACGGCAAGGTAGTTGAAACCAACACAGACAACCCGCTGGATTTTGTAGATGCGTATTTCAAGAGATTCAAAGTCGCGGTGCAGGCAGGACTTCCACGCTTTTGCGGAGGCTTAGCAGGATATTTTGGCTACGACACTGTTCGTTATATTGAGTCACGTTTAGCTAAACATGATTTACCTGATGAACTGGGTGTGCCAGATATTCAACTCATACTTACCGAAGAATTGGCTGTTATCGATAACGTTGCTGGCAAGATTTATTTCATTGTTTATGCGGACCCTAGCATTCCTGATGGATTTGAAAGAGCGCAATCACGCCTCAAAGAGTTGCTTGCATGCCTTAGCAAACAAGTCAGTATGCCTCCCTCATTGGCAAGCACAAAAACTGAGTTGATTCGGAAATTTAAAGCGGCTGATTTTGAGGATGCTGTACGTAAAACCAAAGAATATATTTTGGCAGGTGACTGCATGCAGGTTGTTATAGGCCAACGCATTAGCAAGCCATTTACAGACTCACCACTATCTCTATACAGGGCCTTACGATCACTGAATCCATCGCCTTACATGTATTTTTATGACTTTGGTGACCTACAGATTGTGGGCTCTTCCCCAGAAATCTTGGTTCGTCAGGAAAAACGCGCGGCCGAAAAAATTGTGACTATTCGCCCGTTGGCTGGCACACGTCCTCGCGGAGCAAATCCAGAAGAGGATGAACGACTAGCTAAAGAACTCTTAGCCGACCCCAAGGAAATTGCCGAGCACGTCATGTTGATCGATCTTGCTCGCAATGATGTAGGACGAATTGCGAAGACTGGCTCCGTCAAAGTAACTGACTCGATGTCTATTGAAAAGTATTCACATGTTCAACACATTGTGAGCTCTGTTGAAGGTGATCTTCTAGACAATATGAGCAATATGGATGTATTGAGGGCGACCTTTCCAGCAGGCACCCTTTCTGGCGCCCCAAAGATTCGCGCCATGGAAATCATTGATGAAATGGAAATTGTGAAACGTGGTGTTTATGGTGGCGCAGTAGGCTACCTTTCCTTCTCTGGCGATATGGATGTTGCGATTGCAATCCGCACTGGCGTGATTCGTGATGGTATGCTGCATTCACAAGCGGGTGCTGGTGTTGTTGCCGACTCAGACCCAACTGCCGAATGGAAAGAAACCGAAGCCAAAGCCCGTGCAGTACTCACAGCAGCCGATTTAGTACAAGGAGGACTTGATGCTCCTAATGATTGATAACTACGACTCTTTCACCTATAACCTCGTGCAGTACTTTGCAGAGCTAGGTGAAGAGGTGAAGGTCTTTCGTAATGATGAGATTGCGGTTGCGGATATTGCTAAGCTAAATCCTTCGCGCATTTGCATTTCTCCTGGACCCTGCAGCCCTACTGAGGCCGGCATCTCTGTTGAGACTATCAAGCAATTTGCTGGCAAGCTTCCTATTCTTGGGGTATGCCTTGGTCACCAAGCTATCGGCGAAGCATTTGGAGGCAAAGTTATTCGCGCTCAGAAAGTCATGCACGGCAAAACTGATGATATTCATCACATCGGTGTGGGTGTTTTTCAAAACCTACCCAACCCATTTAAAGTGACGCGTTATCACTCGCTAGCCATTGAAAAAAGCTCCTTGCCAGCTTGCTTAGAAGTTACCGCCACTTCTTCAGATGGCGAGATTATGGGCGTAAGACACCGAGAGATGGCTGTTGAAGGCGTTCAGTTTCATCCAGAATCCATCCTTTCCGAGCAAGGACACGCCCCACTCAAGAATTTTTTGCAAATGTAATTAAGAAGCTCAAGTAAGCACTATGCCAATCACCCCTCAAGAAGCCTTGCAACGTTGCATCGAACATCGTGAACTGTTTCATGATGAAATGACCGATATGATGCGCCTCATCATGAGTGGTGAAATGGCGCCTGAATTAGTTGCTGGCTTATTAGTTGCCCTACGCACAAAAAAAGAAACCGTTGGTGAAATTGCAGCGGCAGCGCAAGTCATGCGTGAATTCGCAACTGCAGTAAATGTGGAAGATCGCTCCCATCTTGTTGACGTAGTCGGTACTGGTGGTGACGGCGCACATACTTTTAATATCTCTACGGCGGCTATGTTTGTTGCGGCAGCTGCTGGTGCAAAGATTGCCAAACATGGTAATCGCAGCGTGAGCAGCAAATCAGGCAGCGCAGATGTTCTAGAGGCTTTGGGCGTCAATTTGGCACTATCCGCCGATCAAGTTGCCAAATGCATCTCTAATGTTGGTGCCGGCTTCATGTTTGCCCCCAACCATCATCCTGCAATGAAAAATGTTGTGCCCATTCGCAAACAATTAGGCGTACGTACTATTTTCAATATTCTGGGGCCATTAACCAACCCAGCTGATGCAAAACAGATATTGATAGGTGTATTTCACCCAGATCTTGTTGGAATTCAAGCAAGGGTTTTACAAGCTCTAGGCATGGACCATGCGTTGGTTGTTTATGGTCGCGATGGTCTAGATGAAATTTCTCTCGAAGGTCCAACTTTAGTTGGCGAGCTCAAAGATGGTGTCGTACGTGAATACGAAATTCATCCAAAAGATTTTGGTTTGAACACTGCACTAACAAACAGCTTTAAAGTGGCCAACGCAGAAGAATCCAAGAAAATTGTGCTTGATGTAATTGATAACAAGCCAGGTCCAGCAAGTGACATTGTTTGCTTGAATGCAGGTGCTACGCTTTATGTAGCCGGTATAGCATCAGATATCGCCAGCGGCATCACGAAAGCCAAAGCAGCTATCAGCTCTGGCGCTGCTCGTCAAAAACTGGATAGATTTGTTGCAGCCACTCAATCCAACTAATTCCCAAAAGAACTCTTCAATTACCCTTGTTTCATGAGCGATATCCTAGAAAAAATTGTTGCAACTAAAAAAATTGAAGTTGCAAACAACTTAAAGAAAATTTCACTTGCGAATCAACGTGAAATGGCTCATGCCAATAATCAAGATTCTCAACAAAAGCCACGGGGCTTTATTCGCGCTATCGAACAAAAGATTGCCGCGGGTAATCCCGGTGTGATTACTGAGATTAAAAAAGCAAGCCCAAGCAAGGGTATTCTGCGCGAACACTTCATTCCCGCTGAAATTGCTAAATCCTATGAAAAACATGGCTCGGCCTGTTTGTCTGTATTAACCGATGTGGATTACTTTCAAGGAAGCAACGCCTATCTTCAAGAAGCTCGTAGTGCCTGCTCTATCCCGGTGTTGCGCAAAGACTTCACGATAGACCCCTATCAAATCTATGAAGCACGTGCGATTGGTGCAGATGCGATTTTGTTAATCGTCGCTTGTCTTGAACTCAATCAAATGAAAGAGCTGGAAGCTTGCGCCCACGAACTAGGCTTAGATGTATTGGTAGAAGTTCATGATGGGGCCGAACTTGAACAAGCACTTGAATTAAAGACCCCACTACTGGGCATCAACAACCGCAACCTCAAAACTTTTGAGGTGACGCTACAAACCACCCTGTCACTTTTGCCTTCAGTTCTCAACAATAAAATTTTGGTTACTGAATCTGGAATATTAAATCGCGACGATGTGCAACTCATGCGCAACAATCAAGTGAATGCTTTTTTAGTCGGCGAGGCCTTTATGCGCAGCGACGATCCAGGCAAGGCGCTTAGTGATCTATTCTTCTAAATCGCTTGATTAGGTCTAAACCAGACTTAATCAATGCAATTAGTAAGATAGAGCCCAGTACATCGCCAATAGCCATCACTGCAAAGTGATTCACACTTCCAGCATTTTCAAGTCCGACTGTGGCATACCAATATTGATGCAAGCCAGCACTCATCAAGGCGTAAATCAAAATACAAAGTAATAATTTTTGCAAATTCATATTGCTTAAATCAGCTTCTAGCTTCACGTTATTAAAAACAAATATCCTCGCAAGGTATGGGGCAAATCCAGAAATGAGGCCCGTACCAATACAGATCATCAAATCTGATGAAAGCGCGCCGCTATAGCTAATGAAAGTGGAGGCTATTGCAATTCCTAATGCTCCTGGCAATCCAAATATCAAAGTTAAAAATAATCTCAGGCCTGCTGGCAAATAAATCCAACTTACGCCAAGACCAAACACTAGTTCACTAGTGATCCAAATATTGATATAAAAAAGTAGCGTATATGCAAGTGCGCTAATAAGTACATTTATCAAGCCTGTACGCATAAGCGTTATTAATTGCGTAAGAGTTGAAAGAAATTTCGACATTAGCGTTAGTGTTGATGATTGATATGACCAAAGTCAATGGCAGCTTTTTCAAATCAGGAATAAAATGACATTAGCTCTACAGCTATTAATTTTTACCATTTAACTCATGTCAACAGAAAAGCCATCCGCCTATCTTCGCTTCTTAAATTTGATTGACACGCTTGATCGAATTAATCCAGGCAAAAAGTTAGATGCGATTGAAAAAAGTTTACTAGACAAAATTGTTACCGCAGCACATACAAAACAAGCTATCTTAGTGGGAGACCTTATTTCACTTTCTGATTTAGGATCTCAAGCCACACTCCATGGGCGCCTTAAGAACCTTACCGCTATGGGCTATATCAAAATGGTCTCAAACGATGATGGTCGCAAGAAAGAAGTGCTACCCACTAAAGCGGCTCTTAAGCGATATGAAGACATCTCAAAATGTCTAGAAAAAGCACTTAAATCCGCTTAAGAGACTTCCGGGTAGACCCCTAAGGACATTAAAAAAGCCCCGTTAGTTTTAACAGGGCTTTTTGTTTTCTTCTGAACTCAGACCTTAGACGTTGAATAAGAAGTTGAGTACATCTCCATCCTTCACAACAGACTCTTTACCTTCGGCACGCATCTTTCCAGCTTCTGTAGCGCCTGATTCGCCCTTGAATTGGATAAAGTCTTCATAAGAAATGGTTTGTGCACGAATAAAGCCTCGCTCAAAATCAGTATGAATCACTCCTGCAGCTTTTGGAGCAGTATCGCCTTGATGAATTGTCCAGGCGCGCACTTCTTTAACACCAGCAGTAAAGTAAGTATGCAATCCCAAGAGCGCATAACCAGCACGAATAACGCGATCTAAACCTGGTTCATCCATACCTAAATCAGCTAAGAATGCTGATTTATCAGCGTCATCCAAATCTGCAATTTCAGCCTCAATCGCCGCGCATACAGCCACTACTGGTGCTTTTTCTTTGGCGGCATGTTGCTTTACCGCTTCAAGGTGTGGGTTGTTTTCGAAGCCGTCTTCTTTAACGTTTGCAACATACATTGCAGGCTTTGCAGTGATTAAACACAAAGGCTTAATCAATAATTTTTCCTCATCGGTCAAGTTCAAACTACGTACTGATTGTGCGGAATCTAAATGTGCTTGAACCTTAGTCAGAACAGCAACTAAAGCTGCTGCTTCCTTATCGTTTCCAGACTTGGCAGCCTTGCTTGAACGAGCAAGCGTTTTTTCCACTGTGGCCAAATCGGAAAGCGCTAACTCGGTATCGATAACACCAATATCCGCAATAGGGTCAATCTTGCCTGCAACGTGAATCACATTAGGATCTTCAAAACAACGCACTACATGAGTAATCGCGTCAGTTTCACGGATATTGGCCAAGAACTGGTTGCCAAGACCTTCGCCTTTGGAGGCGCCAGCCACTAAGCCGGCGATGTCCACAAACTCGACGGCAGCCGGCAAAATGCGCTCAGGCTTAACGATCTCAGCCAAGGCGGCTAAGCGAGGGTCTGGAACCTCTACAACGCCAACGTTGGGCTCAATCGTGCAAAAAGGATAGTTTTCTGCTGCGATTCCAGCCTTGGTAAGCGCATTAAAGAGGGTAGATTTGCCGACGTTAGGCAGGCCGACGATGCCACATTTCAAAGACATGGCCATATTGTAATGGGGCTGGTTTCGATATCATCGAGCTATGTCGGAAGCACACCACCACCATTTACCCAAAAAACAGGTAAACCCCGCGCAAATACGGTCCGTCGATGTCGCCGTAGTAGGCGGAGGCATAGCTGGCAAGGCATACGCCTTAGGCTTAGCCCAGCTTGGGCTCACTACAGTAGAAATTGCCCCAGATTTAGGAAGCCCGAGCCCAGCTCCACAAGGTAGTCAATGGGGCCAAAGAATCTATGCTTTTTCACCAAGCACCCAGAAATTGCTCGCTCACCTACAAATATGGGATGCCCTTGACCATAGTCGCATGCAAGTTGTAAGGGATATGCGCATCTATGGCGATCGTGGTGAGAGAAATGATCAACTGCATCTTTCTGCCTTCGAGGCCGGCACTTCACAACTTGCTTGGATTGGTGAGTCAAATTTAATTGAACATACGCTTGATCAAGCCAGTCGATTTCAGAATAAGCTTGAACGTATCAATGACGCAGTAGAAACAATTGAAGTGAATGCCCAAGGCAGCACCTTGCATTTAAAAAATGGTGAGCTGCTTCATGCGCAATTAGTCATTGCAGCGGATGGGGCAAACTCACCCATTCGCTCAGCCATCGGAATCACCGCCAGCGAAGAAAGTTATTCGCAAAGTGCCGTAGTTGCAAATTGGGTTTGCACTTACCCGCATCTCGAAACTGCCTTTCAATGGTTTTTGCCTGGTGGAGATATTGTGGCGATGCTACCTCTACCAAATAAACAGGTATCGATGGTGTGGTCAACCACCCCCGAGAATGCAACAAAGCTTTTGCAGCTTAACCAATCTCAATGGCAAGAACGTTTTTCATTCATTGCCAATGGCGCCATTGAAAAACAGTTGGGTGAGCTTACTCTCAATTCAACACCAGCCGCTTTTCCGCTGCGTAAAATTCGGGCTGCTCGCTTTATCGGGCCAGAAGCCAACTCCCAAGTCGCTTTGATTGGAGATGCTGCACATGTAATGCACCCGCTAGCAGGTCAAGGACTCAACTTGGGATTGAGAGATGTTGCCGTATTGCTCAATATCATTAGCAAACGCGAGCCCTTCCGAAAATTGAATGACCTGACCTTACTCCGTCGTTATGAACGTCAACGACAGGGCGATACTAATGCACTGCTGTGGGTGACTGATAAATTAAAAAAACTATTTTCTGGTGCTAGCACTACAGAAAAACAACTACGTAACTGGGGTCTTGGTCTGGTGAATAAAAGCCACTTTATTAAACAGCGCCTCATTGAGCGCGCACTAGGAGAAATTGATTTTGAATAAATTCGTCTCTGGTTTGCTATCTACATTCGCACTAATAGTGGGACTGTTATGCGCTAGCGCCATTTCTTCAGAAGCGGCATTTGCGCAAGCAGAGCAGCAAATTAAGACCGAGATTCAAAAAAAACTCGGCTCTAATGCAAAAGTACGCAGCGTAACTGCCGCCCCTGTTTCAGGTCTCTATGAAGTTCTTGTTGGCAATGAAATTTTCTACACAGATTCTTCAGGTAAATATTTGATTCAGGGTGAAATTATTGAACTCGCCTCCGGAAAAAATATTACTGAACAAAGACAAGCTGACCTTAACCGCATCAAGTGGAGCGATTTAAATCAATCCAATGCATTTAAATCAGTTCGCGGCAATGGTCAGCGCCAATTGGCTATTTTTTCAGATCCAAACTGCGGTTATTGCAAGCGCTTAGAAAAATCTTTACAGCAATTAGACAACGTCACCATCTACACGTATCTCATTCCTATTTTGTCACCAGACTCTGCGCAAAAATCAAAGCAGATCTGGTGTAGTGCCGATCCTTATAAGAGCTACATTGATTGGATGGTCAATGGGATCGCTCCAACTGGTAAAACTGATTGCAGCAATCCTCTAGATAAAAATTTAGCCTTTGCAAAAGCTTATGGCATCACTGGCACCCCTACACTTTTCTTTACCGATGGCAGCCGCTTCCCAGGCGCAGTTCAAGTAAGTGATATCGAAAAGAAATTTAATTCGCTTAAGTAACAAAAAGAAGCTCATGAACAAATCTGATCTGCCAGGAATTCAATACACCGTATGGCCCGCAGACCTACACGGCCATCGCTTTAAAGTAAAGCTACACATTGCCAATCCCGACCCTCATGGACAGGTATTGCAAATGGCAGCATGGATTCCCGGTAGTTATTTGATTCGAGATTTTTCTAAGCATATTGAAACTATTGAAGCTGTTAGCGCTTCAAGCAAAAAACAATTAACTCTTGAGCGCATCGACAATAATCAATGGCGCTTATCCAAAGATATCAATGAACCAGTTGATATTGTCACGACGGTATATGCGTTTGATAATTTCGTAAGAGCAGCCTATCTTGACACTGAGCGCGGCTTCTTCAACCCCACCAGTCTTTGTCTAGCAGTCAGCGGTCAAGACAATATTCCCTGCTCACTAGCAATTGCAGCTCCCGATCATTCGTCCACCGAGCACTGGACAGTGCAAACTGGCTTACGAAAAGCTAAAACTGATGATCGTGGTTTTGGCTTTTACCTAGCTAAAAATTATGATGACCTCATTGATCATCCGGTTGCGATGGGAGAATTCCAAATCATTCATTGGAATTCAAATCACATTCCGCATAGCTTGGCAATTCAGGGATGCCTACACCCTGTCGACGCTGCACGCTTAGCGAACGATTTACAGGCTATTTGCTCATGTACTGTCAATCTCTTTGAGCCTAAATCAAAGAAAGCACCATTCACTAACTATCTCTTTTTAGTAAGAGCAGTACTGAATGGCTACGGCGGTCTTGAACATCAAAACAGTACAGCCTTGCTCTGCCGCAGAGACCAAATTCCCCAGAAGCAAATCCCTCTAGATGAAACTGCTTATCGTGAATTTTTGGGTCTATGCAGTCACGAATACTTTCATGCATGGCTAGTAAAACGCATTCAACCCAAAGCTTTTTAACCATACGACCTACAAAACAAAAACCACACCCAATTACTTTGGCTTTTTGAAGGCTTCACTAGCTACTACGATGATCTTCAGCTCTTCAGAAGCAAGCGAATTAATCTAACTCAATATCTCAAACTAGTTGCTGATAATTGGAATGGTGTTCTACGTGGCCCAGGTAGGCTAAAACAAAGCTTGGCAGATAGCTCTTTTGATGCCTGGACAAAATACTATCAAGCCGATGAAAACACGCCGAACGCTGTAGTGAGCTACTACGGCAAAGGTGCGTTATTGGCACTTGGACTAGATTTACAAATTCGCGCATTCTCCAAGAATAAAAAATCACCAGATGATTTGATGCGCTTGATTTGGCAAAAACATGGTGTAACGCTAGATGGCATTGCAGAGCATGGATTAGATGACTTAATAGATCAACTGCTGGGCAATGGATTCCAAAAAATATGGGGCGACTTTAAGTCACGTTATATATACGGCACGGAAGATATTCCGCTCCAAAAATGGATTCCATCAAAAGTAGTGTCTGTAAATTCAAAAGTCCAGACAAAGCTAGAGAAGATCAAACTACAGCTTGGATTACGTCATTCTGAATCAAATGGTTGGTTCAAAATTACTCATGTACTTGATGGTGGCGCAGCTCAAGAAGCTGGATTGGCACCTAGCGACCTTTTGGCAAGCATTAATGGTCAACGCATCACTGGCAACCGCTGGGATAAGGTTCTCAACAGCCTGACAGATTATCAAAATATCTCTGTTTGTTTTTACCGAGACGATCTTGAGCACGAACGCATCTTGGTGTTACAACCTGCTCAACTGCCAGCACAATACGACCTCGTTCCCGCGTCTACTTCCACCCCTACTTCTAAGTAGCGCAGACGATGTATTTGTTTTCCAAAAAAGTTATTCCGCAAGACTGGCGAAAACTATTGGGGGACTATTTCGATACCCCTGACTGGAAGGTGCTTGAACATAATATTCAAAATGAATTAAATACCAACTCAAAAATCATTCGGCCCGAGCCACAAAACTTTTTTAAAGCGCTGGCATTAACGCCTGTTGATTCTGTGAAAGTAGTGATCTTAGGGCAAGACCCTTATCACTCACCTGGTCTCGCACAAGGTTTGGCATTTTCTATTCCAAACAATATCTCACCAAAATCACGAGAATTTCCCAGCTCGCTACGCAACATCAGAAAAGCCCTCAACATCGAAGGCTTTGGCATGCTTCCAAATGGTGACTTGCATTACTGGGCTGAGCAGGGAGTGTTATTACTGAATACTGCTCTCAGCGTGAAATTAGGCGAAGCTGGGAGTCATACCAACTTAGGCTGGAAGGGTTTGATCGACGAACTGATATCCACACTATCGACCCAAAAATCGCATCTCGTATGGCTGCTTTGGGGTGGGCATGCACAAACTAAATTCCCGCTGATTTCAAAAGATCATGATCCACTCATTTTGCAATCTTCGCACCCTTCAGGGTTGGGTGTATACAAAACAAACTCGCCTTTTTTAGTAGCCGGCGATCAAGATAGTTGCCGGCACTTCAGTAAAACGAATGATTGGTTAACTGCACACCACCTAGAGCCAATTCAATGGGTACAAGCTTCAAACACAAAAGATGAAAAGACCCAGGGGAATTTATTTAGCTAAGGCTGTATAGATACACCCAATAATGCAAGAAGCCAAAATTGCACTTGCCCACTCCAGCATTTGCCCAGCTTGAAAAAGATTGAGGTACTGACCAACCAAAGAGCTCAAGGCAGCTGCCACAAACCCAAGAGGGACTGAAACCAGCAGGCCCTGAAAATTTGAAGTCCGACTTGCAGGATTTGACCGGTTTTTTGGGCTTCCTGGGTAAAAAATCCAGGCAGAGGCACCTGAGGCGCCTCCGATCAACAAAAAAGCCAAAAAACCCATTTTTCTCCCCTTTTGCACCCATGATTGAGGGCATCAAATCTATAATTGCCATTATGAAGTTGTTGACACTCGGCATCAATCATCACACAGCGCCGGTCGCCATTCGGGAAAAGGTCGCCTTTGATTCTGAATTTCTTCAAGAAGCGTTGCACGATCTTCGCCAGCATTTGCTCGGAGCAAATCAATCTGGCCTGCCTGAAGCAACGATTCTATCGACCTGCAACCGCACTGAAGTGTATTGTGCCGCCAATGATGCGAGCGCTGCGGATATTTTGCATGAAGCTACTTTTGACTGGCTAGCAAAAACCCAGAAGCTTGCTCCAAGTAGCCTTCAACCACATACCTATTCATTACCACAATCTGATGCAGTTCGCCATGCGTTCAGAGTGGCTTGCGGATTAGATTCCATGGTCATTGGTGAAACGCAAATTCTTGGGCAAATGAAAGATGCTGTTCGCACTGCAAATGATACTGGTGTATTGGGCACTTACCTAAATCAGTTATTCCAAAAAACTTTTGCGGTTGCTAAGGAAGTGCGTGGCTCTACAGAAATTGGTGCTCACTCGATTTCTATGGCTGCAGCTGCTGTGCGTTTGTCCGAAAGAATCTTTGAAAAAATTTCTGATCAAAAAATTCTATTTATCGGTGCAGGAGAAATGATTTCTTTATGCGCAACGCATTTTGTAGCTCGCAAACCCAAGAATGTAGCAATTGCTAATCGGACCATTGAGCGTGGACAAGAATTGGCAGACTCCATTGCCTCGCAAGATATTGAGGCAGAGTCATTCAAGCTATCTGAATTACCTGGTCGTCTGCACGAATTTGACATCATTGTTTCTAGCACCGCTTCATCATTGCCCATTATTGGCCTTGGTATGGTGGAAAGCGCCCTTAAGCAACGTCGCCATAAGCCTATGGTGATGATTGATTTAGCAGTGCCCCGTGATTTCGAGCCTCAAATTTCAAGACTGGATGATGTATACCTTTATACCGTAGATGATCTTGGCATCATGATTCAAACAGGCGCCAATTTGCGGCAAGCTGCAGTTAGTCAGGCTGAAGCCATTATTGAGGATCGGGTTGGCAACTTTATGCATTGGATGCAGGGGCGCAATGCCGTACCCTTGATCCAAGATATTCAACTGCAAGGCGAACGCTTAAGACAACTTGAACTTGAGCGTGCTATGAAACGTCTCATGCGTGGAGATGACCCTCAAGAAGTATTGAGTGCAATGGCACAAGGACTGACTAATAAATTCTTGCATGGTTCACTCCATGCTCTACAACACTCGAATGGCGCAGAGCGCGACGCCTTGATTAAGTTATTACCAAAACTATTCGCCTCTCATACCAAACCAGAAGATCATTAGATGAAGCCCAGCATGCGGGCTAAGCTGGAACATCTAGACACGCGCTTAGCCGAACTCAATTCCCTTTTAACCTCAGAAGAGGCAACCAAAGATATGGATGCCTATCGCAAACTCACGCGTGAACATTCTGATATTGCGACGGTGGTTGAGCAATTTGGCTTGTATAAACAAGCTGAAGCCGATGCGCAAGCGGCTGAAGAAATGCGCAAAGACCCAGAAATGAAAGACTTTGCTGACGAAGAACAAAAGCAAGCGCAAGCGACGATGGAGGAGCTAGAGGGTAGTCTACAGAAGCTTCTATTGCCTAAAGATGAAAACGATGAGCGCAATGTTTTTTTAGAAATTCGTGCGGGCACAGGCGGAGATGAAAGCGCCCTTTTTGCGGCAGATTTGTTACGCATGTATACCCGATTTGCCGAGCGGCAAAGCTGGAAAGTGGAGATGGTTAGCGCTACTGAATCTGATCTTGGTGGCTATAAGGAGGTTGTACTTCGCTTGGTAGGTCAATCAGTTTACTCACGCCTCAAATTTGAATCAGGCGGCCATCGTGTACAACGAGTACCTCAGACAGAGACTCAAGGGCGTATTCATACATCAGCTTGTACGGTCGCCGTAATGCCCGAAGCGGATGAGCTTGAGGCTGTCAAAATTAATCCCGCTGAATTACGGATCGACACCTTCCGCGCTTCTGGTGCTGGTGGGCAACACATTAATAAAACAGATTCAGCAGTTCGCATTACCCACCTTTCAACAGGCACGGTAGTGGAATGTCAGGATGACCGTAGCCAGCACCGCAATCGCGAGCAAGCTATGAAAGTACTGGTCTCACGCATCATGGACGCACGCGAGCGTGAGAAACATCAGTTAGAAGCGCAAACTCGAAAATTGCTCATTGGATCTGGGGATCGCAGCGATCGTATTCGTACATACAATTTTCCGCAGGGCCGCATCACTGATCACCGCATTAATCTCACACTCTATAAAATTGATGCCATGATGGATGGTGACTTGGATGATTTATGCAATGCACTTGCATCTGAACATCAGGCTGAACTTCTTGCTGCCCTTGGTGATAACTAAGCAATCACTAGATCGGTTATGAGCAAGACTTTGAGTCTACGTTCTTTGTTGGGTAGCACATCACTCCCTCGTAATGAAGCACATATTTTGATGGCGCACGTGCTTGATAAGCACTACCAGCTGCCTCGTTCAGCACTCATTTCTCGCGATGAGATGGAACTGAGCGCACCAGCACTAGAGGAATGGTATTCAATTGAATCTAAAAGATTGAATGGCGAGCCTGTAGCTTATTTAATAGGTAAAAAAGGTTTTCACAAAATTGAGCTCCAGGTTGCACCGGGAGTATTGGTTCCTCGCCCAGAGACAGAGTTACTAGTTGATATTGCTCTTCAAGAAATCAAGAGCATTGAAAATTCCACTCTGAATCCAAAGATACTTGATTTGGGAACTGGCTCAGGGGCCATTGCTCTAGCTATTGCAAATGAAGTGCTCAGCGCTCAAGTCATTGCCACAGATCAATCCACTGAAGCCCTTGCTATTGCCAACTCAAATGCAAAATCTTTAGGATTAGAAACCCGAGTTGAATTTGCTCAAGGCAGTTGGTATCAAGCCATTAAAGAGAGTGATACTTTTGACATCATTCTAAGCAACCCCCCTTACATCCCAGCTCAAGATCCCCACTTAATTGAAGGTGATCTTCGATTTGAGTCTATAAATGCACTAACAGATCACTCCACTGGACTTAGCTGCCTTCAAACAATCGTCTCAGAGGCTAAAAACTACCTTAAGCCAGACGGTTTGCTGGCAGTAGAACATGGATTTGACCAATCAACCGCTGTGGTTGAGCTAATGAAAACAGCGGGTTTAAACGATATTCAAACCCATCAAGATTTATCTGGCCACCACAGGGTTGTGTCAGCCAGAAAGTAAAGTTAGTGACTGTCTTTTTTTGGATTAAGTCTTAAAATCGAAGCTATTCAATTTTTAGATCGTTTTTACCAAAGTCAGAGATTTTTAGGAAAGATTTATGGATACCCAAGCTCAAATCAAAGAGATTATTACTAGCCATCCTGTTGTTTTATTTATGAAGGGCACGGCACAATTTCCACAATGCGGTTTCTCCGGAAACGCAGTGAATATTCTTCGCGCTAGTGGTGTTGAAAAACTTCATACTGTGAATGTCTTAGAAGACCCTGCTATTCGTCAAGGCATCAAGGAATTTGCTAACTGGCCAACCATTCCACAGCTGTACATCAACGGTGAATTCATTGGTGGATCGGACATCATGACCGAGATGTACCAGTCTGGTGAATTACAAAAATTAGTTAAAGCTTGACCCCTTTGCTGTCTGTAAAGTGACTTTTGATTTAATCTCACTTTTGCTATTTGGCCTGCCGCTAGGAGTGAGCGCGGGCCTTTTGGTTTATATCTCTAACTTAAAGTCGACTAATACGCGAATTGAGCTTGAGTTACAAACTGCGAATTCTCTTGTTACTAGTCTTAGAGCAGAGAGAGATCAAGCATTACAAAATGCTATCCGGCTGGAAACCGAGTTAGATTCTGAACGCAAGCAAGGACTTGGTCGAATTGAGGCGCTCAATGAAACAAAGGAAGCACTAACCAATCAATTCAAAAATTTAGCCAATGAGATCTTAGAAGAAAAGTCAAAGCGCTTTACTGAACAAAATGCAGCAAGTATCGATGCCCTGCTAAAACCGTTGCAGACCAAGCTTACAGAATTTAAAGAGCAAGTCAGCAATACCTATGGCAATGAGGCTCGTGAACGTCACGCTCTGAAAAGTGAAATTGAGCGATTAGCTAATCTCAACTTAAAAATGTCGGATGAAACCCGTTCCTTAACTCAAGCCTTAAAAGGCGACTCTAAAGTTCAGGGTAACTGGGGCGAATTGGTGCTGGAATCAATCCTAGAATCCTCTGGCTTACGCAAAGGCGAAGAGTATGTTGTACAAGATAGCCACACTCAGAGCGATGGCTCTCGCCTGCAACCTGACGTCGTTATTAAACTACCTGAAGGCAGAAGCTTGGTTGTTGACAGTAAGGTATCTATTACTGCTTATGCTAGACACACTGAAACAACAGATAAAGACCTTGCCGAAAAAGAACTAGCAGCGCATATCCTGTCTTTGCGCCAGCATATCCAAGGCTTATCAAGCAAAAACTATAGCTCACTTTACGGTGTTGGTTCGGTTGATTTTGTACTAATGTTTGTTCCAATAGAGCCCGCTTTTTTGCTTGCTCTAAAAACGGCGCCCAATCTTTACCAAGAGGCGCTTGCAAAGAATATTGTGTTGGTATGCCCAAGTACTCTTATGGCCACACTTCGAACGGTTGCCCATCTCTGGAGACAGGACCATCAAAACCGCAACGCCTTAGAGATCGCCAAGCAATGCGGGGCACTTTATGACAAGTTTGTTGGATTTGTTGATGACCTAGAAAAACTAGGGCAACGCCTTGACCAAGCACAATCAAGCTATCACGATGCATTTAATAAGCTTAAAACCGGCAGAGGAAATCTTATACGAGCTGCCGAGAAAGTACGTGAGCTTGGTGTAAAGCCAAGTAAAAATTTACCAGCGCCATTAACTGAATCCTCTTTGGATTTCGAGTAAATTGCCTTCACTACCCAAGCCAGATCAGTTAAAGGAATCACATCATTTTAGAAAGGTGGCAGTTGCTGCTTGCTTTGGAACATTTCTAGAGTGGTATGACTTTCTTACGTTTGCAAGCCTAGCGGTAACGCTAGGAATCCTTTTTTTCCATCTAACGACCCAAATGCCGGCCTATTGGCGAGCTTAGCAACATTTAGTGTTGGCATGGTTATCAGACCGCTTGGGTCAGCATTATTTGGCTCACTAGGTGATCGCATAGGTCGCAAGCCAGTATTTATGATCACAATCGCACTGATGGGGGGCGCCACAGTTTGTGTTGGATTTTTACCTACTTATGCACAAGTCGGCATTTTGACGCCAATCTTATTGGTGACCTTAAGACTGATTCAGGGCTTATCAGCCGGTGGGGAGATTGGTGGTGGTGCCATTTACTTATCAGAGCATGCCGGCAATCAGCACCGGGGATTTAGAACCAGCTTTCTGCAACTAATGGGGCCACTCGGAATCCTTGCATCAACGCTGCAGATTACCTTATTACAGCAATACCTTTCACCAGAAGAATTTCAGTCATGGGGTTGGCGTGTTCCATTTTGGATTCCCTTTTTTCTACTTTTAATCGCTTTTTATATTAGGCGATCACTTGAAGAAACCCCCGTCTTTATTGAGCTTACCAAAAACTCTAAAGAAAACCAGTCCCAACTTCTAAATAATTTTCGGGATAGTGAAATTCGCAAAAGAATGTTCTTGCTATTTTTTTGTATTTCTTCCAGCGGGGCAATTTTATTTTTTTGCGTTCAGGTATACACGACCATCTTTCTTAAAACATCGGTTCAAATGCCACCTGAGATAGTTGATCGATTAAGCATCTTCTCAACCTTGGCACTATTTCCGATAACGATTTTTGCAGGATGGCTATCAGACAGACTTGGGCGAAAACCAATTCTATTGAGCGGCGTTCTTCTTGGAGCCCTCTCCATTTATCCAGCCTTCCTCGCACTAGAGATACTTGGAAATCTTTATGTAAGCTCTTCAAGCATCAGCGCATTAGTAGGAATTCTTTTTATTCTACTAATACTGTCAGCCGCGCTAGGTCTTGCAGTGGGACCTCAAAGCGCTATGCTTGCCGAGTTATTTCCCGCAAAAAATAGAAACAGTGCAGCAACATTACCGCACAATCTTGCTGCAGGATGGATTGGGGGGTTGCTGCCGCTAATAGTAACTTGGTTAAATCAATCAATCGGCAATAATCTTGCGGGCTTAAGTTATCCGATTATTTTTTTGTTTTTTTCGGCAATCATCGCAGCTTACTTATTACCGGAAACAATATTTTGCACACCATTGCCAATTGAATAATAAAAGATATGAAAGGTATTTTACTGAGCTAATTTAACTGACTTAAGTTTTAGAAACTTCTGTCCATATTTTAAAAAAAATTTTAGTCATTTCACTTGCTGAATACTGTAGCCTAACCTTGTCCTGTGACATTTTAAGATATTTAACCCTGTTTGCGGGATTTGCGATTCTTTCCAAGGAATTTTCTAGTTCACCGACTGTAGAAAATAAATACTCATCCTGACCACAGGCTTGAAGAAGTCTTTGATAGGCCGGCGTTCGTGAAGCAATAACTGGAAGTCCACGGTTAATGGCTAAAACTGCTTTGTTTTCTGATTTCCATTGGGTGCTAATTGAAAAATCAAAAGGAAAATGGCTTAGGACGGCAACGTCAAACTGAGAGAGAAGATCCAAGAATGTTTCAGTGCGATATTCATGCATAAATGCGCCGCCAATATCACCATAGACATTGTTTTTGGAAACTATATTAAATTCAATTTTTTTCTGACGATGAAGAGCAAACAGAGTTTCTGCATAAATTTCCATGGATTTTGCATATGACTCGGGATAGCCAAACCAAACAACTTTTAAAGGTAAGTTGTTACCAATGGCCGGGGTCCTCGATTCTAGGAGGCCAAAGTCAATAGGATCAATTAATACTGAGACTGATTTTCTTGTGAAAATTTTTATAAATTCACTCATTTCCGGCGTCGGCACTAGAAATACATCGACATATTTCTCCCAATACCTTAAGTACTCAATTGATTGGGGATAAAAATCGGCCATTAATAGCATCACTACAGCATTGCTAGATCGATATTGCAGTGTTTTTATAAATTCAGGACTTTTAACTAAGTCCAAATGAAGGCAGTTAATTAAAATGATCGATGGAAGCTCAGGCGCCCCCCCAAACCGATAAAAGCAAAACTCCTTTGGGCAAAATTTTTCTAACCCAAGGACTTTCATTCTATGAATTGGCTCTAAGTCACCAAAAGGACTTATTATCTCAATTGACTTCTTAGGCATCATAGATGTCAAAGCTATCCTTGGTGGTACTGAATGATTGCATCAGCCCTTGAATAGTAGGTAGCAAGCTCATCAAAAAAAGATGGCGGATCTGCATAATCATGCCAAATCTTTATAGGCCCAAAGAAACTGCGATGCCACATTGGTCGAAAGTTCCAATTCAGCGGCAGAATAAATGGATTAAAACCAGTCTCCTCAACTGCTAAAGCAAAGACCCCTGATCATTGGCAGCCATCCTGTAAATACCCTCATCATTTACACCAAGAATTGAGGAGTCAGTCGTTACTGCCAACTCCTTCCATTTATCAAATACGATTTTGGCATCTTTAGTAAAAAAAATGACTCCGGTGTTATATTCCACTTCATCGCCAGTGAAAATCTTTGGATATCTTTTCCCCCATGGCGATTCACAAATTGATAGAGCCAATCCGAACTGTTGGGCTTTCTGAAATCCAAAATCAAGATTACCCAAAACTACAGTGTCTAGATCCAAAAAAAGGGTTTCATCAAAGGGAGATAAATCAAGCATAGCTGCTTTTTTATTCAAACTTGATACGTCCCCTGATGGTGCATCAAGTTTGATAATTTCATGCGGGAGATCAGGATGGAATTTCCTAGCCGATGTCTTCAATCGCTCAATTGGCAGCTTAGATTCATCGCCCCAGTAAATAGAAAGAATTCCGCGACTCATTACACTCACTAACGTTGCATGATTAAGGCTTCATAATGCCATGAAAAATGCCTCACAATGTGAGGCATTTTTTAGATTTGGTGCCCCTTGTCCGACTCGAACAGACCACCTACTGATTACAAATCAGTTGCTCTACCAGATGAGCTAAAAGGGCACAGGATTATTTTAACCTAAAGTAAGAACTAGCCCTCAAATACCCTAATTTTGGCTGGCGGCTCACCTGATTGGAGCCTAGCAAACATCTGCATATATAAATTTTCAAGGTTTTCAGTAAATCGAACCGAGTCGAATAAAGGTGCATTTTTATGAACTTGCGCAAGCTTATCCCGAAGAATTGCTAGTTCAGATGGGTGATTAGCCAGCTGCACTGCTTGTTCAATGTATTCTTGATTGGTTTTGGTAATCATTTCTGGAATGCCAGCTGCGGAAACTAAACTAGCCGCAACTCGACTACAAAAACTTTTTCCCAAACAAGTCAATACCGGCAATCCAATCCATAAAGCATCGCTAGTTGTTGTATGGGCATTATAGGGGGCTGTATCCAAGAAAAGATCTGCAGCCGTCATTCTATGCAAATGGTTCTGAGGCGACACCCGTGGCGCAAATAGCAATCTGTCTGGCTCTACGCCTCTTTTTGCGATTTCCATCTTAAGATTCGCTGATGCTACTGGATTATCCTCAAGAAGCCACAAAACGCTTCCATTAACTCTTTTCAGGATAGTTGCCCATAAGTCAAGCTGGTAAGGGGTAATTTTAAAATTGTTATTAAAGCAACAAAAGACAAAAGCATTTTCTGGCAAACCTGCCTGATCGCGGCTCATTCTATTTTGGGCTTGTACCCGCTTTCTGTCATTGGGTTGGTAAGCATTAGGCAGATACGCTAATTTCTCAGCATAGAATTGCTCATCGTCCTCGCTCGCTAATATTGGATCAACCACTATGTAGTCCATATAGGATGCGCCCAGCGTCCCTGGATAACCTAAAAAATTTACCTGAACAGGCGCCGCGCCAAGGGCAAAAATATTTGTTCTACCATCCTGAGTAAACCCAGTTAAATCAATTGCTATATCAATCTCCAAATCCCTTGATTTAGCAGCAATCTGTTCGTCAGACCAATGCACCACATCCCAAAAATGATCAAATGACTTTTCAAGGCGCTTTCTCATCGGGTCACCAGTATTGGGGCCCGTTGAAAACGCATAAGTTTCAAATTGATCCCGATTGTGAAGCTCAAATATCTCGGCAATCAAAAATGCTACTGGGTGAAATCCAAAGTCAGCAGAAAAATACCCGATCCGGATTTTGTTGCGATTGGTTTTTTTGAAAGAAACTCTGCTAATTTCGATAGTTTTATTCTCATGGCTTGACCATACTTTTGCTGCAAGTAGTTGCAAGCAAGGATCATCAACTAAAGCAAGCAAAGGGAAAGGAGGGATTAATGGCTGAGACTTCAGCAAACCCTCTTTGACTTTAGCAAGATTTGCATCATAGTCAGCCCAGTCACAAATCAGCATTTTCGTATTGATGTACGCTCCCAGTAAAAATGGGATGTCTGGCGTATTTTCTAAACACCTAGAATATAAATCCAGCGCCTCTTTATAACGCTTGAGGGAGCGCAAAACATTGGCTTTCAGAAATAACACTTCTGAATAATTCGGAGAAATTGCCAAGGCCTTATCGAAAGTATTCAAGGCTTCAGCGGGCTTTCCAATGCGTCGCAAAACCTCCCCGCCTCCCAGCCAAGCAGGGGAAAAGCCTGGGTCTAACTCTAAAACCCTCTCATAGGAAGCAAGAGCAGCATTTAACTCGCCTGTGCATTCATATAACTTTGCTAGGTTAAAAAAACCTCCGGCACTGCATCATTATGATTTTTTGCCTGACCAAATTGCTCAATAGCAAGCTTGAAGATGCCTTGTCTGGCTAGAACTTGACCATATTCGAAATGCAGCTCAAATGTATCTAGCCCAAGCTTAATGGCCTTTTGGAAAAGGTCTAGCACTCTTTTATCCTCCTCCCGACCAAGATAAATACTACCTAATTCATAAAAAGCATTTCGAGCACAACCGTTGAGAGAAATCGCCTTCTCTAGGAGCTCGATTGCTAAAGGGATATCGCCAAGATTGCCTGCTATGTAGCCCATTAACTCATTAGCTCTAGCGCTATTGGGGTGTTGTGTCAGAACTTTCTCAAGAATTTCTCGAGCACCCAGAAAATTCCGCTGGCCGAAACAATGCTCTGCCAGACTTAAACCCTCTTGCAGACTAGTAGCACTCATAAAAACTACTTAACAATCCTGAGTGAAGGTTTTGCAGTTTTTGGTTTTTCAGTAGCCTGATCAGAGGCATCAGCCAGATGCAAATCACGAATACCCGCAGGATCAAAGGGAAATGACATGCCCTGGCCATTTTCACGAGCATATATTGCTAAGACATGACTAATAGGAACCATGATCCTTCACGAGCATATATTGCTAAGACATGACTAATAGGAACCATGATCCGCTTGGGAACGCCACCAAACCTTGCCTGAAAAGAAATCCACTCATTCTCAATTTGTAATTGATGACATGCCTCAACGGAAAGATTTAAAACAATCTCGTTATTTTTGACATACTCCATTGGAACCTCAACCCTCTGATCTACGAATACAGCGATGAAGGGCGTAAAACCAAAATCCGTACACCACTGATGTAGTGCACGGATTAAATATGGCTTGTTACTTGGAATGTCAGACATTCTGACTGAAATACACCGCTTTAATAACTTAGCGGCGCATTACCTTTTCTGAAGGTGTCAATGCCTCAATATATGCTGGTCTACTAAAAATACGTTCTGCATACTTTAGCAATGGTGCAGCATTGCGAGATAAATCAATACCGTAGTGCTCAAGGCGCCACAGTAACGGGGCAATAGCAACATCTAACATAGAAAATTCATCGCCAAGCATATATTTATTCTTAACAAATATTGGCGCTAATTGGGTCAAACGGTCACGAATAGCCAAACGGGCTTTCTCATGCGTTTTCTCCGCCGCCTTACCCTTTTCATTTTCTAAGGCAGCTACATGCACAAATAGCTCCTTCTCAAAATTGAATAAAAATAAGCGAGCACGAGCACGAGCCACGGGATCTGGCGGCATTAATTGCGGACGAGGGAAGCGCTCATCAATGTATTCATTAATGATATTAGACTCATACAGAATCAAATCACGCTCAACCAAGATGGGAACTTGGCCATAGGGATTCATTACTGAGATATCTTCAGACTTATTGAATAAGTCAACATCGCGGATTTCAAAATCCATGCCTTTTTCGAAAAGCACCAAACGGCAGCGTTGCGAGAATGGGCAGTTAGTGCCCGAGTACAACACCATCATAAATTCATTTCCTTAAATTTTTACTTCGATACAACAAACAACACGAATCTACTTATTAGCTGAGGTTCTGAGAACCTCAGCGGAATAATTAGTGGATATCTTTCCAATAGGCCTTATTCAAGCGCCAAGCCAAAATTGTAAAGATCGCTAGGAACAAAAGCACAATAACGCCAAGACGCTTACGCTCTAACTGTACTGGCTCAGCCATCCATGACATAAAGGCAACTAAGTCTGCAATATTGTCATCATATTCTTGGGGCTTCATAGTGCCAGGAGTTAACTGCTCAAAGCCTACAAAAACCTTCTCCATCTTGCCTTCGTCGTGCGGATCTTTACGCTCTTCGAATTTAGCGGCGCGCTCACCCTGTAATTGCCAAAGCACATGCGGCATACCTACACTTGGATAAACTAAATTATTCCAACCGGTTTGAGTAGTGTCATCTTTATAGAAAGTGCGCAAATAGGTATAGAGCCAATCTGTTCCGCGAGCACGTGCCTCAACTGATAAATCTGGTGGGTTTTTACCGAAGAAGGCTTTACCCTCTTTTGGAGTCATAGAGATTGTCATCAAATCACCCACCTTGGTATCATTCAAAATGAGGTTGTCTTTGATCTGCTGATCGGTTAGCCCAATATCACGTAAACGGTTGTAACGCATACTTGCTGCTGCATGGCAGTTTAAGCAATAGTTCACAAACAATTTGGCGCCATTTTGCAAGGAAGCATTACTGCTTACACGATTTGGCGCAGAATCCAATGGAAAGCCGCCTTCGTTTGCATTGACAACAACACTAAAACCAAGGGCAGCAACAACTACAGTTGCCTTGCAGATGCCCATCAAAGTTTGCAGAATTGGTTTCATACTAATTCCTAATTTCTCTCTGGGATCTGAATTAATGGGACTCAAAAGTAACGCGTGATGGAACTTGCTTGAATGTACCAAGCTTGCTCCAAAACGGCATTGCTAAGAAAAAGCCCAGATAGTAAATAGTGCAAATCTGAGAAATCTTTTCAAATACTGGTGAAGGCGGTTGAATACCGAGATAACCCAAGATTACAAAGCTCACCACAAATACGCCGTAGATATATTTATGGAACTGAGGGCGATAACGAATAGACTTAACGGGTGACTTATCAAGCCAAGGCAAAAAGAACATAATCACTACCGAACCACCCATAATCACAACACCCCAGAACTTAGCATCAAACAGGTAAAAGCCGCCGGCCAATACAACAGCGATCGCAGCACACACCCCTTTGAGCTTGATATCTTTGGCGCTCTTTGCAAACATTCCCAAAATCACCGCCAAGAAAATCCACAATGGCAACAAGAAATTTGAAGTTGTCGCACGCAACATCGAATAGAAAGGTGTGAAGTACCACACAGGGGCAATATGCGGTGGAGTTTGCAATGGATTTGCTGGAATAAAGTTATTAGCTTCCAAGAAATATCCACCCATCTCAGGAGCAAAAAACACAATACAAGCAAAAATCATTAAGAAAACGCCCAAACCAAACACATCGTGGACGGTGTAGTAAGGATGGAACGGAATACCATCAACTGGGTGGCCGTTGGCATCAAGGTTTTCTTTAATTTCAACACCGTCTGGATTGTTTGAGCCTACTTCATGCAAAGCAATGATGTGGGCTGCAACTAATCCAATCAATACCAATGGAATGGCGATCACGTGGAATGCAAAGAAGCGATTTAATGTGGCATCACCAACTACATAATCACCACGCAACCATAGCGAGAGATCTGGTCCGATAAATGGGATTGCTGAGAACAAGTTCACGATAACTTGAGCTCCCCAGTAAGACATTTGACCCCATGGGAGCAAGTAGCCAAAGAATGCCTCGCCCATTAAACACAGGAAAATGGCGCAACCAAAGATCCAAATCAATTCACGGGGCTTGCGATATGAGCCATAAATCAATCCACGGAACATGTGCAAATACACCACCACAAAGAACATCGAGGCACCAGTGGAATGCAGGTAGCGAATTAGCCAACCC
>JBGAIU010000015.1:0-45759 GCA_044225315.1 Polynucleobacter sp.
CGCCACCGCTTTCAATATGAGGTTTCACTAAGAATTCTGAACCCACAGCTAGCTCTACCTGGCCGCCCAATACGTCTTGCATTAATGGGCCGCCCCCACGATAAGGAATGTGATTCCAATCGAATCCAGCTTGCTTGGCTAAACGCGCCATTGCTAAGTGGCCAAGGCTGCCGATACCAATGGAACCATAACTAAATTTTTTGCCCGCTTTAGATTGATCTACTAACTGCTTAAAGCTAGTGATGCCTGAATTTTTGCTAGCCACTAAGACCATCGGCGAAGTACCAACCAAAATAACAGGAGCAATATCCTTAATGGTGTCGTAGGGAAGTTTATCTTTTAGGCTAGGATTAACGCCGTGAGTGTCAAAGACTACGGCAAAGGTATAACCATCAGGATCTGAGCGCGTCATGGCAGAAGTGCCGATCACACCAGAGGCGCCACCCACGTTTTCAACGATCACGTTTTGCTTTAATTCAGCTTGCAGTGCAGGAGTCAAAATACGGGCTACTTGATCAACAGAGCCGCCAGGCGGAAATACAGCAATTAAACGAATGGGTTTTTGTGTAGGCCAAGCACCAGAACCAGTTGTTTGGGCCGATACCAGGGAATTGGACCCCAATACAAATAATGCCAATGCAAGGATCTTCTGAAGGGCTTTAATGCCAAATTGAGCCGTCAGCTTCATGGGTTTGTCTCCTATTGTGAATCAGGAAGATTACCACCGCTTCGGGCTATTTGCTCGATAATAGCTATGTCGCCAAAAGAAACCCATGAAACCGATACTCAATATTGCCGCCTATCTATTTGTGAGCCTTGATGCGTTGCCAGAACTGCGCGCAAAAATGCTAGACGAATGCAATACCCGCGAGCTCAAGGGGACGATTTTGCTCACTGGCGAAGGTATCAATATGTTCTTGGCTGGCAAGCCTGATGCACTTCGTGGTTTTCTAGATTGGCTCCGAGCTGACCCCCGTTTTGCCCCTCTTGAGGCAAAAGAAAGCTGGTCAGATGAGCAGCCTTTCAAAAAAATGCTCATCAAACTGAAGAGCGAAATCATTCGCATGAATCATCCAAGTATTCAGCCGGAGAAAGGTCGAGCGAATTTTATTTCACCGAAAAAATTACAAGAATGGCTGGATCGCGGAACGGATGATCTCGGCAGACCTGTGGTGATGGTTGATACACGCAACGCATTTGAAGTTGACTACGGCACATTTGAAAATGCCTTGCATTTCAATATTGAAAAATTTACTGAATTCCCTGCTGCCATCTCCGCGCATAAGGATGAGTTAGCCGATAAAACATTGGTGAGTTTTTGTACTGGCGGTATCCGCTGTGAAAAATCTGGCCTTTACATGCAAGAAATTGGCATGGAGCACAGCTACCAGTTGGAAGGTGGCATTCTGAAGTATTTTGAGGAAGTAGGATCAGCACACTATCAAGGCAGCTGCTTTGTTTTTGACACTCGCGAGGCTCTAGAACCCACTCTTGACTCAATCCCCCTGGATCGCTCCACTCGAAAAAAGATCAAAACTAGCTAAAACACCAAAATCAGCCATAAATAGTAAAATAACTAAGCTTTACAAAAAACTATTAAATAACAAAATCTAGGCCTGAGACATGTCTAAAACTCTTTATCGGCAACAGCCGATTTTTTTATCTTTTTTGTTTGTTGTTTTAGGTTTATTCCTTAACCTTAATGCCCACGCACAAGCACCAGCTTATCCAACTAAGCCGATTAAATTGATTGCTCCAGTTGCTGCAGGTGGCGGACTCGATAATATCGCTCGCGCGGTTGCTGAAAAACTCTCACGCTCTATTGGCCAGCCAGTCATTGTTGAGAATATGGGCGGTGGTGGCGGTGCAATTGCCTCACAAGCTACAGTCAAAGCTCCAGCAGATGGTTATACCTTGATGGTTGCTTATGTGGGCACTCATGGAACAAACCCAGCAGTTCGACGCTTGCCTTACGATGCGATTAAAGACTTCACACCAATTGGCATGATTGGCGCTACACCAAATGTACTCATCGTTAACCCTGAACTGCCAATCAAAAACTTTAAGGAGTTTGTAGATTACGCCAAGAAGAATCCAGCCAAACTCAGTTATGGGTCTGCAGGTCCAGGCACCTTAACGCATTTAGGTATGGAGCAACTCAAGCTTGCTGCCGGTATTTTTATGGTGCATGTCCCCTATCGAGGCGTAGGTCCTGCCTATACTGATTTATTGGCCGGACAAACACAGGCCATGCTTCCTACACTGTTTGCTGCTTTACCCTACATCACCACCAATCGCGTTCGCGGGCTTGCAGTCACTGGTGCAAAACGTAGTTCTGCAGCACCCAATATTCCCACTTTTAAGGAGTTGGGCTTTAACGGCTTCGATGGTCAACAATGGTATGGCATCGTAGGTCCTGCAAACTTACCGCCTGCAATAGTTACAAAACTAAATGCCGAACTAAATAAGGTTCTTGCTAGTCCAGATTTCTCAGAAAAAATGACAAGTGAAGCCATGACACTCATGCCAATGACTCCACCTCAGTTTGCAAACTACATCAAAGAGGATATTGCGCGCTGGGCAAAAGTTGCCAAAGATCGCAATATTGAAATTGAATAACTGCTTACCAATTCATTACTAATACTTTTTTATTCATAGGAAATAATATGTCTCACGCCATTGCTGCAGCAGCCGATCTCAATGCGCCACCAGTTACTAAAACCCTTGCTGAGTTTGTTCACTCTCACCCAAGCCAGGGCTGGACTCCTGAAGTAGATCATGAGGCGCACCGCACATTCTTAAATTGGCTTGGTTGCGCAATTGGCGCAGCCAATCATGAAAGCGTGGAATCTTCCTTGGCAGCGGTTCGTGAATTTCAACCAGCACCACAAGCAAGTATTTTGGGTCGCAAAGACAGAGTCGACATGGGTGGTGCAGCTTTAATTAACGGCATCAGCTCGCATACATTTGACTTTGACGATACCCACCTAAAAACAGTGATTCACCCTGCAGGCCCCGTTGCTTCTGCCATCTTGGCGTTGGGCGAGCACATCGGCGTAAATGGTCGCCAAATTATCGACTCACTCGTTCTTGGTATTGATGTTGCTTGTCGTGTTGGTAATGCGATGTACCCTGACCACTACCACCGCGGCTGGCATATCACCGGTTCTACAGGCACTCTTGGCTCTGCAGCGGCATGCGCACGCTTAATCGGCTTGGATTTACAAAAAACCACTATGGCATTAGGAATCGCAGCTTCACAACCAGTGGGCATGCGTGAGCAATTTGGCACGATGACTAAACCTTTCCATCCAGGTGGTGCTGCACGTGCAGGACAACTATCCGCTTTATTAGCAAAACATGGTTTCACTGCAAGTCCAAAAGCGCTTGAGGCAGGTCGTGGTTATATGCAGACTGTTTCAACCAAATGCGACTGGTCAGAGATCGATCGCGAGTTAGGTAAGTCATTTGAGATTTCATTAAATACCTATAAGCCATTTGCATGCGGTATTGTGATTCACCCAGCAATTGATGCCTGTGCTCAGTTACGCGCTCAAGGTGTGAAGGCTGAGGATGTTGAGCGCATTGAATTACGTGTTCATCCACTCGTATTAGAACTAACCGGCAAAAAAACACCAAAGGATGGACTCGAAGGCAAATTTAGCGTCTACCATGGTTGCGCTGTTGGCCTCATCTTTGGTCAAGCAGGCGAAGGTGAGTACGCTGATGACATCGTCAATCGTGCTGATGTTGTAGCTTTGCGCGCTAAAGTTAACGCAACCACTGACACTTCAATTAGCGAAGCGTCAGTAGATGTGAAGGCCTTCTTAAAGAACGGCAAAGAGGTTCATATCTTTGTGAAGAACGCGATTGGCTCTTTGGAAAACCCTATGAGCGATGCCAATCTAGAACAAAAATTTACTAGCCTCGCTGAACCCGTAATCGGCAAAGAAAAAACTCGTCAACTCATCTCCGCCTTGTGGAAATTAGGACAAGCCTCCGATTTCAAACAAATCATTAGCCTTTGCACACCCGATTAATTAAGAAAGTATCTATGAGCTCATTGCCTAATATCGTCATTCTGGGGGATTACGAACGCGCATTGCGTCGTTTCTCAAATTGGGAAAAATTAGAGAAACGAGCAAATTTGACTTTTCATCACGAGCCTTTACGTAATGAGCCTCTTTATGAAGCAGTTAAAGATGCCGATGTCATTGCAATTGTTCGTGACCGCGCGCCATTCAATGATGCAATGATCGCGCGTTTGCCTAAGTTGAAATTTCTGATGTTTACTGGTGAGCGTAATGGCACACTAGATGCATCTGCATTAGTAGCTCGTAATATCCCAATCGCCTGCTCCCCAGGTGGCCCTTCAAAGGACACGACCGCTGAGTTAACTTGGGCATTAATTTTGGGCGCATCAAAGCGTCTGGTTGAAGAAAATAAACTCATTGCATCTGGCGGTTGGCGTGATCAACTATCCGTTCTCCCAATGCTTGCGGGCGAGCGTCTCGGAATTATGGGCTTAGGCGCTATTGGTAGCCGAGTTGCTCGCGTTGGTGCGGCATTTGGCATGGAGGTTGTAGCTTGGAGTCCACGCATGACGCCAGAGCGTGCCGCCGCTGAGAATGCTAAAGCCGTTAGCCTAGATGAATTGCTCTCTACCTCGAAGATTGTCTCCATGCATTTGGTGGCCGAACCAGGAACCAAAGGCCTCATAAGCGCAGATCAATTAGCTTTAATGCGCCCAGATTCAATTTTGGTAAATACTTCGCGTGCAGCCCTCATTAATATGAGTGACCTACAGAAAGCATTGGCCGCAGGTAGGCCAGGTCAGGCGGCGATTGATGTCTTTGACGTTGAGCCTCTTCCCGAAAAAGATCCACTGCGCAACACGCCAAATCTTTTAGTAACACCGCATCTTGGCTTTATTGCTGAACCCATTTTTGAAGCATTTGCCAAAGGCATCACCGATACACTAGAAGCTTGGTTGGATCAAGAACCAGTTCCACATCCTTATAAGCCAAGCTAAGCCTCAATATAGATCTCGAATTACGTCTCCACTCATTTTGAAAACACTAACCCCTCTTGATCTGTTCATCAGCTTTAGCAAAATCGGCATGTCCGGTTTTGGAGGGGTATTACCTTGGGCCCGAAGAACACTCGTAGAGCGCGACAAAATTCTAACTTCAGAAGAATTTAATGCCATGCTGGGCATCTGCCAAATTGTTCCAGGCCCCAATATAGTCAATCTTGGCGTCTGTGTTGGCAGTAAGTTTGCTGGGGTACCGGGAGCTTTTGCCGCAGTGCTTGGACTCCTACTTGGGCCAATTGCCCTCTTACTCATCATTGCAATTCTCTATGAGCACTACAGCTATATGCCTATTATTCAAGGCATGCTGAGAGGGGTTTCTGCGATTGGTGTTGGCTTGATTGCAAGCACGGGATTCAAAATGCTTCGCAGTGAATTCAAGTATCCGCCAATGCTTTCAGTCGTAATGCTGGTATTTCTAACTGCAACCTATTTCAAGTTAGGTTTAGGCTGGGTTGTATTAATCAGCTCTCCTCTTGCTATTTTGCTAGCTTGGAGAAGAGTAAAAAAATGATTAGTACGCTTTTAAGCCTCTTTCTAAAGCTATCAGCGTTTTCCCTGTTTGCTTTTGGCGGCATCAATGCTTTATTGCCAGTGTTATATGACTTATCCGTCAATCAAGAGCACTGGATTAATAGCCAAACTTTTTCCGACTACTTTGCAATCGCACAAGCGGCACCAGGCCCCAATTTAATGACGGTTAGCCTGATTGGTTGGAATGCTAGTGGCGTCTTAGGTGCAGCTGTTGCAACATTCGCGATCTCTTGGCCTTTTGCCATCATGATTTATTTTTTGCAGCGCTCAATTCTGCGCATGCAAAATAAACAAAAGCAACAAATGATTCAGTTTGCAGCTAGCGCCCTAGCCGTAGGTCTTATATTGTCTGCCGCCTGGCAGATCTCCCTACAAATTAATCACAGCACAATGGCCTATGTATTGACCATTTGGACAATTGCGATTACCTTCTTTACACGGTGGCACCCCTTGTACTTGATTGCAATTGGCGCCCTTTTGGGCATTTTGGGATTTATTTAAAGAAAGAAAGTAACCATGATTCCTCTAAAACCTGTTAAGTCACTGGCATTAGCGTTATTAGGTCTTGCGGCACTCTTCACGTCCCCTGCTTTCGCGCAGGCAAACTACCCTAATAAGCCCATCAACTTTATCGTGCCCTATGGCGCAGGGGGAGGAGCTGATTCTCGTAGCCGACAGATTGCTCAAAAGATGAGTGTCATCCTTAAGCAGCCAATTATTGTCGACAACAAGCCGGGTGCGGGCGGTAATATTGGCACAGAGTTCATTGCTAGATCTGCTCCCGATGGCTACACCATTGGCATGGGCAACTTTGCACCTCTCGCAGTAAACAAAACACTATTTGGCACCCTCCGATATGATCCTGAAACTGATCTCTTGCCAATCGTCTTAATTGAAAAAGGGCCACTGGTACTGGTTGTTAATCCAAACTCTCCTTACAAGACTGTTAAGGATATTGTGGATGCAGCCAAAGCAAAACCAGGTGTCCTTACTTTCTCTTCTGGTGGAATTGGTGGCAGTCATCAACTCTCTGCTGAACTTTTTGAACAAAATGCAGGCATTGAAATGGTCCATGTTCCATATAAAAGTGGCTCTGCTGGCTTAACAAATTTGATGGCCGGAAATGTAACAATGATGTTTGATCAAATGTATTCAGCAATGCCAAGCATTAAGGCGGATAAGCTTCGCCCAATCGCAATCACCAGCAAGAAACGCTCACCTTTATTGCCTAACATCCCAAGCTTTGCTGAAGTAGGCTACCCCAAGGTTGAAGTACTTAACTGGCAAGGTTTGGTTGCTCCCAAAGGAACTCCAAAGGCTATTATTGACAAACTCAATGCTGCCGCAAACGAGGCATTGAAAGATCCTCAATTACGAGAGCTAATGTTGTCACAAGGAAATGAAATTGGTGACGGCACACCAGCAGACTTTGCGGCACTGATCAAATCAGAATCTGCCAAGTGGAGCACAGTTGTCAAAACCGCGAACATCAAACCAGAATAAAACTGTTTGATCTATTCAATCGGGGGCCAATTAGCCCCCTTTTTTATTTCAAGGCTTGGTAGGTCAGAATGCCCAAAAAGGTTAATACCAAAGAGCCCACGAGGTGCAACAAAGCTGTGCCCAAGGCCCAGGTAAATTCACCACGCTGAATAAAGCCAACCACCTCAGCGGAGAAGCTGGAAAAGGTTGTAAGGCCGCCTAAGAAACCAGTTACGACTAACAGCTTCCACTCGGGCGATAGCTGTGGATTATTGCCAAAGTAGGCCACCGCTAAACCAACCAAATAACCACCCACCATATTTGAGAGCAAAGTCCCCAGAGGAATAACAGAAGCAGCGCTAACAGTTAGAACATTAAACCCCGCCCTTAACAAAGCACCGAAACCGGCACCGAAAAATATTGCAAGAATAGATAGCCACATAATTTATGTTCTCGTTTTATATTTTCTTTATTGAACTGAGAAACCTAACATGCTAATGGAGCTCATTTTAATTCCATCAACAAAAATGGATGCGCGCTCATCTTCATCTTGCAAGGCTAAGGTATATAAAGCTGGCCAATAATGTTCTGGCGTAGGAATCGAGAGATGGGCTGCCTCACCATACTTCTGCCATTCAATTAAAGGATCATGATGCTTAGCATCCAGTTGGGCGGCGAAGAATTCATTAAAGTCTTTAGCCCATAGATATGGCTGTGCATCATCTTGCCAGTGAACTGTGCGCAGGTTATGCACCACATTGCCGCTGGAAAGAATCAGAATATTTTCGTCACGCAAAGGCTTTAGTTGCTTGGCCAAATCGTAATGTTCACGAGCTGACATTGAGCCATCTAAGCTTAGCTGCACCACGGGCACATCCGCGTTGGGGTATAGATATTTGAGGATCGACCAAGCGCCATGATCAATGCCCCACTCATTCTCTTCAAGCACAACAGGAACGTTTAACAACTCTTTAACTCGATCAGCGAGTGCAGGACTTCCTGGCGCAGGATATTGAATATCAAAAAGTGCTTGGGGAAAGCCACCAAAATCATGAATAGTTTTTGGTTTTGCCATTGCGGTAACCCAAGTTCCTCGAGTTACCCAATGCGCGGAAATTACTAGGATGGCATCAGGACGCTTAAGCGATTTACCTAATGCAGTCCAAGCCGCTGTATAGCGGTTGGGCTCAATGGCATACATCGGACTGCCATGGCCAGCAAAAACTGCAGGTTGGCGATGGCTAGTCATTAAGGTTAATTAACCGAATACGTAACCAGTATGAGCAGCTACCAAAGCAAACAAAATCGCCAAGCTTGTTGCAGCAGCCAACATCACGATCAAAGTAATGATCTTTTTGTTAACTTCTTCTTTAGATTCGTTGTGCCATTCGTTCAGGCTAAATCCTCTGTAAACACATTAATAATGAGTGTAATTATCCACTATCGACCGCGGCCGGCCTTGCGCATCATGCCTTTTCCGCCGCCAAAGCCAGCCTGAGGCCTTCCAGCAGGACCAGATGGGCCTTTAGGGGCTGGGGGACGGGCTGGCGGCTTAGCAGCAACCGGTTTTGTGGGGGTCTTGGGATCAGATTTCTTATCGTCAGTCACTTTGAGCTCCTATGGATATCATATTGCCATGATTACTGACTATTCTATCCAAGCTGTCGCGATTAATGCGATTCCCTTGATTTTTGCCATCACCATCCATGAAGCAGCCCATGGGTATGCCGCCCGTAGTTTTGGGGATAACACGGCTTATATGTTGGGGCGGGTTAGCCTTAATCCTGCCAAGCATATTGATCCCGTTGGCACCATCTTGATTCCATTGGCATTGATTTTGGCGGGCTCTCCTTTTTTAGTTGGTTATGCCAAGCCGGTCCCGGTCAATTTTGGTCGCCTACGCAATCCTAGAATCGATTCCATTTGGGTTGCTCTAGCAGGTCCGGGCTCCAACTTTATTCAAGCCTTGATTTGGGCGGTCGTACTAATTTTGCTAGTGGGTCTAGGAATCGATGAAAAGTTTTTTATTGCCATGGCACAAGCTGGCATCCTTTGGAATTTGGGTCTACTCGTTTTCAATCTCTTCCCACTGCCACCGCTAGATGGTGGACGTATTCTTGCTGGCTTACTACCAACAAGGCAGTCGATTGCATTTGGAAAGTTGGAACCCTGGGGATTCTTTATTGTCTTGGGCCTCGTTTTCACAGGCATTATTGGCGCGCTTTGGATGGATCCTTTAATGGCATTTTTTAAGGGCGCTATTTATCTACTTACCTACCCCCTACAAATGCTGTTTTAGGAGCGCTCAGCAAAAGCCAATAATCTGGAGTATGCTGATTTCACGGCAGGCGGTCTCCATTCACACCATAACATATAAGAGGTTCTCTATGAAACTGCAGAAACTAGTTTTAATCAGCTCAGCTACGATTCTTGCAATCGGCGCTGGCACAGCAATTGCGCAATTTAAAAACGCGGAAGACGCCATCAAATATCGTCAAAGCGTATTTACCGTAATGGCAAACTCCTTTGGAAAAATTAATGCCGTTGTTAAAGGTGAAGCACCTTACAACAAAGATGAAGTTGCAAAAAATGCTGCCGTTGTAGCAACACTATCAACCCTGCCATGGCAAGCGTTTGGCCCTGGTACCGAAGGTGGTAAAGCACAAGCTGATATTTGGTCTGATAACGCGAAATTCAAAGCCGCTTCTGAGAAGATGCAACTCGCTGTTGCCAATCTGAATACCGCTGCTCAATCCGGTGATTTAGAAAGCATCAAGAAGGCATTTGGCGCAGCAGGCGCAAGCTGCAAAGGCTGCCATGATGATTTCAAGAAAAAATAAGGCGCGCTCTTAACGTGTAATCAAGTAACCCACAGCAACGGCAATCAGACTTAAGAGTAATAAAGCCAAACTCCGTTGCAGCGCTCCATCCTTAGAGCTATGACCCAAGTCAGAAGGCAAATAACTTGCTTCCTCGCTTGGGTCAATTTCTTTATCGCCCGTAATCATCGGCTTAATTAAGTTTTCTCCTTTGAATTTTTTGTAGTACCAGATGGCGGCAATATGAATGGCAATCAGCGTGTAAATGATGACTTGATTGCCCTCATGTATCTCAGAAAAAAAAGATACGATGGCACTAGGGACATATTTAGCAAGCGGTCCTTAAAACGCGATTTCATCATCTACAAATAAACCAGTTACTACTTGAACACACAAAACAAATAGCAAAGCAAAAACGGATAGAGCACCGATCGGGTTATGTCCCAAAAAGCGCGGTGATTTACCTTGAAGATAATTGAGGATAGATTGGCGATTAGGCACAAATGAAGCGAAGCGCGCATGCCTTGATCCCACAAAACCCCAAATTACTCTGAAGACCAACAAAGTCAAAATGCAATATCCAAAGTAGGCGTGTAACTCAACCGCACCATCAAACAAATGAATGCTCACTAGGCTTCCAATAATGCAAGCCACTAGCAACCAGTGAAACAGGCGGATTGGCAAATCCCAAACGCGAATGATTTTCTTCATGCGTTAAGGATAAATCAGATAAGGCGGAAATTCCCGTAAACTCATTAAAAATGAATCCAAGCAAAGCTTTTAAAACCCTGCTGATTTACCGTATTGGCGCCACCCTAAGCTATCAAATTACGATGGTGGCAGTTAGATGGCATCTCTATGAAATTACCCATAGCGTGATTTTATTAGGATTGATTGGACTTGCGGAATTGGTGCCCTACTTTGCTTTAGCGCTTTACTCGGGTCACGCGGTAGATCACTACTCTCGTAAAGTCATCTCTGCAATCGCGGCAATCATTCACGTACTCGTAGCATTATTTTTATGCGCAATTGCATTGGATTGGGTTTCTCCACCTGTACCGCTGATTTACACAGCAGTTGGCTTTATTGGTATTGCCAGAGCATTATTGCGCCCATCCTACCAAGCGCTCTTTGGTCAGATTATTCCGCGTGAGCAACTCACGAAATACATGGCATATGGCAATGCCTCCTTCCAAATTTGCGTAGTGGCGGGACCTGGCTTAGGCGGCCTCATGATTGGCTTTACCAATCTCACTTGGACTTATGCCTTAGCTGCATTTTGCGGACTCATTAGTCTTTATGGCGTTACTTTGATTAAGGCACACACTGAGAAGTCGGCACAAACTACGCACTTTCTCAAAAGCTTTATGCAAGGGTTTGATTACGTCAGAAAACATGAACTCATCTTAAGCACTATGGCGCTTGATATGTTTGCAGTGCTATTTGGAGGCGCAGTATCCATTCTCCCAGCATTTGTGAGCGATGTTCTCCATGCGGGCCCTGAAGTTCTTGGAATTTTGCGCGCTGCGCCTGCAGCAGGATCTGTCCTTATGGGCATCTTCCTTGCCACGCGCCCCATTCTTAATGACTCTGGGAAATATCTACTACTTTCAGTTGCCGGCTTTGGAATTTCAATTATTGGCTTTGGTCTGTCCACCCATTTATGGGTGTGCGCATTTTTCTTATTCGCTTCCGGCTGCTGCGATTCTATCTCTGTAGTGATACGTAGCAGTATTGTGCAACTCACAACACCCGACAATATGCGTGGTCGTATCAGCGCAATCAATGGTATTTTTATCGGATCATCAAATGAATTAGGCGCCCTAGAGTCTGGGATTGCAGCCAGCCTCTTAGGTTTAGTGCCTTCGATTATTTTTGGTGGTGTCGCTACGCTAGCAGTGGTATTAATCACTTATAAACTTGCGCCAAATTTGCACAAGTTTCACATTCGCGACATCACTTAATTTTTGGCAATTCTCTCTGAATAATTTTCAGACCTTCACGCAAGGCATCTTGATAGCGCTCACGCTCTGCTTGAATGGACTCCGATGTCCAAAAATAAAAACCTTCACCAGTCTTCATACCAAACTTGCCACTTTCAACTCGATCGCTTAAACACTTCGCAATCGTCGCTGAATTATTTAGAGTGGGATAAATTGTCGTGCCGCCAGCCGCATGGATTTCAAGGCCGGCATGATCGCGCTGCATGGCGGGGCCCGCTGCGATATAGCGAAAGCCAAAGCCATAACGAACTGCTTTATCAATATCTTCCGGCGTACAAATGCCAGCATCTACCATTGCAAAAGCCTCACGCGATAATGCGTGTTGTAGGCGATTGGCTAAAAAGCCTGGTAGATCTTTTTTGACTGTAACGGGAACCATGCCGCATGCTGTCATCAAACGGGTGAGACTATCAGCAACCATAGGTGACGTCTTTGCGCCATAAATGACCTCAACACAGGGAATTAAATGTGCGGGCATAAAAAAGTGCAAGCCAATCATGCGAGCTGGAGTTTTTAAACCTTCGGCAATTTGACTAATAGGAAAGCTTGTACTGTTGCTTGCTAATACCGCTTCTGACTTTGCGTATTTTTCCAATTTTGCAAATAACTCGCGCTTAATATCTAAGCGCTCAGGCACACATTCAATTACTAAATCAATATCAGACCAATCGACTTCTTCAAGCGTGCCTGCAACCGATAACAAATGAATCCGGTTCTCGTATCCCAACTCGGTCATCGTGTTTACAAAATAATCGGGCAATAAAGCGCGTCGCTCTGTTGTTGGTTCCACCACCTGAACGGCGCAGCCGCCACGAGCACAAACCGCTGCGACATCGGCACCCATCGTCCCGCCTCCCACAACGACAACTTTGGTTTCTGCTAGGGTAAATAACATGAATGTTCTCCTATAGAGGCTTGAGCCTCTTTTTTAAAATTCCTCATACAATGAGGCCATTATTCCAATAAAAATTTGAGACAACCATGATTCCCGTCAATTCGGTGTTACAGGTCGGCCATTTCCCTGAAATTATGCAAGCGGAAATTGATCGGCGCTGTAGCCCCACCAAACATGCTGACCCGTCTGCGCCACCCCCGCCCGGCAATTTTGAAGCGATCCTGGTTCGCTCTAATACCAAACTACCCGAGGCCTTGGTTAAACAAATTCCAACAATTCGCTTGGTATCTACATGTGGCGTGGGCTACGACAACCTTCCCCTGGAATACTTGAAGTCAAAAGGTATTAAAGCCACCAATACCCCAGGAGTTCTCAACGATGCCGTCTGCGAACTTGCAATTGGCATGATGCTCAGCCTGATGCGTCGCATTCCAGAATCCCAAGAGCATGTCAAAAGCGGAGCTTGGTCAAAAGGACTCTTTCAATTAACTACCACCCTGGCAGGCAAAAAGGTTGGAATTGCGGGAATGGGTCGTATTGGTCAAGACCTTGCAAAACGCTTAGAGCCATTCAAGGTTGATATTGCCTACTCTGGCCCAAACTCTAAGCCAGTGCCATACACCTATTACCCCAATGTCAAAGATCTAGCCAGCGCTTGTGATGTGGTCTTCTTGGCATGTCCCGCAACTTCAGATACCGACAATCTTGTGAATGCAGCCGTTTTAGAAGCGCTCGGACCAAGTGCATTTTTGATCAATATTGCTCGAGGAAGTGTTGTGAACGAGCCCGATCTTTTATATGCACTGCAACATAAAAAGATTGCCGGCGCAGCACTCGATGTCTTTAATAATGAACCAAATCCAAACCCTGAGTTTCTAAAACTTGATAATGTCCTATTAACACCCCATATCGGTAGTGCCACCTCGGAAACACGGGTAGCAATGACCAAATTAGCAGTAGATAATTTAGAGGCTTTCTTTACACAACAACCACTTCTATCTGAAGTTCATTATTAAAACGGAGTCAGCATGCCCCTTACCTTGCATCCTTCTACATTGCCAGCAGTACTCTCACCTGTACTTACGCCATTTAAGGCTGACGGCAACCCAGATGCCCAAAAATTATTAAAGCAATGCAAATGGCTTGAATCGAATGGTGTTGGCCAAGCAGTATTTGGCACAAACTCTGAAGCGAACTCCATGTCGGCTCCGCAAAAAATGAGTACGCTCACGGCTTTGGTAGAAGGCGGATTAAATCCAGCGCATATGATGCCTGGCACTGGCGCTACCTCGATTGACGCTACAGTCAATATGACACGTCATGCGGTAAATCTGAAATGCGCTGGCGTATTAATGCTTCCTCCTTTCTATTACAAAGATGTCAGTGACGATGGTCTCTTTGCTTATTTCTCTGAAGTCATTCAAAAAGTTGGCAGTGATGCACTTCAGGTTTATATCTACAACACTCCTCCTGTTACCAAAATCAATCTCAGCTTATCCCTGCTCGAGCGTATGACAAAAGAGTATCCAAAAACTGTAGTAGGTATGAAAGATAGCTCTGGAGATTGGGCTTATACCGAATCCGTAATCAAACTATTGGCACCTTCTGGCTTCCGTGTTTATGCAGGCAGTGAAGTATTCCTCATGCGCACTCTGCGTGCAGGTGGCGTAGGCTGTATCTCCGCAACAGCGAATGTCAATCCACATGCGATTGCCGATCTAGCGGCGCATTGGAGAGAGTCCAATGCTGATGAGCGTCAAGCAGGTCTCGATAAAGTACGTAGCGTATTTGCTAAGTATCAAATGATTGCCGGCATGAAGACTGCTGTAGCGCATTTCAGCAAAGACCCAGAGTGGTTGCGTGTTCGCCCACCACTAATGCAACTCACTTCTGAGCAACAAGCGCAGTTAATAAGCGAGTTAAAGCAAATTAACTTCAGCATGCCTGGTCTTTAATTTAATCCATCTCAGTTTTAGGAGACATCAATATGAAATTATTAAAAGTCATTGCGCTCTCATTAAGCTTTTTATGGATGAGCGCTCAAGCGCAAAATATTTCCATTGCTACTGGTGGAACAGGTGGGGTTTACTACCCAATGGGTGGCGGTTTAGCCTCGGTGCTATCCAGTAAGGTTCCTGGTATGTCCGCAACGGCGGAAGTAACTGGCGGCTCTGTGGATAATCTCAATCTCATCGGCAGTGGTAAGCCATATGTTGGCTTCTCTATGGCCGATGCTGCTAAAGATGCACAGGTTGGTGAAGGTAAATTCAATGGCAAGAAAGTGGATCTCAGAACTTTGGTGGTTCTATATCCAAACCTAATGCACGTAGTAACAGTTGACTCAACTGGCATTAAGTCTATGAAAGACCTCAAGGGTAAGCGCATTAGTACCGGCGCCCCAGGTAGCGCAACAGAGGTAATGGCCTTCCGCTTGCTTGAAGCAGCTGGCTTGGATAAGGATAAAGATGTAAAGCGCGAGCGTCTTAGCGTAGCTGAGTCTGTAAATGCTGTTAAAGATCGCAAGATTGATGCCTTCTTTTGGGTTGGTGGATTACCTACTGCAGCAGTTACCGATCTCGCCAATACACCCGGCACTAAAATTGTGATGATTGATACCAATGCTGAAGTCACTGCCATGAATAAGAAATATGGCAACCTTTACTTTGATGCGACCATTCTCAAGGCAACTTATAGCGGCATGACAAAAGACAACAAGGTTGCGGCTGTCGCCAATATCTTGGTGGTTAATGCGAATATGCCAGACGACCAGGCGTATAAAATTACTAAAGCCATTTTTGATAACAAACTCGACCTAGTTCGCACCCACCAGGAATATATGAATGTGAGCCTTGATAATCAGAAGGCAAAAGCATCACCTGTTGACTTCCATCCAGGTGCTCTTAAGTACTACAAAGAAAAGAACGTCAAAGTTAATTAAAAGGGAAGCAAGGGGTGAGTTAATCTCGCCCCTTTTGATTTAGTGCAGTACATAAACACACAAAAACCATAAATAATAGGTTGAGACATGAATCAAAACGTCATTGATAACGAGACACAAGAAAAGCTAGACGCGTTTATCAAGCAAGAGGAAGGCGACTCTAATGACTACAAAGGTTTATTAGCCAAGTTCATCACCTTGGTTGCAGTCTGCATGTCTCTGTTTCATCTATATGCCGCTTACTCTATCGTACCAACCCAGCAATTACGAGTTATTCACGTTGCACTGGTTCTATTTTTAGTCTTTTTGAGTTTCCCAATCGCCGCTCGCTTTAAGAATCGTTTAATGCCTTGGGATATTGTGTTTGCGCTTGGATCTATCGCGATTTCGTATTACATACTAAGTGGTGGCGATGATTTCATGGATCGCAACACGGCACCTAACCCAACAGACGTCATGGTGGGAATTGCCTTAATTTTGCTCATCCTTGAAAGCGTCCGCCGTACGAACGGCATGATCTTAGTTACTGTCACTATCTTGTTCTTGCTGTATGCGCTATTTGGAAATTACTTGCCAGCGCCATGGACTCATAAAGGTTATGATCTCGACCGCCTAGTGGGTTATATGTATATGACGCTGGAAGGCATCTATGGAACAGCCGTAGATGTTTCTGCAACGCTGATTATTCTCTTTACTATTTTTGGCGCCTTCCTTCAATTTACCGGTGCAGGCAAATTCTTTATCGACTTTTCATTTGCAGCCATGGGTGGCAAGTCCTCAGGTGTTGGCAGAACCATCGTCATGTCCTCCTTCTTGTTGGGCGGCCCATCAGGATCAGGCGTTGCCACTACAGTTACTGTTGGTTCAGTTGCTGCACCGATGTTAGAAAAAGTGGGTTACGAGAAAAATGCGGCAGGTGGATTATTAGCTGCAGGTGGATTGGGTGCGATTATTTCTCCGCCAGTATTGGGCGCCGCTGCATTCCTGATTGCAGACTTCCTCAAAATTTCCTACCTCGATGTTCTCTTGATGGCTACTATTCCAACCATCTTGTTTTATCTTGGTTTATTTGTCATGGTAGAAATTGATGTCCGCAAATATGGAATGAAGAACATTCATTTTGAATCTATTGAAACTGCGTGGCAGCTCACCAAGAAATATTGGTTTCATTTCTTCTCACTGATTTCAATCGTAATGTTTATGTTGCTGGGCTTCTCTCCAGTAATGGCTGTTTTCTGGGCAACTGTTGTCTCAGCACTATCCAGCATGTTGTGCGAGGATACCGCCATCATTCCATGGGCATGGTTTAAAGGTAAGGGACCAATGCTTTCTGGTCTTTACAACTCCAATCTAACCAAGGCCCTGGCATCAGGCTCTACTGGTGTTCTAGCCATTGCCGCAACTTGTGCTGGCGCAGGCCTCATTGTTGGCACTGTAACCCTGACTGGCCTTGGCCTCAAATTTAGTTCAATTGTGATTCAGTACGCAGGTGGCTCATTACTTCTCACCACTATCTTTACAGCACTTGTTGTTTGGATTGTCGGCCTAGCAGTTCCTGTAACTGCTTCTTACATTATTTGCGCAGTGATTGCCGCACCCGCCCTCATCAACTTGGGCGTACCCGCATTTGCAGCACATATGTTTATTTTTTACTACGCAGTATTGTCAGAGGTATCTCCTCCTACTGCGCTCTCTCCATTTGCTGCAGCGGCAATCTGCAAAGGTAATCCTTATAAAACCACTTTACAGACTTGGAAATATGTTGCTCCAGCAATCTTGGTTCCCTTCATGTTTGTCTTGGATAAGTCTGGGGTAAGCCTGCTTTTGATGGGCTCTACTGACGCCCTAGAAAAGGCGGATTGGATGCAAATTGCTTGGGTGTCATTTACAGCTGTAGTTGGCATTATCTGCCTAGCCGGCGGCTTACAAGGGTGGTTTATTGAAAAGACCAAAGTCTTCGAACGCGTCATTATGGTGGCATCTGGGGTAGCGCTAGCTTATCCATCTACCGAAGCGGATCTGGTTGGATTTATTGGCTTTGGCTTAGTTCTAGTCACCCAAACTATTCGTCATTTCAAACTAAGGCCTAATTCCGTATAAATTGACTATCTTCTAAAAACTAAAGCCCGCGACCAAAAATCGCGGGCTTTATTATTTGGAAGTTTAGATTTTGAAGAATTACAAATTACTTTGAAATTTTTTTCCAAGCGTCTTTACCGGCGTACCTCTTAATAGCCGCTTCATCGAATTCAAAGCCTAAGCCAGGCGTTTTGTGCAAGATCAAATCGCCATTCTTGAAAGTCAGTTGCTTGTTAATTAAGCGACGGAAATTTAATACCTGATCATCCAAGAAAAACTCTACAAATCTTGCGTTTGGAGTTGCAGCTACTAGTGGAGCATGTAAATCATGCATCCAATGTGGGCACACAGCAATACTCTTCGCATCCGCATAAGCGGAGATACGACGCCATTCCGTAATACCGCCACATACAGCTGCGTCGGATTGCAAGATAGCAGCGCCACCTGCATCAATTAATTCTCGAAAACGCCAACGCCCTGCTTCCATTTCGCCAGTAGCGACATTGATGGTAGTCTGACGAGCTAAAGCAGCATGCAGATCAATTGCGTCTGGTGAGAAAGGCTCTTCGATCCAATACGGGTTGTAAGCCTCAAAGCGTCTGACATACTCCAGCGCTGTTGGTAAATCGCGCCAAGCATTATTCGCATCGAGAGTCAGCAAAATATCTTCACCAATTGCTTTACGAGCAGCCCTCACGCGCGCCTCTTCCTCAACCGGAGAAAGTCTTCCCACCTTCATCTTTACTGCTTTGAAGCCCTGTTTTACATAGGACTCCATTTCTTTCCCAAGTTTAGCGGGAGTTTTTCCATCCAAGTAATAGCCACCACTAGCATATGCAGGCACACGATCTTCTACCACGGATCCCAGATAATGGTGGAGTGGCAAGCCTGCAGCACGTGCATTGAGATCCCACAAGGCAGTATCCAAAATAGAGATACCGCGCATTACCGCACCAGCACGCCCCTGCAAAATGGATTCGTTATACATATCCATCCACAAGCCTTCGCTGCGATGACTATTTTGACCAATCAACTTGGGAGCTAAAAGCTGCTCAACCGCGAACTTGGCAATATCCCCACCTGCGCTACCGACATAACAAAAACCAATACCTTCATTGCCATCTTTGCCACGAACCTTAACAAGACAATAGTGACGCTCGGATACGGTCCGAGTTGAAAATGAGGTGACTTTATCCAGCGGCACCGCTACTGATGCAACCTGGACTGATTCAATGATCGGCATCTAAACTCCTTTTTGAAAAAAACATTGTAGCCAGTATTGAAATACTCAGTTTGTGGTTAAGCTACTGAATTTATTGCGCCACAACATAATTCTTATGGCCTTTGACGACAATATTAGATAATGTCGGTGTGAATAAAAATGCGTCAGCCCCATCTTCTTTTATAAAGAGATTTCAGCGCCCCCTAGCCTGTTTATTAATAGGTCTATCTATCGGCTTCAATGCCTTGGCGCAATCTCAAACAAACCAACCCCGCAAAAAGGTGACCGTTCAAAGCACCAAGCAAATTGGGTTTAAAGATAAATCTGCTGGAGCAAATACCAAAAGTTCCAGCATGAGCTTAAACCCCGAGCTCTTTCAACGTAAAAACCCAAATGAACTCATTCTTGATAATGACGCCAACTTAGATTACCGAGTAGTTCAGGGTTGCTTACGACGCAACTTCAATAAGGATAATCTTCCTGCTTCAATTGGGATCGACAACCGTCAATTTTCAGAATTTTTCAAAAGCCAGACAAAAACATTCTTCGATCGCATGCGTGGAGATTGCATCCCTTATGCTGCCGCTTTTACCACTCGTAATCGCTTTGACTCTCTGAGCATCATGAATGGCCCCATTCAGGATAGCAAAACAGAAGTGTGGACTTTCACGCCATCCGCATTTGGTGGTTTTTTGCTACAACAAGATTTATTAAAGAATGAATCTAAGAACCTCTCTGAAATTCGGGTGCCTCTCAGGGAAGTCTTGTACGATCAACGCAAGTTGGGAGATAAATTACCTGTTGAATTGGTATGGGAGCTCAACTCCATCATCAAGCAGATTTACCCTGAAGATAATAATTCTCTTGAAAACACCAATAGCATCGTTCGTTTAATTGTTGATTTTGGCGATCGCGAAAGATGGGCACAGATCTGGGCTGTCGAAATCACCGACCCAACTAATAATGAAATCTTTTCTAGCGCATTTTGGGTAAGTCGCAATGATATTCCGGGTGCATTTTTTACTGGCAACGGTGAAGCGTTAGAGCGCTCATTCTGGACCAACCCACTAAGTTATCGACGTATCTCTCGTGGCGTAGGCATGGTTCGAGCAGGTAGCGTAAAGAGAGCTAAAGCCAATACTGCCGTCACCAAACCAACGCAGCCAACTCAGCCAACCCAAGCAAAACAACGCTATCGCGCTCACATGGGTATTGACTACGCCGCTCCTATTGGAACGCCGATATTCAGTGTTGCTGATGGCAAGGTAGTGCACCTTGGTTTTAGCGGAGCTTTTGGCAACCTGATTGTTTTAGAGCATCCAGGCGGCTATCACACTTACTACGCACACCTAAGCAACTACAACAATGAGTTGGAATTAGGAAATGAAGTGAGAAGAGGTTTTGAAATTGGTTATGTTGGCTCAACCGGCAGATCAACAGGACCTCACCTTCACTTTGAACTCAGAAAAGATGGCATCTACGTTGACCCCTATGCCTCTAAAACTCAACTGGATTTATGGTCTATGCGTGACAATGAAAGTGGCCAGCTAACAAGAGAAATTTTGTTACTAGGAAGTCCGATAAAACGCTGACTAAAAGATGCTTGATGATATAAAGCAATAAAGGGGTTCAAATGAACCCCTTTATTTTTGTACTATAGAGAGGTTATCGACTTAACCTAATACCAATACTGGTAACTTAGAGTGCACAATTACTTCATGTGTCTCGCTACCCAACAGAATGCCTTTAATGCCAGTGCGCTTATGAGATGCCATCACAATGACATCGGCCTTAGCTTTCTTCGCGCCATCCAAAATACCTTCGGATAGATTGGTATTTGCAATATGTAAGGTCTTTGCTTTAATACCAGCTCCTAAGGCTGTTGCCGCTTTTTTAAAGACATCCTTAGCATAAGCCTCACAAGCGGCTTTATGCTCCTTAACAGAAACTCCGTAACCCATGGTGCTGTCGGAGTAGACCAAAGGCGGAAGAGGATCGGAAACATAAACTAAAGTCACGGCTGCGCCATCTGCCTTAGCAAGTTCAGCCACCTTTTTGAGCGACTTTTTACTAATATCTGAACCGTCTACCGGTACCAATAAATGCTTAAACATACCAATCTCCTTTAAATTAACTACCAATCTACTCTTTCCATCATAATGCTTATTATTCGCCTATAAAAGATCAAAAGGTAAATTAATTGCTCAAATATTTTGGGGTCTACCTATCGTTTCTAGTCTGCCTATTGACGGTCGATTTAATTTGGCTATTGGGGATTGCAAAAAACCTATATCGCGATGAAATGGGTGATTTGATGGCTAACGAACCAAAACTCTTTGCAGCCTTAGCTTTCTATTTGATATACGCCCTTGGGGTGTGTATTTTTGTAATTATTCCCGCCCTATCAAAACAATCGTGTGCTGATACTCTGATATATGGAGCTTTATTCGGCTTGTTCTGCTATATGACCTACGACCTTACCAATCTTGCTGTCATTCGAGACTTTCCAACCAAGCTGGCATTGATTGATATTGCTTGGGGATCTTTTGTGACCGCCCTTTGCTCTGGCATTGCCTATTGGGTAGGCAATCGATTGCCCTAAATCCATGATCATTTTTCACCCAAAAATTCTGGACTCTTTTAAAGGCTATAACCGCGGTCTTTTTACTAAAGATGTATTGGCTGGAATTACAGTTGGGATTGTTGCTCTACCTTTAGCAATGGCATTTGCGATTGCCAGCGGTCTCAAACCAGAAGCCGGCATCTTCACTGCCATCGTCGCTGGTGGACTCATATCGCTGTTAGGCGGAAGCCGCGTGCAGATCGGTGGGCCAGCTGGCGCATTCATTGTGATTGTGTACGGCATCGTGGAACGCTACGGCATCCCAAACCTATTGGTTGCTACTGCCATGTCTGGTGTTTTCTTGCTGTTGCTAGGAGCTTTAAGGCTAGGTACTTTGGTGCGATTTATTCCCATCGCGGTCATTATTGGCTTTACTAATGGTATCGCTTGTTTAATTGGCCTTTCTCAAATCAAAGACTTTTTTGGTCTCACTATTGAGAAAATGCTCGCGCAATTTTTTCCAATGGTTCAGGCACTCTATCAAGCTGCAGATACCGTCAATATTGTCGCACTAGGCGTTGCATGTATTAGCCTCCTCATTATTGTGATCTGGAAATGGATTCACAAAAAGTTAGGGTGGGTGGGGCATGTTCCTGGAACCGTTCTAGCCATGGCTATCACAACAATCATCACTGGCGTATTTAATCTGCCTATAGACACAATTGGAACTCGTTTTGGGGGCATTCCATCAAGCCTTCCTCACTTTGAATGGATTCCAATTAGCTGGAGTACAGCGCAATACATGATCACGCCCGCGCTGACATTAGCTCTACTAGGCGCAATTGAATCTTTACTCTGTGCCCGCATTGCTGACAGTTTGATTCATGATCGCCATAACTCAAACCAAGAACTAATGGCGCAAGGCGTAGCCAACTTGGTCAGCCCATTTTTTGGTGGCATGCCAGCAACCGGAACGATAGCCAGAACAGTCACCAATATTGAAAGTGGCGGAACCACACCCATCGCCGGAATTGTTCACGCTATCACCTTATTAGTCGTAATACTGTTTGCCGCCCCACTGGCAAAAGATATTCCCTTGGCAAGTCTGGCAGCTATTCTGATGTACGTTGCATGGAATATGGGTGAGTGGCGTAAGTTTGTGGATCTCAAACAGTTTCGCTTGCCCTATCGTCTTACCATTCTGAGTGTATTCTTACTCACAGTCATTCTTGATCTTACTGTTGCAGTTCAAGTGGGGTTACTTTGCGCTTTTATTACCTTCATCTATCGCATATCCAGTCTGTCACGATGCGAACCAGCTGATATTCAACACTATCCAGCACTAGAAAACCATCAAGGCCGAATTGATGCTTACCGTATTTATGGTGCAATCTTTTTTGGCGCAGTAAAACTCCTTGAGAAAATTGAAAAAAAACTGCCGTCACAAATATTAATTCTGGATTTAAAGAACGTTATTTACATTGATACTTCTGGAATGGAAGCCATTACCGAACTAGCGCATTTATGCAAAATTCGGAATATCAAACTTATCATCTGCGGCCTTGATCATCAACCACATGAAATGGCTCAACGTAGCGGCTATCTGCAAACCCTGGAAGCTGATTGCCTTTATCCAGATCTCCCCAGTGGAATTGCCGCAGTAACGCATTCTTAAATAAAAAGCCACCCAGTAGGTGGCTTAATTTATAAAACCAGTAGTTCGAGTTTCTTAAAATGCGTTCTTTAATCGCTCGAGTGCGTACATCTCTCTCAAATGCAGCATTCATTTGATATGCAACTCGCTCTTTAAGCAAACCTGTAACAGTCTCCTGATCGTAAGCAAAGTTTCTCATTACGTCCGCATTTAAGTTATAGATGGGCCAATTAGCCTGACCACTCACATTAGGATTTCCTGTCTTGGCAAATTGCGCCCAACTTGCTGACATCTTCTCGGTCATAGCCCGATCTTCAGGACTATTTTTATCAACAATCGGATACCAATCTTTTGGCCAAATATGCTTTTGTTTAAAAGTTGCAATATCTTTCTCAATTCTGGAGCATTGATTTGCGCCAGACAAAGGCTTTTGAGGGGCTTGCGGCATTAAATCCAAGCTACCAAATACATAAGTGATCTCAAAAGCATGGGACGACCCTGGAAACGCAGGTCAAATATTTTTGGTCAGAAAGTTATAGTAATAGGCATATCCAGGAGCTACGCCATTCATACTATCGGCCAAAAATTTAGTACTAGCTCGATATAACAAATCCTGAATGACGAATGAATTAAGGATGCATTTATCTTTCACACCTGCATAAAGCTGCGAAATAATTTTTGGATCCTCATGAATCTGTTTCGTGAACTTTGCAAGAGATGGCTCGCCTGGCAACATGAAATCAGTATCAAATGAATTTGTACCAATCATGAATGGCACTTTGGCCTGTTTACCAGCGGCAAACAAAGGAACTGGGTCACCTTTAATAATTTGCCCATCGATAAATGGGCCACCAAATTCACCCGCATAGAATGCAGCACCATTTAGCACCAACTTCTCTACCGGCAGCTTTCTTAATTCGGCAAGCGATTTCACGCCTAATGCCTTCATATATTTGGTATCGACATCTACTTCAGGAATCATCCCTAAACGCTTCTCTGTCATCCCGCGTAATGGGCTTTGCTGGGCGCTTTGTGCAATTGCCTTATGGAATAAACCCTTTGCAGCATCTGAAACCATTAACCAAGTAACACTACGACCGCCAGCAGACTGGCCAAAAATGGTGACATTATTTGGATCTCCACCAAATTGAGCAATATTATTCTTCACCCATTTCAGTGAAGCAATTTGATCCATGGTGCCGTAGTTACCAACAGGCTCACCCCGACTCTTTGCTTCTTCAATTAACTCTTTAGGAGCAAAAAACCCTAAAGATCCCAAGCGATAGTCGATGGTGACAACAATCACCCCATTCTTTACCAAATTGACAGGCGTGAATTGAGGATCACTCGCACCATCTACAAATAATCCACCACCATGAAACCAAACCATCACTGGCAAATTCTTGCCAGGATTGGCTGGAGCGAATACATTTAATTTCAAACAATCTTCGCTACCAGGAAGACCAAGTCCAGCACTCAGATTTTTGATGTATGGCTGTGGGCAGGACAAACCAAACTGACTGGCATCGCGCATACCGCTCCAATTTAATGGGGCTTGAGGTGGTCTCCAACGCAACTCACCGACAGGTGGCGCTGCATAGGGAATATTTTTAAATACCTGCATATTTCGCTCAATTACACCTTGCAGGAGGCCTGTTTGCACCTGAACAGTGGGTCTATCAGCAGCTTGGGCAAACATCGAAATAGCGCTGATTAAGAAAAAGACAAACTTCTTCATTAAGGTCTCTCTATAGTTAATGGTTATTCTCTAAATAAATACGGCTTATGACTTTTTCCAGCGAGCCATGGCAGTTTCATCTGTGACCCTCGCGTCTACCCAACGACCACCCTCAGGGGTTTGTTCTTTTTTCCAAAACGGAGCTGCAGTTTTTAGGTAATCCATGATGAACTCACAAGCGGCAAATGCTTCACCTCTGTGCGCACTCGTGACAGCAACCAAAACAATTTGATCTTCTGGCAACAATGGGCCCACACGATGAATAACTAAGGCTTGATAGATGTCCCAGCGAGATTTTGCCTGAGACACAATTTCCTCAAGGGCTTTTTCAGTCATACCAGGGTAATGCTCTAAGGTCATCCCCTTGACCTGACTGCCATCATTTAAATCGCGAACAGTGCCCAGAAAAGTAACGACTACTCCGACTCTGGGGTCACCCTTTTGAAGCGCTGCAATCTCCGCGCTAATATCAAAGTCGTTTTCTTGAACGCGGATTAAAGACTTAGTCACATTAACCTCCGGTTACTGGAGGAAAAAATGCCGCCTCAGCACCGTCTTTCAGGGCAGCATTAGCATCAACCATGGTTTGATTAAGGGCGCAGCGCAATGACTTTCCTTCTGCCAAGGCTTCAGCCCAAACCCCACCACGCGCAATTAAATGCGTGCGAAGTTGAGATACTGTTTTTACTTCTTCCGGTATCTCAATGATTTCTTGCGATGTACTCAAGGCTTCTCGCAAAGAAGCAAAAAAGCGTAATTCGAGTTTCATGGGTTAATCGTAAACCGATTATTTGAGAAGCGCATCAAAAGGAATGTACTTCACCAAATCACCTTTATGAATTGCTTGCCCTGGAGGGCAATCTACTAGTCCATCGCCCCAAGATGCGCTGGTGAGAACCCCAGAACTTTGATTTGGGAATAAATCAAGTCCACCTTGCTCATTCATTTTGACGCGCAAGAATTCATTACGACGATCCGCCTTTAACCAATCAAAATCGGCGCGCACAAAATAAGAAGGTGTAGTAATAGAATGACGACCTTGTAATTTCAAAATAAAGGGTCTTACAAATAATAAGAAGGTAACGAAACTGGAGACTGGATTACCAGGCAATCCAATAAACCATGCTTCACCATCAGTACCACCATTCGCCTGATTCAATTTACGAACCGCGCCAAAAGCCAAAGGCTTGCCAGGTTTAATTGCAATCTGCCAAAGATCCAATCTACCTTCAGCAGTCACAGCAGGCTTAATGTGATCCTCCTCGCCAACAGAGACTCCGCCGGAGGTAATAATGAGATCATGATCTTTGCTTGCGCGACGCAATGCCTCTCGGGTCGCATCCAAACGATCGGGAACAATACCTAAATCACTAGCATCACAACCTAAAGCACGAAGGCAAGCTAATAAGGTGTCGCGATTGGAGTTATAGATACCACCAGGTTTTAATGGTTCTCCAGGAAGCGCTAATTCATCTCCCGTATAGAAAGCGGCAACTTTCACACGTCGCTTTACATTTAAATGGGTTAGACCAGCTGAAGCGGCCACCCCTAATTCTTGTGGTCGCAAAAAAATACCTGCGGATAGCGCTGTCTTGCCAGCACTCAGATCTTCACCTCGACGGCGTATCCATTGCCCAACCGTAGGAACCGTATTTACTTGCATTTGATCAACAGACCCCTCTGGGATGGTGCAATCTTCTTGCATCACTACCGCATCTGCGCCTGGAGGAATAGGTGCCCCAGTAAATATGCGGGCTGCCGTGCCTGGTACTAACTGCGCACTAACTGAGCCCGCTGGAATGCGCTGTGCTACTCGCAACACCTGGCCAGAAGAAGCAGTATCTGCAGTACGAACCGCGTATCCATCCATCGAAGTGTTATCTAAAGGCGGAACATCTACCAGAGACTGAACGTTTTCAGCTAGCACACGACCTAAAGCGGCCTGCACTGGAATATTTTCATTTACATGGACAGGTTTTGCATGTGAGAGCAAATGGTCTAAAGCCTGCTGCGCAGTCAACATGGGTGGCTTAGTCATAACGATGCTTATTACTGGCTTATCTCTGAATATTTAATTGAGATGCGTAGCAATAAAATCTTTCACTTGATTTACATCGGCGTCGATATTGACTACGCGCTGCGGCTTGGACTTAATATCCCGAAATGCTGGAGGGCACTCAGCCGGTCGACCCAAAGCCTCTTGAATAGTTTCTTCAAACTTAATTGGCAAAGCTGTTTCTAAAACAATCATCGGCACACCAGCTTGCAAATGCTCTCGGGCCACTTTCACACCATCCGCAGTGTGGGTGTCGATCATGATGCCGTATTGCTTCTCGATATCGCGGATCGTATCTAGGCGATTAGCATGAGTGCTGCGGCCTGACTGAAAGCCATATTGACTCAAATCTTTGAATACTGCGTCCTTGGAGATATCAAAACCGCCTACCTCATCAACTTGCTTGAACATGCTTGCAGTTGCTTTTCCATCTCGACCCATAAAATCGAAAACAAAGCGCTCAAAGTTACTGGCCTTAGAGATATCCATTGAAGGGCTTGATGTATGCAATGTTTTTGCTGACTTGCGAGCACGATAAACGCCAGTGCGGAAGAACTCGTCTAATACGTCGTTTTCGTTTGTTGCTACAACCAGATGCTCGATTGGCAAGCCCATCATGCGAGCGATATGACCTGCGCAGACATTGCCAAAGTTTCCTGATGGAACCGTAAACGATACTTTTTCAGAGCTGGATTTAGTTGCCAACAAGTAACCTTGGAAGTAGTAGACCACTTGAGCTACTACGCGTCCCCAGTTAATCGAGTTCACTGTACCAATTTGATTCTTAGCTTTAAATGCATGATCGTTGCTTACCGCCTTAACAATATCCTGACAGTCATCAAAGACGCCGGCTACTGCTAAGTTAAAAATATTCGGGTCTTGCAAGGAATACATTTGCGCAGACTGAAAGGCACTCATCTTTCCGCGTGGAGAAAGCATGAATACTTTGACACCTTCTTTGCCACGCATAGCGTATTCTGCGGCGCTACCAGTATCGCCTGAAGTGGCACCCAAAATATTAAGCTGCTGACCAGCACGTTTGAGTGCGTATTCAAACAAGTTGCCCAATAACTGCATAGCCATATCTTTAAAGGCTAATGTTGGGCCATTAGAAAGACTTAATAAGCCAATGCGCGTACCATGCTCTTCACCCAACCAATGTAATGGCGTGATGTCTTTTGCGTTATCTTGTGGACGACCATTGCAATAGACTTGCTCTGTATAAGTCTTGCGCAATAAAGCACGCAAGTCAGACTCAGGAATGTCATCACAATACAAGCTCAGAATTTCATAAGCCAGATCAGCGTATGACAAGCCACGCCAAGCATATAATTGAGCGGACGTAACTTGCGGATACTGAGTTGGGAGATATAAACCGCCATCTGGCGCCAATCCACCCAGAAGAATTTCTAAAAAAGATTGTTGTGGACTATTGCCACGAGTGGACTGGTAACGCATGTTGATATTTAATTGCTTAAGACAGATTCTCTAAACGGATCTTAACTACTTCTCCAGCAACTGTTTTGAGATCTTGGATCTCTTTAATTGCGGCAAGCATATTTTTTTCTTTATTTTCGTGGGTTAACGCAACTAAATCAGTTTGACTCTCGCCCTCGTCAGCCTCTTTCTGCAAGAGTGCATCGATAGATACACCATGAGATGCCAAGATTTTGGTGATATCCGCAAGCACACCTGCTTGATCAGCTACACGCATGCGCAAGTAGTAACTAGTTGTAATTTCGCCGATCGGTAATACAGGGGTATTTTGCACAGCATCTGGTTGGAAAGCCAAATATGGGACACGATGCTCAGCATCTGCGCTAAGCAAGCGAGTGATGTCAACTAGATCCGCAATCACAGCTGAAGCGGTTGGCTCAGATCCAGCACCTTTGCCGTAGTACAGAGTAGTGCCCACTGCATCGCCAAATACTTGAACAGCGTTCATCGCGCCCTCTACGTTTGCAATCAAACGTTTTGCAGGAATTAATGTTGGGTGCACACGCAACTCAACGCCACCAGGTGTCTTTTTAGCGATTCCGAGCAATTTGATGCGATAGCCTAATTGCTCCGCATAACGAATATCAATTGCGGCTAACTTGGTGATGCCTTCAATATGTGCTTTTTCAAACTGCATCGGAATACCAAATGCAATCGCGCTCATGATGGTTGCTTTATGAGCAGCATCTACACCTTCAATATCGAAAGTGGGATCAGCCTCTGCATAACCTAAACGTTGCGCTTCTTTCAATACAGTTTCAAAGTTCAAGCCTTTGTCGCGCATTTCAGAAAGAATGAAATTCGTGGTGCCATTGATGATGCCAGCGATCCACTCGATGCGATTAGCAGTTAAACCTTCGCGTAATGCCTTGATGATCGGAATGCCGCCAGCTACGGCAGCTTCGAAAGCTACCATCACGCCTTTAGCATGCGCAGCTTTAAAAATCTCATTGCCATGAACAGCAATTAAGGCCTTGTTTGCGGTAACCACATGCTTACCAGCAGCAATTGCCTCCAAAACTAGATCTTTGGCGATACCGTAGCCGCCAATTAACTCAACAACAATATCAATCTCAGGGTTATTGATTACCGCACGAGCGTCGCTTACTACCTGCGCGTGATCTTTAACAATCTCTTTGGCGCGATCTACATTCAAATCAGCAACGGTATTAATGCGAATACCGCGACCTGCGCGGCGAGTGATTTCATCCTGGTTGCGTTCGAGTACAGTGAACACGCCACCACCAACGGTGCCAATACCTAATAGACCTACTTGAATCGGTTTCATGATGCCTTTGCTGCAGTTGTAGAAGCCTTGCGGCCATGCTTATTGCGATAACGTTCGAGGAAACGCGCAAAACGTCCGATAGCCTCTTTTAATACATCTTCATGAGGCAAGAACACTACGCGGAAATGATCAGGCTTAACCCAGTTAAAACCAGAGCCTTGCACTAACAATACTTTTTCTTCTTTCAAAAGATCAGCAACAAACTGCTGATCATCTTCAATTGGGTAAACCTCAGGATCCAACCTTGGAAATAAATACAAAGCGGATTTTGGTTTTACGCATGACACACCAGGAATATCGGTGATGAGTTTCCATGCAAGATCGCGCTGCTTTGCTAAGCGACCACCTTCACTCACTAAATCATTAATACTTTGATATCCACCCAAAGCCGTTTGAATGGCGTATTGACCCGGAACGTTTGCGCAGAGACGCATGGAAGCCAACATATTGAGGCCTTCAATGTAGTCACGCACCATCTCTTTATCCCCTGAAACCACCATCCAGCCAGCGCGGTAGCCGCATGAACGGTAATTCTTAGATAGTCCATTAAAAGTGATGATGACAACATCAGTAGACAAAGAGGCTAAAGAAATATGCTTCTCACCGTCATACAACATCTTGTCGTAAATTTCATCGGCGAACAAAATCAAACCATGTTCACGCGCAATCTGTGTGAGCTCAAGCAATACTTCTTTTGAATAAATCGCACCCGTTGGATTATTCGGATTAATCACCACAATCGCTTTTGTCTTGGGTGTAATTTTTTTACGAAGATCATTTAGATCTGGCGCCCAATCTTTTGACTCATCACAATGATAGTGCACTGGGGTACCACTCGATAAACTGACTGCAGCAGTCCACAAAGGATAGTCTGGTGTTGGCACCAACACTTCATCGCCATCATTAAGAAGTGCATTCATCGACAATACGATGAGCTCAGAAACACCGTTACCGGTGTACACATCATCTAGCGCTACACCCTGAATGCCTTTTTCTTGGCAATACTGCATGATGGCTTTACGTGCTGCAAAAATACCCTTTGAATCAGAGTAAGCAGAGGCATTACTCAAATTGCGAATCATGTCCAACTGAATCTCTTCAGGGGGATCAAAACCAAAAACACCCACGTTTCCGATGTTTAATTTGATGATTTTGTGACCCTCTTCCTCCATGCGCTGAGCAAGCTCAAGCACGGGTCCACGAATGTCATAACAGACGTTTTCGAGTTTTTGGGACTTTAGGATGGGTTTCACAATAAATTAAAGGTAAGTTCTTGAAATCTTGGAAAAAACAGCTAGCTATAATCCTCATAATTATGACAGAGAGTGCACTTGAAGCTTCAATCTGACCCCCATTCTGGAGCCAATACGATCACCGGCTATGGCGATGGCTACGTGGAGATCAACCAAACTCCATACAAGCACAGCGTCCTTTTGAGCTCGGATGGCGCCACCCTAGAATGGCCAGCAAAGTCCTTTAGTGACTTAGGGGCTAGCCATTTCAGCCAAATGGTCGACCTGAAGCCAGAATTGATTTTGATTGGAACTGGCAGTCGCCAGCAATTTCCTAAGCCTGAGCTACTGAAAGGCCTGATTTCAGCCAAAATTGGCTTTGAAATCATGGACTCACAAGCGGCCTGCCGTACCTACAACATCCTAGTTGGTGAAGGCCGAAAAGTCCTTTTGGCCTTGATTGTGGAAGCCGCCTAATGCAATTTGGCCAAATTCGGCAGTCCTCCGCCCTACACCCTGGCAAGATTTTGCTTTTATTGCTGATCTATGCTGCCCTCTGGTTTGGAACCCTAAACTATCGCCACCTCATCCCTTCGGATGAAGGTCGTTATGCCGAAATGGCCCGAGAAATGCTCGTCACAGGGGATTGGGTCACTCCGCGCTACAACGGCTACAAGTATTTTGAAAAACCGCCGCTACAAATATGGGCAACAGCTGCCACATTTCAACTATTTGGGATTGGTGATTGGCAGGCCAGACTCTGGACTGCACTCACAGGCTTTTTAACTATTCTGGCAATTGGATTTACTGGCGCAAAAATTTATAACGCAAGAGCTGGATGGTTAGCCGCCGTTGTTTTAGCTTCGAGTCCAATGTGGGTCATTAGCGGACACTTCAATTCTTTAGATATAGGCTTGTCTGCATTTTTGGTTGCCGCACTATGCAGCCTCTTGATTGCGCAAACTTCACAAACTCAGTCGAGTTGTCGCAATTGGACGTGGACATGCTGGATCTTCATGGCGCTCGCCACTCTCTCAAAAGGCGTGATTGGCGCTGCAATACCTGCAATGGTTTTTGTAATCTATTCGATCAGTGCATGGGATTGGAAGATCTGGACACGCTTGCGCTTATTTAGCGGACTTATTTTATTTTTAACAATCACGGCACCATGGTTTGTTTTGGTGGCGCAACGTAATCCAGAGTTCCTGGAATTTTTCTTTATTCATGAGCACCTACAACGCTTCACACAAAATGCCCATAGCAGGACTGGGCCCATCTATTACTTTGTACCGCTATTGCTGATTGGGCTTCTGCCTTGGATTGCACAAATCCCAGGGTCGATTAGGCAAGCATGGCAAGAGCGTTCAAGAAGCTTTTCACCTGGGTGGTTATTGAGTTGCTGGTCTATTGTGATCTTCGTATTTTTCAGCATTTCTCAATCTAAACTCCCGGGATACATCATTCCTATTTTTCCAGCGCTTGCATTGTTAATTGGAAATCGCCTTGATCGCTTGCTTGGACACACTAACACCATGTCTCTTGCATGGAAGTTACAAACGATTGGTTTTGCATTATTAGGTTTAATCGGATTTTTCTTCTTGTCTGACATCGGCAAACAAGCAAGACCGGATGAGATTGAAGCCTATGCCCAATATACATATTGGGTCATTGCAGCTCTCATCGCGTTGATTGCATTGAGTCTTTATGCAAGCCTCCAATCTAAACGAAACGGCATCAGCAGCATTGTGAGTTTTGCGTGGGGCTTTTTCTTATGCGCCATCATCGCGGGGACAGGCCATGAAACTTTAGGTCGCGCAGTATCCGGAATTGATCTGGTTAATCAAGTGAAATCCTCCATTCCAGAAAAAGTGAACTTCTATTCAGTACGTTTACTAGATCACACAGTGCCTTTCTATTTAGGCAGAACCATGATCATGGTGCAATCGCCTGATGAGCTCGAGTTTGGAGTAAATCAAGAACCTGAACTTTGGGTGCCGACTATGGAAGCTTTCATTGCGCACTGGAAAGAGGATCAGAGTGCCTATGCCATCATGGTGCCCGAGGTATTTATTGAGCTTCAAGGTTTGAATCTGCCAATGCAAGAAGTGGGACGCGATTCACGCAAAGTGATTGTGAAGCATCCTGATGGCTCGAACTCAACGCAGTAAGATAGACACCATGTCAAACGCCAGCCCAGAATTTATTCCTTTTACGCGCCCAAGCTTTAATCAAGAAACGATTGATGCGGTTGCTGAAGTCTTGCGTTCTGGCTGGGTAACTTCAGGCCCCAAGCTCGCTGAATTCGAATCCACCCTAAGCGAATACTTTGGTGGGCGTCCCGTGCGTTGCTTTGCCAACGGCACTGCAACGATGAAAATCGCGCTGCAAGTTGCTGGCATTGGTGATGGCGATGAAGTGATCACCACCCCCATTTCTTGGGTCGCCACTTCCAATGTCATTTTGAGCGTTGGTGCGAAACCTATTTTTGTAGACATCGATCCCGTAACACGCAATATCGATCTCGATAAAGTAGCTAGCGCTATTACAAACAAAACTAAAGCCATCATGCCGGTCTACCTTGCAGGCCTACCGGTTGATATGGATAAGCTCTACTCGCTAGCTAAACAACATCAATTACGCATTATCGAAGATGCTGCCCAAGCCTTTGGCTCTCAATGGCAAGGAAAAAAGATTGGCAGCTTTGGTGACCTAGTGAGCTTTAGCTTTCAGGCCAATAAGAATCTCACCACCATTGAAGGCGGCTGCCTTGTTTTAAATACTAATGATGAAGCAAAGCTTGCTGAGAAATTTCGTCTACAGGGGCTTACACGCCAAGGTATGGATGGCATGGACGTAGATGTCTTAGGCGGGAAAGATAATTTAACTGACGTTAATGCGGTAATTGGTTTGCAACAGCTCAAACAATTGCCCACCTATCAAAATAGACGCACTGCATTAGCTCGTCAGTATTTCGATGCTATTCGCGCAGAAATCAAATCTTCTGGTCTTGATCTTCATCTAGAACTACCAGTTGAAAACTTTACCGAAAGCAATTGGCATATGTTTCAAGTGGTACTTCCACTCGAGCAACTACATTGTGATCGCGCACAAGTGATGACTGAGTTGAAAGAACTCGGTATCGGCACTGGAGTTCACTACCCCGCCATCACTGGTTTTACTTTGTATAAAAATCTGGGCTACCAAACTAGAGCTACGCCAGTTGCAGAACGCATCGGCAAATCTATTCTGACCTTGCCGCTATTTCCAGGCATGAAAGACCAAGATATTGCTCGTATTACGAGTGGACTTATTGGAATCCTTCAGAAACACTACAAAAAATAGCTTTATTGGGTGAAATCCCCAGAATCAGGCAAAATTGCGGCATGACTGCAAATTTAGTTGCCAACCCAAAGCTGAGCATTGTCATTCCCGTGTACAACGAGGAAGATGGCCTCCAGGCATTATTTGATCGACTCTACCCTGCATTAGATGCGGTTTCTGCCAAGCGAAATATCTCTTATGAGATTGTGTTTGTTAACGATGGCAGCAAAGATCGTTCCGCCGGCATATTGGCAAAGCAAGTTGATCTACGCCCTGATGTCACGCGAGCAGTTTTATTCCACAGCAATTTTGGCCAACATATGGCCATCATGGCTGGCTTTGAATACGCTAAGGGCGAATACATCATCACCTTAGATGCGGATCTACAAAATCCTCCTGAAGAAATTGATGCGCTTACTGAGAAGCTGATTGCTGGACATGATTATGTTGGCACCATCCGCGCTGATCGTCGTGATAGCTTCTTCAGAAAATTTGCTTCACGCGCTATGAATCATTTACGCGAAAACATTACTCGCATCACCATGACTGATCAAGGATGCATGTTGCGTGGCTATAGCCGTCGCATTGTTGACCTTGTGCGTCAATGCGATGAAAGCAATACTTTTATCCCTGCACTTGCTTATACCTTTGCGGCGAACCCTGTTGAGATCACCGTCAAACATGAGGAGCGTTTTGCAGGTGAATCTAAATACAGCCTCTATCAACTCATTCGCCTGAACTTTGATTTGGTGACTGGGTTCTCCATCATGCCTTTGCAGATCTTCTCGATCCTCGGCATGCTCCTCTCGCTTGCCGCCGGGAGCCTATTTGCCTACCTCTTGGTACGTCGCTTTGTATTGGGTGCCGAGGTAGAGGGCGTCTTTACCCTCTTCGCACTCACCTTCTTCCTCATTGGTGTCATGCTCTTTGGCCTTGGCTTGCTGGGTGAATACATCGGTCGCATTTATCAACAAATCCGTAATCGCCCTCGCTATGTGGTGCAAACGGTTTTAGAGAAAAAATAATTGCGCGCAGTTGTCTTTGCATACCACGATGTTGGCGTTAATTGCCTAAAAGAGCTACTCAAAGCTGGCGTTCAAGTTGACCTTGTCGTCACACATCAAGATGACCCTAATGAAAATGTTTGGTTTGGAAGCGTAGCTAAACTCTGCCAAGAAAAAAATATTACTTACATCACGCCAAGCGCAAGTGAACTAGCGAATCTTGTTCCACAACTTCAAGCGCTCGCCCCTGATTACATTTTTTCTTTTTACTATCGCCACATGATTCCGGCGCAGATTCTGGCTTGCGCCAAAATTGCAGCACTCAATATGCACGGATCATTGCTGCCAAAATATCGTGGACGCGCTCCGGTCAATTGGGCAATTCTCCATGGGGAAACCGAAACGGGCGCCACCTTGCACATCATGGAAGAAAAGCCAGATGCAGGGGATATTGTTGGTCAGTCAGCAGTAAGCATCGGCTTCGACGAAACCGCTACTAAGGTATTTGCCAAAGTCAGCAAAGCAGCAGTCAACGTTATTCATGAAGCGATCCCCGCTCTTTTGCAAGGGAATGTCCCTCGCAAGCCCAATGACTTGCAAAAAGGGAGTTATTTTGGCGGCAGAAAGCCCGCTGATGGGCAAATTCATTGGAATCAGACCGCAAAACAGGTTCATGACCTTGTAAGGGCGGTTGCACCCCCCTATCCAGGCGCTTTTACCGATCACGACGGCGAAACCATGATTGTTGCCCGTACTAGCCTTAAGGGCCCTTTTCCCAGCGAGCTCAATCTAGGGGATTTAGGCATCCAAGTGGTTGATAATCGGGTATTCGGCATTTGTGGTGACCAGCAAGTCTTAGAGATCTTGGAATGGTTTCCGGCCAACAAATAAGAATAGATTTAGAAATAACAAATTCGATTAATACGAGGCAGTAAAGATGAAAAAAGTACTCATTCTTGGTGTTAATGGCTTTATCGGCCACCACCTTTCAAAGCGCATTCTCGAGACAACCGACTGGGATGTCTATGGCATGGATATGCAGAATGATCGCTTAGGAGATTTAATCAATCATCCTCGTATGCACTTCTTCGAAGGTGATATCACCATCAACAAAGAATGGGTTGAATATCACATTCGTAAATGCGATGTCATCTTGCCTTTGGTGGCGATTGCAACCCCAGCCACTTATGTGCAACAACCACTTAAAGTATTTGAACTCGACTTTGAAGCCAATCTTCCTATCGTTCGCTCTGCTGTTAAATACAAAAAGCATTTAGTATTTCCATCAACCTCAGAGGTTTATGGCATGTGTGAAGACAGCGAATTTGATCCATCTACTTCTAGCATGGTGTACGGCCCTATCAATAAACCGCGTTGGATCTACGCTTGCTCTAAGCAATTAATGGATCGCGTGATTTGGGGTTACGGCATGGAAGGCTTGCGCTTCACCCTATTCCGCCCATTCAACTGGATTGGCCCTGGCTTAGACAGCATCTACACACCAAAAGAAGGCTCATCTCGTGTTGTTACGCAATTCTTGGGTCATATTGTTCGTGGTGAACCGATTAATTTGGTTGATGGCGGCGCTCAGAAACGTGCCTTTACATACGTTGACGATGGTATTGATGCCTTGATGCGCATCATCGACAATAAAAACGGTGTTGCTAACAGCAAGATCTACAACATTGGCAACCCAAAAAATAATCACTCTGTTCGTGAACTTGCGAATCAAATGCTAGATATCGCACGCAGCATACCTGAGTACGCTAAAACAGCTAGCGATGTGAAAATTGTTGAGACTACCTCAGGCGCATACTACGGCGAAGGCTATCAGGATGTTCAAAACCGTGTGCCTGCAATTGACAACACCATGGGCGAGCTTGGCTGGAAACCAACCACCACGATGGCTGATGCGCTTAAGAATATTTTCGAAGCCTATCGCCAAGACGTGGAAAAAGCGCGTTCATTAGTCGATAAAGAATAAGCAACTCAACGCAATCAATATTACGATTCATGGCCAAGATTGCTCTCAAGGTTGACGTTGATACCTTACGCGGCACCAAAGAGGGTGTTCCCAATCTGGCCAAAACCCTTGAGCGCTTTGGCTTAAAGGCCACCTTCTTATTTAGCCTTGGTCCAGACCATACTGGCTGGGCACTCAAGCGAGTCTTCCGTCCGGGCTTTCTGAAGAAGGTGAGCCGCACCTCAGTAGTTGAGCACTACGGAATCAAAACCCTCCTCTATGGCGTTTTACTTCCTGGTCCGGACATTGGCAAAAAGGCTGCTGCGCAAATGCGCGCCATTGATCAAGCGGGTCATGAAACTGGTATTCATACTTGGGATCATGTCGCATGGCAAGACGCTGTTCGCTATCAAGATGCAACATGGACAAAAGCGATGATGCAGAAAAGTTGGGATCGCTTTATTGAAATTTTTGGACATGCTCCAGTGACATATGGTGCTGCTGGATGGCAAATGAATGAAGCTGCATTTGAGCAACTGGATCAATGGGGCATTCAATATTCATCCGATGGTCGTGCCGAACCCAATCTCATTCCTTACCGTTTAGCACTATCTTCCGGCAATGCAAAGCATGTTCAATATCCAACCACGCTACCAACATTTGATGAGCTGATTGGCATTGATGGCGCTAATGAGTTTGGGGCAGCGAACAAAATCCTGAAAATCACCAACAGCAACCCTAATGACCAAGTCTTTACTTTGCATGCGGAACTTGAAGGACAAAAGCTCTTACCCGCCTTTGAAAAACTGATGATGGGATGGCTAAATCAGGGCCACGACCTAGTAACGATGGGCGAACTCCACCAATCCCGGAAAGCCACCAACCAACTCGATAAAATAGCTGTATTACCCCTGACTTGGGGCGAAATACCTAACCGAAGCGGTGAATTGATTATTCAATAAAACCAAAAATATTATTAGAGACGCATCATAAAGAACCACTATTAAAAAGGAATCATCATGACAGTAGCTATCGGCAAACCCATTCCAGCATGTGCGATTCCTGCGACATCCGGTCTTACTTTTACTCCCGATTCCGCTAAAGGGAAAAAACTGGTTCTCTATTTCTATCCAAAAGATATGACGCCAGGTTGCACTGCTGAGTCTGGAGAATTTCGTGACAACATCGCAGCCTTCACAAAAGCCAATGCTTTAATTGTTGGGGTGTCCCGTGATAGCCTCAAATCTCACGATAACTTTCGTAGCAAGTTAGAACTTCCTTTTGAACTCGTTGCTGATACTGAAGAAAAGCTTTGCCAACTGTTTGGTGTCATCAAAATGAAAAATATGTATGGCAAGCAAGTGCGCGGTATCGAGCGCAGCACCTTCCTTTTTGACTCCAGCGGCAAGCTAGTCAAAGAGTGGCGAGGCCTGAAAGTTCCAGGTCACGTGACTGAAGTTTTAGAGGCTGCCAAAGCCGCTAAATGATTTTTACAACAATTTGATCTGAGGTGCTTGCAAACCCCAAAATTTGGGGTAAAGTGATCTACATGCACCGTAAACGACGGGAAAGTCTGACAATCTGTTTGAATCAACAGCCTGAGCAAATCACAGCAGGTACGGGGAATCACCCCCCCCATTTTTCTGATGTGATCAAAACCAATTTCGTAATAAACCGTCAATGCACTCCGCTTGACGGTTTTTTCTTTTAGGAGAGTCTGCATGCCATTGCCACCCATCCCAACCCAAATTGCTGATCAAGTAAAACTGAGCCGCAAGGACACTCCTGATTTAAAGAAACGTCCTGCACAGGCAAAACCAGTTGCACTTGAAACAGCTGAATGGGTCAACGATGCGGAAGAAGATTTATCAGCAGCAGAAGTTGCCCTAGAAAAGATCAAAGCTGATCGTAGTCCAGTAAGAGGTGAAGGCAAGGCTAGCGCTCCAGCAAAACCAAAGCGGGTTATTCGGACAGGTCCCCCCCTAGCTTGTTTGTACTTGATACCAATGTATTAATGCACGATCCAAGCTCTCTGTTCCGCTTCTCTGAGCATGATCTCTACCTACCAATGACCACCCTGGAAGAGCTAGATAATCACAAGAAAGGCATGACGGAGGTAGCTCGCAATGCCCGTACCGTTAGCCGCTCTTTAGATCAACTCATTGCTGGCACCAGTGGCACATTGGATGACGGCATTCCACTCAATAAATTGGGCAATCAAGATGTTTCTGGTCGCTTGTATTTCCAGACCAAACTCTCAACCCAAGCTTTACCTGAAGGATTGCCTGAAGGCAAAGGTGACAATCTGATTTTGGCAGTAGTTAGTGAACTGCAAAAAACTCGCAACGGTCAAGAAGTGGTGCTGGTATCCAAAGATATCAACATGCGCATTAAAGCGCGTGCGCTAGGCTTGCCTGCTGAAGACTATTTCAACGATCAAGTATTAGAAGATCGTGACTTAATGTATTCAGGAGTACTTTCGCTGCCTGCAGATTTTTGGCCAAAGCATGGCAAAGATATGGAGAGTTGGGCAGATTCTAAATCGGGAACGATGTTCTACCGGGTTACTGGCCCTACCGTGCCAAGCATGTTGTTAAATCAATTTGTTTACCAAGAAAATCCTGATGGCTCGACACCGTTTTATGCCCACGTCAAAGAAATCAATGGCAAAACTGCCTTGTTGCAGACCTTGCGGGATTTCTCCCACCAGAAAAACAATGTCTGGAGCGTAACCGCCCGCAATCGCGAGCAAAACTTCGCCATGAATCTACTCATGAACCCAGATATCGACTTTGTTACCTTATTGGGTCAAGCGGGTACCGGTAAAACCTTGTTGGCATTGGCTGCTGGACTTGAGCAAGTGCTGGATAGTGGCGCTATAACGAAATCATTATTACCCGCGCAACCGTTCCTGTTGGTGAAGACATTGGCTTCTTACCTGGAACTGAAGAAGAAAAAATGCAGCCTTGGATGGGCGCATTTGATGACAACTTAGCGGTACTTCAGCGCAACGATGATGCTGGTGAGTGGGGTCGCGCTGCGACTCAAGAACTCATTCGTTCACGCATTAAGGTAAAGAGTATGAACTTCATGCGCGGCAGAACATTTGTGAGTAAATTTGTCATCATTGATGAAGCGCAAAATCTAACGCCAAAACAAATGAAGACTTTAGTTACTCGCGCAGGTCCCGGAACCAAGATTGTCTGTTTGGGCAATATCGCGCAGATCGATACTCCATATCTGACTGAAGGTTCCTCCGGTCTCACCTATGTAGTAGATCGCTTTAAAGGTTGGCGTCATAGCGGCCATGTCACATTAGCCCGTGGCGAGCGTTCACGTCTTGCGGATCATGCTGCCGACGCGCTTTAAAAAAACCCTCTCATGCCGCACTCTTCTTGGGTGCGGCATTTTTATTTGTACCTTGCTCTTTTTGGCGGGGTGCAGCACCTTTGGCAGCAAATCTAATCAAGCTAAGGTTGCTCAATTTAAACAAGATACAAGTGTTGGTACCGAGGGTATCTCGATTGCGGCAATTGGGTTGTTAGATGTACCTTATCGATATGGTGGTAATACCCCCAAAGGCGGCTTTGATTGCAGCGGTCTGATTGTTTATGTCTACAACAAAACTGCTGGTATCAAATTACCTCGCACCATTGCGCAAATGAGCACACAAGGTATTGGTATTGAAAACGGTCCACTTGCCCCTGGCGATTTAGTGTTCTTCAACACTACCGGCGAAAAGTATTCGCATGCAGGAATTTATGTTGGACAAGGGAGATTTGTGCATGCGCCAAGTGCTGGTGGAACTGTGCGCCTTGATTACATTACTTCACCCTATTGGGCCGCTAAGTTTACTGAGGCGCGACGAATAGCCTCAAACTGAAATTGAGTTAAAACGGCTCGTAGCCGCCTGATGAGTAACCAATAGAACCCATCGCCAAATTATCAAACTTGGTAAATGGACCTTGCCAGCTCAAGCGCACTGTACCAATTGGACCGTTACGCTGTTTACCAATGATGATCTCTGCTACACCTTTATCGGTAGTGGTATCTGGGTGATACACCTCATCACGATAGATGAACATAATTAAGTCGGCGTCTTGCTCGATCGCGCCAGACTCACGTAAGTCAGACATGATTGGACGTTTATTAGGGCGTTGTTCCAAACCACGGTTCAACTGTGAGAGCGCAACAACCGGGCACTGCAACTCTTTTGCAAGAGACTTTAATGAACGTGAGATTTCTGAGATCTCCGTAGCGCGATTCTCAGAACCCGATCCACTCATGAGCTGTAAGTAATCAATAACTACTAAGCCTAGTGTTCCACCAAAGTTTCTAGCGATACGACGTGCACGTGCACGTAACTCCAAACTGGATAGTGAACCAGTTTCATCAATCAAAATCTGTGTATTGCTTAGACGTGCAATAGCATCGGTGACACGTGGCCACTCATCATCTTGCAATTTTCCAGTACGCATACGACCTTGATCAACGCGCCCTACAGAACCCAATAAACGCGCCGCTAATTGCTCGCCTGACATCTCCATAGAGAAGACGACGACCGGCAAGCCCTCTGCTAAAGCAACGTTCTCGGCGATATTCAGCGCGAAAGCTGTGTTGTGCGTAACAACATAATCATTAGTAATGTATGTTCTTTGAGGATGACTTACAGAAATACATTGCGCTTGGGCCACTCTAGATGGCTCAATACTCCTGAATGTCAAACGACGTTGACGATCCCAGCTCGCTCTTAATCTTTCTTTCTTTTCGGGCAAGGTAAAAGCCTGGAAACCGGCTTCAAAGCTCATATTCAAAACATAGGTCAAACGACCCTGTTTTTTTTCGCCTTGATAGGTATAACTAGACTGCTTGGTTGCGATTGAGCAGAAACCGCCTAAAGATCTCGCTAAGGTAGCAACATCCTCTGATAGTTGTTTGCTTGCAGTACAAAAACGAATTGAGCCCCACTTTTCAATCCAGCCATCTGTGTCCATCAGACCTTGGAATAATGCGAGGCGAGCATTCTTATTGGCCTCTAGATAGCTTGCAGGAATAAATTTATCAAAACTTCTGCAGCCTAATACACCTACATCTTCTAGAGCAGCCCTGAAATAATTTTTAGAAACATACTGCCTAGTACCGTTTGCAGCAATTCTCTCTTTGGAAACAATTCGCCAGTCGTAGGCACCCGCATGCACCATCTCCATCTCATACCCAGCAAGCATATTCATGCGCTCTACAAGCTCAGGGGATTTGGTAGAAAACGTCACGGAACCATGAGACAAAGCCAAAGTGCCGTCACCCAACAATGCGCCTAATACCCATGGATGAATTGGTAATGCATTGGAGTGCCCAAAATCTCCAGAGACTGGGTCAATCCATAATCTATTTTTGTAGCGTACACACTGCAACATTTCTATTAAACGTTTAGTGCTAACCACACGAGGCTCAGACCAATCGCGATACATCACACGCCATAAATGTTCATCACAACACTCAACCTCGCGACCATCCGAAAGAGTAACTTTGTAGATCTGCTTAATACCCTGGGGATATATGCCAGTGACCATAGAAAACTGACCATCAACTGATGCCAAACGATCACCAAAACGAAGATCGCCCATCAATTTCCAACCATCAATCGTTTTGATCTTTGCGTCTAGTGGCTGAGCTTTACCCATTGAGGGTCTCCCAGCAACAATTACCAAGTCGCCTTTTTGCAGGCCGCTAGTTTGTTTATCTAAGTCAATAAAGCCGGTAGCGATACCGGTAATGTCGCTGCCACCTTGACGGTTATACAGCTCATCAATTCTGGCGACTACGCTTTTTAAGAGCGGTTCAATCTCAAGGTAATCCGCCTTACGGCTACCTTCTTCGCCAATTTGCAAAATACGGGACTCAGCTTCATCTAAAAGTGTTTTAACAGTTCGACCTTCTGGAACAAATGCAGAGTTCACAATACTGTCGGATACTTCGATGAGGCGACGCAAAATACTGCGATCACGAACAATATCGGCGTAGCCTTTAATGTTCGCAGCACTGGGTGTGTTCTGCGCTAAAGAATTTAAGTAATCAATACTAACTAAATCACCACCCTGCTCAGACTTAACGGCGTCATATACCGTAATAACGTCAGCGGGATGATTGTCGCCAATGAGGCGTGCAATGACCTTATAGATCAAAGCGTGCTCAGGGCGATAGAAATCTTTATCGTTTAATACTCCACCTAGGTTATCCCAAGATGAGTTATCGATAAGTAGGCCACCGAGCAGTGATTGCTCGGCTTCTACAGAATGCGGGGGTACTTTTAAGGCCTGCACAACTGAATCCCCAGAACCCATCATGCCAGGGTTCAACGTAACGGTACGTGAGCGGGATTCAGCCATGAGGCTAGTGTATTACTTAAGCTTGCTCGCCGATTACACGGATTGTGATATCAGCCACAACATCGGTATGTACTGCTACCGCTACCGGATGATCGCCAACCATCTTCAATGGGCCAGTAGGCAAGCGAATTGAGGATTTCTCAATTGTGAAGCCTTTAGCTTTCAAAGCATCGGCGATGTCATGGTTGGTTACAGAACCAAACAAACGGCCATCAACACCAGCTTTTTGAACAACTTCCAAAACCAAGTCCTTGAGCTTCACGCCAACAGCTTGCGCAGCAGCCAACTTCTCAGCAGCCAACTTTTCCAACTCAGCACGACGGGTTGCGAAATCAGCAATCGCTGCTTCAGTCGCACGACGAGCTTTGCGTTGTGGGATTAAGAAATTACGAGCGTAACCGTCTTTAACGCGAACTACGTCACCGAGGTTGCCCAAGTTTGTTACTTTTTCTAAAAGAATGATTTGCATTGAGGGCTCCCAATTATTTCTTATGTTGATCAAAGAATGGCAACAAAGCCAAGAAACGGGCACGCTTGATAGCAGTGTCTAACTGACGCTGATATTTTGCTTTTGTACCTGTTAAACGAGCAGGAGTGATCTTAGCGTTTTCGCCAATGAAGTCCTTCAATGTATCTAAATCTTTGTAATCAATCTGTTCTACGCCAGCAACAGCGAAACGGCAATAACGCTTACGCTTGAACAATGGGTTCTGAGCAGGTTTCTTTTTGAAATCGGGTTTCTTTCCAAACGCCATGATGATTTCCTTTTAACTTTTTAATTGAATATGGGTAATATGGAAAACAAGTCTTTGATTACGTAGAGTCTTCGGGGCTAAGAATCCTTCGAACACCGCCTCAGTTCCTAAATCCATTCTTTCAAGATCCTTTTGTATCGGACCGATCATAATGGCTTCAACGTTCATCTGAATTTTCCTCGCTACTCCTACCTCGTTTGCTTGGCCGCTATGTTCTAGCTGGCAGTGCATTACAGGTATTCCTGCTGGTGTAAATCGAATCGCGTCTTTAGATACCAAGATTGCAGTGAGGGTGAAATGATTCAACGCCGCTCCGCTTCTCTGATACGTTTTCTAGTCTTTGTATTCCTCTTCAAATTTCTAACTTATTCCGCTGCTACTGGAGCGTCGGCTTGAGCTGATTTGCGCGCTTCTTCACGTTGCACTTCTTTCATCATGATAGAAGGCTCTGTTTCAGCTTTCTTTGTCTTGATGATGAGGTGACGCAAAACAGCATCGTTAAATTTGAACGCATGCTCGAGCTCTTCCAAAGTTTTTTGGTCGCACTCAATGTTCATGCAAACGTAGTGGGCTTTTGCAAGCTTGTCGATCATGTAAGCCATCTGGCGACGACCCCAATCTTCAATACGATGAATTTTGCCGCCCGCAGCTGCTAATGTAGCTTTGTAGCGATCGATCATCGCTGGCACTTGCTCGCTTTGGTCCGGATGGACGATAAAGACGATTTCATAATGACGCATCAAACACTCCTTAAGGATAAAGTCACCTGGGCGTCTTGCTAATTTCTGATGGTTGCGAAATTAGCGCCAGTGTGACAAGGTAGTAACAAATTGTAGATACTGCTTACAACAACTTTACAGCCACTTTTCAGTGCTCACCTGATTTCAGGCAAGACCGCTATTCTAGCAAAAAAATCCTGCCAAGTCAGGGATTTACCAGCCAATTTAGCCTGTTTTTCAGCATTTAGAGCCAGCTGCAGCGCTATCCTAGCTTTGGGCGCAGAAAACTTACCTGCAGCTAGGCAACCCTCAAAATCTTTTTCTGGGATATTGGGCAATACCTGCCCAGCCCCAGGACGAGAGGTCCTTACTATTGCAACCCCCTGTTTTGAGGCAGCAAATAAGGGTTTGAGCCATTGCTCGTGGAGGTTTCCCATGCCAGTTCCCGCTAGCACCAAGCCCTGTACCTTGCTTTCGAGCCAAAGCTCGATGGTTTCAGGGCGCGCGCCTGCATGGCTA
>JBGAIU010000016.1:0-44380 GCA_044225315.1 Polynucleobacter sp.
CTAGGTAGCAAAGACCGCCCAACAAACGAATTACATAGAAGGGATATGTCGCCTTTACAGACTCTACAAAGCTATAAGTCAATGTGCCATCTGGCTCAAAGGCTCTCCATATCAAACCTTGCATCACACCAGCAATCCACATAGCAGCGATATAAATCACCACGCCAATCGTAGCTACCCAGAAATGCAACTCAATTAACTTGGTGCTGTACATATCTTTCTGACCAACCAAACGTGGGATGAGATAGTACAAAGAACCGATGGTGATCATTGCAACCCAGCCTAATGCGCCAGAGTGTACGTGGCCAATGGTCCAGTCTGTGTAGTGAGATAAGCTATTCACCGTCTTGATAGACATCATGGAGCCTTCGAAGGTAGACATACCGTAGAAGGACAAGGCCACTACCAAGAACTTCAAGATTGGATCGCGACGCAATTTATGCCATGCGCCAGATAAAGTCATGATGCCGTTGATCATGCCACCCCATGAAGGTGCCAACAAGATCAGAGAGAACACCATACCTAAAGATTGAGTCCAGTCAGGCAAGGCAGTATGTTGCAAGTGATGAGGACCTGCCCACATATAAGTAAAGTTCAATGCCCAGAAGTGAACGATTGACAAACGATATGAGTAAATTGGACGCTCTGCTTGCTTCGGAATGAAGTAATACATCATACCCAAGAAGCTAGTAGTTAAGAAGAAGCCTACTGCGTTATGACCGTACCACCACTGGATCATCGCGTCTTGCGCACCAGCATAAGCAGAGTAAGACTTGAACAAGCTGGCTGGCATTTCAATGTTATTCACGATATGCAAAACCGCAATCGTCAAAATGTAGGCACCGAAGAACCAGTTAGAAACATAAATATGTTTGGTCTTGCGCTTAATCACTGTGCCGAAGAACACAATCGCATAAGCAACCCAAACAACCGTGATCAAGATATCAATTGGCCACTCTAATTCAGCGTACTCTTTCGAAGTGGTGATACCTAAAGGCAATGTGATTGCTGCAGAAACAATTACTGCCTGCCAACCCCAAAAGGTAAACGCCGCTAACTTGTCACAGAACAAACGTACTTGACAGGTTCTTTGCACAATGTAGTAAGAGGTCGCAAACAATGCTGAACCACCGAATGCAAAGATCACCGCATTGGTATGCAATGGACGTAAGCGACCATAGCTTAACCAAGGGATGTTGAATGTAATTTCAGGCCAAATTAACTGCGCAGCGAGGATAACCCCGACGAGCATGCCGACAATTCCCCACAACACGGTAACGATGGCAAATTGGCTGATAACCTTGTAATTGAAGGTATCTTGATTATTCCCCACGGCAAGTCCCATGGTTTCTCCTTTTTTTGACCAAACAGCGACACAATCCAAATAGACTAGATTGATTATCAAATTAAGGCTTTAGAGGGGGTTTGATCTACATCAAAAAGGGTGGAGCAAAATCGGGCTCGATGAAAGTGATAACCCTATATCAATTTAAGTCTTTGTTTTATAAATCTATTTTTGCTGGTGCTCACTAACTTTTTGTGGCTTTGGAACGTCATCGTCCATCAAGATAGACTCTCCTGGACCACTCAAATCATCGAACTGCCCGCTTTTCACTGACCAATGCAAAATCCAGGCCAATAAAGCCACCAAAAGCAGGGATAGAGGTATCAAGATAAATAGGCTTTCCATTCCGACAGTCTATGCCTTTCTCAGACGCCAAGCATTTAATGTCACCGCCAAAGAAGATAGAGACATCCCTATTCCCGCTATCCATGGATTTACTAAACCTAACATCGCGGCCGGTATTGCCAATACATTATATACCAATGCCCATAACAAATTTTGCTTGATTATTGCTTGAGTCTTATCGGCCAATGCCAAGGCTTTTGCTAAAGGTTCTAAAGAATTTGCGGTCAATATTGCATCCGCGCCAGCGGCAGCAAGTGGTGCACCCGCGCCAACCGCAACAGAAACATCTGCACGCGCTAGTAAAGGTGCATCATTCACACCATCTCCAATTGCCCAAACAAAGCGCCCCTCTTTCTGCAAGCGCTCGATGTAATCAAATTTATCTTCAGGCGTGCAGGCGCCACAATAACTTTCAATCCCTACTAACTTCGCCCACCAAGCCACTGTGTGCGCATTATCACCAGACACCAAATGCACATGAATATTTTTTCTCTTCACTGCCTGTAATAAATTTTCTAAACCAGGTCTTGGTGTATCCAAGAAAATAAAGCTAGCGATGATGCCTTTTTCATCCGCCAAATATACTTGGCCATATTGCTCATCAGATGAATTGGTTACATCCTGCTGCAAGCCCAGCCAGTCAGCACTTCCAAGGCGATATGGGCCAAAGCTAAGGCCTTTGCCGAGCAGGTTATTTACTGGTTCAGATAACAAAATGGGGGCAATCTTTTCTAATTCAACAGCTCGCAATATCGATAAAGCTAGTGGATGCTTTTGACCCGCCTCCAATGCTGCCACAATAGCTAAAGCATCACGCTCAAGAAATCCTGGGCGTAATATCCTAATCTCTTTCAGCTCAGGCTGCCCCATAGTAAGCGTACCGGTTTTATCTAAAACCAAATCACTTGCTTTAGATAAACCTTCGAGCACATGACCACGCACAATCAATAAACCCAATTTAGTAACAGCACCTTGTGCTGCAGCAAGTGCAGTTGGCACTGCCAACGAAAGAGCGCATGGGCAACTTGCAACTAATACCGAAACCAAAACTGTCCACGCCTGACTCGGATCAAAGTAGAGCCAAATCGTTGCAGATACAAATGCACTGAGCAAAAAAAATCCAACAAAATATGCGGTCCATTTTTCAGCCAGGCTCACCATCACTGGTTTAGCAAGCAAAGCTTGATCTAACAAAGAGGCAATACCTGCGATACGGGTTGACTGGCCTATCGCATCAATTCGCATAATCAAGGGATTAAAAATATTGTGAGTTCCGGCATAAACACGATCACCAACTCTTTTATCAACAGGCTTAGACTCGCCAGTTAGCAAGGACTCATCTAAGGAGCTAGGGCTTTCAACCAAAACGCCATCGGCAGGAAGAACCTCTCCTGGCGAAACGCGCAAGTAATCGCCAGCGCTGCAATTGACCACAGGCACAACAGTAGCTGTTTTTGACTCTGGGTAATTACTTAACCTTTCGCATGTTGCAGGCAGCTGTTTAGCCAAAGCCTCCGCACCACCTTGTGCATTCTGTCTTGCTAATAGCTCTACATAACGCGCAGCCAAAATGAATGCGACAAACATCGTGATCGAATCAAAGTAACTCTGACCAGATCCTTTGATGAGATTAATTGTGCCGGCAGTAAAGGCTAGAAATAATGCCAAGGCAATTGGTACATCCATACCCAACATATGGGTTTGTTTAAATGTTCGTACGCTACGCCATGCAGCTTCAAATATAGGACCCGCTGAATACACCATCACCGGCACTGTTAGGGTCCAGCTTGTCCAACCCAATAACACCTCAAACTCGGGAGTAATGTCGGCACCTACATAGCTTGGCCATGCATACATCATGGCTTGCATCATGCCTAACATCGCCACACCAAGTCGAGTTAGTAATTGGCGGCGCTCCTTCTTGGATCTCTCAGAAGACAACGATGGCTCAAACGGCCAAGCCTCATAACCAATGCGCTCAATCTCAAATAACAAACGAGCAAGACTGGTTTGCTGAGGTGAGTAACGCACAATCGCTTTCTGCGTTACATAATTAATCTGTACATCTTTCACACCAGAGATTCTTCGGAGATGTTGCTCACACAACCATACACATGCAGCACAACGAATCTTCTCTAAGCGCAAAGTTGTTTCTAGATTGCCCTCATCGCCACAAGACCTAGTAAAACGTCCGCGCAATGATGGATCATCGTAAGGCTTTAGATTTTCAGGAATCTCATTGCTGGCAAGATAGGCTGCTGGCTTTTCACTAGACTGTGCACGTCGCGCATAAAACACCTCAAGACCTTCACCATGAATGGTCTGCGCAATCGCTATGCATCCTGCACAACAAAATTGACGCTGCACACCGGCTAACTCAGCCTCAATCAGATCGTCAGGTAGGATGCTACTTGAACAGTGATAACAAGTGAAGGAATGCTTGCTACTCATCATTGAGTTTATGAATTCACTTTATCAATCCAACCACTGCGGCGCTCGTAGATTACAAATAAAACACCCCAAATCACCACAGCTGCGTATGCCCAAATCCACGCAATCGAAGATGAACGTGAACCAGCAACGTCCAATACGAAACCAAAAATTGCTGGCCCCATTAAGCCGCCACCAAATCCCATTAAAGAATGCAGCCCCATCGCAGCACCCTTGATATTTTCTTGAGCGCTGATCACTAAACCAGCAGTCAATGTTGAAGAGTCGGCCATGATAAAAATAGCGTGAGCAACAGCAAGCACGACAATCAACCACCATGAGTGGCCAGTAGAGCAAGCCAGAGCAATTCCCATAATGGCACTCGTCAACATCACAATGCAAACCCACTTTTGGCGCCCAACTCGCAAAGCAATTTCATTACCAAGAATAGATGAGGGCACCCCAAAGAAATTAATTACGCCAGCCAAGGTAGTAGCGGCTAAAAAGAAGCTTTCCCCGGAAGCGGTGGCACAAAATGCAAAGAACGCCACAATCCAACTTCTAGACGCAAACAATTCCAGAGAGTGCGCCGTATAACCAAAAATAAATCCTGATGCTTTTTTATCCATCAACACGAGCTTCCATTTATCCACAGGAAATATGTCATGTAAACGAATTTGAATTGGACCCTTCCACTTTTCGTGAGCCAGTGGCGGAATACAGAAGAGCACAATTAAAAATGCCGCGAAAGGTCCAAGCGCAATTATTCTGAATACATAATGCCAACCCAAGGCGCTCAAGATCCAACCTGAACATAAATAAGAAAAGCCAGTACCAATTCCAAAGAATGCTGTGTAGAAAGCAATATGCCTTGTCAACTCTCCTGACTGAATACGATCAGATAATATTTTGAGTCCCGGCATATAGGTACCAGCAAGACCAGCACCATTAATAGACATAAATAAAAGAGCCGTCCAAAAATTATTTGCCAATAGGGCCATTCCCAATAAGCCAGAGGTCGCTGAAATCCCCCCTACTAAATAGACTTTCCGGGCATCAATGCGGTCGGTAAGAGCTGTCGCCAGAGGCACGGCCAACATATAACCAAAGAAAAAAGCGCTCGCAATGAGGCCTGACTGGAGATTGGATAAACGCCACTCTTCCTGCAAGGGGGCTAGCACTACGGCATAGCATGCGAAACCCAATAAGGCAAAAGTTTGCGCCATAAGCATAAAGGGGGTGTAACCAACTGATCGAAAACGCATAGAGCGCCGGTAAAAACTTCAGCTCATTCTACTCGCCCAGATCGTCCATTCCCGCTACACTAATAAAAAAATAGTATGGAGACCACATGAAACATAGAGCATTCCTTGTATATCTTGCTGGGGTATTAATTACACTCTCAAGCCCACTAACTTTTGCGGATAACTACCCCTCCAAACCCATCAAGGCCATTGTTCCCTTTGCGCCAGGGAGCGCCACTGATCAAATTGGTCGAGCATTTGCCGCCAAAATGGCAGAATCTCTTGGTCAACCAGTGGTTGTCGAAAATCGCCCTGGGGCGAACGGTATGATTGGCGCTGATGTAGTTGCCAAATCCCCTGCTGATGGTTACACCCTGCTATTTGGAACCAATAGCACCAACGCTGCATTAAAAAGCTTGGTAAAAACTTACCTTACAACCAAGATACAGCCTTTACACCGATTGGCTACTTTGGTTCGGTACCGCTCATTGTTGCCATCAATAATGATGTGCCCGCTAAATCGCTGAATGGTTTTGTATCTATCGCTAAAGCCAACCCCGGAAAAATGACATTTGCATATGCCAGCACCTCTCAGCGCGTTTCGTCAGAAATGCTAGCTAGTGCCGCTGATATTAAAATGACTGGTGTCTCTTATAAGAGCGGTCCAAATGCGATGACCGACCTTATCGGCGGTCAAGTTAATATGTTTACAGCAGACTTTGCAGTAACCTTGCCGCAAGTTCAAGCAGGGAAAATTCGAGGTCTAGCAGTTACATCATTGAAACGCTCGCCAGCTATTCCTGAGTTGCCAACCGTTAATGAGGCGCTGGGCATCAAGAACTATGAATTGATTGCCTTCTTTGCCGCCTTTGGACCTGCAGGCATGCCAAAAGATGCAGTGCTAAAACTCAATAAAGCCATTAATGATGCGGCGAAATCAAAAGAATTAACTGAGCGTTTCGCTTCTATGGGTTTTGAAACACAACCCGGAAGTCCCGAAGCGCTTGGTCAGAAGATAAAACTAGAAACCGCGAAGTGGGCGAAAGCAATTAAAGCCGCAGGAATGGAAGCGGAATAAGGAGTTTAATTTGCGTTAATTTGCTTCAATCTCCATGGATAAGAGCCAATAAGAAAGACTCTTTCCATGAGAGTCTAGATTTAAAGACAAATTGACGCCACCATCCAATAGGTCGTCAATAACAAAATTGAGCGCCTGTAAATTAGGTAAGTCATAACGTTTTACTGCGCTTGGATTACGGAATCCAAAATGGGTTTTGACTTTCTCTTCAGTTAATTCTCTCTGCAAGATTGGGAAATCTTCTTTTCGATAGGCGATGACGCTGATATTAGATCGAGAACCCTTATCTCCTGTTCGCGCATGCGCAATTTAATGTAGAGGTACTAAATGATTTTTCATTTCGAATGATCCTCCTTATAAAACACATAGGAAGGCTTTATTTCGGCACGAGGAATAAAGGCAACCAAGGTATTCAATCTGGATTTTAGGCTAGTTCGAACGCCACCACCACCAGCAGGGCCACATGTATATAAAGCAGTCACTTCGCGACACACCTGCATTGCAAGTTGTCGATCTTGATGAGCTGCCGCAACACGAAGGCGAATATCTTCAAAAGAATTTAAAAGATTGATTGCAGGACCCTCTCCAGAATCACTCATAAAATACTAGAGGATCCAATGAAATCGACTCTAAGAGACAAATCGTTCCCAATTCGATCACGAATAATCTGCGCCGCTAACTGTGCGCGCGTAAGAGCGTGATGACCCGCATACGAAATCTCAGCCTCTGCGAGCCATCCTCCATCAACACAAATATTTGCTTTCAGAGAATTTGGCTTGGGGCGTCCTTTGACACCCTTCAACTCAACTCGGTTATTTCCAAGATCACAAATCGCAGCCTGAGTAATATCCGCTATAACATCAGGAGTTAAATAAGACGCAGGATTATGCAACTCGTATAGCAATTGCTCGGTGACAGTTAAGCGATTAACAACACCCCCTGTACCATCAGGCTTAGTAACGCAAATATTACCTTGCGCATCAAACTCCACAATTGGAAAACCCACATTACTTAGGTTGGGAACGTCCTTGCATCCTGGATCCGCAAAATAACCGCCTGTGACCTGAGCCCCACACTCTAGTAGATGCCCAGCCATCGTGGCGCTAGCCAAGAAATCCCAATCTTCCCAACTCTTTTTAAAGTGAGCCATCAATGGACCTAGAGTAAGCGCTGGATCAGCAACGCGCCCTGTCACCACAACTTGAGCGCCAGCAGTTAGAGCATCTGCAATCTCTTTAGCACCAAGATATACATTTGCACTAACAAGTTCACTACACGACAATAACTCTTGGTCTGACTTTGCAAGATTCGCCTCGATTATTTTTCGATAGCTAGCCCCTGATATCTCATCACCTATGACAACCGCGATCTTTAATTCTGGTAAGGTTTTTTCTTTTGCCAAGCGCGCAATGACTGCAGCTACTGCAAAAGGGTTGGCAGCGCCAAAATTACCAACAATTGGAATACCTGCTTGCACACAATCAGACAAAATTGGCTCAAGCATTTCTTCAAGTAACGGCTCATAACCCAATAGATCATTTTGTCGACGCTCTAATTGCGCAAGAGCAAGCGTTCTCTCAGCCAGGCTTTCAAAAATAAGGCATGCTGGTCCTCCATGCTGTATCAAAGCATTAACCAGCGGCCTCGCCACTCCCAGGCGATCGCCTGAGAACCCTGCGGCACAAGCTACGCGATAAATGTCTGACACGATTGAGTGGGGGATTATTGTTGACTGCGGTTAGGAGAATCTTGAAAACCGTTAGATCTAAATGTAAGAACCAAGGTATCGCGATATCCGTAGTCGCCTAGTGGCTGAATAGGCGTAGATTCATGAATCATTCGCTCGTCATTCATCAATAACAATGACCAAGGCTGAGTTAATGTGAAGCGCAATCCCGCAGAACCTTTTGCATCAAAGATTCGGGTTTCGCCACCCTTAATACCCACGCGATCCAATAGAAATACTGCAACAAAATCCACTCCATCACGGTGCGCGCCCTCCGGTGTTGGGCGACCAATACCATCGGCCGTATCAATTCGGAACTGATGAGCCTCAACAAACCATGTCTTTACAGGCTTTAAGCCACTCAAAAGATTTGTAAGGCCAATAAGCACACCTTGCCAAGCAGAATCATTTAATACAGCGGGAAGTACAGGCTCAAACCAACGCTCTATACCTCCATGCAAGGCGTTATAGTCGAGCGATTGCCAATGAGCTCGATGTGGAACTAAATTTAACTTTTGATTTTGAATCTCAAAGCTAGCATGCCGGCGAAAACGATAACGACCCCCATCCTTAAGATAAGGATCTCGTGGCAAACCCTCCCAATATAGAGAGAGATTCTGCAAACTAGCTAGTGGCACAGCACTGATTTCCGCCACTGTTTCTGGTGACACCACAACAAAACCGTCTTGGCTCAATCCTTAAGCAAGCTCTTTTGCTGGGGTCAGCTTAGGCGAAAGAATTGTAGGAGTCATAGATTCATTGTAGGGCAAGCAAAGACTTAATCAAGCTGTGCGCCAGATGCCTTCACAATTTTTGCCCACTTAGCTAATTCTTCCTTAAGTAATCCAGAGTGTTTTGCAGTCGGCACTGGATTTAGATCTAAACCCTGTGCAATCAATTTTTCACGTACATCTGGCTTAGCCATTAACTTATCCATTGCCAGCTGAATTTTCTTCGCAACATCAGGCGGCGTTCCAATAGGGGCAAATAAAGCAACCCATACCTCACCAACACAATCTGGATATGTCTCTGCAATTGTCGGGATTTCTGGCGCTGCGCTAGAGCGTTTAGCCGAGCTAATTGCAATCGCCTGCAGTTTTCCTGCTTTGATGTAATTTAATGCGGAAGGTAAGCTAGCAAATGCCAAGGGAACTTGTCCACCAAGTACGTCATTAATAGCGGGCGCGACACCCTTATACGGAATGTGCTGCATATCTACACCAGCACTTGTATTTAACATGGCACCCAATAGGTGACTAATTGTTCCATTACCAGCGGAGGCATAAGATAACTCGCCTGGCTTCTTTTTAGCAGCAGCGATCACTTCAGCTAAGGTCTTGTATGGCGAACTTGGTGGTGAGACCAATACATACGGCGTTGCGCCAATGTAGTACAAAGGAACAAAATCATTAACAGGGTCAAATCCTGGGTTCTTATATAGAGCTGGATTAATTGCTTGAGCACTATTAATAGTGAGAAGCAATGTGTAACCATCTTTATCGGAACGGGCTACACTTTGTGTACCAATATTGCCACCAGCTCCTGGTCTATTCTCAACCACTACTGAACCACCAATCGCATCTCCGAATGCGGGTGCAATCAAGCGAGCCACTATGTCATTCGTTCCGCCTGCTGCCTGCGGAACAACTAAAGAAATTGGCTTATTAGGGTAAGGCTGCGCGGCCAAGGATAGGGAAAGGAATGCGCCACACAAAAGAGCGGCCCTCTTAAAAATCATTTTATGCATTACATTGTCTCCTGCTATTTTTATTTTTAATTGACTTACAAAACCAGTGCCCCAATTCTTGATGGGGCCCTAGTTTAGGAATACAAGTGCTTCAATCGCGCGCGCACATCTCCAACGTGGCCCTTTAAGTCATACAACTCTTTAGAGTCCATCATAGATACTTTAATGTTGCCGACACGTTTCTCGATAGTTTCCAGATCCCGGAAATTTTTCTCCTTCAAATCCGGATTAAACGCATTCCGCTCAAGCTCACGTAACTCTGCATAAACCTGAGCAAGCTTTAACCTCAGCAAGAAATTCTTTGCAGATGGAATATAAGTAAATAGCGGGATAAAAATAACCAATAACGGAATCACGATCTTCACAAAGCGCCCGACCCAAACTGCTGTCCAGAATGGAAGATGGCGATGTAAAAATGAAGGTCCATCTTTCAAATAAATCTTTGCATCAACGTGCAAAGGAAAGTCCATGCCAACGCTTGAGGGAAACTCTCCCGGTTTTTGCAAGCGAGAATAGGACTTAAGAATGTCATAAGAAGCACTGAGCATAAGCGAGATCATCGCGGGACTGACATTGTCATGAGTTACTAAAGTAGCGGTTGGCGCAATCACCTGAATATCTTGCCTTGGAATATCGTGCTCAATACTTAATAAACCTCTTGGCACATTTACCTTAGACAAATACGGCAAATTACGCGTATAAGCATCCGCTTGATTAAAGTTCATCAATCTAATGCCTGGGATTTCATAGAACTTCTTCAAAATTGGGGCTTCTGCAGCTGCCACAATAAACACCGCATCAAGCTCACCACTACTGAGCTTAGCCAAAGCCTGATCTGGCTTTAACTTCTCACCGTGGATCTCGTTCTCTTTAGTACCGCTGATTTTCAAAAGAGCCGTACTTAAAGCAAGCGTGCCGCTTCCCTCGTTACCAATCGCTACCCGCTTACCTTTGAGCTGGCCCAATACTTGTAATCGGCCACCCTCATTTTTAAATCCAGGCTCTCGATACCAGACCCAAATTGGTTCATAAAACATACCAGCGATAGAAACCAAATTAGGATACTTGCTTACATCCGCAACACCACCTTGCACCATCGCAAAGCAACACCGGAGTTTGGATCATTCAATAAAGCTAAGTTATCAATTGTTCCACCGGTTGACTTAACTTCCAACTTAACTCCATCTTTAGCAACCTCTTCCTTCAGACGCTCACCAAATTGGTAATAAAGACCCGTAGGGAAACCTGTCGCCATCTCGATGATTTTGGGTGATGGCGGCACCAAAATCCATAACACCGCAAAAATAGCAACTAGCACCACACAGAAACCTACCGCTATTGCGAAAGGGTTGTATAGATATTTTTTATAAGTTGTCATAGATTGAAATTCAGTACTTACTGATAAACCTGATTAACCAAAATGCTCACCTTTGATGAGCCAAGCTTTACGGTTTGCGCAGCCGACACCAAATCTCCTGGCTCAGCCTTGGCCATACCCGTCTTTGAGATTCTAACTTCAACGCTGACCTCAGAAAGCTGAGAAATCTGCTTATTAGGGTTCATAGCCAATGTATCGTCTAATGCAAAGCTAAATGGAAATTTAGTGGCCGGCACTTTAAGAACCGCTACCGGCATACGTTCGCCTGGCTGCCTTGCAATCACCATTAACATATCACCAGACTTAAGCTTAGACTTCAGCTCGAGAGACAAATCAATTTGGCCACTGATTGTTTTTCCAGCAACCGTAGGAGGCTTGGCAACCCCGCCCTTAGAGTGAGCATCTTCAATAGAAGCGGCAATCGCTCGTGCTTCATCTGAGCTTGGTGGCAATAGTTTTGCAAGTCGCCCCCAAGTTTTTACTGCAGAAGAATAATTTCCACTTGTATATGCGGCAGTACCAGATAACCACAGAGCCAATAAATTATTGGGATCCAATTTGAGTGCCTGCTGAATTAGTTGCAATGGCTTGCCTTTGAAACTTCCATTAGCAGTACCAACCAATACATCCGCATATTCAGCGAGAAGCTCAGGATCATCATTAATGAAGTTACCTGCGCGCGCGTACGCCTTTGCGGCATCTTCATTGCGCCCCAAGATGCGATAAGAGCGAGCCAACATTGCCCAGCCTTTTAGATTGCCGGGATCCCTTTCCATTTTCAGCGCAAAATCAGCAACCATTTGCTCGACACCCGCCTGAGTCATTGGCTTTTGTTCATTTCTTTGCGCCACTCGAAACGCATCACCCAAGGCGAGATACAGGACTGAGGATAAAAGCACGACAAATATGATCAGGCCAATAATGACTTTTTTAGAGGAGCCCATCGTAGCTGTATCGTCTTCGACCTCAGCATCTTGAAAAAGACGCTGACGCATCTCAGCATGGCTCATCTCATATTCTTGGGCGTCAATTCTTCCAGCAGCCTGCTCTGCTGCCAACTTTTCTAATTCCTTTTGATAGATAACGGCATTCATTTGACGGCGCGATGTACTTTCATGCCCCTTGTTAAATAGAAAGGGCTTAAGAAGGAATGCCAACACTATTACTAATAAAAGAAAAGCGGGTATGAAAAAGCTAAACATGTGGTCAATCCCGATCGTTCTTAGAAAGCGTATTTAATAGGGCATCAATTTTTTGATTCTCTTCAGCTGTTAGCTCTTTTGCGGCAACACTGGCATTGCGGCGGCGCAGATAAGAAAATAAAAACCCAATACCAATCAGCAAAATAACAAAGGGGCCGATCCATAGAAGCCAAGTAATTGGCTTAATGGGCGGGCGATAGAGCACAAAATCACCATATCGCTTCACCATAAAACTGCGAATCTGCTCATCACTCTTACCTTCTTTAATGAGCGTACGAATTTCTCTACGAAGATCATTGGCCAGGTCAGATCGGGATCCTGCCAAAGATTCATTTTGACAAACTAGGCAGCGCATTTCTTCAGAGATACTGATCAAACGCTGCTCTGTTACAGGATCATCAGCCAGAGGCGCAGCATCATTTGCATATGAGATCTGCAAAATAAAGATAGAAGCAATCACCAAGAAAATGGATTTCATGATTTCTTGAGCTCACGAATTAATGGATACATTTTTTCGTTCAAGACCTGCATAGTGATGGGGCCAATATGCTTGAATCGGATGATGCCCGCCTGATCGATGATGTATGTTTCTGGGACGCCATACACGCCATAATCAATTCCTACCCGGCCATTCGCATCAAATGCTGAAAGCACGTAGGGATCACCTTGCCGTTGCAACATCGTTAAAGCATCTTCGCGTTTATCTTTGTAATCAAGCCCAATGACTGGCGCAACCCCTGATTTTGCAAGCTCAACTAAAACTGGATGCTCCTCGCGACAGGCAACGCACCAAGAGGCCCAGACATTCAGAATCCATACCTGGCCCTTCATGCTTGCCGGTGAAAATGTTTTATTAGGCTGAGCTAATTGCGCAACTTCGAAAGCTGGAGCTGGCTTATTGATAAGGGGTGAAGGAACCTCACGTGGATCACGGTTGAGGCCAATGCCTAAAAATACTACCAAGACAACAAATAAAATTAATGGAATTAAAAATTTAGCTTTCATGACGAAGCTTTCTTTAATTTCATGCGATAACGTTTATCCATCATCGCCAAGATTCCACCCAAAGCCATTAAGAGGTAGCCACCCCAAATCCAATCGACAAATGGCTTGTAGTAAACACGTACAGCCCAGGCCTTATCACCCAATTCTTCGCCTAAGGAAACATAAAGGTCACGCGTTAAGCCAATATCGATTGCAGCCTCAGTCATTGGCATCGTTGATGAGAAATAGTTGCGTTTCTCTGGATACAAAATCGCCTGGGTCGCACCGTTTTTACTTAAATTAAATGTGCCGCGCATAGCTTGATAATTTGGTCCGGGCACAAGCTCAACACCTTCCAGCTGAATTTGATAGCCGCCAACGCTCACGGTATCGCCAGCTAGCATGCGCACATCCTTCTCTTCTTGATATGCGCCTACCATCGTTACGCCAATAACAAAGATCGCGATACCAAGATGCGCAATTTGCATACCAATAAAGGAACGTGTTGGTTTGCCCAACTTCAACTGACGCAGAATTTGCAAAGAGCCAGAAGCAATAATCCAAAAAGCCAGCAAGAAACCAAGTCCTGCTAACCAGGTGAACTGGCCCATAATCAAAGGAATGGTAATACCCGCAATCACGGCAACCAAGCCTGCAGACCATAAACGCTTAAGCACTGATATCAAATCAGTATTTTTCCAATTAGTCCATGGCCCAATACCCATTAGCACTAAGAGCGGCACCATGATTGGCACAAAAACACTATTGAAGTATGGAGGCCCTACTGAAATTTTTCCTAAATGGAGAGCATCAATCAGCAAGGGGTAGAGCGTTCCAAGCAATACAGAGCCAGCAGCCACAACCAAGAATACATTGCCCAACAAAATAAATGTTTCTCTTGAGCTCAAACTAAATTTGCCGCCCAAGGTATTTTTAGGTGCGCGCCATGCATACAAAGTTAGAGATGAACCCACCACTAGAGACAGGAATATCAAGATAAATATTCCGCGTCTTGGATCAGTGGCGAACGCATGAACAGAAGTAAGCACGCCAGAGCGAACTAGGAATGTCCCCAACAATGAGAGTGAGAAAGCGGTAATTGCTAAGAGCACAGTCCAGCTCTTAAAGCCGCCACGTTTTTCTGTTACCGCCAAAGAGTGCAATAAAGCTGTGCCAACTAACCACGGAATAAATGATGCGTTCTCAACAGGATCCCAAAACCACCAACCGCCCCAACCGAGTTCGTAGTAAGCCCACCAGGATCCCAGTGCGATACCAAGCGTTAAGAATATCCAGGCTGCTGTCGTCCAAGGGCGAGACCAGCGAGCCCATGCCGCATCCAATCTACCAGAGAGCAAAGAGGCGATTGCAAAAGCAAACGCTATTGAGAAACCTACATACCCCATGTACAACATCGGTGGATGGAAGACCAAACCAGGATCTTGTAGCAAGGGATTTAAAGATCGTCCATCTTGAGCAGCAGGCAGTAATCGTTCAAAAGGATTTGAGGCGGTCAATACAAACAACAATAAACCGCTACTTACTAAACCCAAAACACCGATGACTCTCGCTACCATAAACTCATCTAAGGCTTTTGAAAGCTGGGCAACCAAAAAAGTCCAAGTACTTAATAAGAAGATCCACAACAATAAGGAGCCTTCATGACCGCCCCATACTGCACCTAAGCGATAAATTACAGGCAACTGTGAGTTCGAGTGCTCTGCCACATAAAGAACAGAGAAATCATTAACGTAAAAACTCCATGCGAGAGTTCCAAAGGCGATTGCCAGCAATAGAAATGCGGTTTGAGCAGCCGGTCTTGCAAGAACTAAAAATTCACGACGACCATAATGCGCACCAAGCAAAGGCAAGATACCCTGAATCAGCGCCACACAAAGCGCTAGGATCAGCGCGTAATGCCCAAGCTCAGGAATCATTTTTGACTTCCATTTTTCTGCGCTTGCTCTAAAGCATGCTTCGCTTCAGGAGGCATATAGTTCTCATCATGCTTTGCAAGCACTTCACTTGCGACAAACTCACCATTAGCGTTAAGGCGTCCTTGTATAATGGCGCCCTTACCCTCTTTAAATAGGTCCGGCAAGATACCGGTGTAAGACACAGGAATATCTTTCACCATATCAGTGATCACAAAGTGCACAGTCAAACCATCGCGCTTCAAAGAATTGTCCTTCACCATACCGCCGATCCTAAACGCCTGACCCTGCGGAGCTTTACCTGCAGCAACTTCACTTGGCGTTACATAAAGGGCGATATTGCTATTAAGCGCGTTCAAAATAAGTAATGCGGCAACTGCAATCACCGCTAGTGCAGCAACAATGATGAGAGCACGTTTATATCTTGACTTCACTTGCGACCCTCTTGATCAAACTGTTGCGCCAATCGTTCTTGTTGAAGTCTTTGAATAACGGCTTTTCTACGAATACGAATGCTAATTGGCTCGACGAGCATCACTAAAACGCAAACCCCAAAGCTGCACCATACATACAGGGCATAACCGCCCATTGCAAAAAACTCTGCTGGACTATTCCACATTAAGCATTTACCTCTTTTAACTGCTTCACCCAATCTGCATGAGCCTCACGCTCCAGAATGATTGTGCGCACTCGCATCAACCCCACCGCAATTGAATACATCCAAAAAGAAAGCGCCATCATGAGCATTCCCCACAACACCGTTTGCACCATTGCGGGAGCTTTTGTTAGTGAAACTGAGGCGCCTTGATGCAAGGTGTTCCACCATTTCACTGAGAAATAAATGATTGGCACATTCACAACGCCGACTAATGCCAAGATGGCACCTGCTTTATCAGCTCTGCGTGGATTATCAATAGAAGCTTGTAATGCAATAAAGCCCAAATACAAAAATAGCAAAATTAATTCTGATGTCAGGCGCGCATCCCATACCCACCATGCGCCCCACATTGGTTTACCCCAAAATGCACCAGTCCATAAAGAGAGGAATGCCATCCAAGCACCAACAGGCGCTAGAGCTTGAGCCATCATTGCAGACAATCGTGTATTGAAGATAAGGCCCATTCCCGCCCAAACTGCCATCACGATATAAATAAACATCGACATCCAAGATGCGGGGACATGGATAAAAATGATGCGGTAGCCCTGTCCTTGTACAGCATCAACAGGTGCAACAAAAAAACTAATCCATAGGCCTATGGCACTAAAAATTGCGGTTAAGGCCCAGAAAAAAGGGATGAGTTTGCCCGCCACCGGATAGAAAGTGCTTGGGCTTGATAACTTAAACCAATTGATCAAGCGGCTATTAGAAAAAGTATTCTCTGTCATTCAATTGCAATCTTTACAGCACTAGCGCTGACCCACGGTACAAATGCTAAAGCCAAAATGAAAATAGCGCCCAATAGTGAAAAATGCCCAGAAGCGTCCAAGCCAACGCTATTCGCATATACCGCGCCAGCGCCAAAAATTAATATGGGAGTGTAGAGAGGCAATATCAGCAAACTCACCAGCAAGCTACCCCCGCGTACACCCAGGGTGAGAGCCCCACCAATTGAGCCTAGCAGAGACAAAACTGGGGTGCCTAATAGAAGCGTTCCCATCAATACATATAGGGAGCTTTTATCTAGGTCAAACTGAATTCCGATAATCGGAGCCAAGATCACGAGCGGCAAACCACAAACAATCCAATGAGCCACAATTTTTCCCGCGACAATCATTACCATTGGCTGAGGTGATAATGCCATTTGCTCGAGGGCACCATCCGCATAATCAACAGCGAACATCCGATGCAATCTCAACAAAGTCGATAACAAAGCTGCCACCCAAATTACTCCCGGCGCAATCTTGCGCAAAAGCGCTGCATCAGCACCAATGCCCAGTGGAAAAAGACTGGTGACAACTACAAAGAAAAATAACGCAGTAAGCACTTCACTCTTACGGCGTGCAACCAATAGCAAGTCGCGACGAACAACTGCAAATAGAGCGCTCATAAATCCAGCACCCTTACGCCAGGAATACTGACTACCTGGTGGCTAGTCAGCACCAATAATCCGCCTAATCCTAGATGCTCAGCCATTAACTCTTCGAGCTGAGCAACTGCGTTCACATCAAGCGCATTAAAAGGCTCATCCAATATCCACAATTTCGCTTGACGTGTGAGCATGCGCGCCATTAATACCCTGCGCTTCTGCCCTGCTGATAAACAGTTGACTGGCAAATTTTCACGGCCACGCAATCCAAAGCGCCACAATGCTGCTAATGCTTTTTCAATGGGCAATTCAATTCCATCAAGCTCTGCATAAGTTTGAAGATTCTCAAGGGCAGTTAACTCTTCCTTAAGAGCATCGCGATGACCTAAAAACAATAAATCGCGATGATATAAATTTGTCTGTTTTGAAATCGATTTCTGATTCCATAAAACTTGACCGGCCTCTGGTTTAGATAACCCAGTCAACAAACGCAACAAACTGGTTTTACCAACACCATTCTCGCCACGCACATGAAGACAATCGCCCGAGGACAAACTAAAACTGAGCTTAGAGAACAATTTTCGCTCCCCACGTACACAAGCCAAATCTTGAGCTTGTAGTGTCAAGCTGTCGTTACTGGAGGTCGAGGAAAAATGGGCTGTCATGAGGGCTTAGGGCTTGAATCAAACCGCCAAACGCATTGTCCAAGAGCCCCTATTGGCTGTCAAACATACAGAAAGGGATTTTTAGAGAATAATCTCTTTTAATTCAATTGCTTACGTCATTATAAGCCCTGCACCCCAGAAAAGAAAAAACCACCCGAAGGTAGTTTTCAATACGCCGAAAATAAAAGTCGTTTATTTCAAATGTTTTGTGATTTCGGCAATACGCTGACCATAGAGTCTGGCAGTCTCAAGATCGCCAGGGTTCACTTCATCAGCGCCTGCGTCTGATGGGGTTTGCATCATCGCACCGGCGAATGAGCCGACATAGTTCACATCATCACGCTTCGCTGCTTTTGAGTTTGATGGCATTAAACCAGTACCAACCCACAAGCCAGAATGTTGCATCGCCAAGGTAAAGAAATAGTGCAATGTTGAATGCTTATCGCCGTTCATCGTTGCGGAGTTTGTAAAACCACCAAATACCTTATCTTTCCATTGCTGTGAGAACCATTGCTTTGAGCTAGCATCGGCGAATTTCTTAAATTGCCAGCTCACGGTACCCATATAAGTTGGCGATCCAAATACAATCGCATCCGCTTCATTTAAAGTCGCCCACTGTGCATCGGTTAGATTACCTTCAGCATCAATAGCAACCAAAGTACCGTTTGCGCCTTTTGCAATAGCTTCAGCTTGCTTTACTGTGTGGCCATAGCCACTATGAAATACAACTGCTACTTTTGTCATTTCATTCTCCTATTAATATTGTTTGAAAATTGTTTGTTTAGCTATTGATTAAGACTCATTTACCTTGTTTTTAGCATCGATAGAAAAACCACCAGCGCCAAATACGGTCAAGAGTAATAAACCACCAGCCATGCTCAAATTCTTCATAAACATAATATTCTGAATATAAGACTGATCCGCCGGAACTGCCCAGAAATTATGGAAAATAAATGCGGCCACTATTGAAAAGCCAGCCAGCAAGAGGCCTTCTACACGGGCTTTGTAGCCGATCACTACAGCAATTCCACCCAATACTTCCAAAGCGATAGTAAGAGCAGCCAATACTGCTGGAACAGGTAAACCTTTTGATGCGATGTAACCAACAGTTCCATCAAAGCCAGATAACTTTGATAGGCCAGCAGAGATAAAAATTGCAGCCAATAAAATACGCGCCACCAATACCAATGGACCAGCACTAGATTTGCAAATTGCGTTCATATTCATTCCTTTAGTTTGTAAAAAATTATTTATCAAAAACGGTAGTTAGTGTTTGCAGTGCATTTGATAGCTCAGCAAGCTCTTTAGTGCTTAATTGATTAAATGCTTTATCCAGATGTTGCAAATGTGCTGGAAACACTTTTTCAAACAATTTCTGACCTTCTATAGTTAATCCAATCATCTGACTGCGAGCATCTTCTGGATTTAACTTGCGCTCCAAAATACCCTTTGATTCCAACCTTTCCAAAACACCCGTTAAAGTTCCTTTGGTAACCAAGGTTTTTTCACCTAGCTCCTTACAAGTCATTGGTGGTTGATTGCCTAATGTCGCAATGACATCAAACTGGGTCATAGTTAAACCCATAGATCGAAGATCTGGCGCCGAATAGCGCTCAAATGCCTCATAGGCAGATACCAAATTTCTCAAAACGGGCAAAAAGTTCGCTTGCATTGGATAAACATTAAAAAGTACTAACTAGAACTAGTTTAGTACTAATTAGAACTAATTGCAATACCCCTCGATTTCCCAATAAAAAACCCCACAATTTATGTGGGGTTTGAGGTTTTGGGCAGGTAAAGCTCAAAACTGGACCGTTTCTCCCTCGGTCATAGGAATGATTTTGATATTGCTCCCCTTCATCGCAGCTTGGAACTCGGCCAAAGTACCTTTTGTCATTGGATTGGAGTTGTAGTGCATTGGGATTACCGTTTTTGGTTTCACCCAAGTTTTTAAAGCATAGGCCGCATCATCTGGAGCCATCGTGAAATTACCGCCAATCGGAATCAATACCAAGTCTGGTTTGTAATGTTCGCTGATAAATTTCATATCACTAAATAAGCCGGTATCACCCATGTGCCAAATCTTGAATCCATTCTCTAATTCAATGATGTAACCCACTGGTTCACCTGCAGGATGAGATTCCATTTTGTCGGTGGCTGGATTTTTCCAAACCAATAAAGAAGAATGCTCAGCTTGCACTGCGGTTACCTTTACACCCGGCAATGGAGTAACTCGTCCAGTCTTGTTAAAGCGCCAACCCAAATCCGCAGGAAGTATTCCTAAAGTAATAAGCGGCGTAACCATATCGGCCGGGCCATATAGTTTGACGTTATTCGATTTCGCAACCGTTGGGGCATCTCCAATATGGTCTACGTGTGCATGCGTCACCAACACTACATCTATCGGTCCAATTGCAGCAAGATCATTCTTATACTGCGGTGGCGTTTTAGGTCCGCCAGTAATCCACGGGTCAATCAAGATCATCTTGCCCTCGGGGGTTTTAATCCGAAAGCCCGCCTGACCAAACCATAACAACTCTGTTTTACCTTGGGCGCTAGGTGCACTCTGTGCAATTGCAGATTGCCCAGCGGCTAGAAACAAAGGCATTGCTAAAGCAGTAGCAAAGACTTTTTTAAGTGAATGCATTCCCATCAACTCGTCTCCTAATCTATTTATGAATAAGAAAACTATATCTCATATCAGAGATATCAGTTCGATGGATTTGTACGGCACCGCAACAATATTGAGATGCTCCACCCAAGTAGTGCTGTACTTATTTCCAGAAAATATTAAGCTTTTGAGAAGAGTCCGCTTTTACTGTCAAAGCGCGCTTTTGCTCTACGCCCTGATAAGTTGCAAGAATTTGATAATCACCTGGAGTGAGATTGATCAACATATAGGGTCCATCAGCTTGCGCATTAAAGATCACCTTTTGTTGCTTATTAATAAGCTTAATTTGGGCTCCAAATATCCACACCCCTCTACCATTCTCAAGCTGAGACAGCTCTAGCAATACTGGCCACTGCTTCGCTTCAGCCAATATAGCTTCACTTTCACCATCGCCAACGCCACCACTAATGTAGGCAATCCCTTCAGAATGCTGTGTATCAGGAATTTGTGCAAAGGCAAAACCAGAAACGATCAGAAAAAGGCTGACAATTGTGTGCTTAAGAAATGTATTCATATTTTCATATTACTGCTAGCTCACAAAATAAAAAAGCCCTGCTAGGCAGGGCTTAAATTTAAGCACTATAAATATCAATACGCTTAAGGGATCATCACGATTGCACCGGACACTTTTCTACCTTCAGCGGCACGGTGTGCATCTGCAGCCTGCTCCAGAGGGAATTTAGCGCCAATTTGCACTTTGACATGTCCTTTAGAAATTGCATCAAATACTGCCTTTGCATTTTCTTGAAGCAAAGCATGCGTTGCATTGTGTGGGAAAACAGATGGTCTAGTTAAGAACAAGCAACCCTTCTTATTCAAGATCTCTGGCTGAATCTCAGGAGCGGGGCCAGAGGCTGCACCAAAGAGTGCGACAGTGCCAAAAGGCGCAGCGCATTCTAAAGAGCCCAAGAAAGTATCTTTAGCAACAGAGTCATAAACCACATTAGCCTTCTTGCCGCCCGTTGCCTTTATAACTTCCTCAACCCAGTTTGGGCTGGAGTAATCTACCACCGCATCGCAACCCGCAGCTTTTGCTGCCGCTACTTTTGCTTGCGAACCAACCGTACCAACCACAAAGGCACCTAATGCTTTTGCCCAACCTGCCAATATTTGACCAACACCGCCAGCGGCAGCATGCACCAAGACAATATCGCCAGCTTTCACTTTGTAAGTCTTTTGTACTAAGTACTGCGCCGTCATTGCTTTAAAGAAAACTGCAGCAGCAACTTCATCAGAAATGTTGCTAGGTACAGGCACCACCTTATCGGCCGCAACATTACGTACACTTGCATAAGCACCGATACCAGCGTTCATATACATAACACGATCACCCACCTTGAGGCCAGTCACACCATCGCCTAGTGCTTCTACTACGCCTACAGCTTCATGACCTAAACCTGTTGGCAAATCTAATGGATAGACCCCTGATCGTTGATAGACATCAATGAAGTTAAAACCAATTGCCGTTTGTCGCAATTGCACCTCACCTTTAGCTGGTGGAGGCAATTCTTTATCAATCAATTTGATTACGTCTGCACTGCCTAGCTTATCTAAGCTCACTACTCGCGCTTTAGTCACGTGTCACCTATTTATATTTGTTATGAGAAAAAATATCATACCCCAAAAGACATTCTTGAGCAGGGGCCAAAGCACCGCTAGAATGAATTAAACCATCAACTAAAATGGTTGAACGCTCTAGACGTTCTGCCGGCGCAACTATTGCCGCAGCAAAAACGGCGATGCAAGAAGGTATCTCTGGAAACCTTGCTGGTGGCACACATCATGCCTATCGCAATCGGGGCAGTGGGTTCTGCGTATTTAATGATGCAGCGGTTGCTGCACGCACACTACAGAAAGAAATCAATTCCAAACTCAGAATTGCAATTATTGATCTCGATGTTCATCAAGGCAATGGAACTGCATCGATACTGCAAAATGATTTCTCGATATTTACCTTATCTATTCATGGGGAAAATAACTTCCCATTCGAAAAAGAGGTAAGCGATTTAGATTGCGGCCTTCAGGACGGCTGTGATGACCAAACTTATTTGCAGACTCTCAACAAATGCCTTGATCAATTAGATAGTCGATTTAAACCTGACTTTGTCATTTACCTTGCCGGCGCAGATCCCCATGAAGATGACCGACTGGGTAGACTAAAAATCACTAAAGAAGGGATGCGATTAAGGGATGAGGCGGTATTTCAATATGGTCTTGACCGAAATATCCCCATCGCATTTTCAATGGCAGGTGGTTATGGCAAAGAAATTGCCTCTACCGTCGAGATCCATTTTCAAACCATCAATACCGCTCTGCAGTTTCAGATGCGGTATTGATACTAAACCTACTCTTTACTCTGCTTCTTCTTTGAAGCACCTTTAGCGGCAGATAAGTTAGTGACACTTTCCACGCTCTTTTCAAAGTTTGCGAAAGAGTCCGCCATAGCAGCCCGCACTAGCTCAAAGTTCTGTAGCGCATTATTAAAAGAGGTCTTAAATACAGAAACGTAAGCTTCACTACCAGCGGGCGCATTATTGGTAGCATCATTGACAAAGTGAATGAGGTCGGCCTTTGAATCCTGAATCATCTCCTCGGCGATTTCAGACAACTCTTTATTTCCGCTTCGGAGCACATCTAGCAACTGCTGATGATAGTGAGCCACTTCTTTGGCGGCGTCCTGCAAAACTTCCGAATGTACATACTCAAATGCCGACTTGGGATCATTGGCTTTCATCAAATCAGAGATACGCTTTTGAATCATTTCGGCAAATTCCTGCGCTGCCTTTTGATTAATTGTGGAAATTGCTTGTGCACTCTTTACGGCAATACGACTAACTACCTTGCCGGCGTCAATTACTTTTTGCGGACTTTTGCTCATAACCCCTCCATTAGAGATATTGATAAATACCAATCTACTCCGGTTTTGGGGTCTTGCTATAGAGGAATACCAGTAGAACCCAGATTAACCTGGCAGCTAATGCATGTAAACGCTTATTTTGCTGTGGCGGTACCTGATGATGCTTTTTTTGGCATGCTGTTGAGCGTAGCAACGTCATTCAGTTGTTGATCCACCAAATAAAGCGCGCCGCCATAGTTCGCCTGCAAGTCATACCCAGATAAACCTACTGTGTAAATGGTGATGTAGAGATTAAATGAGCGGATGGTGCCGCCAGAGCCCGCGGAGAAATTAGCATCCACATCAATTCCACCCTGTTGACCACCTATAGAAGACAGTAGGAATTGATCAATTGCCGAAGCGGTTTTGAAAATCACGATTTGATATTGTTTTTGGTACCCAGCACCTAAGCCTTCACCTGTTTTAACGTCTTGCATAAATACGGGCTCTTTGCGGCGCTTGTCATACAGAACGCCTTCGCCACGCGCCACAACTACTAAAACAATATTGATGTTGGTCGCATTAAAAACTGCATAACCAGCTGCCTCATCAATTTCTTTCTTGGCTGCAGGATTTTGCTTAAGCAGAGCATCTAAACCTGTTTGCGCCATTTTCAAGGTTGCTTCACGCTTTTGAATAATTTCTTCCCGAGTTAACGGCTTGCCATCCTGACCCGTGGATTGGCAACCTGAAAGAATCAAAGCAGCAACTGCGATTAAGGTAATTGGCTTTAGAAGCGTTTTAAATGAGATGTGCATAAAGAAGTTTGGGCGTAATTGAGGAAATTGAGCTTTGCCGCAATTATCCACGCTTTTAGGGGTCTATTTGGGCTGTTTCCTAGGCCTTTTCTTTTATCTAATAAATCGATTATTTATATCAATATTATTCATTATACAAATATCAAGATAGTGCCTAGAATGGATTCCGTTGTCACAGTTTTTCAAGAATCATTTAGTTAAAAAAGGAAAAGGAGCACCATGTCTATTATCAATACAGCCGTACAGCCATTTAAAACCGAAGCGTTCCACAATGGCAAGTTTGTAACTATTACTGACGAGACCCTCAAGGGCAAGTGGTCAGTTCTCATTTTCATGCCAGCAGCATTTACATTTAACTGCCCAACTGAAATTGAAGATGCAGCTGAGAACTATGCTGAGTTCCAAAAATTAGGTGCAGAAGTGTATATCGTTACAACCGATACTCACTTCTCACACAAAGTTTGGCACGAAACTTCTCCTGCTGTTGGCAAAGCGAAGTTCCCACTCGTTGGCGACCCAACACATACATTGACAAACGCTTTTGGCGTACATATTCCTGAAGCAGGTTTGGCATTGCGTGGCACTTTCATCATCAACCTAGAAGGCGTGATCAAGACAGCTGAGATTCACTCTAATGAAATTGCTCGTGATGTTTCTGAAACATTACGTAAGCTCAAAGCTGCTCAATACACAGCCGCTCACCCAGGTGAAGTATGCCCAGCCAAATGGAAAGAAGGCGCTGCTACTTTGACTCCATCTTTGGACCTCGTAGGCAAGATCTAATCGATCGACCTTAACCAATCTGACTCTCTCCGGAGAGTCTATTGGAGAGGACAAGATCCTGCCCAATGGACTCACTGAAATTTACACAAAGGATGTCACTATGTTAGATAACAACATTAAGACCCAATTAAAAACTTATTTTGAAAAAATTGTTTCACCAATCACATTAACTGCATCTCTAGATGACAGCGAAGCTTCCGCTCAAATGCGCGAGCTATTAAATGAAGTAGCTGAGCAATCAGACAAGATCACCATTGAAACCAATGGCAGTGATAAACACGTACCTAGCTTTACCGTTAGCAAAACTGGTGAGGCGGCTCGTATTCGTTTCGCAGGCCTACCAATGGGCCATGAAATGACTTCATTCATTTTGGCGATCTTGCAAGCTAGCGGTTATCCACCAAAAGTGGAAGAAGAAATTTTGGCACGTATTCGCAAATTGGATGGCAAGTTCCGTTTCCAAACATTTATCTCTTTGTCATGCCATAACTGCTCAGATGTGGTTCAGGCGCTCAACTTGATGGCTGCGCTCAACCCCAATATCGAACACGAAATGATCGATGGCGCCCTCTTTCAGCCTTTGGTTGATCAATATCAAATCATGGCTGTTCCAACGGTGATCTTGAATCGCGAAGTATTTGGTCAAGGCCGCATGGGTGCGGAAGAGATCATTGCCAAACTCGATACTGGTAGTGCCGAAGAAGAAGCGGCCAAACTCAATGCCAAGGGTGATTTTGATGTGTTAGTTATTGGTGGCGGCCCCGCTGGATTAGCAGCAGCAATTTATGCAGCTCGTAAAGGCATCCGCACCGGTATTGTTGCTGAACGTTTTGGCGGTCAAGCAATGGATACCTTGGGTATTGAGAACTTCATTTCTGTTTCTCATACAGAAGGCCCAAAGCTCGTTCAAGCCTTAGAACAACACGTCAAGGACTACGAAGTAGATATCATGAATCTGCAACGCGCAAATGCTTTGCGCAAAACTAATTCAAGGATTGAAGTAGAAATGGCGAATGGCGCAGTTCTGAAGAGCAAATTCGTCATCATCAGCACAGGTGCACGCTGGAGAGAAATGAATGTTCCAGGTGAGCAAGAGTACCGCAATAAAAGTGTGGCTTACTGCCCTCACTGCGATGGTCCTTTATTTAAAGGTAAGCGTGTTGCCGTTATTGGCGGCGGCAATTCAGGGGTAGAAGCTGCGATTGACCTAGCAGGTATCGTAAGTCACGTAACCTTGATTGAGTTTGATAGCCAGTTACGCGCTGATGCTGTTTTGCAAACCAAATTGTTCAGTCTGCCTAACGTGACTGTGATCAAGAGCGCACTTACCAAGGAAGTCTTGGGCGATGGCACTAAGGTCAATGGCTTGCGTTATCAAGATCGCACCAATAATGCGGAACATACAGTTGAGCTAGAAGGCATTTTTGTGCAAATTGGCTTGTTACCGAATACCGAATGGCTCAAAGGTACGATAGACCTATCCCCACGCGGAGAGATTATTGTAGATGCCAAAGGCGAAACTTCCGCGCCTGGAATATTTGCTGCAGGAGACTGCACTACCGTTCCTTACAAGCAAATCATCATTGCTATGGGCGAAGGTGCAAAAGCTTCACTAGGTGCGTTTGACTACCTCATTCGTCACTCAGTCAGCGAAGAGGCGCCAGTCTTAGCCGCAGCTTAATAAGCATCAGGCAAATAAAAATCCCCAGAATAATTTCTGGGGATTTTTTTATTTTCTAGGCTACAAAATTGCGCTTTATTAGTTGAGCTTATGTGGCTTTCCAAAACGTGGTGCATCAGTATAGACAGGGGTTGTACTAACTGGACCCATACCAATAATCTGAATCTCGGTTGGACCTTTAATAGCGCCATCAAAATGCACCACTCCAGCAAGATGAAACATCATGCTTCCAGCTGGCATCTGTACCTGCCCACCAAGTCCCTTTAATAACCGTTACAAAACGATCTTGAGTATGAAAATGAGGTGCACTCATAATGCCTTCGGGAAAGATATTGCGTACAACATACATTCCAGGTTTATTGGGATCACCATATAAAACTGCAGTCTTCACACCAGCCGGTGCATCACCCCAAACCACTTGATCAGGTTTAACAATTACAAAATCCTTAGCGCTAGGCTGCGCGTAAGATTTGATTGCTGAAAGTGCAATGGTTAGGAGAATAAAGATCCTCAAAACTTTAGATAAGCAGTTCATATATGTCTCCGATTTAAATTTAGATTTTTTATAGGCCTATACGCAATCTAACATGAACTCCAATACGCAAGCCTAAGGGAAAACTCTACATATAGATAAGGAACCCAAAATCACCTATCGCTTATGGAAGCTCAAGGTGACCTCACCCAATTCAATGCCAAATTTACTCATCTTGGCTTTATTGATCATCACCTTTGAGTTCATGAGATACATCCAGTCATCGAACTGAACATGGTAGATCGTGCCATCTACTGGTAACGCCAGTGTGTATGCCCAATTGAGCGCATTGCCAGCAGCTGTGCCATTGGCATCACCCACCACATCATCGGCTCTACCAACATACTTGCCAGGTGAAACTTCGGTAATTACCCAAATACGCTTTTGTTTAGTTCTATCTGAGTATTCAAAACTCTCATCCAAAGTGCCTACTTTTTTGCCGTCAACCACTTTCCAGTAAGCCTGCATGAGTACGGTAAAGCGCTTGACCACCTCACCACTACGATTCGTGAAGATGCCATAAGCATCGATGGTGCCATTGAAATACTCACTTAAATCAAGGGTCGGCTTTTCATTCGCATATTGAGAAACCTGTGGCCCCGCACAACCAAATAAAAAGAGGGTGCAAAGAGTAAATGCTAAAAGTTTTCTTATTAAGTTTTTCATTGCTTACAGGTTTCTTCTAATAAAGGTGGCGGGCAATGTTGGCCCAATAATTGATCGCGCAATTTTAGCGCAGTAGTTTTTGAATCCAGCCATATGCCAAAAAATGCCCTTGAAAAATCCGCACCAGCAATTTGCGCTAGCGGCTTGCCATCAAAATAAAAAGTGGTTCCCTGTTTGGGGTTATAAATTGCGGTCAAACTTTGGCCTGGCTCTACGTTTGGCAAAAATGTCGCTAATTGCTTTCCCCAAACCTGGGCTTGGATTTCGGGAACGCCCAACTTTTTCATCTCCTCTGCGGAACGATTCGCAATCGCTAATCCACTTAATGACTTGTGATATTGAAGATCTAGAGCAAATTCAGGGGAATTAAAAGAGCCTGCTCGATAAAAACTAGCATCGTAAATATGCAAGCCCCACCAAGTGAGCTTGCCGCTTCCCTGAAGTTTTGCTGGATTGAGCGCCTGGTCAATGTAAACCAGATCACGAGCGAAACTCATGGAGGCAGTTCCATAAGCTATGAGCAGTACTGTAGCTAAAAATAAGTTTGCAAAAGTTCTCATTATTTTTTCTGCACCAAACGTAAAGCAAAAAGTCCAATAGCATTGGAAATCGCATGCCGATTTTTGGCAAAGATTTGATAAGAAAAACTCAGAAATGGTTGCAGGGCTTTTCGAGAAAAAGGCCAGGCTAAAAAAGGAAGGTTAGCCCTTCTGTAAGCCTCAGGAAAAACCGCTGCACCTTGAATCAGCACACCATTTTCATACTGCGCATACATTGCTGCCAAAGCTTGCTCACAAGAAATTCCTAGTTTGACTGCATCATACCTTTCGGAGTTGACATCTACAAAGTCAAGCAGGCCCTGCTGGTTTCGCCTTGATAGAAATAAGATCTCCGCCTGTCACAAAGGGCATGCGCCATCGTAAAACAAGGTAAGTTTTTGTAAATTGCTGACCATTGAGCAAGTGTAAGACTTATTGAATAAACTGACAGGACATCAATTTATTTAATAAAACGTTGCAAATTCTATCCAAGCCCTTTCGTGCATTAGTCATTGGCTCCTCGGGAACTATCGGGTCTGCATTTGTTGAGCTTTTGCAAAATAACCCCTCTTGTATCGGGGTTGCAGGAATTCACCGTCAATCTATGCCTGCCATTGATTATCTTGATCCCAGCACTATTCAAACTTGCGCAAGCGCACTAGCCCAACAAGGACCCTATCAACTCATCATCAATACGATCGGGGTTTTACATACAGAGCGATGGATGCCTGAAAAACGCTTAGATGATCTCAATTCTGAACAGCTCATTGAGTTAATGCAAATCAACACTATTGGACCAGGATTAACCATTCGTCATTTTTTGCCCCTACTAGACCCAACAGGAAGTTTGATGGTGACGCTGTCTGCAAAAGTGGGCAGCATTGAAGATAACCGCCTTGGAGGTTGGTACAGCTATCGTAGCTCTAAAGCGGCATTGAATATGCTCATTAAAACGGCTTCGATCGAGCTTGCAAGAACTAAACCCAACATCGCTCTTATCGCAATGCATCCTGGCACTGTGAACTCCAGACTATCCAAACCTTTTAAGGGACAACAAATCGGTAGGCCTGCAGCTGATGCTTGCGCCGATATGTTCAATGTCATGAAAAGTATTGAGCCCAAAGATTCCGGCAGCTTTATTTCTTATTCTGGAGAAAGATTGCCTTGGTAGTAACAATCTAGGCTTGAGATTTACTAGAGCGCTTGCGACAGGCATCTGAGCAGTATTTAATTGACTCCCAATTTTTCTCCCATGACTTTCGCCAAGTCATTTCTTTTTTGCAAACAACGCAAATCTTACTTGGCAAAAAGGATTTATTTCCTTTAAAAGAGGATTTCATAGGCTTTAAAGCTGATCAAGATTATTTAATAATTGCTGCGCATGCTCAACTATTGCAGCTTGGTCAGTATCACTAATCTTCTTCAGATTGGCGGTCATTAATCTTGTACGCGGATTACCGTCAAATTGCTGACGATGTTTAATTAAGAAATTCCAGTACAGAGTTGTTACAGGACATGCATTCTCACCAAATCGTACATCTGGTTTGTATTGGCAACCACCGCAATAGTTACTCATCCTCTTAATATAGGCTCCGCTCGCAATATAGGGTTTGCTAGTAAAACGGCCGCCATTGGCAAATAGTGCCATGCCAGCAGTATTAGGCAATTCAACCCATTCAATCGCATCCACATAAACCGCCAAATACCAATCGCATACGGCTGAAGGTAATATTTCTGCCAAAAGCGCAAAGTTACCAGTCACCATTAAGCGCTGAATGTGGTGAGCATATCCATATTTGAGTGTCTGACCCACAGCATCTTGCATACAGCACATTTTGGTTTTACCAGTCCAATACCAGTTGGGCAAAGCGCGTTGATGATCATAGAAATTATCTATAGCCATTTTTGGCATATCGAGGTAATACATGCCCCGAACAAATTCACGCCAGCCTAATATTTGACGGATGAATCCCTCGACTGTCGATAAATCAAGCGAATATTTTTTCCACGCATCTAAGACAGCAGAAATAACCTCACGCGGGTTTAATAACTTTAGATTTAATGAGCTAGACAAAATGGAATGCCATCCATATGGCGTATCTGTCCACATGGCATCTTGGTAAATACCAAAGTTTCTCAAGCGGTAATCCACAAAATACTGCAGAGCTTCCAACGCTTCACCCCTAGTGACCGGCCAGCGAAAGTTTTCTAAAGAGCCAGGATGCTCAGAGTATTTATTATGAACAAACGCAATTACCTCCTGAGTAATTGCATCGGGCTCAAACAAAATAGGCGCTTCAATAATTCCAGGCCCTGATTTTGGGTATGGCTTGCGGTTATCTTGGTCAAAATTCCATTGGCCGCCTTCTGGATTTCCATCCTTGTCTAGCAGAATATTGTAAGTTTTTCGCATTAATCGATAGAAAAACTTTAAACGCAACTCTTTCTTATTGGCGGCCCATTCCCTAAACTCTCGATGACTGCAATAGAAGTGACTATCTTCGCGCATATCAAGTTGCACTTTTGAGTCTTTTGCAAGCTTTTCTATAGCCAGCTTTAAGCGCCACTCGCCAGGCTCAATACAAATAAGATGCTTAATGCCCTTCTCTAGCAATATCTCTTTAAGAGAATCAACTATTGATAATTTGGATTCTTGAACATAGTGCACCGGATAGCCATCAGCTTTTAGCTCCTCTGCAAAATGGCGCATTGCCGATAGAAACAAAGCAATCTTTGCTTTATGAGACCAAACTACTTGAGCCTCAGGAATAGATTCAATCATGACGACTTCATCATTCTGCAAATCAAAATCCCTTAGGGCGGGACTTTGCCTATCCAGTTGATCACCCAGAATGAGCACTAGTCGTTTAGGCTTACTCATTTATTCTTATATTGAGTTGAGCAATAAGCGCGTTGAACCAACTTACTACGTAGTGCCACATGCTTTGTGGCTCTCCCAGAGACTCGCTCTCTCCATAAATTAAATGAACTTCTCTTAAGTTCTCGACGCATTAATTGAATCACTTGAGGCTCTGCAAATCCAAATGTTGCCTCTATGGCTTCAAATGGTGTTCGGTCCTCCCAAGCCATCTCAATAAGGCGGGACAATTCATCTTTGGAAAGTGCTTTAGGCAGAACTTTTGGCATCCTGCAAGTTTAAGACTTATTTACTAAACTCGTATTGACCCATTAATTCCGCAATTTAAGATGATTGGCAAAATTCGTCAAAAATTGATTTCGCAAGCCCCTCGAGTAACTACAAATACTCAGGTAATCATTTGCCCAATATGTGAACGAACCATTCCAGCATCTCAAAAAAATGCTCACCACCTCATCCCGAAATCTAAAGGGGGAAGAACTACAGAATTTCTGCACCGTATCTGCCACAGACAAATACATGCCCTCTTCACAGAAACTGAACTAGCCAACCAATTCAATAATGCGGCCGCTTTACAGGATCACCCAGAGATGCAACGATTTATTCAATGGGTAAAAACAAAGCCAGATACGTTTTATGAGAGAGTTCGCAAAAGCGCCCGCATTAAAAACTAAGACGTATTACGTATTTAGCGTAGACTGGCACAAATTTAATAAAAACTCATATCGAGACAAATCAAGAAAGACATCATGACTCAATTAAATAATAAAGTTGCCTTAGTTACTGGTGCAGGAGCTGGGATTGGAAGGGCTGCAGCCAAAGCATTATTGCAAGGCGGTTATCAAGTTGTGCTGACAGGGCGTAATTTAGAAAAATTACAAAAGGCTATCAGCGATATTGGTGGCAATGAGAATAATTGCTTAGCCATTGCTTGCGATGTAGGCAATCCCGAGCAAGTAAAAAATTTATTTGCAGCAACTAAAGCAAAGTTTGGTCGCATTGATGTTCTATTCAATAATGCAGGGCTTGGTGCCCCAGCCATTCCCATGGAAGACTTAACGTATGAGCAATGGATGAACGTGGTCAACACCAATCTTTGCGGTGCTTTTCTTTGCTCTCAAGAGGCTATTCGCATGATGAAAGCGCAATCACCCCAAGGCGGCAGAATTATTAATAACGGCTCAATTTCTGCGCATGCGCCAAGACCGATGTCAGCACCTTATACCGCCACGAAGCATGCCATTACCGGACTTACAAAAACAATCGCTTTAGATGGTCGCCCTTTTAATATTGCTTGCGGACAAATCGACATTGGCAACGCCGCTACTGAAATGACTGAGCGTATGGCTGCAGGCATCATACAAGCGGATCAATCCATCAAGGTAGAACCTCGCATGGATGTTGACCATGTGGGTCAAGCAGTACTCCATATGGCACAACTTCCCCTGGAGTCCAACATCCTCAATATGACCATCATGGCTACAAAAATGCCGTTTGTTGGTCGAGGTTAAGGTTTAAACAACTCGCTAATCTCGATGAGATTCTGATCAGGGTCGCGTACATAGACTGAGTTAATCTTTGATGTCGCACCTGTCCGTATAACTGGGCCTTCAATAATGGGCCAGCCCTCCTTTGCTAAATGATTGATTACCTCAGTTAGAGGTCGATCTGCTATGAAACACAAATCCAATGAGCCAGGCATTGGAATATTTGCCTTGGGTTCAAATTCTTTACCCTTGATATGCAGATTAATTTTCTGATTACCAAAGGTAAAGGCCCTGCGCTCCACTGGTGGGGTACCGCCTATGAAGGATTCCAATTTCATTCCGAGCACTCGAGTATAAAAATCAATACATGCCGATTCATTAGCGGTAGTTAATACTAAGTGGTCTAAGTGATCAATCATTTAGCCCTTTATTTTTCTTTGTTTATTTCTTTTATTGTTTTTTGCTTATTTAAGATCATGAATATATTCAGGCGCAGGATGCAAATCACAACTACGCTCCGCCTTGGCAGCTTGCCCTGGAACAGAGTGGCCTACTATCTGAGGCAACTCTCTTGCAAGATCTAATAATTTAAAAATATTCATACCTGTGTCATAGCCCATGGCATCCAACATATGAATGGCATCTTCGCTAGAGATATTGCCACTAGCACCAGGCGCATAAGGGCATCCACCTAATCCACCTAGAGAGCCATCAAACCGAACGATGCCACTCTGCACTGCTGCCAGTAAATTGGCTAAGCCCATACCTCTCGTATTATAAAAGTGCATAGTCAATTGCAATTGCGGAAATTTCTTCTGCAAAGACTCTGACATTTTTGTTACCTGAGCTGGATTTGCCATTCCAGTCGTATCACATATTGTTAGACCACGAACTCCCAAATCCGCAAAGCGTTGACAGAATTGCTCAACCACTTCTTGCGAAACATCGCCCTCCATAGGACAACCAAACGCAGTCGATAAAGAAATATTGATTGGCGTTTTTCCGTCTACGTACTTAATTACTTCAGCTAATCCAGCAAAACTTTTCTACTCACGCGTCATGCGCAAATTTGCAATTGGGGTGTTTCGGATGTGGACATCACGAGATTAAATTCATCTGCACGGGATTCCAAGGCCCGTTCTGCGCCACGAAGATTGGGCACCAGCACCGTGTACTCAACACCAGGAACCCTTTGTATCTTGCCCATCACCTCTTCAGCATCTCTTAGCATCGAAATAGCTTTAGGAGATGTAAAGGAAGTTACTTCGATTTTTGCGAAGCCACACTGACTCATGGCATCAATTAGGCGTACCTTATCTTCCGTCGGAATAAAGTTCGGCTCAATCTGAAACCCGTCTCTAGTTACTACGTCATTGAAATAAATTCTGGTCATGATCTCTTTTATTGAGTCTTATTGTGTAAAGGCAACGCCACGTTCTTTTAAAGAAGAAATTTGAGAGTCATTTAAACCAATTTCTTTAAGGATTTCATCGGTGTTTTGACCAATTGTTGGCGCAAGTGTCTTAATTGATCCTGGGGTACGTGACAGCTTTGGCAGAACACCAGGCACCTCTAGATTGCTACCATCCCGCATCTGAATCGTTTGAATATTTTCTCGTGCGCGGCAATGAGGGTCATTGGCAATATCCGCAACGGTATAGATACGTCCTGCAGGAACAGCAACTGAATCAAGCAGTTCAAGCGCTTTATCGGTAGTAATCGTTTTGCCCCACATTCCAATAGCTTGGTCTAGCTCTTGCACTTGCTTTACACGACCATCATTGTTTTCTAATTCAGGATCATTACCCAAATTATCACGGCCAATGAGTTTCATCAAACGCTTAAAGATACTATCGCCATTACCGGCAACTAAGACATAGCCACCATCTGCGCACTGATATGCAGTTGATGGAGCAATACCCGGTAATGCACTGCCAGCCGCCTGTCTGACCTCACCAAATGCGCTGTACTCAGGCAGCAAGCTTTCCATGCAATTAAATACCGCCTCATATAAGGCGACGTCAATCACTTGACCTTTACCACTACGGTGACGCTCTTGCAATGCCAATAAGATTCCGATTACGCCATGCAAAGAAGCCAAGGTATCGCCAATGCTGACACCTACACGGACCGGAACTCGTCCAGGCTCCGCAGTTAAGTGGCGCAAACCACCCATAGCTTCTGCGACAACACCAAAACCAGGCTTGTCTTTATAAGGGCCTGTCTGACCATATCCACTGATTCGCAGAATGATGAGTTTTGGATTTAGCTCAAGCAATTTTTCTGGATCAAGACCCCAGCCTTCTAATGTTCCAGGACGAAAGTTCTCAATCAAGATATCCGCTTCTGTAGCGAGCTTTCTAACAATGTCTTGTGCATCCGTTTGTCGTAAATCCAATGAGAGCGAACGTTTATTTCTTGATTGAACTTGCCACCAAACTGAAGTGCCATCTTTTAATAGGCGCCATTTACGCAATGCATCGCCTACTTTTGGAGGCTCAATCTTCACTACCTCCGCACCAAAATCTGCCAACGTCTTTGCGGCAAATGGGCCCGCAATCAACTGGCCCATCTCAATCACTTTTAACCCTGCTAGCGGCTCCATGCGAGCTCCCTTTGTCTCTTTATTTTCAATAGTAGAAAAATAACCCCACTTACCCCATCTAGGGAATTGCTATGTCTTGCGCAAGCCTTCTCATTTTGCGAAGGCTTGCTAGAATACCCCAATGAAACCCCAAATTAACCCTGCTAGAGTCGACTTTGTCACCCTAAAGCTGTTTTGCGCAATTGCCCAGTCTGGCAGCATTACCAAGGGGGCCAATGAATGCAGTCTCGCTCTCTCAGCAGCCAGTCGCAGAATCTCCGAGCTAGAAGAGACGGTTGGACTAACGCTTCTTGATCGATCAGCAAAGGGCGTTACTCTGACTCAGGCTGGCCATGCAGTGATGCAACATGCCTTACGTCTTTTCCAAGGCTTCGAACAATTTAGTAATGAGCTTGGTGAGTACGTCAAAGGCATCAAAGGGCATGTCCGCCTATGGGCCAATATGTCTGCACTAACCGAGTTCTTGCCAACCTCTCTCGCGGGATTCTTAAAAGCACATCCCGACATTCAGGTAGAAGTAGAAGAACAAATCAGTGGCGATATTGTCAAAGCACTGCTTGATGGGATTGCGGATATTGGCGTATTTGCAGACGGCACTCCAACAGCTGGATTGGAAACCCATGTCATTGGCCAAGACGAATTGGTTGTGGTTTGTAGCAAGTCTCATCCAATTAAGAATCGCAAAGGTATTTCGTTTGAAGAATGTCTAGACTATGACTTTGTTGGACTCAATCGTGGCAGCTCATTACTTGAGCTCACCTCAAGACAGGCTGAGCGACTAAGTAAACAAATGCGCCTAAGAATTCAGGTTCGTAGTTATGATGCGATGTGCCAAATGATCGCGGTTAATCTGGGTGTAGGCATATTGCCACTACAAGCCTGTGCCCCTCAGATCAAGGCCATGGATCTCAAAGTGGTGCGCCTTGAAGATGCTTGGGCAAAACGCAATCTACTTCTGGCTAACAAAGAGCATGGCCGCCAATCTTCGGCCAGCATATTACTCATTGAGCACCTCCTTCAAAAATCAAGAAGTTAAGCTACCATCTATCAATCCCCAAACTCACAATAACAAAAGTTCACAAGGAAAAATATGAGCCTCTTAGACAAATTGAAATGGCGCTATGCCACCAAGAAAATGGATCCTAGTAAAGAGGTTCCAGCAGAAAAAGTGGATGCAATCTTGGAAGCCATTTGATTGACAGCGAGCTCTAGTGGCTTGCAACCTTACGAACTTATCGTGATTACCAATAAAGATCTTCGTGAAAAGATTAAAGCGATTGCCAATAATCAATCTCAAATTACCGACTGCTCTCATCTAGTAGTTTTTGCGGCATGGGATAACTACACAGAACAGCGTATCAACAATGCGTTTGATATGACAAAAAATGTTCGCAACTTTAAAAACGATGCGGGTGTTGCTTATCGACAAATGCTTCTGAAAAATTACCCTGCAAGAGATCCAGAGGTCAATTTCACGCATGCAGCCAAGCAGGCCTATATTGGATTGGGAACTGCTTTGATTGCCGCAGCAGAGGCGGAAGTAGATGTCACTCCGATGGAAGGTTTTGATCCTAAAGCCCTAGATGAGATCCTTGGTCTAAAAGAAAAAGGTTTGCGCAGTGTTGTCATGCTTCCACTGGGCTACCGTAAGGCTGATGAAGATTGGTTGCTAAACCTGAAGAAAGTAAGACGCCCTGCTGAGCAATTTATCAGCTGGATTAAATAAAAAAATGCCAACCCTCGGGTTGGCATTTCACCTTCAGGATCAATGAATTACTGAAGTAACATCACTTCAGCAGTAATTGATTCATCCGCTTTACGAAGCTGGCTGGGTCATTCAATTGACCGCCTTCAGCCAAAAGTGCTTGGTCGAACAATAAATTAGTCCAATCATCAAATTGCTGATCATCGCTCTTAAGCTTCAAGAGCAATGGGTGCTCTGGATTAATTTCTAAGATCGGCTTCATGTCGGGCGCTTGCTGTCCTGCAGCTTTAAGCATACGCAATAGATTGCCAGAAAGCTCATTCTCATCAGCAATTAAGCATGCTGGAGAATCTGTTAAACGGAAGGTAACCCGAACATCTTTAGCCTTATCTTCAAGAACTTTTTTCATGCGATCAATTAAGTCCTTGAATTGCTTTTCAGTTTCCTCATGCTCTTTTTTCTCTTTTTCATTACTCAGACTACCTAGATCCAGGCCGCCCTTAGCAACAGATGCTAATTGCTTGCCGTCAAAATCAGTGACGAATGAAAGCATCCACTCATCCACCCGATCTGAAAGCAAGAGAACCTCAACACCTTTCTTGCGGAAGATTTCAAGGTGGGGGCTATTCTTAGCAGCATTGAAAGTTTCACCAGTAACGTAATAAATCTTGTCCTGACCTTCTTTCATGCGAGTCACATACTCAGCTAATGAGACTGTCTGCTCTGAGGAGTCGGAATGAGTGCTTGCAAAACGCAAGAGTTTTAGGATACGTTCCTGGTTCGCCTGATCTTCGCCAACACCCTCTTTTAATACCTGGCCAAACTGAGTCCAGAAGGTGCGATATTTTTCTTTTTTCGCTTCATCATCGCTGTTGGCAAGTTCCTCCAGCATGCTCAAGACACGCTTGGTAGAACTTTCACGAATCACTTTAATATCGCGTGATTCTTGCAAGATCTCCCGCGATACGTTCAATGGCAAATCAGCGGAGTCAATCACGCCAGTTACAAAACGCAAGTACATTGGCATGAGCTTTTCGGCGTCATCCATAATAAAGATGCGCTTCACATACAACTTAATTCCACCACGCTTATTGCGATCCCATAGATCAAATGGAGCGCGAGATGGCACAAAGAGTAATTGCGTAAATTCGTTTCTGCCCTCTACTCGGTTTAATGAATAGCAAAGGGGATTCTCATAATCATGTGAGAGATGCTTATAAAACTCGTTGTATTGCTCTTCTGTGATTTCAGATTTATTGCGCGCCCAGAGAGCTGAGGACTGATTGATGCTTTCCAGCTCGTCTTTAATAACTTGCTCTTTCTTCTCTTCATCCCATTCTTCCTTGCGCATCTGAATTGGCAAGGAAATGTGATCGGAGTATTTGCGAATAATTGATTTCAGCCTATAGCTATTGAGGAAATCATCTTCGCCTTCGCGTAAATGCAATGTGATCGTCGTTCCACGCTGTGGACGATCAATGGTTTCAATTGTGAATTCGCCAGAACCATCTGACTCCCAGCGAACGCCATCTGCCGCAGGTAATCCAGCGCGACGGGTTTCAACTGTAATGCGATCCGCAATAATGAAAGCAGAGTAAAAGCCAACACCGAACTGACCAATCAGCGCCGCATCTTTTTGCTGATCACCTGAAAGTTTTGAAAAGAATTCTTTTGTGCCAGAGCGGGCGATCGTACCTAGGTTATTGATTACCTCCTCACGACTCATGCCAATACCATTATCGGAAATAGAAATGGTTCTCGCAGCCTTATCAAACTCAACCTTAATTTTGAGCTCAGGATCATCCCCATACCAATCGGGATGTGCGATACCCTCAAACCGCAATTTATCAGCAGCATCTGATGCGTTAGAAATTAATTCTCGGAGAAATATCTCTTTATTGGAATACAAAGAGTGAATCATTAATTGCAGAAGCTGTTTTACTTCCGCTTGGAACCCCATCGTTTCTTTACTTGCAACTGTCATTTCAGCATCCTATAAAAAATCCAATAACTCCCTGTATATAAGGGCAATTTTTCAGATTTCAAGAGCCGAAATTAGGGGGTCAGGACGCCAATTTGGTGATGTAGATATAGAGCGGTATGCCCAAAATGATGTTGAATGGGAAGGTAATGCCTAGCGACATCCCCATATACAGAGCGGGGTTAACTTCGGGCAAGGCGTGCCGCAAGACGGCTGGTACCGCAATATATGAGGCACTTGCAGCAAGCACCATCAAAAGAACTGTGTCACCCAAAGGTAGACCCAATAATTTGCAAAGTCCAAGCGCTATCGTTGCGTGTAGTAAAGGGGCAAGAATGGCATAGAGCAAGGTAATGGGCGGTTTACCTTTTAAGCCCTCAAAATTCTTTGCCGCCATTAATCCCATGTCCAACAAGAAGAATGCAAGCATCCCTTTAAATAAGTCAATGGAGAATGGTGTCATCAATTTTTGACCTGCATCTCCGCTAACAAGACCTACTACCATCGAGCCTAACAGTAGAAGCTGTGCTCCGTCGGTAAATGATTCATGAAGAATGTTCGATAAACCAGGGGATTGTTTATTTTGAGTAGACTCAGCACGCGCTTTATTTACTAACAAGATAGCCAGAATAATCGCAGGGGACTCCATCAATGCCATAGCTGCAGCCATGTGGCCACCATATTCAATACCGTATTGACCCAATACTTGCGTAGCGGTAATAAAGGTCACCGCGCTGACCGAACCATAAGTAGCAGCAATTGCTGCGGCATCAAAACTGTTAAGCCTACTTCTCAGAATCAGGTATCCCATCAGGGGAACAAGAATCGCTAAAAATATCGCGAGACCAAGAGCTAGAGCAATTTCTATGGTGAAGCCAGATTTATGAAGAGCAAAGCCCCCTTTTAAACCTAGCGCCATTAATAAGTAGAGAGACAAGAAACGAGCAATGGGCTGCGGTATCTCTAAATTAGATTTCACTAACCCAGCAAACACATCAAATATGAAAAATAGTATTGCTGGATCAAGAAAATTAGTCATGCATCTATATTAGGCAAGTTCTCAAATTTCTGCATTAGCCATTGAATTTGTGGGCTTAATATTGCTTTAGCCCTATGAGTAGACATGCCAGTTGATACCACCAGTCTGGCGAAAAAATAGAGCAATTAGGGTAATCTGGGCTCAAAGTTACTTAAATTTCAGTTGATAATTCAAGGTATGAATCGCACTGCCCTCACTTTCATCGCAACCCTGTGGATGGGATTGGCTTCAGCCCTCTCTTTTGCAGCTGAAACTTCAGTTGAGGTGCGCACCTATCCGCAAATGCTAGAGCTTGGCGAAGTTCGCATGGCAGTTCCTTATGAACGCACGATCTACGTAGAATCTAAGAAACAAATTTTGGGTGACGCTCCAGAGATCGCTAAATATCTTGGTCTCTATCTAAGCAAAAAGTATCAGAAGCCAATGAAAGTGACATTAGTGCCAAGTACACCCGGAAATCTTGTCAATGCGATTGAAGAAGGTAAAGCAGACTTTGTATTAATTTATTCCAGCGAATACGACAAGCAGCTGCAAGCTGGTAAGTATTTACGATACACACGACCTCATTTTGAAGAGAGTCTCATCGTTTCTAAGTCCGGGACAGATCCAATCAATAGCCTGCTGGATTTATCAGGACAAGATGTTTGTGTAAGTCGCTTCAAAGATATCAAAGCATTGTTAGATGCGAATCAGACCCTAGTTAAGTCTGGCAAAATGCCTATCAACATCTATCAAGATAAACATGCGCTTGATGATGGAGACTTTCTGCAGATGCTCAACGCTGGTCTGATCTCCAATACTTTTGTCGCTAACTGGAAAGCTCAGCTATGGACACCCTACTTTACGAATCTTCAGCTAAACGAGAAAACTACTAGTCCAGGCGGCTCGCCGGGTGATATTGTTGTCAGCGCAGGAGACAAAAAATTAGCAGACGATGTGCTGAGCTTTGCCTCAAGCCCCGATATAGAAGATGCCCTAAAGATTTATCGCAAGAATCAATTTAACCAACGTAAAGAAGCGCTAAAGAGTCCAGTAACACCGCAAGAGTGGAGTCGTTTTGAAAGCATGCTGAACTACTTCAGGCTTTATAGACACCAAAACCAGTTGGACCCACTCTTTCTTGCTAGCTTAGGCTTCCAAGAATCCATGCTCAATCAAAGCGCAGTTAGTCCAACTGGAGCGATTGGCGTGATGCAACTGCTTCCTTCAACTGGTGATTCACTGGGTGTTGGGAATATTCGCTTACTAGAGCCAAATATTCATGCGGGCGCTAAGTACATGAGCTCACTACTTTATGCACTCTCCATTCAGGAAGACCTATCTGATATGGAGCGCAATTTCTTTGGCGTTGCTGCCTACAACGCAGGCCCGAACAATATTCGAAAAGCCCGAGAACTTGCTAAAACGATGGGATTTGACCCTAATAAGTGGTTTGATAATGTCGAAATGACCACTGCAAAGTTATTTGGCATTGAAACATTCTCATATGTTCGCAATGTGTATAAGTACTACGTCGTATATGACATTCGCCAAAGAAATATCCCCATAACCCAGGAAAATTTAGTCCCGGACCGATTGGTGAAATAAAAATCACCGTCATAAATGACAGGGATGGTAGTTTTGCTGCGATGTTTTAATTTATTTAGCAGATAGAGTCTCTGGTTGATATTTACTCTTTAAGGAAATAAAAGTAGGTGTCGACTTATCAAAGTTTATCTGCTTTAGGTCGACCATTCTCAGTGCTTGATAGTCATAAGTTGAGAAATAAAAGCGCCCATTCTTCAAATCTGAGATCACACTCCATTGAGTTAGCTCTAAAAAAGTCTGCTTATTAATGGTTGTTCTAATGAAGCCAATTGGAATGTCAAAGTTATGCAAGACATGCTCAGCTAAACGTACGTTCTCATCCGCGTTTTTAGCTGGCGTGATAGTTGAAGAATAAGCTAAGGCACGTATAAAGCGAGATGGTGAAGTGCTATCACCAGGCATCCCCAGAAAGCCAGCGCCTGTAAAAATGGGGCGCACAGTTTGTCCAAACACCTTAATTGGGTCTGGCTCCATTGGGGTCAACTTAAGATAGTTACCCAAGTTGTTTACATGCCAGTCAAATGGTGGTGAATTTGTTATCACTCCATATGGATTGTCATGAGCAACTAGTTTTCCTTTGATGGGCTCAACCACTAAAACGGCGCCGCTTACGTCGTGAAATACATAATGAAATGGTGGCATCACTTTCAGATCAGGTTGCACGATATTAATTACTGATACATCAGCCAAAGCTGTCTTGATTTGCGCAACATTTGCAAAGTTCATGAGCGCCCAAGACATAAATTCCCAAGGGGCCATCGATTTTTTGGCATCTACATCCTTAGGATTTGCATAAACAGCATGGTCCGGGAAATACAAAATGCCGCCGGCTAAACCTTTTTCATTTAAGCCATCAATTACCAGCTTGTACTTGGGTACGGACAACCATGTTGTTGCTTTTGATACGCACCATTGCCTCATATGTTTCCATTTACTCTCTCCATGTGATCTATCAAGTTGCTAGTGAAAACTGTGTTCAAAACAATGCCTTAGCTCATGGCCTAGCTGATGCATAGTTGGTAGCTGGCTGGTGACAATCGTGCAAGCTGTAGAAGTCCAAAAACTACAAGCAGCAACGCCATAACCAAAACCACCTAGTCCACGGTGCTTGCTCTCAGTTTCACATGCCTCTTGTACGTTACGGGTTACGACCCAACTGATAGCTAATTGGCTGGTATGTTTTGAGTTTGGCTTGAATTGAGCATCACCATCCCGCCAATCACCTGCTATTGCTAAACAGGGCAACATTAAGAGTATGAAGAATGCCTGATGCATCTCAGTACTCACTAGTCAGCATCAGCACCCAATCACGTTCACTCCAACAGCCATAAAGCGTAATGCTGGCAAGCGGAAAGTCCGTGTACTCAACAAACTGTGATGCCAACACGTTGTCGTTGCCATCTTCAATTGCCACGTATGCAGAGCTTTTCTGAACAGTCATTTTGAGCACCGTAAATAGATTGGTGTTGTGGTCAATGCCAAGCAAGTGAGACCAGTACAAATCCAAAAGCCAAAAGCACTCTGCTTGCTCTGCCAAGTCCGTTCATTGTCTGCACACGCAGTCAGCTTGTAGCTAACAATTGCGCCCTTGCGATTGACTTGCTCTGCTTGCATAAAGTTGTCCGTAAAAACATGGAACTGGGTGCCGCTTTCAAAGACAACGGCAACACCAATAACAACGTCACAGTCACGTCCAACATCCAGCATGTAGTTGATTGCTGAACGCACAAGCCAATAAAACTCTTCCTTTCGCTCTATTGGCTTGCGGTATCGTTTAGCTGCGCGACGAACGTGTGGGCTAGTGATGCACATCAAGTCATCAACGAAAGGTGCCATGCCCACTTCGTACTTCAGGGCACAGGCCCCGCTGCTATTGGCCTTCATGGTTAGCGTTGAAAGCCACCACGGATTTGCCCAGAGAGAGCTTCAATTTGATTGTCTAGCTCTCCAGCAATGACTGCATCATTAACCGTAGTCAAGGCGGCGATCAACGCTTCTGCACTAGCAACTTCAATAGCTGTTTTGCCCTTGGCTAATTCAATAGTGCGAGCACCGTACTTGATAGCCAAGCAGACTTTGCCGTTAGAGTCACTAAACCACCAGGGCTTGATCTTTTTAGCGTGGGTAACTTGCACACGTTCACCATCTGCATTTGTGACGAACTTGCTGCGGGTGGGTGCATAGGTTTCACCTTTGCTTTGTGCTGTGGCAAAGCGTATTTGCTCAAGCACTTTCAAGCTGAGCTTTTGACGACGATGGTGCACAGGAGATTGCTGTGTCTTCTTAGCTGCTACGAGCTTTAAGTTTGCGAGAGTTGCCATTGCTTTGTCCTTTCATAGTTAACAGGGCAAAGCAACTTTATTTTCACAATCCAGCGTGGACAACCAAAGAGATATGAACTGAATTGATATGACTCAGTCTTATCTGATTTTCAATTCAGTGGAGATAAATAAATGCATGAACAAGA
>JBGAIU010000017.1:0-41493 GCA_044225315.1 Polynucleobacter sp.
CTTTGCGAGCATCAGTATCGGCAGGAGGCAGTGCGATAGTCGGAACTACATATAGATCGCCAGGTTCTGCGCTTGGTATGCCTTTGCCTTTAAGACGCATTTTTCTACCTGCAATGGTACCCGCAGGTATTTTGAGTTCTAAAGTCGATCCAGCAGGAGTTGGAACATTAACCGTGGTACCAAGGGCAGCTTCCCATGGTGCAAGAGGGATGTCGATAAAGACATCTTTTCCATCGATGCGATAAATGGGGTTTGCATGAAAATCAATTTCAAGATACAGATCACCTGCAGGTCCTTGACCAACGCCTGGTCCACCTTGACCAGAAAGTCTGAGGTTCTGACCCGCTTTAATACCTTTTGGAATGCTTACGTCTAGTTTGCGCTCTTGCGTTGTCACATGACCGCTGGCATCCATTGTTGGCATGTGTAGGGCAATAGTTCGTTTAGCACCGTTATAAGCATCGGCAAGATCAATCAAAATTTTGGCATGATGATCTTGCCCTTTGAAATTCATGCCTTGGCGTGTATGGCTACCTTTGCCACCTTGACGATGTTTTCCTCTGCCAAATAATGACTCAAAAAATTCGCTTTGATCGCCTTCAAAGCCGCCACCATATCCAGGATGGCCACCACCGAAGCCGCCATCGGAATATTCAAAGCCTTCATTCCAGTCTGGTGGGGGAGTGAAGTCTTGCCCATTTTTCCAATTAGCGCCAAAGCGATCGTAAGCCGCACGCTTTTTGGTATCTTTTAATACGGCGTAGGCTTCACCAATTTCTTTGAACTTTTCTTCAGCACCAGCTTCTTTGTTGACATCTGGGTGATATTTGCGAGCTATCTTTCGATAGGCCGATTTGATCTCTGCCTCGGTGGCTGTGCGGGCAACACCGAGGGTCTCGTAATAATCCCTAAATTTCATATGCCTGCGTCAATTCCTTTGTTAATCCTTAACCAATGAATACTGCGTTAATGGATTAATTCTACAGGCGTATTAGCTCATTACGCCAATTTGCCAAGGCACAAATTCATAGTCTCCTAGACCCAAAAGTTCGCTCTTGGACGGCTCTCCAGATGCGGTTCTAAGGAAAAGTTCAAAGATGCGTTGGCCCATTTCTTGTACGGATACTGTGCCGTCCAGAATTTCTCCGCAGTTAATGTCCATATCCTCAGTAAGGCGCTGATACATAGGGGTATTTGTAGCTAATTTGATGCAGGGTGCGGGTTTGGATCCAAACATAGAACCGCGACCAGTAGTAAAGGCAACGAGATTCGCGCCACCGGCAATTTGACCTGTAGCAGACACGGGATCAAATCCAGGGGTGTCCATAAATACAAAACCTTTAGTGGTAACTGGCTCAGCATATTTATAGACTTCCATTAACGGACCGGTGCCGCCTTTCATGGAAGAGCCTAATGACTTCTCAAAAATATTAGCCAGTCCACCAATTTGATTTCCGGGGCTTACTTGGCCGTTAATCTGCACATCACGGCCAACAGAGTATTCATCTTTCCACCAACGAATACGTTTAATCAGTTTTTCACCAATTTCTTTGCTGGCTGCGCGTCGGGTGAGGGTATGTTCAACGCCATAAATCTCAGGAGTCTCGGACAAAATACCTGTACCACCATGGCGAGACAGGATATCAATTGCTGCGCCTAGTGCAGGGTTGGCTGTAATTGATGAAAAACCATCGGAACCTCCGCACTGAAGACCTACTGTGAGGTGGCTTGCTGAAACGGTTTGGCGTTTAGCTTTATTCGCCTCAGGTAGCAAGGCTTTAACAGCTTCAATGCCGGCTTCAATGGTTTTGCGTGTACCGCCAGACTCTTGCATGATGAAAGTATGTAAGTTAGATCCCTCTTTAAGATCCTCTTGTTCCATCAAACCTTTCAGTTGGTTGCGCTCGCAACCAAGACCCACAATTAATGCAGCAGCAAGGTTAGGGTGACGAGCATAGCCTGCCATAGTGCGACGAAGCAACTGCATTGGCTCGCCGCTCATCTCCATTCCACAGCCGATGCCATGGCTAAACGCAACAACCCCATCGACATTCGGAAAATCTTTCAAACGTTCGGGCGTGAAATACGCTGCAATTTTGTTTACTACGGTGGCAGAGCAGTTAACGGTCGACAAAATACCAATGAAATTACGTGTACCTACTTTGCCATTCGCGCGGACATAACCTTGGAAGGTGGCGCGCTCAGACTCGGGGAGCATTTGGGTAGGCTTGTATTCGCTAGCATGCGCATAATCGCGATCAAATTCACGAAACTCGGTATTGTGGCTGTGAACCATCGTGCCGGGCTCAATATCCGTATTAGCAAAACCTACAGTGACGTTGTATTTAAGGATGGGCTCGCCCTTAGAATCTTCTTTGCGGCAATTTTGTAGCCTGCAGGCACTTGACTACGACTGGTAAAGTTTTCGCTGGGTACTTCAGTGCCAATGCCCACATCAATTCGAGCAACAACAATATTGTCATTTGGGTGTAGGCGGATGATTGGGCTGGCTAATTTTTTTTCAGAGATTTCAATCATGGAATGCTTTCTAGTAAACGAATTTAATTATTCTGCGGTGGCGCCAGATTTCTTGACGATCGGGCCCCATTTGGCAACTTCAGATTTGATGTAATCACCTAGCTGGCTTGGGGTGCTAGTGACAATGTCAAAGCCTTTGCCATTGATCTGACTTTTAATCTCCGGAATATTTAATACTGTATTTAATTGAGAGTTGAGTTTGTCGATGATTGCCTTAGGGGTGTTAGCAGGAGCAACAATTGCATATACCAACTCCACTTTAAACTTTGGAAGAAATTCAGAAATAGCTGGGATATTAGGGGCGCTTGGCGAGCGCTTAAGACTAGTGATACCTAGAGGAACTAATTTTCCTGAGCGAACATAGGGAAGAGCGGCAAGGGTACCTACTAAAGCTGTTTCAATCTGCCCACCCAGTACATCGGTAAGTGCTGGCGCGGCATCTTTGTAAGGAACGTGCAGGATATCGGTTCCAGCTTGTGTATTAAAGAGCTCGCCACCTAAATGCAAAGGGGTGCCTGCACCCGAAGAAGCAAAGCTGACTTTGTTTGGGTTTGCTTTAGCGTATGCAATGAGTTCTGGGATGGTTTTAAAAGGAGCCGAGGGATTGGCAACAAACAACAATGAGGAAGAGGCAACCAACGAGACAGGTGAAAAATCCTTAACGAGGTTGTAATTTAGTTTTTTATACAGAGTTTCATTGATGGCTTGGGTTCCTACCATCATTAAAAACAATGTGTAACCATCTGGTTTTGAATTGGCGACGTACTCTGCTGCTAAGTTAGCCCCAGCACCCGGTTTGTTTTCAATAATGATGGGCTGTCCAAGGTTTTCACCAGGCTTTGGCGCAAAGCCTTGAGCCAAAACATCAGAAGGACCTCCAGCTGCAAACGGAATAACCAATTTAATCGGTTGAGAAGGGTAGCTTTGAGCTTGTGCGTTAAAGGCAAAGCAAATACTGACAAGCGACAATGCTAAAAATACTTTTCTCATGTAATGTTCTCCCTAATTATTTCTTTAATTGTTTCTTTTGGTGTATTGGCTAATTTTTTAATATGAAAATTACTCAGGCTCTCATTTTTCCGTTATCCATCCCATTGATTGAGCCAATCAAGATGGCTAAGGAAGTCATCGTTGATGCAAAAACCGTATTGGTTTGTTTGACCGATGAAGATGGAAACCAAGGTTGGGGCGAAGCGTCAGTGGCGCCACTAATGACAGGTGAGACTCTTGATAGTTTGCTTGCCAGCGTTAAATACTTAGCGGAAAAAATACGCACAGCAGAATGGGCTGATCCCAAGAGGTTTATTAGCCAGCTTGATGCGATCCTGTATGGCAATCCATCCGCAAAGTCTTGTCTAGAAATGGCTTTGCTTGATTTATACACGCAGAAGAAATCCATTCCCTTGTGGAAACACTTACAGTCCTTAAGCAATGGAAACGCTTTAGCAAGTCCAAATGAGATACCTCTCTTAAGAATGCTTGGCGGTACTTTAGACAAAGAGATTGCAGATGCAAAAACATTTCGCCAGGCCGGATTTAAGCATTAGAAAATTAAGATTGGGCTTTTATCTTTAGATGAAGACTTGCATCGCGTAAGGATATTGTCTGAGTTGCTAAAGGGCAATGTGGTTTCGGTTGATGCCAATGGCGCTATGTCTTTAGGGGATGCAATTCGTTTCTGCGAATCTGAGGAAGCTAAAAATTTATCTTTTGCAGAGCAATTGATCAATGCGAATTCTTCTCTAGAGGATTTTGCGCAACTCAAGAAGCACTCTGCAATCCCCATTGCCTTGGATGAATCCATCCATGGCATCCAAGAAATTGAAGAGTTTATGAAGGCCAAAGCTTTTGATGGAGCAAGTCTTAAATTGATTAAAACGGGTGGAGTTCTAGAAGCATGGAATTGCGCCCAGACCTTGCGCAAGAATAGCTTTAAGCTGAATTTGGCATGCAAAGTTGCTGAGACATCCTTATCGGGCGCGGCAACTGCTTCAATTGGCTTTGCCTTAGGTGAGGTTCCCTGGGGATTTAGCATGTCAAATCAATATCTACAGTTTGATATTTGCGACAAACCGTTGCAAGCAAAGCAGGGGCATTTGGACTACGCCCAAATGAATGCCGTTGGAGTTGGCATTACCCCCAATATCCGTCGCGTTAAGGATGCTGTTGCCCAAGGCTATTCAACTATTCAATATTAAGAACATCAAACGCAGCTTTTAATCTGCGTGAATAAGAATCGGATACCTTGGCAATCTCTTCGGGGCTCCACTTGCGAAACCCTTCACCGGCTTTCATGCCAGTTTTTCCATCGGCCATAAGTTGCACAACCTTCGGTGGCAGGGTAGTGATGTTTGAAAGAGATGGGTAGATCTCTTTTGCGGCATTAGCCATTCCATCCCAGCCGGAGATTTTTTTCTGAGTCATTGGACCAACGGCCGCATAACGGAATCCAAAGCTGTAACGAACTGCATCGTCGATATCTTCTGGAGTGGCAATACCTTCCTGTACTAGTGACAAAGCCTCTCTCATGAGAGCATGTTGAATGCGGTTTGCCAGAAACCCTGGAATATCTTTCTTGACCAGAACTGGCTTTTTATCAACCGATCTATAGAGCTCACAAGCTTGCTCGGCGTATTGAACGTCTGTCTTTTGCCCCATGATAATTTCAACTAATGGCACTACCTCAGCAGGCATGAAGTAGTGTGCACCCATCATGCGGTTTGCAGTTTTTAAGCCTTCTGCGATTTTGCCAATTGGGAATCCAGAGCTATTGCTTCCAATGGGAATGTTTGCTGGAACTACTTGATCTAGGTATTTGAATACTTCTTGTTTTAATGCAAGGTTTTCTGCAACGGTCTCAATGACCCAAATGGAATCATTCCACCCTTGGTATTCCTCTAGTATTCCAACGACTTGCTGCTTCTTAATGTCAGCTTGATCTTTGGTGGCATTGTCTCCTTCCACGCCAATTTTCTTTGCAAGCGTGAGGGCCTTATCAAGGCATGCCTCAGTCTTTTCTTTATTTCTTCCAAGGATGACTACGGGAATGCTGCGGGCTAAAAATCCAGCAGCGATCCCTGCTCCCATGATTCCAGTTCCAACAACGACTACAGATTTCATATTTATAAACCTATACGGTCAAGTAATTATTTGATTAGAAGGTGATGAGTCAATAATTGCGTAAGATTAGCATTAATTATGGTTTAATAGTGAAACCTTAAAACTAACTTATCCGTATAACTTATTCGAGAAGACAACCCGTGACCATGCATAACCCCTTCCAGCCAGTAGAAAAAATCAAAACGGAAGTTTTTGCAACGATGCCAGAGAAATTCAGAAAGAAATCTCGTACTGTCTGGTCAGATCCAAACCGCCAGGGGGCAGAAGTAGAGTGCTTCTTAGAAGGTCCATCCTTTGATCGTGAAGGTAATTTGTGGTTTGTAGATATCCCCTTTGGCCGTATTTTCAGAATCGATACCAAAGGCAACTGGGAGTTAATTACTCAATACGACGGATGGCCAAATGGATTGAAGTTCCACAAAGATGGTCGAGCATTTATTTGCGACTACAAAGCAGGCTTATTGGCTTTAGATCCAAAAACCGGAAAAATTGAAATCATCTTGGGCTCAATGTATAGCGAAAACTTCAAGGGCTTAAACGATCTTCATTTCGCATCCAACGGTGACTTGTATTTCACCGACCAAGGTCAGACTAGTATTGCCGACCCAACAGGACGTGTATTCAGATTGCGTGCTAACGGCCAATTAGATCGTTTGGCTCTAAATGTTCCAAGTCCTAACGGTATTACCCTCAATACCCAAGAGAAGCATGTGTTTGTAGCAGCTACTCGCTCACAACAAATTTGGCGTCTGCCTTTAATGGCTGATGGTTCAGTTTCCAAGACTGGCGTAGCTATTCAGTTAACTGGTGGGGTTGCAGGTCCTGACGGAATTGAGATGGATTCTGAAAATGGTTTGTTGGTGTGTCATTTAGGAATCGGCATCTGGAGATTTGATAGCAATATGCTACCAACCCATTTGATCTACTCCGAGAACCCACATCACCATCACTTAGCAAATATGTGCTTTGGTGGTCCTGACAATAAAGATCTCTACATTACTGAATCTTTATCAGGCGATATCTTGAAAGTAACTTTGCCGGTTGCTGGCAAAAAAATGTTTGGACTTTCCTAAATTGTCTGAGCGCTTACCGTTATACAAGTCCCTAGCGAATACGTTGGAGCAACGTATTTATAACGGAGACTGGCCGGTAGGGTCTGTCTTGCCTGCCGAGGCAGACCTGTGCCGAGATTTTGAGTCTAGTCGCCATACTTTGAGACATGCCTTGCAGATTTTGGAGGCGAATGGCTTGATCTATCGCCATCAAGGCGCGCCTACAAAGGTAGTGTCGCGTCAACGTTTGCGTCGCTTTACGCAAAGCTTTAATTCCCCGATTGATATTTTGAGTTACTCACGAGATACCTATCGCGAAAATTTAGTCGAGGAATATATCGAGTTAGATCAACCCTTGAGTCAAATCGTTGGCGCTCCAGTTGGATCTTCTTGGTATCACATTGGCGGAATACGTAAACGCCAAAAGCTGGAAGAGGTTATTGCGTGGACCGATATTTATATCCTGCCCCAGTTTGCATCTTTGACCAAGGACCCTGAGCATACCCAAGTAATGGTGTATGAGCAGATTGAAAAAAAATACGGTGCTCGTATTGAGCGTGCCGAAGTTGATGTGTATGCCGCATCCGCATCGCCAGTCATTTCCAAAAAATTGAATATAGAGCCTAATGCCTCATGCTTGGTAATCATTCGTCGCTATTTTGATGACCAAGACAAGCTGTTTGAGGTAACAGTCACGCATCATCCAAAAAATAAATACAAGTACAGCATGGAATTCAAAGCGAGCTCAGAGGTCTAAATCACGATGAAATATTTGCCCATTGCAGACGCCGAAGGATTTATCGCTAGAGCTCTCGAAGCGGAAAAAGTGCCTGCAGCCCATGCAAAAATGATTGCCAATTTGATGGTGCAGTCAGATTTGGCTGGTGCTGATGGACATGGCATCTTTCGATTGCCTGCTTACCTGAAGAGAATTCGTGCGGGCGGTGTAAATCTTCAGCCCAACATTCGCATTGAACGTGAGCAGGGTGCGACGGCACTCATTAATGGCGACAATGCGCTAGGCCATTTAGTCATGAACCGTGCAGTTGAGCTCGCACTTGAGAAAGTGAAACAACATAGCGTCTGCTGGATTGGTAGCCATTTTGGAAATCATTCTGGCGCTGCTTCAGTATATGTTCGTAAATTAGCCGAGCAAGGCTATATTGGGATTTACATGGCAGTTAGCAATGCAAATCATATGGCTCCATGGGGTGGGATTGATTTGCTCTTATCAACCAATCCGATTGCTATTGCGGTTCCTGCTGGTAAAGAGCCAATAGTTCTTTTGGATATAGCTACAACAGTGGCTGCCTACGGCAAAGTTAAAGTGGCCGCGCAAAAAGGCGAATCCATTCCTGATGATTGGATGATGGATAAAGAAGGCAAACCAATCACTGACCCTAAACGATCTGCCGAAGGCTCTTTATTGCCTATCGGCGGCTACAAAGGCTATGGTTTGGCGGTCATGATTGGTCTATTGGCTGGCGCCTTGAATAATGCGGCAGTAGGCAAGGGAACAATTGATTTCAATGCCCACCATGATTTAGTTACCAATACCGGCCAAACAATTATTGCCGTAGATCCAAGCGCTTTTGGCAACAAGGAAGAGTTCATCGCTCGGGTGATCGAGCTAGTAAAGGATTTAAAGAGTTCAACAACCCTTCCTGGCGTAAAAGAAATTCGTGTGCCAGGAGAAGGGGCTGCTAGAACTATGGTAGAAAGACAAAGACTGGGTATACCAGTTTCACCTGAGCTGTTAGATGCCTTAAATACTTGCGCTAAAGAATGTGGAATCACAGCTCTAGCACTGTAAAAATTCTGGAGGAGACAATATGTTTAAAAATATATATAAAAACATAGCAATTAGTGTGGCGATGACAAGCCTTTTTATAGGAGCAGTCAATGCCGCTTATCCAGATAAACCAATCAAGATGATGATTGGTTATGCGCCAGGTAGCTCAACCGACATTGTGGGCAGGATGATTGCGAACGATTTAAGCATCGCACTTAAACAACCAATCGTTGTTGAAAATCGTGGCGGTGCGGCGGGAAGTTTGGCTGCTGAAGCAGTTGCAAAGAGCAATCCAGATGGCTACACCATCCTGTTTGCGCAAAACGGTTTAGCAATTAATGTTGCCGCAAATCCAAAATTACCCTTTAATGGCCAAAAAGATTTATTGCCTGTAGTGGGTGTTGCTGCCACTCCTCATATTTTGATTGTGAATAATAATTCTCCAGCGAAAACTGTTGCCGACCTGATGGCAATGCTTAAGGCCGATCCAGGCAAATTAAGTTTTGGTTCCTCTGGTATCGGAAACTCGGATCACATGGCAGGCGAGTTATTTCTGGCTACCACTGGTCTGCAAGCTATCCATGTGCCTTATAAGGGCGGATCACCTGCGGCTACAGATTTAGTAGGGTGTCAAATTGACTTCTATTTTGCTGGCATGCCAGTTGGTCTTCCTCTCTATAAAGGCGACAAGGCGAGAGCCTTAGCGGTCACTAGCAAGAATCGTTTTAGTGGCGCTCCTGAGTTGATGGCTATTCAGGAGGCAGGAGTGAAAGGTTATGAAATGGCTTTGTGGCAGGGCATGTTTGTCCCGGCTGGAACGCCACAAAATATTGTTAAAGTACTTAACAGCTCCACCCTGAAAATTCTGGAAACACCCGAGATGAAAGAGCGCTTTCAAAAAGCAGGCGTCCAAATCGCACCGATGGACACCAGGCAATTCTCAGAACTTTACTTTTCCGATATAGCAAGATGGAAAGTGGTGATGGAAAAAGCCAAGATTAGGCTCGACTAAATTCAAATACAGTTTTGCTGATTAAGCGCTGAGGTCAAATACTAAGACTTCGGCGCTTTTTCCATTAGTAAGCATTAATTGTGATTCATCTTGTATGAGAAGCGCATCACCACCATTTAAATGCTGGTCATTAACTTGAAGTGAGCCACGGATAAGGTGGACGTATGCTTTGCGTCTCGGGTCCAATTTCAGGCTAGCTGACTGCTCGCCATCAAATTGCCCAGCATACATTTTGGCATCAGCTGAAATGCTGACTGACCCAGCTTCGCCAGTAGGAGAGGCAACTAAACATAATTTCCCATTCTTATTGATGGCGGGAATTGTTTTTTGCTCATAGCTGGGCGCAATTTCTAATTGATTGGGTTCAATCCAGATTTGCAGGAAGTGGGTGGTTTGGTCTTTTGCATGATTAAACTCACTATGCATTACTCCAGTGCCTGCACTCATACGCTGCACATCCCCAGGAGGGATGCCTTTAATATTTCCCATGCTGTCCTCATGGGCCAATTTGCCTGAAAGCACATAGCTAATGATTTCCATATTGCGATGGCCATGCTTTCCAAATCCCATGCCAGGCGCAACGCGATCTTCATTAATGACCCGTAAATTTCCCCAGCCCATAAATCGGGGGTCGTGATAACCGGCAAAGGAAAAAGAGTGAAAGCTTTTGAGCCAGCCATGATCGGCATAGCCTCGCTCTTGGGATTTGCGGATAAATAGCATATTCAGCGTTTTTCTTGATGATTCCTGTATTAAGCACATTATCATTAGCTTTTGAAATATTTGCTTAATGGTCGGGCATGGGAAGCTTTAAAGAGAACACTCGCGAAACCTTCTTGGGTTTAAAAGAGACTATTGCTAAAAAATGGTCTGACTTTATCCAGTTTCTGGAGGAGGCATGGCCACTATTAATTCTCTTGCTCGCAATTTTGATGGGTATTTGGTGGTATGCAGATCCACCACCGCCTAGACATGTGCAGATAGCCACTGGATCAGCAGGTGGCTCCTATGAAGATCTTGGTAAAAAATATGCTGAGTATTTTGCTAAAAAGGGTGTAACGCTTGAGCTTGTTTCTACAATGGGAGCACAAGAAAATCTTACGCGCTTAAGTGATCGAAATGATCTTGTTCAAGCCGCCTTTGTGCAGGCCGGAGTGGAGCGACCTAAAAATATTAGCGGCATTCAATCTTTGGGTTCAATTGGCTATGATCCGATTTGGTTCTTTTATCGCGGTCCAGAAGTAAAAAGTAGTGACTTCCAAGTCGTCGCGGGACACCCAAAATATTTTTCTAATCGCAAAGTATCTGTAGGTGTAGAGGGCAGCGGTACTCATGCTCAGACTACCCGGATTATTAAACTATCGGGGTTGGAGAATGCTGGTTTGCAATTTGTGAGCTACCCGGGCGAAAAGGCTGTTAAGGCTTTGCAAGCCGGAGAGATTGACGGCGCATTTATTGTTGATGGTCTAGAGGCGCATAACGTGCAGACCTTGCTAAAAGATCCACAGTTGCATTTGGTTACCTTTAAGCGCGCAGAGGCATTCACGAAGCTATTGCCTTATATAAAAATCCTAAGCGTCCCAGAGGGGGCATTTAATCTAGAACGTAATTTCCCAAATCAAGATATCAAGTTAATCGCAACCACCACAAACTTATTGATTGATGACCGGATGCATCCCGCGATCCAGTTTTTATTTTTAGAAGCGGCAAGAGAAATTAATGGCAAGGAGTCCTTTTTCGCAAGGAGGGGAGAGTTCCCATCTTTCAAAGATTCCCTCTGGCCTGAAAGTCCGGTAGCTGTTCATTATGAGAAAAATAGTTATCCGCTGATTTCTGCGTATTTCCCATTCTGGATGGCAGAATTTATTAGCCGTCTGTTGTTTATCTTCCTGCCGTTTTGTGTCATTGCCTATCCGGTTTTGCGTAGTTTGCCAAGCTATCGAACCAAGCTGATGTACAACAAGATCAATCGTCTCTATGAGGAGTTAAAAACTTTTGAGCAAAATCTATTAACAACTTTTGATGCTGCTCAAAGAGATGAATATCTGAAAAAGCTAGATCTGTTGGAATATCAGGCACTCAATATCAAGGTATCGAAACGCTTAGCGGGTGACTACTACACCTTGCGGACCAGTATTGACTACGTCCGCAATTGTCTGAATAGGGGTGTGCACCCCCATCAGTTCATGATGCAGTAGACCCAGATCTATAGTTATTCGTTGTCTGAGTGGCGACTTGGAAATTTAAACGACGCATAGCGAACGACAGCATTGGCCAATGCCAGAACGAGAATGGTAATGCCCATCAATAAGATGGCCATATCTGCCTCATGCTTGGTATTTACCAAGTCAATAATGAGTCGCGTTACCGCGGTAATAGCAACATAAATGAGGAAGCGCACTGGCATATGGTTGGTCTTGAAATAGATTCCGACCATTGCACCAATCTCAAGATAGATGAATAAAAGTAACAAGTCCTCTATTGAAGCAGAGCCTTTACTAACCATTCCTAAAAAGGCTACTACGGCTGACCAAACGGTTGCGGCGCCAATGCCAAATAATGCAATTCGATGAAAGAGTGAGACAAATAAATTGCCGATGGGTACTGTCCACCGTTCAATCGCATTTTCTATTTTGGTTGCGTCTTTCGGTGAAGTTGGGGTCATGTTCATAAAGCCTCTTGCATTATTGTTATTGAGCTCAGTATATTTATCGGAGTAAATAAGTAAACAAAAAAAGGGGCAAATGAGCCCCTTTTTTTATAAGTGTTGACCTGGATCAACCCAAGGTGTCCGCCCAGATATTGTGAGCCCAGCCCCATGCGTAAACCCCTTCTAGGGTTGATGGTGCAGGTGAGAGGCCGCCAGAGCCTGGAACAGGCTTAAAGGTCTTCTCCGCAGCGATGTACTGATGCACGCTGGCCACATGGACTACCTCTTTTGAATTAACAAAGCTGTAGCAGGTGTTTGTTAGAACTGGAGAGGGATTTACTTCCCAACCACTGAGTTCCGCAACAATCGCAGCGGCTGCAACTTTGGCATGTTGATTAGCCATATGACCTGATTTCGGCATTGCTGGGGCAACCTGAATTGAGTCACCTATAACGTGAATATCTTTTTGGGCGGTTGATTCAAAATTAAGATAGTTGACATTGACCCACCGACCATTAGCATTCGCAAGACCAGTTTTAACGGCGATCTCTCCGGCGCTCATAGCTGGAAGTAGGTTCAATACATCAGCTTTCACGTCATCTTGAATTTCAAACTTGATTGTTTTGGTTTTTGCATCAACTGCCGTGACATTGTGCTTGGGTAAATATTCAACAATTCCCGAGTACCGTTCTGCCCAAACTTTTTTAAAGAGTGCGCCTTTAGAAACCACATCCTGATTAGCATCAAAAATCAACACCTTGGATTTAGGTTTGTATTGTTTAAAGAAGCTGGCTACTTGGCAAGCACGTTCATAGGGTCCGGGCGGGCAGCGATAAGGCGCTTCAGGAATGCTGATTGCATAAGTGCCGCCGTCTCGTATGGTCGCTAGTTGCTTATGAAGGGCAACCGTTTCAGGCCCAGCTTTCCAGGCTTGTAGAGTGACTCCAGCTTTATTTGCCTGAGTTAAGCCTTCAATACTGTTGGTTAATAAGCTGATCCCCGGGGAAACAATTGCCTTGTCATAGCGCAAGGTTTTTCCTGACGCCAATTTGACAGTTTTTTTATCGGGGTCAATGCTGCTCACGCTATCCTGAATGATTTTTACACCATGCCGTTTGCTAAGCTTGTCATAAGGGCTGGTTAAATCAGCCAAGGTGCGTGACCCACCAACTACAAGGTTGGATAGGGGGCATGAAATAAATGCGGCATTAGGTTCTATCAATGTCACATTTGCCGTGTTGTTGGACAAAAGACGTAAATACTTCGCCGCAGTAGCGCTACCATAGCCACCACCAATCACGAGTATTTCTGCCTTTTGTAAGTTTGCGTGGGCTTGGCCAGCAAAGCCTGCTAATAAGCCTATTCCAGCTGCGCTTTGTCCGATAAAGTGTCGACGATCCATGTTGGGCTCCTATTTATTTCCCAATTGCTTGGCGATGATTTCAAGTTGCTCATCCGAGTAACCTTTAGCGAGCTGCGGCATGATGGTGCCTTCGCGTGCGCCTGATTTAAATGCTTTGAGTTGAGTCAGAATCTGCTCACTACTTAGATTGTTAATTAATGGCATACCACCATTAACCACACCTTTGCCATCGGTGCCATGACAGTTAGCGCAAGTTGCAGCAAGTCCGCGGTGATAAAGATTCGTCGCATCCGATGGTTGGGCATGAATTGGATATGACGAAGAGAAAAGACATAAAATACCAAAAGTAAATAAGGGGGCTCTGATTAGCTTCTTATTCATAAGGAAATCTCCATTTTTGTTATTTAACGCCCAAATATAAGAAGACGTTGATATTAATTAAGTAAGCTATATCTTAATCAAGAGCCGTACCCTCTGAAGGGTTTAGATAAGAAGGAATTTTCATAAGTTCATTAGAAAACTGCATAAGTTACCAATTCTGCCCCAGGGCTCTTGTCACCTATAAACTATAGGTATGCGTGGCTCTTTCACCCTCCGATATGCACTAATTACCTTGGTCCTGGCGATATTTGCCTACCTATACGGTTTAGATAGTCGTTTTGCCCCTAAAAACGGGGATGAGTACCCCTATATGCATATTGTGAGAATGACAGCGGATTCTGGAGCATGGTTGCCGCTTCAATCTGAAATGGATGGGATTAAAAATACTAAGCCACCACTAATTTTTTGGCAGGGGATTGCCAGTACCCATTGGGCAAGTCAATGGAGTTTAGAAAACTTACGTTGGCCTAGCGTTCTATATACCGCGCTTACTGCCTTATTGCTTTTTGTATCTGTTCGCCGCTTTAGTAGAAAAACGCAAACAGGAATTCTTGCGGCATTGGTTTGGCTATCCTTTTTTGCAACATACCGCTATGGCCGACCATTTCTAACAGACCCCCCAGAAGTATTTTGGTTGAGCCTGCCATTTCTTGCACTTCTGTATTGGGGTAAGAGTGCCTTTGAGTCGAAATTACTATTTCCAGTATTAGCAGGCGTATCAATTGGATTTGCCTTATTTGCTAAATCATTTGCTTATATTGTTCCTGCCGCATTTGCACTAGGCTTGTATTACTGGCATTGGCGTACGTGGAGTATTCCCCAAACGCTCATTCGCGATCTATATAAGTTGATACTGATTGGTATTGTTGCGCTTGGTATTTTCTCTCTTTGGTTTGTCCTAGACCCCAATCCTGAGGCCGTTTGGCGGGAGTTTGTTTTAGGTGAAAACGCAGGAAAGTTTTCTGCTCGAAGTTCTAGTTATCTTTTAGATTTGGTGCGTGGCGGTGACAGCATTTGGATGCTAGCACTCACGACACTTGCCAATGCTGGACTATTTATCTTTGTATTGATTGCAACCTTACTGCAGTGCTGGCGTGGAAGACGATTCATGTCCACAGAAGAATCATTGTTGTTATTGCTGATTGGCGCTTTCTTCTTAGTGTTTAGCTTGCCAAGTCAGCGGTCTAGTCGCTACCTTCTGCCCGTGATGCCAGCATTTGCTGTTTTGATTGCCATGCATTGGGATCGACTGCCTTTATGGGGATTCCGAATTGCATTGGTATTGCAGGCAATCATTCTCGGGCTATTGTTATATCTCGGACTCAATCTCCAGCTATCTACATTAATAGGAGAGTCAGGGGCCTGGCACTATAACTCGTTGCACTGGGTTCTCATGGGGCTGAGCCTAGTGCTGGTTATTGCTGGATTGGTCCGTCGTGAGCGGTGTAAAGCTTTTGCCTTAATGGCCTGTTTTCTAGTTTATGGCGCGTTAACGAGCAGTCTGGCTCCGCTTGAAGGTCAACTAGGGCGGTTTTCGGCGCAGTCTATTGAGCGCGTGCAGGGCAAAGATGTGTGGATTCCATGCGACTATCGCGCTAAAGATGAAGAATATCGATTGCTACTCCCTGGAGCTCAATTGCATGGATATCTTGCTAAAGACGCCAGTAATATAGAGGGCCTCACTAAAGCCTATCCCATTGTTGCCGTTCAAGCGCCCATGGGTGTTGCACCCGCTTTATGTGACTCATGCCAGGTATTGGGACAACGCATGGAGATGAGAGCGCGTCACTCTGATCAAGAGATCAAAGAAATGCTTCTTGGAAAAATTGCTGAGCATTTATTTGTGGTAGAATACTTAGTTTTTACTCCAGCTCCTGATTCAGCCACCAATCCAGACTTGTTGAATGTGAAGGATGTTTGTAGATGAGTCGTGTACTCGCATTTTGCTTTTTGCTTTTGGCTGCAGTGCTTGGCTTTATCCATATTGATGGTCGGCCATCTTGGTCTTCATTTGCTACAAATGAGGGAAAGCATGGGGAGTCTGAAGAGGCTCTTGCAGATAACACTTCAGAATCAAAGCCAAGCCTTCAAAAAGGGAAGTCCGTTTCTCAACCTGCAGTTCCACGTCCACGCATGGACTGGTTACCTGACACAGGCGCCGCTTCTGTACACGCTGCTTCATTAATTGAATTAAAGGATGGTGGTATTCGAGCATTTTGGTTTGCTGGTAGTCGCGAAGGTGCTCCGGATGTGGTGATCAACACCGCAGTGCTGGATCCAAAATTAAATACATGGGGCGCGCCAAGCGTGGTGATGGATAGAGTTGCCGCAGAGAAAGGTCTCTCACGCTATATCGCTAAACTTGGAAATCCTGTACCAGCGCGACTTGCTGATGGACGTTTGCAACTGTTCTTTGTAACAGTATCGATTGGCGGTTGGGCTGGTAGTTCAATTTCAACAATATTCTCTGAGGATGAGGGTGCGACATGGTCACGTCCACAGCGTTTAATTACCTCGCCGTTTTTTAATCTCAGTACTTTAGTTAAATCACCAGCAGTAGCGTTTACAGATGGTCGCTTAGGTTTGCCTGCTTATCACGAGTGGATTGGTCGCTTTGGCGAATTTTTAAGGCTAGATGCTGCTCAAGTACTAGATAAGCGTCGCATGAGTGCAGGGCGCAGTGCAATACAGCCTGTCATGTTTGTTAACGATGCACAGAGTGCAACTGCGCTTTTCAGGCAAACGCGTAGTGCAGGGAAGCCAAAACAAATTCCACTAAGCGCCACACAAAATGCCGGTCAATCTTGGCAATCATTGGGGGATTTAGAGGTTCTGAATCCAAATTCAGCAGTGGCAGGGGTCCTATTGCGAAACGGAGTCCGCTTACTGACGCTTAATAACATTGAAGCAGGGCGTTATCGCTTGGTATTGATGATGAGTAAGCCCATTTCAGGCGAATGGCATATTGTAGAAACCATCGAAAACGACGAAGCCTTGCCAGAGCAAGAACGTAAGGAGTTTTCTTATCCCTACTTGTTAAGCGCCCATGGTGATGATGTGCACCTGGTGTATACCTGGGATCGTAAAAAGATTCGTCATGCTTATTTCTCAAGTGCATGGTTGGATCGCGCATATAAGCAGCTACCAAACGCGGGTGAAAAACAATCCGCTACTGAATCAGGGGAGGTGCAATGACAAACAATCTCATACAAATAGTCGCCTTGGTAGAGATGTCGATTACCTGTTCAGTCTTATTGGTTCTGTTGCTTGAAGTCTTTACTCGTAACGGTATCCCATTTTCTATCAAAGCATTATTAGTGTTCATATTCGCCAATCTATTTTTCTGGCCGCTCGGAATGTCGATGGAATTGCCTTTGGCTGCTTATGTAAGAGGGGTAATTGGAGATTTAAGTATTGTGAGTACTTTGTTGCTTTGGTGTGCCTTGCTTCCCAATCAACAAGCTACGCCCACCCCAGTTAAATGGTGTATTGCCGTGTTGGCAATCGTCTTTTACCCATTTGCGTTGGGAGTAAGCATGTTTGATCCGTATGCTTGGGGCTATGGATCGATTGCGCTCCTAATTAGTGTTCTGATTTTTGCCTTGATCTGTGGTTTAGTCGGTTGGACCAAAGGAGTTTGGATTATTGGTGTTGCCATCATTGCATGGAGCGTACGTTGGCATGAGTCAAGCAACTTATGGGATTACCTGTTGGATCCTGCATTAGCAATTTGGGCTTTATTTGCTGCATGGAATGGGATGCGCAAGCAGCGAAAAGAAAAAGCTCGCTCAGGATATTTATTTAGGCTAGGATGACTGCATAGATTTGTAGATAAAAACAAAGCCAGCTAATTGCTTAGCTGGCTTTTTACTTACTACAGGGACTGGGATTAGTCTGCGTAAGCTCCCGCTTTACGAATCACTGGACCCCATTTATTGATTTCTGCATCTAAGTGGTCTTTTAAGCCATTCGGAGTTCTCTTAGCTGGAGGAACGATTTCAATATTGGACTCCGCCAAACGAGTCTTCACTTCAGGATCGTTTAATGCCACGTTAAGTGCTTTATTAATCTTGCTGATGACAGCTGGAGAAGTGCCTTTAGACACATACATGCCATGCCAAACTTTTACTTCAAAGCCTTTGAGACCTTGCTCATCCAATGTAGGAACGTTTGGTAGGGCAGGAAGGCGTTTTGGTGTGGTTACGCCATAAGTTTTTACGAGACCCTCTTTAATGTAAGGAATGGTTTGCGTTGTTTGATCGCACAAGAGATCAACTTGGCCACCCAAGAGATCGGTTAGTGCAGGGCCAGTGCCTTTGTATGGAACAGTTGTGAGTTCTACACCTTCACGAGACATAAATAGGAGGCCGCATAACTGAGAAACCGCACCCGGACCTGCATTTGCCAAAGTAACCTTCTCTTTGTTGGCTTTGATGTAAGCCTCGAGTTCTTTAAAGTTGTTTGGTGGGAAGTTTTTGCGACCCAATAGAACCATAGGCACGTCAACCACTTGACCGATGTACTCGAAGTCTTTCATTGGATCAAAAGGCAGTTTCTTGTACAAAGCTGGCGCGGTCGCCATACCCATGTGGTGAATAAAAATCATGTAGCCATCTGGAGCAGAACGAGCAACGCGAGTAGCGGCAATTGTTCCACCAGCGCCAACAGTATTTTCAACGATGACTGATTGGCCCAGTTCTTTGCCCATAGGAACAGCAATTAAGCGAGCGACCGCATCAGTAGGCCCACCTGCAGCAAAAGGAACTACCAAGGTAACTGGTTTATTTGGATAAACATCAGCAGCAAAAACGCTGCTCGCTAAGAGAGCGCCTGCAGCGATTGCACATGCGCTTGTAATAAAGGATTTGCAAAATTTCATGATTAGTCCCACCGTTTTATGTAATTTTTTGGTACAGCTAAGAGGTAATCATTTTGCCATTTTTTGGCAAAAAAGACTTTGATGACAAATTAGTGTTTACCAGCAATTGCAAGTGTTCTTTTGGCTAAAAGTACAACGGGACGATCAATCATTTTTCCATCTAATTTCACAGCGCCACCTTTGGAGGCCTTATCCGCCTCAATTACCCTTTGAGCCCAATGAACTTCTTCTTCTGTGGGCATAAAGGCCGCCTGAACAATGGCGACTTGTTTAGGGTGGATGCAAAGTTTTGCGCCAAAACCCATGCGTTTAGCGCGCTCGGCGTCATCGGTAATTCTGGGTAGATCATCTGTGGATGGTGTAACCCCATCAACTGGAGGGGTAATTTGTGCCAGACGAGATGCTAGGACGATTTGGTAGCGCGCAGTTTGTAGTTCAGTCTCTTGCGCGTCACACATCATGCCAAGATCAGCTTGTAAATCCAGATTACCCAAAGCTAGACGCAAGACTTGATTAGAGTTTGCGATTTCATTGAGGTGATGCAAGCCAAGGGCAGTCTCAATCATTGGAATGATGGCAGTGTTTGGCAGTATGAGAGCGGCCCCATTAATTTGATCTAAGGATTCGCTCTTAGGAATGAGGATGCATGCAACTTTTAACTCCTGCGCCAAGATTAAATCTGCTGAATAAAATTTAGAGCCTGGTGAATTCGTGCGAATCACAAGGCGTTTCTTTTGTTCATCTGAAAACTGTGGCCAAGCAGACCGTATCGCAGCGCGCGCAGTTTCTTTATCTTCTTCCGCTACCGCATCTTCTAGATCCAATATGACACCACTGGCGCCACTATCTAATGCTTTCAGAAAACGCTCTGGGCGTGTGCCAGGAACGAATAAGAAATTAGAGTAAAAACCGAGCGGGGTGTTGAGTGGATTCATATTGGAAGGTATTGCTTTTGAAATTAGGTATTTGGTAGAAGTTTGCCAATCGATTGTTGTTTGCGAATATTCCACAATAGATCGATTGCTTGTTTCATTTCAGTTGGGTTTGCTCCGCCACTAAATGCAGCCAGGCGTAGTGCTTTGTCGGTAATTTCAGCGCGGGAGAGGGTGTTGCCAGGATCTCCCTTGGGTTCGTCAACGCGGCCATCAAGTACTTGACCATTCTGAAGATGTACCTTTACCTTGCCAATCCAGCGTTGCGGGTAAGCAGAATCGACTTCGGGATCTAGAGTCATAGTGACGCGATCGCGGAATAGACAAATCGCATCATCATGAAAATGCTGGTCGAATTCTTGTAGGCCAGCAAATTGATAATGCGCAATTAATGCGAGTACCGTACCCATAGAAAACTTGGACTGATGAACTGTAGCTGGATCTGTAAAGGGACCTAGAACATCAATGGCGCCTTGGTGAACGAGAGTTTCTACTTTTGCGATGTCGCTTGGTTTGAGCTTGTGCGCAAGCATTACTTGTAGCAGCGCATCAGCGGCAGGGTGAGTGTGACGACAAGAGGCGTGATATTTAAAGCTCGTCTCTGCTAAAGCCCAACGAGTGCCAAGGCCATCAACCAGTTTGCTTGGAACCGCATCACTTGACATGCCAGCTGCTAAACCTTGCTTGCCTTCCAAAATATGCTCTGCACCAGTGAAGCCAGACTTGGCAATGTAAGCAGACATTAAGCCAGTAGAGGCTGCATGAGCGGTATGTAATTGTTTGGAATCAGCAGCGTCTCGCAAGAATTCCCAAAGGCCTGCGGATTGTGTGCCTGCGGAACCAAAGGCATGCAACATTTGATCTGGATTGAGTTTGAGTAATCGTCCAACAGTTGCTGCAGCAGCAATAGTGCCTGCGGTACCTGTCGTATGAAACACTTTGTTATGTGAACGACCTAAAAATTCACCAACACGTATACCCACTTCATATCCAGCAACAGCAGCAACGATTAAATCCTCACCAGACGCTCCAATGGCTTGAGCACAAGCTAGCGCTGGCGGAAATACTACGGTCGCCGGATGAAATACCGAGCCGTTATGGACATCATCTTGCTCAGCCACATGGGATGCGGCAGCATTTGCCATTGCTGCTAAAAATGGGCTTGATGTTTTGCGACTAATCAGAATTTCTGAAGGACCAACATGAGAGTTATCAAAGCCACCCATGTGCTCTGCAAACTGGGTAATCGTTTTAACTGGGCGTGAGCCTTTGCCAGCAATCGCAGAGCCAAACCAGTCGACCAAAAGATCTTCGGCCTTAGCAATTACATCATTAGGAATGTCAGAAATTTTGAGGTTTGCCGCAAATACGGCTAGCTCACGAGAATAATGTTCGGTTGTCATGTTCGGTTGCTCATTAGTCTACTAAGCCAGAACCGCAGTCGCTTGCATAGTGAGCCAGCCTTCGTGGTCTTGCGCCCAAATGGCAATCGTTTTTCCAGACGGATCTTTTTCTAAGTCGGGTTTAGCGCTGACTTTGAAGATGTTGATATCAAAAGTGGGGCGAATAGCACGGAACTCAAAGCTCTTGAGCTTACAGCCCGGAATACTTTGGCGAACCAGGTCTACCAGGAGCGTTGCAATCAAAGGCCCATGCACGATCAGACCTGGATAACCTTCTACCTCAGTGACATATTTGCGATCGTAGTGAATACGGTGACCATTAAAAGTGAGAGCGGAGTAACGAAACAGCAAAACATTATCTGGAGTAATTGTCTTGCTCCATTTAGCATCGCTTGGCGCAGGCGTTGGTGCAACTGGTTTGTCGTCTGGTCCAGGCGCATCACGATAAACAATGTCGTGCTCTTCAATAATCACCAAACCTTTTTGATTAGAGATTTCATGTTTGACTAATACGAAAATCAAATCTCCTGTGCGACCGGATTTATGAGTCACGGATTCAATTTTGGAAACACGTTTAATCTCATCACCTACGGCTAAAGGTTCCAACCATTGGACACGACTACCTGCCCACATCCGACGCGGCAGTGGAACAGGCGGCAAAAATCCACCGCGCTTGGGATGGCCATCAGGACCGATTTCTGATTGACGAGCGTGCGGCAAGAAATATAGCCAGTGCCATAGCTCAGGTAAAAAAGTTCCATTGCTTGGCTCAGGGTCAGGTCTATCTAGAGTTGCTGATAATGCTCGCACTGGCCCAGCGGTAACGGTGTCCGATAAGGTCTCGGTTTTGCCGAGCCACTCTTGTAGATGGGTAATAGTTTGAGGTTCGATTCGCATAACTTCCATTATGCCAATCTTAAGAAAAATGCTATTGCGCTAGATCATCCTAGTAATACGCTTGCTAGATGACTTAAAAGGCCGGCCAGAGCGCAACCCCCCAATACTGTCATGACCCCTTTTTGGAGCTTAAATAGCGCTAGCGACGCCACACCGCAAATGACAATTGAAAGCCAAGAGATTGATCCGCCAATGCCATATGGAAAGAACACATGGTATGCAAAAAATAAGCCCAGATTAACAATGACTCCAACGACTGAAGCAGTAATTGCAGTAAGCGGCGCGGTAAAGCCCAGTTTGCCGTGAGTAGATTCCACCAGTGGACTGCCAACCAAGATAAAAAAGAACGATGGTAAGAAGGTGAACCACGTTGCCACAATTGCGCCTAAAGCGCCAAACCAAAATGGATTGCTATTGCCAATGAGGTGTTGAATGTGACCCGCTAGATAACCAACAAAAGCGACAATCATAATGAGTGGGCCAGGAGTAGTTTCTCCTAGAGCAAGTCCATCAATCATTTGATTGGCGCTTAGCCAATGGAACTGATCTACCGCGCCTTGATAAACATATGGCAATACTGCATATGCACCGCCAAAAGTTAAGAATGCAGCTTTGGTAAAGAACCAAGCGATATTGGGGTAAAGCGTTTTCCAGCCAAATACCAAGCCAAGTATTCCGATGGGGATGAGCCAGAAGCACAGTGCGACGACACTATGCAACACCGTTTTTTGAATACGAAATTGCGCATGCGGTGGACTTGGGGTGTTGTCATCAATGATGGCGGCACCATAATGTGCAATGTCTTTGTTGTCATGACCAGATTGCTGAAAATATTCTGGGTAACGTTTACCGCCCCAGTAGCCAACAGCAGCGGCAATCAGCACAATAATTGGGAAAGATAAGTTCAATACAAAGATTGCTAAAAAAGAGCACAGCGCAATCCATTTCAGGGCGTTGTTATGAATCGTGCGTTTACCAATACGCACAGCTGCATGCAAGACTATGGCGGTAACTGCTGGTTTAATGCCAAAGAAAATCGCAGCGATCCATGGCACTTGGCCAAAGGTGATGTAAACCCAAGATAGAGCAATCAATATAAAGAGGGAGGGCAGTACAAATAAGCTCCCAGCCAAAATGCCACCCCAGCTACGATGCATGAGCCAGCCGATATAGGTAACTAGTTGCTGAGCTTCAGGTCCTGGTAGGAGCATGCAGTAATTGAGTGCATGTAAAAAGCGCCGCTCAGAAATCCAGCGACGCTTTTCTACTAACTCTTGATGCAGAACGGCGATTTGTCCTGCAGGCCCCCCCAAAGCTAATGAAGCCGAGTTTGGTCCAAAATTTAAGGGCTTCGCGAAGGCTAATAGTTGAGGATGAACTCAAGCCTCTTCCATTCCGCCAATCACCTGGCTAAAGCCGTTATCGACGTAAATAATTTCTGCGGTAATGCCATTAGCTAAATCGGATAACAAGAAGGCGGCGGTATTACCAACGTCATCAATCGTCACGTTGCGACGCAGTGGTGCAGTTTGTTCAACCGCTTCTAAAATCTTGCCAAAGCCCTTAATGCCTGAGGCTGCCAAGGTCTTGATTGGGCCAGCAGAGATACCATTGGCGCGAATTCCTTTAGGTCCAACAGAACCAGCGAGGTAGCGCACGGATGCTTCAAGCGATGCTTTAGCTAAACCCATGGTGTTGTAGTTTGGAACGTTCTTCATTGAACCAAGATAGGTTAATGTAAGTAATGAAGATTTATCGCGCAACATAGGCAATGCTTCTTTTGCCATTGCCGGAAAGCTATAGGCAGAAATGTCATGGGCAATCTTGAATCCCTCACGAGAGAGACCATCCAAAAAGTCGCCGGCAATTGCCTCGCGTGGAGCAAAACCGATGGCATGTACAAAACCATCAAACTGAGGCCAGGATTTTGCTAAGTCTTTAAATAGCGCTGAAATTTGCTCATCGCTACCAACGTCACAGTCAAAAATTAGCTCAGAATTAAATTCTTTCGCAAAATCCACGATACGGTCTTTAAAGCGCTCGCCAACATAGGTAAAGGCAAGCTCGGCACCTTCGCGGTGGCAGGCTTTAGCGATGCCATAGGCAATAGAGCGGTTGGAGAGGAGGCCGGTAATGAGGATTTTTTTGCCAGCGAGAAAGCCCATGTTGTGTCCTTTGCTTCAAATATGATTTACTATCTACAATTGTTGCATATATGTCAGCCCAAACCCTTTTTGCCCCCTCTGCCTTATTTAGCAAAATTACCCAATTCTTGCTCTTGGCCGCCCTGACTGGGGCGTTGAGCGCTGTGGCATTGGCGGGTCAAGGAATTGCTCAGTATGGCAAACCAAAGTATCCAGATGGCTTTGCCCATTTTGACTATGTCAATCCCAATGCTCCCAAGGGGGGTACCCTTGTTTTGCCAAATCCAGGGCAACGAACCAGTTTTGATAAGTTCAATCCATTCACATTGCGTGGCGTTACTGCCCCAGGCATAGAGTTGATGTTTGAATCTTTGGCCGAGGGTAGTGCTGATGAAGTATCCAGTGTCTATGGATTGCTTGCGGATGACATTGAGGTCGCAAAAGATCGGAAGTCAGTTACGTTTCATATTCGTCCTGAAGCAAAATTTTCAGATGGCAGCCCTGTATTGGCAGCAGATGTGAAATATAGTTTTGATGTGCTCATGAGTGGTAAAGCGCATCCGCGTTATAAAACTACTTTTGCCGACATCACATCCGCGGTAGTTCTCTCTGATCGCTTGGTGCGTTTTGAATTTAAGAATAACAATTCCGAATTGCCGATTCTGGCAGGAACACTTCCTATCTTTTCACGTAATTGGGGCAAGAAGCCCGATGGCAGCATGATTCCATTTGAGAAACTTGCTTTTGAAACTCCCGTAGGTAGTGGCCCATATTTAATAGAGTCATTCAAAGCGGGCAAATCGATTGTTTATAAAAAGAACCCCCAGTATTGGGCTGATCAGCTTGCTAAGCCATTAAATATCCGCGTTGGTTTCTACAACTTCGATCGAATTCTTTATAAGCTTTACAGCGATGACGCAGTACGTCTTGAGGCATTCAAGGCGGGGGAGTTCGATGCAATTGTTGAGTACCGCGCCAAAATTTGGGCTAAAGGTTATGTGGGTTCGAAGTTTGCCAATGGAACGCTGACGAAGAAGGCATTCGTTAATCATAACGGTGCGGGTATGCAAGGTTTTGCAATGAACATTCGCAGACCTATTTTTCAAGATCCGCGCGTTCGCCAAGCTTTAGGGTTGGCATTAGATTTTGAGTGGCTTAATCGACAGATCTTTTTTGATCAATATGGTCGAATTAATAGTTATTTCACTAATAGTGATTTGAGTGCGAACTTTGATGGCCCAAGCAAGCCAACTGATGGAGAGTTGAAGTTACTCAAGTCCCTCAAGGCTCAACATCCCCAGTGGGTTCCTGATGCGGTGTTTGGTCCTATGCCGCCTACTCCATCAACTGCGCCACCAGGAAGCTTGAGGCAAAACCTACGCAAAGCACGAGAGTTATTGATGCATGCAGGTTGGCAATATCGCGACGGCGCCCTACGCAATGAAAAGGGGGAGCCGTTTCGCTTTGAGATTGTGGAGGATGGCGGATTTTTCCTTAGGGTTATTTCTGCATACATTCGTAATCTTGAAAAATTAGGAATTCAGGTAGATGTGCGAACCAGCGACTTTGCGCTACATCAAAAACGCATGAATGAATTTGATTTTGATATGACGACTGTTCGTTTCCAAGACTCACAAAATCCTGGAAGTGAGTTGTGGGATCGCTTTGGTAGTCAAGCTGCCAAAGAAAAGGGTTCTGATAACGTCATTGGAGTTCAATCACCTGTTGTCGATGCATTAGTTTCTGAAATTACCAAAGCTCAGAACCGAGACCAATTAAGAACAGCTGCACGTGCATTGGATAGGGTCTTATGGAATAGCTATTATGTGGTTCCACAGTGGTACAACCCCACTCATCGTGTCGCCTTCCGCAAGGAAATGCGTTATTCAGAGCCGCCACTGTACTACCAAGCTGAGCCTTGGATTATGCAAAATTGGTGGAAAGAGGAGAGTAAATAATGCAAGCTCAAATGCGCGTTTATATCCTCAAGCGTTTGCTATTAATGATCCCGACTCTCTTAGGAGTCTTAACGCTTACTTTCGCAGTAGTGCAATTTGTTCCGGGTGGTCCAGTTGAACAAATGGTGCTTGAGCTTAAAGGTAAGGGTAATGCATCAACAGGTGGTAGCGAATCCTCAGGCGCGGGCGCAGGTTATCGCGGTCGTCAGGGAATAGATGCGCAACGTCTTGAAGAAGTTAAGGCGCTTTATGGTTTTGATAAGCCACCAGTTGAGCGCTACTTCATGATGCTTGGTCGTTTTGCTCGATTTGACTTAGGCGATAGCTATTACCAACACGAAAGTGTTTGGCGATTAGTGGTGTCCAAGCTTCCCGTGTCGATCAGTATTGGTTTATGGACATTCTTCATTATCTATTTGGTATCTATTCCTCTGGGCATTGCTAAAGCAGTACGTGATGGATCTCGATTCGATGCCGTAACAAGTACGATGATCTTGGTCGGTTACGCTATTCCAGGATTTGTACTCGGTGTTTTATTGCTGGTGATATTCGGTGGCGATAGCTTTCTGCAAATATTTCCCTTGCGGAGCCTCACATCAGATGACTGGAGCGAACTCAGCCTGATTGGTAAGGTCATGGACTATCTGTGGCATCTGGTCTTGCCGATTACGGCATCGGTATTAGGCAGCTTTGCTGTGGTAACGATGTTGACAAAGAACTCATTCTTGGAAGAGATTCGCAAGCAGTATGTGTTGACTGCTAGGGCAAAAGGTCTCACAGAGAAGCAAGTGTTGTGGAAGCATGTCTTTCGTAATGCAATGTTGCCGTTAGTGACTGGCTTTCCCTGCTGCATTTATTGGCGCATTCTTCACCGGCTCTTTATTGATTGAAACCCTGTTTTCATTAGATGGGCTTGGCTTGCTTTCTTATGAGTCAGTCATGCGTCGCGATTACCCAGTTGTATTTGGAACCTTGTATCTATTCACGCTGATTGGTCTATTCACTAAGCTGATTTCCGATCTTTGCTATGTTTATGTTGACCCTCGCATCCAGTTTGGTTCAGGAGGAGGGTCATGAGTCGTTGGCAGCGTTTCAAGACAAATCGCCGTGGCTATATAAGCCTGTGGATTTTCCTTGGCCTCTTTGGCTTATCACTTTGTGCTGAGTTAATTGCGAACGATAAGCCTTTGGTGGTTCGTTATGACGGACATTTTTATTTCCCGATTGTGAAGAGCCAGCCTGAAACAGTTTTTGGTGGTGACTTTGCAACCCCAACAGACTTTTTAGATCCCGATATTCGTCACAACATTACGAGTGGCGGAAATTGGGCGATCTATCCGCCGATTAAATACAGCTACGAGACTCTCAATTACTTTGCACCTTCACCAAATCCAGCTCCACCTTCATGGCAGAACTGGCTGGGGACTGACGATCGTGGGCGTGACGTCCTATCTCGCCTGATTTATGGTTTCCGTTTATCCATTCTCTTTGGTCTGGCGTTAACAATCGTAGGTGTAACTGTTGGTGTCATCACAGGATCTCTAATGGGATTTTTTGGTGGCAAGTTTGATTTGATTTCTCAGAGATTAATTGAGATTTGGTCGGCAATGCCAGAGTTGTACCTCCTAATTATTTTCGCCTCGATCTTTCATCCAAGTGTCTTGTTATTAATTCTTCTGTTGGCCGCATTTGGATGGATGGGTCTATCGGATTATGTGCGTGCCGAGTTCTTCCGTAACCGCGCCTTAGAGTATGTGCGAGCAGCTAGGGCGCTGGGATTAACAAACGTACAAATTATGTGGCGCCACATTCTGCCCAACAGCTTGACCCCTGTGATTACTTTCTTGCCATTTCGTATGAGCGCCGCAATCTTGTCTCTCACTAGCTTGGATTTTCTTGGGCTGGGAGTTCCTCCAGGTACGCCTAGCTTGGGTGAGCTGCTTTCACAAGGTAAAGGCAACTTAAATGCTTGGTGGATTTCTTTATCTACCTTCGTGGTCTTAGTAAGTACTCTGTTGCTGTTGACCTTTATGGGCGAAGCGCTACGCGATGCTTATGACTCGCGTAAAGCTGGGTTGATGAACGGAGGTCGTTCATGAGCCTGCTGCGTTATGAAAATCTCTCTATTTCCTTTGGTACTGGTCGAAGAGAAAAGTTTGCGGTCAATCAACTTGATCTCGATATCGGCGTTGGCGAACGACTTGCTTTAGTGGGCGAGTCTGGCTCTGGAAAAACACTTACTGCATTAGCACCTCTCAGGTTAGAGCCTGAGGGCGCCAAAGTGAACGGAAAAATTTGGTGGAAGAAGCAAGACGCCAAAGATGGGGAGGGAGAAATTGATCTGCTTTCCATGTCAATTGAAGATATTCGAGAGATTCGTGGTCGAGAGATTGCCATGATCTTTCAGGAGCCAATGACAGCACTCAACCCGCTATTTACAATTGGGAATCAAATCATTGAGGCTGTGCAGATCTATCAGCCCTTGATCTCCAAAGCGGATGCTATTGATGCTGCGATTGATTTACTGAAGAAGACCGGCATTCCAGAGCCTGAGCGCCGTTTTCATTCCTACCCACACCAATTATCTGGTGGGCAGCGCCAACGCGCCATGATTGCGATGGCTTTAGCCTGCAAGCCAAGATTATTGATAGCAGATGAGCCAACGACCGCGCTAGATGTAAGTTTGCGGATGCAAATTCTGGATCTCTTAAAAGAATTACAACAAGAATCTAAAGAGCATGGTGGCATGAGCATTTTGTTAATTACTCATGACCTCAACTTAGTAAAGCATTTTGCGCAACGGGTTGCAGTTCTCAATCAAGGAAACTTAATTGAGGTTGGTGCAACCAAACAAGTATTCGAGCATCCAGTTGATCCTTACACTCGTGCCTTGGTTAATAGCGAGCCCGTTCGCAATCTTGCGCCTGTGATGCCACTGGCACCAGTTTTATTAAAGACCGAAGAGTTATCGGTAGCCTATCCGAGCTCTGAAACGGTTGGCTGGTTCAAAAAGGCGCCACCACACAAAGTGTTAAAGAAAGTCAGCTTTGAATTAAAGCAAGGTCAAACCATTGGCGTCATTGGTGAGTCAGGCTCTGGCAAAACAACACTAGGTATGGCTGTGTTGGGTTTGCTCGGTGACTCTGCCGCTAAAGTCTCTGGAAACGTTGATGTGCTCGGCAAAGATTGGCAGTTATTAAAATCAGTTGAGCGTAGAGCAATGCGCGCTAGCTTGCAGGTGATCTTTCAGGATCCATTTGGTTCGCTTTCTCCGCGCATGAGTGTGTTGCAGTAGATATGCTCAAAGAAGTTGGGCTTGACCGCTCAGCATTGCATCGTTATCCGCATGAGTTTTCTGGCGGGCAACGTCAGAGAATCGCGATTGCACGCGCGCTCATTTTGCGCCCGCAGATTCTGGTCTTGGATGAGCCCACATCGGCATTAGATGTATCTATTCAAAAACAGGTACTCGCTTTACTTTCCGAGCTCCAAAAGAAATACAACTTGGCATATCTCATGATTAGTCATGATCTGGCAGTCATTCGGGCCATGTCTCATGAGGTGATGGTTCTTAAAGAGGGCAGAGTGGTGGAATTCGGGGATACCGAAACCATGATCAAGCATCCCAGACAGGTCTATACCAAAGAGCTTTTTGCGGCTGCTGAGCTGACCTAGACAGTTTTCATCTTGGTTTCAGACGGGTAATGCATGGGCAGTTTTGGTGCAAATTTCCCCCGAGAATCATCCTTAAACACAAAAAATCTAATAAAAACAACAAATTAAGAGATATACCTCAACTTGGTTAATTGATGGATCTTTGTTAAACTGACCTGATGTCATTCAAAAAAGCGCTTCTTTCGCAAAGCTTTGGCCTCATTCTTGGTCTGAGCGCGCCTTTTATGGCGCATCCGGCTGATACGCCTACAGATGCTCCTGCGGTAGCAGAAGCCGCAGTTCCTAAAGAAAGCATGTTTCAAGCAGGTAAGGCTTACATCGCTAAAGTCTCTGATCGCTTAGCTGATACCGTAACCGGAAAATCTGAAGAGTTGATTAACCGCGCCATGGAAGTGATTGGCGTGCGCTATCGCTGGGACGCAGAGTTGCCCCAGTCTGGGTTGGATGGCAGTAGCTTCGTTGGTTATGTCTTCAAAGACAAGTTAGGCTTTTTATTGCCACGCAAGTCCACACAAATGAGCCGGGTTGGTAAACCAATTAGTCGCGATGAATTGCAACCGGGCGATCTCGTGTTTTTCAATACAATGCGCCTCACGTTTTCACATGTGGGCATTTATGTTGGCGACAATAAATTTATCCACTCGCCTTCAAAGGGTACAAGCGTTCGCGTAGATGATCTTGGAAGCTTATACTGGGACAAACGTTTTGATGGTGCGCGCCGTCTTGATGGTAGTGACAATTTGGATGACAGCGAACGTCAAGAGCTGTTAAACGAAGTCAAAAATCTTAAGCGCAAGTCTCGCAGCCTTTAACTTGCCATCTGTAGGCTCTACAAGCCTTATAGAGACTAGCCTTTTAGCTTTTCCTTAATCAATCCCATTTGTTCTTGGGTGGCCACTTCGCCGGCTAAGATTGCCGCATTTCGGGATCTAAAGTCACTGCCACTCATTTGCTTTAAATGTGGTGTGATGACGATATCCGCACTCTTTAATTCAAATTGATTGATGCTTCTTTGCATAATCGAGATCGTTTGTTGAAGCACGCCGAACGTGCCGCTTGCATCTTGATGAACTGGTTCTGAAGAAATATTGACTGCAATCACCAAGGTCGCCCCCATTTGTCTTGCATAACTTACTGGCACTGGTGCAACTAAGCCGCCATCTACATATTCTTTGCCGGCAATAACGGTTGGCTGAAACACTCCAGGAATACTGCAAGATGCGCGAACCGCTTGGCCGGTGTTCCCAGTGCGAAACAACACGCCTTTACCCGATTGCAATTCTGTTGCAACGATTCCTAAGGGAATGCGCATTTGTTCGATAGTTTTGTTCTGCACTTCACGATTAATCATGTTTTGCAGGGCGTCGCCCTTAATTAATCCACCAAAGCGTCCCGCAAACGGTAAGCCCCAGTCTGCGATAGTCGCTTCATCCAAATTCAAGGCAAGTCGATTTAAGTCATTTCCAGTTGCGCCAGAAGCGAGCAGGGCAGCAATGACGCTGCCTGCACTACTGCCCACCACGATATCGGGCCGAATTCCTTGGGCTTCCAGTGCTTTAACAACGCCCACATGCGCAAAGCCTCTGGCAGCGCCAGCTCCCAAAACTAGCCCTACTACTGGCTTCTTTGAACCCATGAGGCTGCACGAGCTAAGGCCACCCATGCTTAAAAGGGAGGCAATTCCAAGACCTAGTGCTTGACGGCGACTAGGGGATATTGAGGTTTTTGATGAAATCAGGCGCATTTGGCTATTGTATTGAGCCTACCTTATAATGAGCTCACGGTAAACGAAAAAGACTTCGTGCAGCGCGGGCAATTCCCAAACTAGAAATCAGATGGATTGTCCGTAGTCGCTAGAAAACACCCAACTCATTACTGAAATACATTTATAAGAGTCTACTCAGGACATTCCTGATAGCCCAATTTTTATGGACGATCATAACAAGCGCGTTATTGAAACAGCTCTCCTGTGTGCACAGGAGCCGCTCACTGTAGCTGACCTGTCACGTCTATTTGTAGAAGACATCACCACGGCGGATATTGATGAGGTGCTCGTGGAGTTGCAGCGCGCTTGGGATGACAAGGGCATGGAGCTTGTGCATATCGCTACTGGCTGGCGTTTCCAAAGTCGTTTGTCTATGCGCGAGTATTTAGATCGTCTAACGCCAGAGAAACCACCAAAGTACTCACGTGCGGTTTTGGAAACCTTGGCAATTATTGCTTACCGCCAACCAGTGACTCGTGGCGAGATCGAAGAGATTCGTGGTGTTGCTGTGAGCAGCAATGTAATGAAGCAATTAGAAGATCGTGGCTGGGTAGAGGTGATTGGCCACAAAGATACTGTTGGTCGTCCAGGTTTATACGCCACCACAAAACAATTTTTAGATGATTTGAGTCTCACCAATTTACAAAGCCTGCCTATCTTGGAAGATGCTGCGCCAATGGCTGCCGCCGAGCAGTTAGGTCAGGCAGTCATTGAGTTTGATCCAAGCGCAACAGTAGAGACAGTAGTCATCGAAGAAACTGTAGAGACTGAGATTACTGAAACCACTGAAAGCGCAGAAGCTGGAGAAGAAACTGCAGAAGCAGTAGTAGAAGGCGATGCAGAAGCAGTAGCTCAAGAATCCACAGAAGAGATAAGTCCTGAGTCTGGCGAGCAAGCAGACGAAACAAAATAATTAGTAATGACAAGTTCTAACGAAAACGATTCAACCCCAGTAGTTCCCGCAGCAACAGCTTCAAACCATACTGATCATCAGCCCTCACAAGCAGGTGCAGATCAATCAGAAAATGGTGAGCGTAGCTCGCGTGAAGATCGGGGTCCACGTCATCCGCGACGCGCAGGAACGGGTAAGCATCCCTTTAACAAGAAGCGCCCATTCAATAGAGATAAGCAACGCCGCGATGGTGACCAACAAAATGGTCCGCGCGAAGGTGGGGGTAATCATGGGTCCAAATTTGCTCCCAATCCAGCAGAGGCAGAAGCTTTATTTGCCTCTGTAGTTTCTGGTGAATTTGATGCTGCATTAGATGCCCCCGAAGTAGTAGAAGTAAAGAATCCCGAAGGTTTGAATGAGAGCGAGATCTCACACCAGACTGGAGCAGAGCGTCGTGCCCAGCGTGCGCAACGCGCGCGTGAAGATGAAGATTCTGATGCGCCTACTGAAGAAGAAATGAGCAGTTTGCAATTTGCCAATATTGACGAATTGCCTTTGAGCTTACGTGATGAAGTTTGGTCCGATCTTGATGGATTGGACGATGATGCGGAAGACGAAGATACTGTTAAGTTGCATAAGGTTTTGGCTGATGCTGGCATGGGCTCACGTCGCGATATGGAAGATCTGATTATTCAGGGTCGTGTGTCAGTGAATGGTTTGCCTGCACATATCGGTCAATGCATTGGACCAACAGATCAAGTGCGCATTAATGGCAAACAAGTTCATCGCAAGATTCAAACAAAACCACCACGTGTGATCATGTATCACAAGCCTGCTGGTGAAATCGTGAGCCAGTCAGATCCAGAGGGCCGTCCAACTGTATTTGATCGTTTGCCAAAGCCGCGTCAAGGTCGCTGGATTGCGGTGGGGCGCCTAGACTTCAATACCGAAGGTTTGTTGTTATTTACAACTTCTGGTGAATTAGCAAATCGTTTAATGCATCCACGTTATGGGGTTAAGCGTGAATACGCTGTGCGTATCTTGGGTGAACTCAGTCAGGACAATACTGCGCAACTAAAGAGTGGCATAAAGCTTGATGATGGCCAAGCACGATTCTTGCGTTTAGCAATGGGTGGTGCGATGGCGCTAATCGTTGGTATCACGTTGCGCTTACAGAAGGTCGTAATCGTGAAGTGCGTCGTATGTTTGAGGCAGTGGGTCACACTGTTTCTCGTTTGATTCGTACTCGTTACGGCATGTTCTTATTACCTCCACGTTTACGTCGCGGTAAGTGGAAAGAAGTTTCTACTGAAGGCGTAGCAAGCTTGATGAAGTCAGCTGGCTTGAAAGTGCCTCAGGCACAAGATAAAAATCGCGGCCCTCATTCAGGTGGGCAAAGTCGTAATCCTTCTGCGGAAGATTTCCAGCCTGATCCAATGCAAACCTCAGTTTCCTATTGGGGCTCGCGCGATGCTTTAACTCTGGCTAGTGGTCACCATGGCATGACTCATCAGGGCAAAAATGCCAAATCGGGTGGTTCTGGAGATGGTCGTGGACCTTTCCGTGGACGGACACAGGGAGGTAGACCAGGTCAAGGTGGCCAAGGAGGTCAGGGCGGTAATGGCCAAGGTCGTAATAAGGGCAAAAAGGTGCACCACGGCCAATCTGCTTTTGTCACTGGGAACCCCCAAAATCTAGGTAATGGCCCGAAAAGGGGCGCGCCAAAGGGTAAGAAACCTTTCCATAAGGGCCCCAGAAAACCTCGAAATCCTGGCGAAAGCTTCTGATTTTTAACAGTTTTCCCTAGAAATCCCTCTAAAAATCCGCTACAATTTAAGTCTTGCAACACAAATAGTTGCAAGTGTTGTTACCGACTGATGTTGCGATCAACGTAAGTCGGCCTGTTCTGAATTTCGAGAATATGGGCTTTGAAGCCCATTTTTTTTGCCGTTTTAGTTTGAAGGAAATTGTGAGAGATCAGCAGATCATTGCTGCAGAGTTGGAAAACCTAGGTTACACGCTAGTGGATATCGAGCGTGAAGCCGGCGGTTTGCTGCGCGTCACAATTGAAAACCCTGACTATGAACGATTGATCACGGTGATGGACTGTGAAAAGGTGAGTCATCAATTGAGCTACACCTTGCCAGTTGAAAACATTCCTTACGAGCGTCTAGAGATCTCTTCTCCAGGCTTGGATCGTCCAGTGAAGAGCGCTGCGGATTTTGAGCGTTTTGCTGGAATGGAAGTGGATTTGAAGTTGCGTGTTGCTGTTGGCAACCGCAAAAATTTTCGTGGTGTGTTGCAAGGTTTGCTGAGTGGTGAATTGGATTCGCCTGATGCGAAATTTGGTTTGGTGTTCGAGGCAGCTGATGGTCAGCCGTCTCAATTGGAGTTTTCTTTAGCCGAGGTCGATAAGACTCGGTTGGTCCCTGTTATTGATTTCAAAGGAAGAAAGTCATGAGCCGAGAAGCTCTCATGTTGGCAGATGCGCTAGCGCGTGAAAAGAACGTTGATCAAGCGATTGTGTTTGAGGCGCTTGAAATGGCGTTGGCATCAGCCACAAAGAAACGTTATGCAACCGAAGATGTGGATATTCGTGTTTCGATCGATCGCGATTCAGGTGAATACGAAACCTTCCGTCGCTGGTTGGTAGTGCCAGATGAGGCTGGTCTGCAAGAGCCGGATAAGGAAATTTTGCAGTTCGAGGCTAAAGAGCAAATCGCTGACATCGAAGTAGGCGACTACATTGAAGAACAGATCGAGTCTTTGGCTTTCGGACGTATTGGCGCTCAAGCCGCTAAGCAAGTTATTTTGCAACGCATTCGTGATGCTGAGCGTGAGCAAATTTTGAACGATTACCTCGAGCGTGGCGAGAAAGTCATGACAGGTACCGTTAAGCGTGCTGACAAAAATGGTTTGATTATTGAATCAGGTCGTGTTGAAGCATTGCTACGTCGCGATCAAATGATTCCAAAAGAGAACTTACGTTCTGGCGATCGTGTACGCGCATACATCTTGAAAGTGGATCGTGAAGCACGTGGTCCGCAAATTGAACTTTCCCGTACTTTCCCAGAGTTCTTAATTAAGTTATTCGAGAACGAAGTTCCAGAGATGGAGCAAGGTCTTCTTGAGATTAAGGGTGCTGCACGTGATCCAGGCGTACGCGCGAAGATTGCTGTCATTACTTATGACAAGCGTATTGATCCAATTGGTACTTGCGTAGGCGTTCGCGGTACTCGCGTTACTGCAGTGCGTAATGAAGTTGCCGGTGAGGCAGTTGATATCGTTTTATGGTCAGAAGATCCAGCGCAATTTGTGATTGGTGCTTTGGCTCCAGCGCAAGTATCTTCTATCGTGGTTGACGAAGAGCGCCACGCAATGGATGTGGTGGTTGATGAAGAGAATTTGGCAATCGCGATTGGCCGTAGCGGTCAAAACGTTCGTTTGGCGAGCGATTTGACTGGTTGGCAGATCAACATCATGACTCCTGAGGAGTCTGCAGAGAAGACAGAAAAAGAAGCTTCTTCTGTACGTCAGTTGTTTATTGACAAGTTGGACGTTGATCAAGAAGTTGCCGATATTTTGATTGAAGAGGGTTTCAACACATTAGAAGAAGTGGCTTATGTGCCGTTATCTGAGATGTTAGAAATCGATTCGTTCGACGAAGACACCGTAAATGAGTTACGTACTCGCGCTCGTGATTCCTTATTGACTATGGAATTGGCGAAAGAAGAGCGTATTGGCGAAGTGTCTCAAGATCTGCGCTCATTAGAAGGCATTACTCCTGAATTGATCGCTAAGCTTGCTGACAATCAAGTGCATACCCGTGATGACCTCGCTGAACTAGCTGTTAATGAGCTAGTTGAGGCAACACAAATTGACGAAGAAACTGCGAAAACGCTCATCATGAAAGCGCGCGAACATTGGTTTACTTCATGAGGGGAAGTAGTACATGGCAACAACAACAGTAAAAGTACTCGCTAAGGAACTGAAAGAACCTCGGCTGACCTCTTAGAGCAATTAAAGGCAGCCGGGATTGAAAAGGGGTTTGAGGACGAGAGCATTACCGATAAGGACAAAACAGCCTTACTCGAGTATTTGCAAAAAGCGCATGGTAATGCTGAGGCGGGTGCTCGTAAAAAGATCACTTTAATTAAGCGTGAGAGCTCCGAGATTCGTCAGGCGGATTCTGCTGGACGTACTCGCACCGTACAAGTTGAGGTCCGTAAAAAACGAGTCTTGGTTAAACGTGGTGATGAGACTGCAGCTCCTGCTGCTGAAGCAACAAAGCCAGCGAAAGCTGCTACAGCTGCGCCAGCTAAACCAATTTTGACAGAAGAAGAGTTGGAGAAGCGTGCAGCGGAAGCAACTCGTCAAGCTGAGTTGTTGGCTCGTCAAGAAGCAGAAATGAAAGCTGCTGAAGAAGCGCGTCAAAAGGAAGCGGCGACTCCAGCAGAAAAAGAAGAGCAAGTAACAAAAGAAGCATCTGATGCTGCGGCTGAGAAAAAAGCGCAAGCCGATAAAGCAGCAAAAGAATTAGCTGCTGCCAAAGAGAAAGAGTTATCTGATCTTCGTGCTCGACGCGCTGCTGCTGAAGCTGAGGCTTTGGCGATTCGCGACATGATGAGTGCGCCCGCGCGCGTCTTAAAAGCACCAAGCGAAGTTGCTGCTGAAGCAAAAAAAGGCACTTTGCACAAACCTGCAAAAGCAGAAGGTGCGGAAGATAAGAAAAAACCAGCTAAGGTTGGTGGTAAGACGATTAAGTCTTCTGAGACATCGTCTACTTGGCAAGAAGAGGGCGCCAAAAAGCCTGGCGGTCTTAAAACTCGTGGGGATGTTTCTGGTGGTGTAGGTGGATGGCGTACTGGTGGAGCTCGTAAGAAGCAACGTCAAATCGCCGAGGCAAACGTAGATACCAATTTCCAGGTGCCAACAGAGCCTATCGTGCGCGATGTAAACGTTCCAGAAACCATTACTGTTGCTGAATTAGCTCACTCAATGGCAGTGAAAAGCGCTGAAGTTATTAAGTTGTTGATGGGTATGGGCCAAATGGTCACCATTAACCAGGTGCTTGATCAAGATACCGCGATGATCATCGTCGAAGAAATGGGTCACCGTGCCCATGCAGCGAAGTTGGATGACCCGGACCTTGATCTTGGCGCTGAAGGTCATGACGCTGAGCTATTACCTCGTCCGCCAGTGGTTACGGTAATGGGTCACGTTGACCACGGTAAGACTTCTTTGCTCGATAAGATTCGTACCGCGAAAGTCGCCTCTGGCGAAGCGGGCGGCATTACTCAGCACATTGGTGCTTATCACGTAGAAACACCGCGTGGCATGATTACCTTCCTTGACACCCCAGGTCACGAAGCGTTTACCGCAATGCGTGCTCGTGGTGCGAAGGCTACCGACATTGTGATTCTGGTGGTTGCGGCTGATGACGGTGTGATGCCGCAAACTAAAGAAGCGATTCACCATGCAATCGCTGGTGGCGTGCCATTGGTTGTTGCGATCAATAAGATTGATAAACCTGAAGCCAATCCTGAGCGTGTCAAAACAGAATTAGTTGCTGAGCAAGTAGTTCCAGAGGAATACGGTGGTGATGTGCCATTTGTTCCTGTATCCGCAAAATCAGGCGAAGGCATTGATGCTTTGTTAGAGAACGTTCTCTTGCAAGCAGAAATCTTAGAACTGAAGGCTCCTAAAGATGCGCCCGCTCAAGGGCTCGTGATTGAAGCAAGATTGGATAAAGGTAAGGGCGCCGTGGCAACCGTGCTAATTCAGTCTGGTACGCTCAAGCGTGGTGACATGTTGTTGGCTGGCTCTACTTTTGGTCGTGTTCGTGCGATGTTGGATGAGAATGGCAAGCCTTGTAATGAAGCCGGCCCTTCTATTCCGGTGGAGATTCAAGGTTTGGCAGAAGTGCCTGCTGCTGGTGAAACTGTTCAGGTTGTGCCTGATGAGCGTAAGGCTCGCGAGATTGCGCTCTTCCGTCAAGGCAAATTCCGTGATGTGAAGTTGGCAAAACAACAAGCCGTCAAACTCGAGACCATGATGGAAACCATGGGTGAGGGTGCAATTGAGGCGAAGTTGTTGCCATTGATCATCAAGGCTGACGTACAGGGCTCTCAAGAAGCGTTATCTCAGTCATTGTTAAAACTCTCTACGCCAGAAGTGAAGGTGCAGATTGTTCACGCAGCTGTTGGTGGCATCACCGAAACTGACGTGAACTTGGCAGTTGCTTCAAAGGCAGTCATCATTGGATTTAACTCTCGCGCAGATGCTGCTGCGCGTAAGTTGGCTGAGAACAATGGTGTCGATATTCGTTATCACAACATCATTTATGACGCGGTAGACGAAGTGAAACTCGCTCTGAGTGGCATGTTGACTCCTGATAAGAAAGAGGAAGTCACTGGCTTGGTTGAGATCCGTCAGGTCTTCTTGGTATCTAAAGTTGGCGCGATTGCGGGTTGCTTGGTGGTTGACGGCGTTGTTAAGCGCACATCAAGCGTCCGTCTCTTACGTGATAACGTGGTTATCTGGTCTGGTGAATTGGATTCGCTTAAACGCTTTAAAGACGACGCAAAAGAAGTTCGCGCCGGCGTTGAGTGCGGTCTGTCACTAAAAGGTTATAACGACATTAAAGAAGGCGATCAACTCGAGGTATTTGAAGTAACCGAAGTTGCTCGTTCTCTGTAAGTTGTAGTTGACATGCACAAGACTAGTCCGCATCGTAACCAGCGTCTCGCCGATCAAATTCAGCGAGACCTGGCCGAGCTTATCTCTCGCGAGTTACGCAGCTCTAGTTTGGGTTTAATTACTTTGCAAAGCGTTGAACTCTCTCCGGACTTGGCTCACGCCAAAGTATTTTTCACTGTATTGGGTGCTGAGCCTGAGCATGCGTTAAATGCCTTGCAAGAAAAGGCGAGTTACTTACATTCATTGCTATTTAAGCGTTTGCACATTCATACCGTACCGACATTGCATTTTCACTATGACAACTCAGTTGAGCACGGTATTGAAATGTCAAGATTGATCGATAAGGCAGTGGAAAGCGATCATCAGGATGAGAATCCATAATATGTCCACGCGGATTGATGGAGTGGTTTTGCTTGATAAGCCAGCAGGAATGAGTTCTCAGGGTGCGGTCACCGCTGTCAAGCGTTCATTCAATGCAGAAAAAGCAGGTCACACCGGTACTTTAGATCCGATCGCAACAGGTTTACTTCCAATTTGCTTGGGCGAAGCCACTAAATACTCACAAGATTTACTTGAAGCTGACAAAACCTATGTTGCTCAAGTGAAATTTGGCGCCCGCACAGACACAGGTGATGCGGAAGGTTTGGTAATCGAAGAGTTACCACTGCCCACATTTGATAATCCTGCAGGCATTCAAAAAGCATTAGATGCTTTGCTACCAAAATTTACTGGAGCAATCTCGCAAGTGCCCCCAATGTACTCCGCATTAAAGCGTGATGGCAAACCTTTATATGAATACGCACGTGCAGGAGTAGAGCTTGAGCGCACCCCACGCGATATCGTTATTCACAAAATTCGTTGGACAGGTATTCAGTGGCCACAAGCAACTTTGGAAGTGACTTGCAGTAAGGGTACTTACATTCGTGTTTTGGCTGAAGATAAGCAGTGCACGATAGCTCTAACTACATTCTTCCAGTCGATGCGCTTTTGCAGACCTTGCCTCACTTAACAGTGGATGAGCAGCAGGCAAAGCGCTTGGAGATGGGGCAACGTGTGCCACTCAATCTACTGTCTATCGAAGCGTTGGTGCGTATCTATCGCGCCACTGCTGCACCTCATAACTTTATTGGAACTGCCGATTGGCGTTCTGGGGTATTACACCCAAAACGACTGATTTCGCAGGCACACTAAGGCAGGCCAAATAGAACTAACAATCAGAACTAACTAACCATTTTTTATTATCTTTAACTTTAGAAGCTTCACATGACTAAACGCGCACTTCGTAATATCGCCATCATCGCCCACGTTGACCACGGTAAAACTACCTTGGTTGACCAACTCTTGCGTCAATCGGGTACCTTCCGCTCAAATGAGAAAGTGGCCGAACGCGTCATGGACTCAAACGATCTTGAAAAAGAGCGCGGCATTACCATTTTGTCCAAAAACTGCGCAGTTGAATATGATGGCACTCACATCAATATCGTAGATACACCAGGACACGCGGACTTTGGTGGTGAAGTAGAGCGCGTGCTGTCGATGGTGGACGGCGTACTCTTGTTGGTTGATGCTGTTGAAGGCCCAATGCCACAGACTCGCTTTGTTACCAAGAAAGCTTTGGCTCTTGGACTCAAGCCGATCGTAGTTATTAATAAAGTAGACCGCCCAGGTGCTCGTACTGACTATGTGATCAACGCTACTTTTGAGTTGTTTGATAAATTAGGCGCTACAGAAGAGCAGCTAGATTTCCCAGTCGTATACGCTTCTGGTTTGAACGGCTATGCAGGCATGACTGATGATGTGCGTGATGGCGATATGCGTCCTTTATTTGACACAGTTCTCAAGCATGTACCAGTGCGTGACGACAATCCTGATGGTCCTTTGCAATTGCAGATTACCTCTATTGAATACAGTACTTATGTCGGAAAGATCGGCGTAGGTCGCGTCAATCGTGGAACCGTGAAGCCAGGCATGGATGTGGTCTTTATGGATGGCCCAGAAGGCGTTCAACGTAAGGGCCGTATTAATCAAGTATTAAAGTTCCGCGGCTTAGAGCGTGAACTGGTTGATGAAGCGCAAGCGGGCGATATCGTATTGATTAACGGTATTGAAGATTTGGCAATTGGTACTACTGTATGTGCGCCAGATACTCCTGAAGCATTACCAATGCTAAAGATTGATGAGCCAACCTTAACCATGAACTTCATGGTGAACACCAGCCCATTAGCGGGCCGTGAAGGTAAGTTTGTTACTAGCCGTCAAATTCATGAGCGTTTAGATCGCGAGCTCAAATCCAATATGGCATTGCGCGTAAAAGATACTGACGATGACACCGTATTTGAAG
>JBGAIU010000039.1:0-4748 GCA_044225315.1 Polynucleobacter sp.
TGAGGGCACTTAAATAGGTGGAAGAAGTAGGGGTTTTCGTCTAGAATATGAGGTTTTCCGCATCACCGTACATTTGTCGGTGGGCTGAATCTCAAGATTTTGAATAAATTTCATTGGGCTGTAATCAACCAGTTTTCATTATTAGATTTTAAGGAATAAGTATGGTCGTCATTCGACTAGCTCGTGGTGGCTCTAAGAAGCGCCCTTTTTACAGCATCGTTGCTACTGATAAGCGCAACCGTCGTGACTCGAACTTTATCGAGCGTATTGGCTATTTCAATCCAAACGCTGCGGAATCTGAGCAAGCAATGCGCATCGCTCAAGATCGTTTGACTTACTGGACTGGCGTTGGTGCACAAGTTTCTCCAACAGTAGTTCGTTTAATCAAAAACAATCCTGCTGCTTAATATTCCTTTGCTAAAAACTTCATCATCTCGGTGAAGTTTTTAGTGATGCATTGGATTAGTAGTTTTATTTTGGGAACGCAGGTGACTTACAAATGAGTACACCTTCCCTAAATGATTTAATAGAACTTGGCGCCATTTCTGAGGCGCAAGGTTTACGAGGGCAAGTGAAGGTAAGACCTCACTCATCAGATTCCGTAGCACTTCTTTCTTCCAAGACCGTTTGGCTTTCCTTGATCCCCCGTAGGGATCTGAATGCTGCTGGCTCTCCTAGCCCAGAAGGCTCAAAGGCTTCCTTAACTGAATACAAGGTGAAGGGCGCAAAGATACATAGCGGTAATGTTGTGATGACATTAGATGGGGTGGAAGATCGCGATCAAGCCTTGGCGCTCAAAGGCGCACGTATTTTGGTGGCGCGTGATGCATTCCCAAAAACAGAAAAAGATGATTACTACTGGGTTGATCTGATTGGATGCCATGCAATCAATTTGCAAAAAGAATCGCTTGGTGAAGTAATTGATGTCACTGAAAATGGTGCCCATGGTGTTATTGCCATCGGCGACCTTGCAAAGAAAGAAGTTCGATACCTTGTACCCTTTGTAAAAGAAGTAGTACAAAACGTAGACTTAACAAACAAGGTGATTACGCTTGATTGGCAATTAGATTGGCATTAAATCTTTAGAACTCGATATGCGCTTTGATGTAGTTACTCTCTTTCCAGAAATGTTCTCCGCACTTACTAAGTGCGGTGTTACTGGGCGCGCATGCGAACAATCTTTAGCCAGCGTTCATTTATGGAATCCAAGAGACTTCTGTAGCGATCCCCGCAAGACTGTTGATGATCGCGCCTATGGTGGCGGCCCAGGAATGGTCATGCTGGCTAAGCCCTTGGAAGATACGGTTGCTGGAATTCGGGCTGCCCATGCCAAAGAGGGGGTTAAAAGTGGTCCAATTTGCCTTTTGGCACCCCAAGGTGAGCGCTTTTCTCAGAAGATAGCGACAGATATCCTCAATTACTGTAATTTAAGCTTCATTTGTGGTAGGTATGAGGCTGTAGACCAGCGTTTTATTGACCGTAATGTGGATTTAGAGCTCTCAATCGGTGATTTTGTGCTTTCTGGGGGTGAAATTCCCGCTATGGCGATCATGGATGCCGTGATTCGATTGATTCCAGGAGCCCTTGGAGATGGTGAATCCGCCGTTCAGGATAGCTTTATGAACGGCCTTTTGGATTATCCACACTACACCAGACCAGAGATTTACGAAAATTTATCGGTTCCGGACGTGCTTTTAGGCGGACATCACGCTAAAATAGCAGATTGGCGTCGGCAGAAGTCTTTAGAGCTGACGTTAAGGCTAAGGCCAGATTTAATTGAATCTGCCAGAGCCAATGGGTTGCTAACCCGAGAAGATGAACAATTTCTTCGCTCGCTGTGAACACCTTTGGTTTTCCTAGTAGTGAATAGGTAGTTTTGTTTTTGGTTTAGTGAATTAGTTTTAACTGCATCCTCTATTAGGTCCGTCAATTTTTAATTACGGGATAAAACGCTAACAAGATGTTTAAGGATTTAAAAATGAATTTAATCGCAAAAATTGAGCAAGAAGAAATTGCTCGCTTAAGTGCTAACAATAACATCCCTAGCTTTGCGCCTGGCGATACAGTAGTTGTTAGTGTAAACGTTGTTGAAGGTACACGTAAGCGTACCCAGGCCTTTGAAGGCGTTGTGATTGCAAAACGCAATCGTGGACTCAATTCAAGCTTTATCGTGCGTAAGATTTCTTCTGGTGAAGGCGTTGAACGTACATTCCAAACTTACTCACCATTGATCGCTAGCGTTGAAGTAAAACGTCGCGGTGATGTGCGTCGTGCGAAGTTGTACTACTTGCGTGATCGCTCTGGTAAGTCTGCACGTATTAAAGAAAAGCTCCAAGCTCGCAACAAGCCAGAGGCTGCTACAGCCGCTGAGTAATTGCCGCTTCGATGCAAATGAAAAGGCGGCTTTGGTCGCCTTTTTTGTTGTCTTAGAATAGAGCTATGTCAAAAACATCCACTCCTGAAGTAGGCGCAATTAATGTCGCTGCGCCTCCAGGCTTTGATGCGCAGGCCATTCCGATTCATGAAGTGTGCGCAGATCAAAAGAAAGTGGCACCAGAATTTTTAGAGCCGCAAGCTTTAAAAGCAAGATTGCAGTCACCTCCCCAATGGGAACCGGAAATCACTGACGAGAATCGCCATGTGATTGCCGCTGATATCATTGCGCGTCGTCAGACTGCTGGAAAAGTCACTCGCGCAGCAGTATTAATTCCACTGCTATTGAAAGAAGATGGCTTATCAGTTTTATTAACGCAAAGAACAAATCATTTGCGTGACCATGCTGGACAGATTAGTTTTCCTGGTGGTCGTATGGATCCAGGGGATCAAAGTCCAAATGACACTGCATTAAGAGAGAGTCATGAGGAGATTGGTTTGGATCCTGGGCGCGTCGAGATTATTGGTCATTTACCAGAGTATTTGACTGTATCTGGTTACAGCGTCACGCCAGTGGTCGGCTTAGTGCAACCTCAGGCAGAATATGTATTAGATGAGTTTGAAGTGGCGGATGTATTTGAGGTTCCGCTACAGTTTTTATTGGATCCTGCCAACCATCAAGTTAGACTATGGGAAGGCGAGCAGGGTGGACGTCGTTTTTATTCAATGCCTTATGAGAACCGCTTTATTTGGGGTGCTACTGCGGGAATGTTGCGTAACCTATATCATTTATTAAAAGTATGACTTTTTTTTCTATTCTCTTCGCCCTGATAGCCGAGCAATATCGCCCGGTTACTTCTCAACACTGGATTGTGCGCATGAGCACACGCTGGTTGGATTGGGTTGCTAAAGAATTTGGTAGCAAAACAGAAGAGGGTGCTAGCCCAGTTGGCGCGCGTATGGCGTGTTTGGTTGCTTTTATATTGCCAACCTTTTTAGTTTTTATCGTTTATGTCGTTTGTATGGCGACATATCCGATCCTCGGATTTTTGTGGAACGTTGCGATCGCCTATCTATTTTTCGGCTTTCGTCAATTTAGTCATTCATTCACTTTGGTGCATGAGGCAATTGAAACCCATGATTTACCAGCGGCGCGCGCTGCATTAGGTGAGTGGTATGGCCCTGAGTTAGATACCTCTGACCTCACTGAAACTGAAGTAATTTCATTGGCGCTTGAACGCGCCATCATTGGCTCGCATCACCATGTGTTTGGTGTGCTGTTCTGGTTCATGATGCCAATGGGTCCCGCGGGCGTTGTGCTTTATCGCTTGGCCGACATCGCTGCGCAACGTTGGTCTGAGCGAGGAGATTACAACCTGAGTGAATCAGCACGTCATTTCTTCTACGTGATTGATTGGATTCCATCACGCATTACAGCAATGGGTTTTGCGATCGTGGGCAATTTCGAAGGTGCGGTGTATGCCTGGCGTTACCTTACACAGAAGTGGTCTGATTCTTTATCAGCAGTGATCTTAGCTGCAGGTAGTGGCGCACTTGGAGTGCGTTTGGGCGAACCATTAAGCGAGCCTGATAGTGATGAAGCTTTGCGTATGGCTGAGGCTGGTGAGCCTTTGGTTTATGAGGTGGGCTTGGAACCTACAGAACGCACGATGCGCTCAGCAGTTGGATTGGTTTGGCGCTTAGTTATCGCTTGGATGGCTTTGTTGCTAATGCTGACCATCGCTCTTTGGCTTGGCTAATTCCCTGAATTTGAATATCGGCAGTCTTTGAGTCCGATCGCAGTTGTCTAAATAGCGCCAGTCTTTCTAGCGCTATTTCATTTCTATCTACCGCATCACGGATTGCACAATCTGGCTCTGATTGATGGGCGCAGTTGTGAAAGCGGCACTTCCCTAGCAGGTCTTTAAATTCCCTGAAGGCGTGTTGTAGTTCGCTCACTGACATGTGAGCTAAACCAAACTCCTGAAAACCTGGCGAGTCTATGAGGGCGCCCAATTTACCATCGGCGCCTCTCCCCCAGGACTCTGGTAGCTCAAAGTAGCGACAGACGGTAGTAGTGTGCTTGCCAGTATCAAGATGCACGGAGTATTCCTGCGTCAGCGCGGCTGCATTGGGCACCCAGGCATTGAGAAGACTAGATTTACCCATGCCGGATTGCCCAACAAACACAGAGACTTTGCCTTGTAAGACTGTGCGTAACGCATCAATCGATGCGGGATCAAATTTTGCTGATACTTCACTGACTGGATAGCCCATGCATGCATAAGGCGCAATGATCTTGCGAGCATTCTCTAGTTGATCTTTAAGGTCGCATTTATTAAGCAAAATGTGCAGGTCAATTTGATTTGCTTCTG
>JBGAIU010000018.1:0-34683 GCA_044225315.1 Polynucleobacter sp.
ATTAAATGAACAACCTATATTCAAAACTGCGACTATTCACACTGGGTGTTCTGTGCCTCTTTTTGACAAATACCTTTGCTCAGGAACAATATCCATATAGAGCAGTCACGATAGTGGTTCCACAAGCCGTCGGAGGGGCAAATGATGCGATTGCCCGAATAATCGCTCAAAAAATGAGTGATATATCTGGTCAACCGTTTGTTGTCGAGAACCGCCCTGGTGCTGGTGGCAATATTGGCATTGCTTATGTGGCAAAAATGAAGCCTGACGGATACACGCTTTTACTAACTGCCGATAGTGCTTATGTGATTAATCCATCACTATATAAAACCCCAGGTTTTGATCCAATCAAGGATTTTGTACCAATCGCTCCAGTAGCAACTGCTGGTTATGTGCTTGTAGCTAATAATAGTTTTCCGCCAAATAATACTGCTGAATTAATTGCCTATGCAAAACAACATCCTGGCAAAGTCATGATTGGATCAGCGGGTAATGGCACCGTAAATCATCTAGTTGGCGAAATGATTAATAAATCTGCCGGGATCGACTTGGCACATGTTCCATACAAAGGGGCATCAGCAGCTGTTACCGACTTAGTTGGTGGAAAAGTGCAAGTATCTGTCCTAAGCCTACACTCTTCAATCAGCTTTATTCGTAGTGGCAAGATTAAGGTTCTTGGAGTCGTCAATCAGAAACGTTTATCCGCGCTACCTAACGCCCCTCCCATTCAAGAAACATTAACCGGTCTTGCAATCACCCCTTGGTATGGGATTTTTTCCGTACCACGAGCTGTAGAAACACAGTTGCACGCACTCATCAATCAAGCTCTAAATTCAAATGAAGTTCGTGAAAAATTAGCGAATGTTGGCGCTGAGCCTTTTAAACTCTCTAGCGAGCAATTTGCAAAGCTTATTCGTCAAGAGCTTCCAAGATGGGCAAAGTTAGTTAAGGATTCAGATGCTAGTATCGATTGAAAGCCAGTTCTAACCAGATTAACTGCGATAAAAAAGCCCCTTTAGAAATTATGGGGCTTTTTCTTTTTGGGTTGGTTAAGTGCGATGATTGTGTGGGCTCAATAGGCGATCTTGCGACATTAATTGGGTGAATATGGAAGACGCCGGAAGACCAATCTAACTATAAGCCTCTTAAAGGGATGGAAGTGTCACGTAACGCGACAACACATAATATAAAACCACCCTAAGGTAGTTTTTTATTTTATGACAAATTGAGGTCGACCGTTACCTCAATGGCTGACCTGCCTGCCCTAGCTAGACAACACCTTTCCCCAGTATGGATCGGACTTGCCAAACCCCTGCATCTTTTCTTTAAACAACTTTGTATGCATTGCGTTGCTGGTAGTGCTCAATACATTTAAAAAAACAGGTTTTCCAAATTCCTGCTCTAAAACTGGTACGGCATAGATCGCATACCATAAGCCACCAGGCAACAATAAGGCTTGCGCATCAGGTGCATTTGCCAAGGCCTCCCTGCCCAAGGCAAGTGCTAGGTCATGGTCAGACTTTGCATTTGCTAATTTATTAACTGCCAAAGAGCGCCCTTTCGCAACACAAATCACTACTGCAATACCAGCGCTAGCCAAATATTCTGTTAGAGCGTTATTCACCTCTTCAGACCAACGCGAACCAATCGCAAGCCTCTTAATTCCTAGTCTTTGCATTGAGGCTATGTGCGCCTCTAAATCGGTATCGCACTCAATACCCGTTCTCTCGCTAGCCTCTTTGAGCATGGCCAGCATCCGAGGTCGCCCCATTGCTGCGGCAATGGGGACACCACTTAAAGCTATCCGATCCACACGCTTGTGTTTCAATAAATCTAAGGCGGAATAAAAAGGAGGTAACTGGGATTCCACCGAATCCAAGCTATATTCAGACAAATCTAACCCTGTTGTTACCAACATCATGCCGTCGGGTGCAATCCTATAAAACTGATAGGAGTCCATATCAGTATATCGATGCGAGATGATGTAACCAAGTTGATATACAGGGGGCAAAAAGCTTCTTTCTATAAATTTTTCTTCTTGCCTTTTCGATTTCCGATTATCAACCGCGAGTACTTCATTCATTGAGACAATACTGGCGCCAGCCGTTATTACAGAAGATGTTAAAAATTGTCGACGATCTAAATTCAACATAACCCTCTCTGTTAGATAGTTATCAAGGCATTAAATTCAAAGCACTAATCAAAATTTCCCGCCAAGTGAATAATTTCGCAATTATCAGTTTAAAAAAATAGCATACTTTCTATCTTATTTAAAGTAATGCTAAGGAAAATCACGACCCATCAAAACCTGGTCCCTCTAACACAAAAATCAATCACACAGCGACTTATGAGCCATATAAAGCACTAGTTTATATAACCCCTTTAAGACCCATGACTTTTTTTAATCTGTTGGTCGCGAGTTCGAATCTCGCCCGACCCACCAGTTGCAAAAGTCCCTTGAGAAATCTTAGGACTTTTCTTTTGGTTGAATAGAATGGGTTGTAACTATTGGCAGTCAACTAGCGATCCCATAGACCCTATTAGGTGGGGATAGGAATTGCTGGGTGATCAATCTAACAATGAGCGCCTCCAGAGATATTTAAGCGTCATCATTTAGCGCAACACTTAGCCTTATGAAATGTCTCATAGCCTAAAGAGCATAGGAATCCCCAACATATTACGGGTGCCAAGTTGCAATTGAATCAGGAAGTTTGATGTCCGCCTGCTTCGCGCTGCCTGCTAGCGAATATGACAATTGATTTGCAGCTTGCATCACTGCTTGCGCTAACTCTAATAGTCTAGCTTTAGGCAATCTTGATGTTGGGCCTGAAATACATATAGAGCCGAGCAATTTCCAATCAACACCAAATATCGGCGCCGCCACACTGGAAACCTCTGGTTCCCTCTCTCCAAGTGATAGGTGATAACCACGCTTTCGGATTTCCTCATACGGCTCTCCATGCTCACCAGAGAATGCCAAAATTACTCGGCCTGGTGCTCCCAGCTCAAGAGGCAAACCAATACCAACACGAACATGATGACGAATTGTCTGTGGGCCATCAACCCTTGCAAGACAAGTTCGTTGAGCACCTTCACGAACATAAAACGATGCGCTCTCCCCAGTCTCCACGGTTAACTCACGCAACACTGGTTCAACAATATCGTGCACGTCAAACGTCGCTTGATAGCAAGCACCCAACCAACCAGCGGCCCTTCCCAACCTCCAACTACCGTCATCGCGCTTAACCAAATAATTTTTTTCTGCAAGCGTTCTAGCCAAGCGCAAGACTGTAGTCTTATTCATCCCGGTTCGCTTAGTTAATTCCACTAACGGCAAAAATGAATCATTACCCCCAAATGCTTCAAGAATAAGTAAGGCCTTAGTGACGGACATCACACTACCGGTGGAAGATTGAACCTCCGATGTTTTCTGGGAGTTACTTGGGGGGTTTTGGTTTCATTAAATGGACCTTGTTTCGTCTATTGAAACAATATTGCGTATATTGAAACATCATTTTAAAGTGTGTTCACCCAAATATCAACTGCAACAAAGGGAAAAATGAACAAACTTAAATCAGCTTTGTTGGCTTTCTTGCTAGCTCTAGCGAGCCAAACTTCTTTTGCCCAAAACTACCCCAATAAACCTATTCGCTTGATCGCTCCATTTTCAGTCGGTGGCGGCACTGATATTTTTGCTAGAACAGTTGGTCAAGCTTTAACTGACATATACAAATGGACAATCGTTCCGGACAATAAGCCTGGTGCAGGTGGAAATCTAGGAATTGACGCGGTTGCCAAATCTTCCGCAGATGGATATACGATCGGTCTAGGCCAAACAAGTAACTTAGCTATTAATCCATCTCTGTATGAAAAGCTTCCGTACAACCCAACAAAAGATTTAACACCAGTAGTTCTTCTTGCATCAGCTCCACTTGTTATTGTGGTGCCAGCTAATTCACCTTATAAGAATTTAAGCGGCATCATCAAGGCAGCAAAACAAAAGCCTGATGAGATAACTTATGGATCTCCAGGAAACGGCACTGTCGCTCACCTCACATTTGAATTATTGCAAAAAACTGCAGATATTAAGCTGCAACACATTCCATACAAAGGCGCATCACAAGCAACAACTGACCTATTAGGAGGTCAAATACAACTCTATGCCTCATCTATCCCCACTGTATTGAGTCAAATCAAAGACGGACGTTTACGCGCCATCGCCGTAACATCATTAAATCGGTCTACTGCTCTTCCAAACATTCCAACAATCGCAGAATCAGGCCTTAAAGGATTTGAAGCCAATACATGGTTTGGCTTTGTAGTACCCAATGGAACACCAAGCGCTATTGTTCAAGAGCTTAATAAAAATATCAATGAAGTGCTCACACAACCTGCTGTAAGAGCAAAACTCATGAGCGAAGGCGGCGATGTGCTCGGCGGCACATCAGAACAATTTACCAACCTATTGTCCAAAGATTTAGTGCGGTGGGGGAAAGTTGTTAAGAACTCCAACATCAAATTAGATTGACACATCTTTTACATATTCTTACAACTCATTTTTAACAAAGGAAAATTATGGCTAACCCAAACATTCAAACAAATTTCGAACGCTTATCTTCTGAGCTTGTATCTAAGGTCGAAAAGTTTCCTCCATTTATCTTTTCAGATGTAAATGATCGTCGTGGCGCCTTACATGGCCGCATTTCCGCATTACGTCCATCCATGAAACTTGCTGGCCCCGCCCTGACTGTTGAAGTTCGCCCTGGCGATAACTTGATGATTCATGCGGCCATGTCCTTAGCCAAACCAGGTGATATTTTGGTCATTGATGGCAAAGGTGATCGAACTGCGGCATTAATGGGAACCATCATGCTTACAGCTTGCAAGAAGTTAGGTATTGCAGGTGTAGTAATTGATGGAGCGGTGCGTGATAGCAATGAAATTGCTGAAATGGGATACCCAGTCTTCTCTGTTGGCACCAACCCCAATGGTCCAACCAAGAACGTGCCAGGCCGCATTGGACATCCAATCTCTATTGGTGGCGTGACTGTGCGTTCCGGCGACTTTATTGTGGCTGATTGCGATGGTGTTGTAGTAATTGAGAAGGAAAAGGTGGAGTCACTCTTAGTTCCAGCTCAAGAAAAAGTAGATGCTGAAGCAAAGCGCATCAAAGATATTAATGCTGGCAACACTGCAGCTAGCTGGCTAAATGCCGCCCTAGTAACCGCCGGCGTAATCAAAGCTGGAGAAACTTTGTGAGCGCAAAATCCGTCATTCTCGTTACAGGGGCGGATTTAGCATCCCCAGCAATAGATCTTCTGAAGGATTATGAAATTATCTATGCAGGCAAAACTCCACAAGCGGAAGATGTAGTTGAGTTATGCAAACAACATAATCCTGTTGGCATCATCGTGCGTTATGGAAAGTTCACTGCAGAGATGATGGATTCGGCACCAAGTTTAAAAGTGATCTCGAAGCATGGTAGTGGCACAGACACCATTGATAAAACAGCCGCTCAACAGAGAGGCATTGAGATTGTAGCAGCAGTCGGAGCCAACGCAGCTGCAGTTGCTGAACACGCCCTTTCCCTTCTCTTGGCATGCGCAAAAGCTACCATTCATTTGAATGACCGTATGCACTCAGGTCACTGGGATAAGGCAATATTCAAAACGTTTGAGTTAAATGGCAAAACCATCGGCTTAATTGGTCTTGGCGCAATTGGTCAGCGCTTTGCCAAAATGTGTGATGCCATGGGTATGAAGGTGCTTGGATTTGATCCATTTGCTAAAAACTTGCCTGACTACATTCAGACAGCAGACCTAAGTACTATCTGGTCAAAAGCTGATGTTATTTCGCTGCATTGCCCATTAACAGAAGAAAATAGCAACTTGATCAACAAAGACACACTTGCTAAATGCAAACAAGGTGTGATTGTTGTGAATACAGCACGTGGAGGCTTAATTAATGAAGACGATTTGCTTGCTGCAATTAGCTCGGGAAAAGTTGGCATGGCTGGTTTAGACAGCTTTGCAGTTGAGCCAATGATAGCGCCTCACCCATTTCATGAAAATAACAAAATCATTCTTAGCCCACATATTGGCAGGGTTACTGCTGATGCGTACACAAATATGGGATTGGGAGCTGCTCAAAATATTTTGACAGTGATAGAAAACTCAAAGTTAACACTTAACTCTGGCAGATCAAAATGAAGAAACTTTCAAAATTTAGTGTAGTACTTGCTAGCCTCTCTGTTTATGCTTCACTTTACTGTTCGCCCTCAATAGCGCAAGAGCCCTATCCAAATAAAGCCGTGAAGATCATTGTTCCCTATGCTCCAGGAGGAGCGGTTGACGTTGTTACACGCAAGGTTGCTCAAAAATTAACCGAGCAAACTAAGCAAGTATTCTTTGTAGAGAACAAAGCGGGTGCAACAGGAACGATCGGCGTTAATCAAGTAGCTAAATCCGATCCCGATGGGTATACCCTGGTCGCAAATGACACAACATTTTCTCTGCTACCTCACATCTTTAATAAACTTCCATTCGATCCTAATGCTGATTTACAGCCAATTAGCGCATTTGTATTTGTACCAATGGGATTAGTGGTTAGCTCTGAATCAAAATACAAAACGCTCAATGAGTTAATTGCAGATGCCAGAAAAGAACCTAACAAGGTTACTTATGGCACTGGCGGCTCTGGCACCACCCCGCATTTTGTTGGTGAGGCATTTGGAATTGCGGCTAACGCAAACTTTATGGCTGTCCCATTTAAAGGTGCAGCAGAAGCCACTTTAAGCGGGCTTTTACACCCGCATAATTAAATAAGTTGTTGTTATTGGAATAGCTAATATAAAAACCCGCCTCTAAATCATGGCCAAGTCCATAGGCTAACTCTGGCGTTACTCTAGTGTTGTTGTTATTTACTACTTCCCCAGGATAGCTTTGCTGTTGATTACCCCTTGGGGTGGTGTTGAGATGAATCTCTAAGCTGTACTCACCTTTTGCGTTAATCTCGTCATCGTAAACCTGGATTTCATCTTGGAGATAAGCGTTTGCTGCGCTGGAAATCATCAATCCAGCTAGAAGCAGAGTGCGAACGAGATATTGTGAGATGCGAAATTTCATGTATACAGATGATAGCGAATATTAATTGCATATCACCTTGCCCCACTAGCTATACAAAAGCCCCTGGATCACTCAAGGGGCTTTTCTTTTTACTTGCACTTGGAGCTTTTAACTATTCAGGCGTATATAGCTTTTTTAAGTGTAGCAATTGATAATCCACACGCTCTTTCAGCATCCCCTGGATTGTTTCGGAGCTTGGTGAGTAACTTCTCATTACATCATCTTTCAAGTTATAGATTGGCCAGTTAGCTTGACCGTCTACGTTCGGATTTCCAGTCTTAGCAAACTGAGCCCAGCTTGCGGATATTCTTTCGGAAATAGCTATATCCTGAGCATCATTTTTATCGGTAGTGGGGTACATATAACTAGGCCAGATACCACCAGTTCTATTTTCTGCAATCGCTTTCTCAATACGCGCGCAGCGGTTTGCAGCAGACTCTACCGTTTTGGGCGCCTGAGCAGCTAACGCATTGCTGCCGAACACAAAACTCAATTCAAAACCATGAGGAACGCCAGGGTAAGCTGGCCGAATATTCTTAGTTAAATAATCAAAGTAATAGGCATAGCCTGGCGCAACACCATTCATACTGTCTGCTAAGAATTTAGTACTTGCACGGAACAACATATCACCCATGAGATCAGCGGATACTGCGCATTTTTCTGGGATATTTGCATAAAGCTTATTAACAATTTTAGGATCTTCTTTGAATCCCTTTGCAAGAGCATCCAAAGGAGGTTGATTGAAGGTAAAAAGGCTTGCATCCCAAGAGTTAGTGCCAATCATAAAAGGCACTTTCGCCTGTTGACCGGCTGCGAACAGAGGAATTGGGTCACCCTTGAGAATCTGCCCATCAATCATAGAGCTACCGAACTCCCCTGCTTTTAAATTGGCAGACGTAAGCACCAGTTTTTGAGCCGGCAAACTTCTCAATTCTTTTAATGACTTTACACCTAGCGTCGCCATATATTTAGCAGCAACTTCAGTTTCAGGTGGAAGCCCTAAGCGCTTCTGATCTAAGCCACGTATAGGGCTTTGTTGAGCACTCTCAGCAATCGCCCGATGAAACAAACCTCTAGCTGCATCAGACACCATTAACCAGGTTACGCTACGGCCACCGGCAGACTCGCCAAAGATAGTGACGTTATTAGAATTACCACCAAAAGCAGCAATATTGCGTTTAACCCACTTTAATACTGCGATCTGATCCATGGTGCCATAGTTACCTACAGGCTCACCCTTTGCTTTGGCTTCAGCAATCAATTCTTTGTTAGCAAAAAAACCGAGAGAGCCCAAGCGGTAATCAAAGGTAACAACAATGACGCCATTCTTAACTAAATTAATTGGCGTATAGAGAGGGTCTCGGGCACCATCCATCTGCAATGCACCGCCATGAATCCACACCATCACCGGCAAATCCTTACCAGGCTTAGGCGGAGTGTATACATTGAGTTTCAAACAATCTTCATTACCCGGCAAGCCAAGTCCTTTGCTTTCATTCTTCAAGTTTGGTTGTGGACAAGAATCACCAAATTTGGATGCATCGCGTATGCCATTCCAAGAAGCCGCTGGTTGAGGGGGTCTCCAACGCAAATCACCTACTGGTGGTGCCGCATAGGGAATATTTTTGAATACATTCATGTTGTATTCAGTTGCTCCTTGAAGGGCGCCAGTTTCGATTGTTGCTGTTGGCTTATCAGCGCTGGCAAAGCTACTTAAAGCAAATATAGTCAACAAAAGTGTAATGATCTTTTTCATATTCTTATGGGTAGATTTTTACGGAGATGGCTTATTAAAACTATAAACGATTCCCAAAATCTCCTTAAGAAATGCTGGGGCTAATTTTGGGGAGCGGCAAACCTATTAAAACCAACTTATTGGATAGGCGACGGCCTAAACAGATCTCTCGATGACCCTAGGTGAGGATGTATTATTAAAATCATTCCTTTCAAATAGAGTGTAGCCATGCTAAGAGATGTCGAGAAAAATGCAAAAGCACTGGAGAGAAGTTTTTGGGCAAAAACGAGCGAAGTGCTTAATAACAACTTTGGATTATGGTTCTTGTCTTCGGTCTTTATTAGCGGTGGAGCCACCCTCTATCAAATCACTTAGCATCACTATACCGAAAAGCTAAACACCCAAAAAGAGCTTATTACCTGCGAATTTGAGATCGCTAATCGACTCAACGGTATGAAGTTCCTTTTGCAAAAAGCAAAAACCTATGGGGACGCTCAACTTGCACTCACCCCAGTTACCAAAAGCTTTGGAGCGGTTACAGCAGAATATGAAAATGTAAATATTGCCGTTCTTTATTTCAAAACATATCAATTGACCGGCGTAATGAATCAAAAAATCAGTGATTTTGTAAAAGATCTGGAGCAAATGAATCTATATATTCACGCGCAAAATCCAAAGGCTGCATTTAGTATTGATGATAGGAAAAAATTGCTGGCAATAATTGACGCCCCTCAAAACGATGTTTCCGAGCATATAAATAAAAAGAAGATTTAATTTTCAAAATTCAATTACCTCAAACCTAGAAAAAGGGAAACATCTCTACTTCGAAAAATGTGCATCGTGCCATAACGCAAACGGTGAAGGCCTCAAGAATCCAGCAGGTGGCTATGTTTTCTCGCCACTTTGGGGTAATGCCTGATTTAATGATGGCGCAGGTATGGTGCGCAACTAATTAATTGATTGCTACTAGACTAGCCCATCACGACAAATCATGAACGAGAGAGCGCATTGTTGCGGCACTAAATACCTTAATCAGATTCTTGCCTGCGCTCTTGGCTTCATACATCGCCATATCTGCATTCTTAACGAGGTCCGTTTCATTTTGACCCGCTATAGGATAAACAGCCACACCGATACTTGCGCTCGTGAATAATAATTTACCCTCGAACTCAATTGGCTTCATTAGTATTTGACGGATTTTTTCTGCAACACGCGTAGCATCCGCCTCTAGAGCAATACCAGGCAAAATGATGACAAACTCATCTCCACCAAAGCGCGCTACCGTATCCGACTCACGAATACAGGCTTTCATTCTGGCGGCTACTTCTTTTAAAACTGCATCTCCAGCTTTATGACTATGTTCATCATTAATTGCCTTTAGATTATCCAGATCGATAAATAACAAGGAAAGGCATTCTTCTTGGCGCTTGCTAGTTGAAATAGCGCTTTGCAGTCTGTCGGAGAATAAGAAGCGATTGGGTAACTGAGTAAGCGCATCATGATGAGCCAAGTACTCATTCTGAGCGCTACTGCGGTAGGTTGTTAAAAACAAATATGTGCCCCAGGCCAGAGCAATCAGACTTAAGGCTGTGGCTAAGAATACGCCACTCGCATTTGCATACCAATTTTCTAAATAAATAGACTCAGGAACTACCGCCCCAACAATAAAAGGATAGCCCTCAACCGCCCTATATGAAATCATCCGCTGAACTGGCCTATCGTTAGCCCTTGCAAAACCACTTCCACTTGCAAAAATGATGCCATTATCAGTCTTTGCACCCTCAAGCGATTGATCAATGTAGGGATTCTTATTGACCTGACCTAATAATTCGTCTGATAAGGGCCAACGGGTTAATAAGGTCTTATCTTGACGGTATAAAGTGATCGCAACTCCATCACCCATATTCTTTTCAATGCGCTCGTACAGAGTCGAGAAAACCTTGACCGATACTCCGACTAGAACAATTCCAAGAAACTTGTCACCCTCTCCATTCACGCGTCGCGCGAGATAAAACACCCATTTGCCATTGCTCTTATTGCGAACAGGATTGCTATAAAAAGTTGAGTGATCATCATGATCTCTAAAGTACTGATAGTAATCACAATCAGATAGGTTGATATCTGGAGCTGGGTATGATCTTGAAAAATTCAGGACCAAACTATCGCTACCAACTAAAGTAGTTACATCCAGCAAAGGATTTGAGCCTGTCTTTTCCTTCAGCAACTCATATTGATTCTTTTTGTGCGAAAACTCTCGGAATTGATCCTCATTTTTAATTTTTTCTATACGGATAACATCCATGATGCTATCTAGTGCAGTATTTGCGGAAAAAATGGTTTGCGCACTGTGCTCCGCCAAAATCATCGTCAAACGAGATAGCTCATCCTCATGATTTTCAATATTATTTTGACGTAGTAAGAAAATTGAAAATAAAGCATTTATACAGAAAATCAGAGCCAAAACAATCGCGGCGCAAAAGATAAACCGGGAGTTTCGTCGAATATTCGACATTGATTCAAAGCTAGCGCTCATGACGCATCTCGATAAGTATTTGCAATGTCAAGAAAATGGCTTTGCTCCATCAGAAAAGCCTCAACAACTACCGGATCAAAGCGAATGCCCTTGAGCCGACGAATTTCGGCGCATGCCTTCTCATGAGTCCATGGTTTTTTATATACACGTTCACTGATTAATGCGTCATACATGTCAGCAAGCGACATCATGCGGGCAGAAAGTGGTATCTCTAGCCCACGCAAGCCTTTTGGATAGCCGCTCCCATCCCAGTTTTCATGATGGCAAGATGCAATTTCTACGGCGGCATTCAAAACAGAGGTATGCCTCACATCTTTCATCATGGTTGCGCGCAATACCTCCTCACCTAGAGTTGTATGGGTCTTCATAATCACCCACTCTTCCTCGGTTAATGGCGCCTGCTTTTTTAGAATCGCATCTGGAATCCCCACTTTTCCAATGTCATGCAAGGGGGCAGCCTGTGCAATGTCTTGAATCGCTTCATCGGATAGCTCCTCAACATATTGATTCATCGAGCGTAATCGCTGAGCAATCAACTCAACATATTTGCTTGTTCTGAGAATATGAGCACCCGTTTCATTGTCACGTGCCATAGAGAGGGAATTTAGACCATTTAATAAGCCGTTCTCGATTGCAAATGCACTCTTTTCATGTTCTTGCATCAGCTTTTCAAGATAGAAATTACTAATTAAGATGCAGACCATTAAAGTGGTGAGCCCTGATAGCACTCGCAATGAAAAGCCAAGGAGATTTTCTTGGAATAGGGCTGTGATTGCTGGATTATCTTGTATAAAGATGAAACCCGACCTCGCAAGTCGTACAGCAACTTGAACAAAATCAGCCAATATCAGTAACTTGAGTTGATGCGAGTCTACCGTTTTATTAAGGCTAAATAAGATTCTTAACTGAAATAGCGAAATGATGGCAATTGCGGCATTCATCAGATGAATACGGTCATTTGCCATATCATTCACCAACAAGTAAATATATATTCCGGCAACACCTAGCAATCCACTCAAGGCTAAGCTCTGCCTGACTCTACTTAGACTGTTATTCCATACATTAAATAAGAAATAAATATTGATAGAGCCAACTAAGAGTGAAATATTTGCAATCGTTAAATTGACTTTACCGAGCCAAGGACTCAAAAAGAATGCTAAGGAAGATATTAGATAAGCCGCTAATTCTATGGGCCAATAAAGACTATTGAATTGATCCTTTTGCGTATGCTTACCCCAATAAAAGAATGCAAGCAGACCTAAAAATGTGCTGAATAAAGCAAAGTAGAAAGTTTGGTTGGCTAGTTCCATCATCAGTTCACGCTGGCATAGCGATACTTTGCTTGCCAAGTATTTAATACCAAAGATGAATACGTATCTGTTCCAAGACTGCCGTTATATCTTGCTAAACCACGCGCGACGTTATTGCCCTCGATGTCGAGATAGTGGCGCAGAATAATGCAGCCATAACGCAGGTTAGTTTGTATATCAAATAAGGAATCCTTCTCAGAACCAATGAGCTCTTTCCAAAAAGGCATCACCTGCATTAATCCTGATGCCCCAACATGGGAGAGCGCAAAGCGATTAAAGCCGCTCTCCACTTCTATGAGCGCTAAAACCAAATCAGGGTCTAACTGGTAACGTGTCGCCTCGTAATGAATCATCCGCAATAGCTCACGACGCTTTCTATCGTCTGGAATCTTGTTGCGCAATTGATAAGACTGCTGGCTAATCCAAGTAATGACATGCGTCGCATCTTTAAATAAATTGATAAAGGCTCCGCCATAGAACTTTTGGCGTAACTCCTGTCGATTACTAAGAGAAATATCTTGATACTGCTGGGTCGCAGCCAACCCCAGTGTGGACACCAAGAATAAGTAAGACGAGATAAATATCTGGCGCATCATCACGATCCAGTAACAACCTGTCCCATTTTGAAAATTGGTAGATACATCGCCACCAAAATGAAACCAATCACTCCGCCCAAGAAGCAAATCATCAAAGGCTCCATCATCTGAGAGAGCTTTTCTACAGTTGCATCAAACTCTTCCTCGAAATAACTGCTGAGGGTTTCTAGCATTTCGGTCATATTTCCGGTCTTCTCCCCATCTGAGATCAATTGAGAAAAGGTTGCCGGAAAAATGGTGATCTCTCCTAAGAGCTTGGATAGCGGCTCTCCCGAAAAGACGCCCCGCTTTGCAACCTGAATCGCATCCTTAATTACTTCGTTCTTAGAAGACTCTGCCGTAATATCGAGCGCTTCAATCCCGGGCACGCCTGCTCCTGAGAGATTGCCGTAGACCATCGCGATCTGCGCCAAGTTTGAATTGAGTATCATCTCGTCAATTAATGGCATCTTTAATAGATAGGCATGCCATTTTTTACGAAAGGCTAGATTCTTTTTAACAGCCTGACAAAATAAATAAATTGCCAGAACAATCGTCACAAACATAAGACCACCGCCATAGGGGTCACGTAAGAAATTGCTAATACTCATGATGAATAGCGTTGGTGCTGGGAGTTGTGAACCTATGCTGCCAAACATTTGCGCAAATACAGGAACCACAAAAATCATCATGATGCCCACAACCACCGTCGCAACAATCAACAAAATCGCTGGATAGAGCATTGCGGATTGAATGCTTTTGCGAATACTTAATACCAACTTATCTAAGAAGATATCTAGACGACCGCTAGACTCCCCTGCCTTCACCATATTGATATATATGGCATTAAAGATGTCGGGGTGTTTGGCGAAGGACTGCGACAGACTAGAGCCAGATTCCACATCAATATAGATTTGATTGACCGTTTTCTTAAGATGAGGGCTCTCGACTTGATCCCGAACCATCTCAAGAGAAGGCAATATTAATAGCCCAGAGCGAAGCATTGTGGCCATCTTTTTGGTGGAGATCATGATCTGCACCAATTTGACCTTTTTCTTTCTCTTAAAGAGCTCCCGCCAATTACGGGACTCTTTAATTTCTTTTTCGGCCTCACGCAATCGTTTAGCTAATTGCGTAATGATGATGCCGTCAATCTTGAGCTTGTGAGCAGCCTCATCGCGCGTCAGTGCATTTACCGTGCCTGAGACATACTGCTTGTTCCGAATTCCCTTCCAATCAAAGTCTGGCATGGTGGCACCTAATTAAATACCAAATTATTTTGGTATTCCTCGATGGTGAGAACGCCATCCATCACCATTTGGCGACCAATTGCTTGCATAGGGCGAAAGCCATCTTCTTCGGCGATCTTCTTCAAGCTCCTGCGATCTTCAGAAACAATAGCGGCGCGCATTGCCTCGGATATCTTTAACACCTCATATATTCCTTGTCTTCCCTTGTACCCAGTGTGATTGCACTTTTCACAGCCAGCACCATGGTATGGTTTTGCGGCTTTTGCATCTTCTGGGCTAAAGCCTAAATGCAACAAAATGGCTTCGTGATTACCTTCATGGACCTGTTTACATGCAGGGCATATCCTGCGCGCGAGTCGCTGTGCAATCACTAGAGTCAGAGCAGCCCCAATTAAATAACCAGGTATACCCATATTGATCAGACGCACTACCGTACTTATAGAATCGTTCGCGTGCAAAGTTGACAAAACCAGGTGTCCTGTTAGGGCCGCTTTAATCGATATATCGGCAGTTTCTTTATCTCGAATCTCACCCACGAGAATAATTTCTGGATCTTGGCGTAAGAATGAACGCAATGCAGATGCAAAGGTAAGACCAATAGCATCGCGAATCTGAACTTGACCTACTCCATCGATCGTAAATTCCACCGGATCTTCTGCGGTCAGAATATTGACCCCAGGTTTATTTAGCCTCTTGAGTGCGCCATATAAGGTTGTTGACTTGCCTGAGCCAGTAGGCCCCGTTACCAACACTATTCCTTGAGATGCCTCAAAGGCAGAAACTACATCAGCGTATTCTTTTTCTGGAAAGCCAAGATGGTCTAAATCGAATGAAATTCCATCCCTATCCAGGATACGCATGACCACCCGCTCGCCAAATACGGTTGGCAGAACAGAAACACGTAGGTCAACATCTCGGCCTTCAGGCAAGGTAATAGTAATCGCACCATCTTGAGGTAAGCGTCTCTCCGAAATATCCAAAGAAGACATAATTTTTAGACGTGTAGTAATTGCAGGGTAATTTGCAAAAAGCATGTCTTTTAGAGGCTTGCATTCTTTAAGCACTCCATCCACCCTGTAGCGTGCTGCGGCGCTATCTTTGTACATTTCCAAGTGAATATCACTCGCACCTTGCTTGATGGCATCAAAAATCATGTCATTAACAAAACCAATGATCTGTTTTCCCTGGCTCTCATCATGCGCATCAGGCGCCTCCACTGGAGGCTTAGCCAACACCGAAGATTTGCCCATCAGGTTGTTTAACTTGCTGGGATTGAGTTTATTTTTTTCGGCAGGAGGAACCGCTCTAGTGATATTGATCCCGCTGTGAAGATTCGCTTTTGGAGCACTTTTAAGTACCACCTTAATAAGCCGCTCCATCTCAATGGGAGATACGATATAGGCAACTACATTCTTACCAGTAATGAGTTTCACGCTACTAATACTTCTGAGTGCGCTTGGCTCCGCTATCGCAACCTTGATATTTTGCTTATTTACATCAAACGGAATAATCCGGTTCTCAATTGCAAAATTGGCAGGAACCGCTTCTAGGTGACGCTCTACCTGATGATGAATATCCACAAGATCAACCAAGGGAAGATTTAAATAGGATGCCACCGCCTCTTTTGCCTTGTGATCATCAATGATGTGTGAGCCCACCAAAATGTCATACAAAGGCTTGCCGCTTGCTTTACCCTGAGTCTCAGCTTGCTTAAAGCGCACCAAATCCACCAGACCGCGATCTAAGCAGAAACGCGCTACTTCTTGGGAGGCATCGAGATTGATCATGATTAGTTCAAGATTTTTGGTGCAATAAATACCAATAGCTGGGTTTTCTTATCCGCTTTTTTGGTATAGCTAAACAAAGATCCCAGGAGGGGAATACTGCCAAGCAAAGGTACCTTTTCCACGGTGTTTTCTTTGGTCTGGTCGTAGATTCCTCCAATCACCGCAATGGTTCCATCCTGAATCAGCAGCTTGCTTCGAACCTCACGCTTGTTAATTGAAGGTGGTGTGGTGGAATAGTTTGGCGAATCCTTATTCACCACCATATTCAGAAATAAATTGCCATCACCAACAATGCTTGGAGTGGCGGTTAACTTCAAAGCAGCGTCTTTAAATTCATAAGTAATCTGGTTTGTACCTACACCAGGCACTGGATATGGAATCTGCACGCCATCGATTACCACAGCCTCTTCGTTATCCATCGTAAATACGTGAGGATTGGAAATAATTTTGACTAGGCTCAGGCTTTCCATGGCAGTCAACTCCACTTTTAACTGTGAAGCAGTAGTCTGGAATAAATACCCTAGACCAAATGGCGCACCAACGACAGGTCGACTAAAGATATTGGCATTAGCTGGGTCACCTACCGTACCGCCAACAGTACTTGTTGGATTAGTTGAGGTTCCATTACCCGCAGTATTGCGGTAGCCAAAGCGAGCACCTAGTTCATATTGCCAATCATCACTAGCCTCAACTATGAAAGCCTCGATTAAGACTTCTTGCGTGCGAATATCCAATTTAGAAATCAGCTTCGCAGCCAACTCCATCTCGCTTTGGGTGCCCTTCACAATGATGGAATTAATACGCTCGTCAGTAGTAATTTCGATGATTCCGCCGGGCGGTCTAGCAGCTGCGACTCCTGCTGCACCGGTATTACCACCAAATATGGCCTCTAACTGCTTTTTCACTATCGCTGGCTTGGTGTAATAGAGACGGAATATCTCGGTCACCTGAGTGCTGACGATGCGCTTAGCGGCAATTTGCCGACTAACTTCTTCTAGGCGCTTTTTTTCGAATTCATCACGCGCCAATACAGTCTCTGGTTTCTGAATGCGAATAATGTTTGAGCCCGGATCGACACTCTTAGATAAGCCCTTGATGCGCAAAATATTATCTAGAGCCTTATCCCAAGGAACGTTATTGATTTTGACTGTGACTGTGCCATCCACCTCATCGCCAACGAGAATGTTTACACCAGATACTTGAGTCATTGCTTGTGCTAACTCACGAATATCTACATCTACGAAATTAAGATTGACGTTAAATGACTTCCATTGGCCATCTTCAGATCGCTGTGACTCATTAATAAAGTTTCTCAGAATCTAATCCAATTGCTCGGTAGGTTTACGATCAATCTTCGGACCCAAATCTAGAGTCTGCTGTGTCTTAGGCGCTAGTTCTGTCATGATCTGCGCTGAATCTAACCCCATTTGCTGACGCATCACTGCATCCGATTGTGGCGGCAACTGTCCTACTGCCTGACAACCAGCTAGCAGAATAGCTACTAGGGCTATTACAATTGTTTGTATACGCATCATTCGCCATTCGCACCACCGAGCTGTTGCCCAGACTGCGACTGAACGTAAATCCGAATCTTTCCGTTCGGTTGTTTCAAAACAATTCCTTCCATATCGATATCACTAATGACGCCACCTTGATTGCCCAGGCGATCACCCACGCGCACGACATAGTTCTCTCTGAAATCCGTGCGAATCATGGCTGCTTTCACTGAATTGGAAACAATGACTCCAGTAATCATGTAGGACTGAGGATTGGCCATTACTAATGGCGACACCCGAGAATCACGACCTCCTTCGATCATTCCACTAGAAGAGCGCGCGAATGGATCGCGCTCCTGCGCATTGCCACCCTTGGAATCATTCAAAGCAGGATTAGTCACAATCACCTCTTCAACTGGTGCGGCAACTCTCATGAAGCCCATTCCTGCATTTGGGTAATAAACCGCTGGACTACTCGTAAACATAGGAGATGGCATCTCGTCGTATTGCCATGTTTGTTGACTTTGCTGGGTCACACCAGGTTTAGTCACCAACTTGCTAGGTAGACGGAATGTCGACAGCTGTGATTTCACAACCACTATCCCACGGTTATCGTTTGGCACTAAGGTAATTTGCTCTTTATCGATGTTGACGCTCTTATCGAATTCCGAAAGCATCTTGCGATAACGCATATAACGACCATACTGGCCCGTAAGTTCGATTCTGAGTTTGATGCGATAAAACAATGGCGCACCCTGTAGCGCCTTAGCATTTGGATCTGTTGAGGCATTAGGCTGGGCTGGAGCAGCGCTAGCATTGGGATTAGGGCTTCCATTTGCGGGAGGAACTTGCTTGCCACCCGCATAAATTGCCTCTTCGCCCTCTTTGGTGAGAGAGCTGATCACCATTTCCTGTGATGAGGCCATCATACTGAGACGTTGATAGAGCTCCTCTAACTCAGATTCCACGCTAAATAATTGATTTAGTTCCGCGTAGCTTTTTTCCGACTGACGTAGCTCATCTGCAGCTTTTTGATTAGCAAAGTCCAATTGATGCAGCTTTGTCTCCATTTCTGGAATTGCGTCGACTTTACGTTGCATCTCTTGGCGCTGCTCTAAGTTTGGCCAGAAGATGAAATACACGTAAGCAAAGAACAGTAGAAAGCCAAATAATCCCCACAAAATCACTTTGGCATATGGACCTTTGATTAAGCTAGTCCGATTAGACATGAGAGACTTCAACAGCGTCCCTATATCGACATTTTTCAGTTTATTGAGATTAATCATGATCAGCCCTATAAATAGGTAGAAGGCGAGACCGCCTGAGCATTATTCGGAGAGGCCAAGGGCTTTACCACTTGAGGGGGTGCTGCAGGCGCCATCTCATTCATGACGACGCAACGAATCTCAAACTGCTTGGCACCACCACCCTTGCGTTGCACGGGACCAGAATTTAAGGTCATGTTTTGGAGTGAGGCCTTCTCAATCATTGGGAGCTTTTGTAAGCGCTCAATGAAAATCACAATGACTTGGTCGCTAGAGGCATCACCTTTGATCACCAAGCTATTTGGGCTGGTGAAATCGATATTAGAAAACCAGACGCCACCAGGTACTGCCTGATTCACCGCACTCAGCAGCTGATAATTGGATACTTGATTGGATTTAAATTCTTTGCTGGCATCAAGCATTTGCGAGTACTTCGACTTTTGCGCCTTGAGCGCCGCCAAAGAAGTCTCTTTCATTTGCACCTGCTTCTCAATCTGTACCGCAGTTTGGTATTGATTGGCCAGAGTGTTGTTAAAGAAATATTGATAGAGCAAAGTGCCCACAATAAAGACGGCCACGACCAGTGCACCCGCAATCACGCCAACCTTAGATAAGATCTTCTTGCGCTCAACTTGCTTTACAACATCACGGTTAGGCAGCAAGTTGACGTTGTTAACGCCAGTCACATACTTGTAGTAGCCAAAGATATCGACCTTACGAACCGCCAAACCAACGGCTGATGTAAATACAGAAGGGTTGGATTCAGAATCAATTACCTCATCCAAATTGCTTGGAATTTGCAAATCAGATAGCGAATCAAATAAATCAATGTGATACCCATCTAAAACCCTACGCATTTGCTCTAGTAATTCAGTCTTATCCTAAATTGAAGATACCAATAAGACCTGATCAATCAGCTTCTTGCCTAACTTGATCTCATAAGCACGAAATGCCTGGATCACCTGACCCGCAAAGCGATCATATAAACGATCTCCCTGCTCGCCCGCGAGATTGCCAGATTCAATTAAGGCGCGGTCCGCCTCCGAGATATAGATGTCATAGATAAATGGAGTGTCATCTGTAACGATGAGGGCGTAGTTCTCATTTGGGCCAAACTCAATTAAAGCGGTTGTGCCCTGCGCTTTTCCTTTTTGAGCCTTTAATGCATTACGAATTGCAAAGCAACGTACGTCAACCACCACTGGATTTAAGCCAGCACGGGTTGCAATTTGGACATATTGATTAATTTCAGAAAGCTTAGAAGCTACAAACAAAAGCTCCATTGTGTTTTCAGCAGTATTACGACGAATCACCTGCCAGAAAATCGAATATTCTTCCAGCTTCTCTTCGGGCTGCAGAATATTGTTCCAGAGTGAGTCATATTGAATCGCACTTTCAATTTCCTCATCACTCATTAATGGCATTGTTACCGTACGAACAATTGCACTGGTAATGGGAATAGAGATTGCGGCATTCGCGGTCTCTAGATTGGCGCTAATAATGAGCTCGCGGAGCTTTTGTACGTACTCATCCTGAGAGTCGCGAATGTTATCTAGCGTTGCACCCTCTGCAACCTGCTTGTAACCCATCTTTTCAAGCAGCCAACCATCCGAGTTTTCGCTCAACTGCGCAACCCGAATGTAATTTGGGGTGATATCGACACCCACTACATCCTCCTGCTTGATGGAGTACTTGCTTAGGGCATCTATAAAGAGCTTGAGAAGAGGCTGAAAAGGATTATTCATGATCTCAATCTAATGTAGAAAGGCAGATAAACAAATTAATAATCCAAGGAGATAATCGATTAATAAACACGTTTCTCCCTCCAGGATTTGTATTGGACTTTTCCGGTAGAAGATGTATTGCCGGAAGTCAGCTTGGCAATGTTGTCTCGGCCAAATGGCAGAGTCTGGCCGGGCGGCAAATTACTCATACCAACATAAATATTTCCCTTGTTATCGATCGTTGGGGCGGTAGCCAATCCCTGCCCAATCACAGCGCCACCCGACCCTGCTTGGCATGAATCGGTTATCTCAATCAAACGGCTCTTGCCATACAAGGGGCATGAAAGTGCTTCTGGCTGATATGCCGAGAAATACACATATTTGTTGTAAACAGCCGCTCTGCCAATAATCTTTTGGAAATCCGCAGCAGAACTCACATTAGTCTTAGCCCATACATCCGCGTACCAAGAATTACTCACGCTGCAATTTTGAGTATTTACATTAGTAAACGTAGCAACTGTTTGGTTGCTAATCGCTAGACCGGTTCCAGGGAGTGCTGGATCAGAAACTCCGTAAATACGGTTATTAATCGTCGGCACACGACGCTGTATGCGGGTTTGATCACCAGTTCCAAAGTAGTTAAATAGACGGCTAGTAGATTGGCCACTCACCATCTCCGTCACAATCGTCGAGCCAAGCTGGTTAAAGCCCATACGGTCGTTCGCTAAAGTACCCTCACTACGGAATGACTTATACAAATTAAACAGGCTGCTGGTGACGTTATCATCAGATAAGCTCGCCTTAGAAAGATTGAGTTTCCAAAGTTGTCCTTGCAAATCAGTGAAGTAAGCAATTCCTCCGTAGTAATTTGCGAGCGAGGTTCCATCGCCCGTGATTACAGACAGATGGGCTGTCACTCCATTTGGAATATTCGAAGCAGGATCACTGATTAATGCCGGGTTAGCTAATACATGCCCGCCAGTAGAGCTCACAATACCGGCTCCCGTAGCACCGCAACTATCAGTCTTTTTAGATGAATCTGGTTCTAACTCTATGACATAGGCATAAGCGCCAAAGGAGCTAGTTGTGCCTGTGCCGGTTACTGACGCGCCTCCCGCAAAACCGCCACCGAATACCGCCACCCATCTCTGGGTTTGCGAATACTCGTTATAGGGCAGCAACATGATGACTGGACGTGACCATGCGCCACCTAATTTAGAGTAATCAAAAGTGGTGCAAGATGCACTATAAGAGAAGGTCGACTTAGTACCGCTCTTATCCCAGTAATTAATGACTTTATTAGAAACGTCGTTATTTACTGTGAAGAGATGCTGGGGAAGATCGGGGTTAGTAATATCTAAGACGTAATAACTATTACCGCCCCAACCTAAACCACCCATCAAGATGGTTTTCCACTTACCTTCAAGATAAACATCTTTAACGGTGATTGGGCCATCAACGCTGAAAATCGTATTACTCTTACCATCGCCACCATTGGCAGCAATACCTTTAGTGCCCGTCATATTGCGCAACATGGGTACAACTGAAGGTGGGATGAATGCCCAGCGCTCCTCCAAATTGAGATCGAAAGCGTGCAACATGCCATCGTTTGCGCCAACGTAGATTTGAGAACGGCGCCCAGCATTAGCCGCAATGAAGTCGCTATAGCCATGCGTAAAGCGGTAATAAGCTTCTGACTTACCAAACATATTGGCATCTGAGCTCCAAGGCGCATTTGGGGCCCTCACCATCACCATCTCAGAATGATAGGTATCCCCTAATACCGAGCTTCTTGCTGCCGTCAGCGGCGCAATTTCTTCCGCATCAGAATTTAAGCCCCGAACAAAACTAATTAAATCCGAAGTTGCTGTTGGATCAGGTGTTACTGGGCAATTAAACAAAAGGTTTTGTAACGCAGTGCTATTGCTTTGGTTAAAGCTATTGTTATTAGCATCATTCGCAAGCGCTACGCTATTTTTGCAAAGTGGGTCATACCCCACAGTCCAGATAGACCTACCACCTGTCAAATACGATCCAGATGACGCTGCCCTAGTTTTAAGCTTAGTACTAGCCAAGATTGGTGGATCAGCTGTGATAGCGCCAGTGGCATCTAATTGGTAGCGCTTAATCTCTCCGATCCACTGTTTGTCTTTTTGATACTTAAACAAAGATTGATAAATTGTGCCGTCACCCAATACTGGTGGTGCGTAGGTTTGCCAAACGTTAGGATCAGTACTACTACCCGCTGGCAATGAAGCAACCTTGGTTGGCAATGCAGGTGCTACAGCCGTGCCACTAACCCCTTTAAAGCCAAATGAATAAGCCAGCGTCGGATAGTTGGGGTCGTATCCCATCGAATACATGGAAGCCCCCACCGTACTCATTGCCGTTGCTATCGTGGAACGAGAATCCCCAGCGCCGTAATAAATATAGAAGGTGGCAGACTCATTACAAAGCAGATCGCCAAACTGAAAATCAAAGGAAGATCCAGTACCTGCGGAACTATAGCCCTGGCCATTTAGGCCGGTGTAGTCCTGATTAAGCGTAGCGGAGTTGTATGGCTTGCACGCAGTAAAGGGATTGGCATCAGAATTGTCCTCACCGCCGTTATCACAATAACTCCAGATTTTTGGATAATTACCGCCGAGATAAGATGAGCGGATACCAACCGCATCTACTAGTGGGCTAGTCACATTTTCAATGACGTCCCAATCTATAGTGCGGCGATAACGAACATCTTGCAATGTTCCGCCTGAGATATTGGTAATTGTTACCAATCCCTGAAAAAGTGTTTTATTGGTTGCACCTACTGTTGGTCCATACAAATGGGTAACCTCAAGCATTGGCAGGCCTGAGGTATCCGCAATCCACACAGTGGACTTCACGCTAGTAGCATCGACGGTGAAACTTTTCACCGTCATCGTAGTCAGCGCTGTCGCGCTTCTTAAACCCACTGGAGGGTGAGCGCTAATCGAAGCCCAGGCTTGTTGAGTGCGGTTATCAATAGCACCAGCACCCCAAGACTCTCACTTATTACCTTGACTGGTAGAGTCATACCAACCTGGAATGTAATAAGTAGATTGGGTGCCGACCTTTTTAGCTCCTGGCCAATAGTAAGAAATGCCAACAGCTCCTGAATTAACGAACTGAAGCGTGTCGCCCTTGGAATCTTTTGCTTGATTCTGAGAATTGGTCGCAGCAGTTCCCGAGTTATCTAGAGTATTGAGATTGCCTGCAGGGTTGATACCCAGCATGATGGTTTGCTCAGCTGGAATCAGCGAATTATGAATAATGCCAAACTTCGGAAATGAAGTTTGCGCCAAAACACTCAGAGAGCCAATGAAGAAACTGACAAGTGTTACTACTTTTAGGGCTAAGTGAATATGGTTCATATCATCTCGCCTATGGGGTGTACTGCACTACCGCTTCAAGCACAGATTTACTTGAATTGGACTGCCAGAAATTTTTATCGATAATGCTGCCGTTCATGGCAATGTTGTAATTGCCATTTGCAGTAATACGCACTACATATACGAAGGTGCTTGAGCCATAACCATTTGAGCTACCAATCTCATTTCCGGAGTTGCCATTAGTGCTTGAAGCAATCTTCTCAACTACGCAAGAGGTATAGGTAGCACGACCAGCCCGATCTTTAAACTTTGCACTGCGTTGATCTGTCTGCCCTACTGGAATGGTGTCACCAAGTACAGTCTTGCCAGCCAAAGGGCCGCCAGCCGCAGCTAAATCCATTGGTGAACCAAGACCGTTTACCCAACTCTGGCCTCCTGGTTTTGATAGCCATTCAATTGCATTATCAAAACAAGTTTCACTGGCGTCGATAGACAAAGGCTTGTTCACTACGGCAGCAACCAGATCTGACTGAATGGATGCAACATAAGCAATCCCCACACCCATGGCGGTAATGACCAAGAGCAGGATTAAGCTAATCACCATTGCGATTCCAGACTGACTAGGAAGATGTGGCATAGCATCAGGGGACCAAGGAGACATTTTTGGCCCTCGCTAAAAAAGTGAAATTTTTACTGACTGTTTTAGTGGTTCCTTCAATTTTCTTGGGTGAAGCAACAACCAAATTGACTTGAATCGTTTGAAACTGGTTTTTAAATGTGCCTGCTGGTTTGGCATTCAAGCCCTGTACAGAAAAAGTGCTTACCCAATCGAGTACTGGCTCGCCCGCTGAAGACGCACCATTTAGAGGAGTTGAGCTACTAAGATCACAAGTCGTAGCTGGGTTATTGCACTTACGCCATTCGCGTAATAAACGCTTGCGCGGTGTTCCAGTAGGCGCATCGGCTAAGTAATACCGAATCAATGCGCGATATAAAGATCTGCCTGAATCATAGTCATCGTAAACAAAGCTCACATCTCCAGGATTAGCGCTAGTAATTACAATAGCCTGACTCGCTGGCATGGCATTGGGGTCGCCATAATCCTTAAATCCCGCCATGCGAATATCTGACTCCATTAGGTCGATAGCACGTAAGGCGCCACGATCTACTTCTGTCTGCGCCAATAAAGATTGTTGTTGCTTGGAGAAAAAAGTGTAAGCGGCATAAGTGCCCGCCAAGACAATAGAAGTCACAACGGTCGCCACCAACAATTCCACTAAGGTGTATCCATTCATGTTGTGGCTCATAACTGCCTTAACTTTCTGGTGTAATAGGCCCCTACTGAGCCACCCCCTGTAATTAGGGTGACATTCACGATTAAGCCGGTGCTATCATTTAATACATCCACTTGGCGATTCTCGGCGCCACTCGCTGCGTTATATGGACCAATATTGGTATTGAGATCTAAGCACCACGATTGACGTACATCACTTGCGGAATATGTGCCGCAGTTATTCAAGCTTCCGCTGTACTTGCTCGGCGCGATAAATGGGTTAAGCGGGTCAGTTACCGGACGCTGACCCTCAGAGGCAATTGTCTGAATGATGCGATCACTCATTAAATTGACATACATACGCTTCTCAGCGTCTGCAATCGAATGCTGAGACAAGTTATAGAAAAAATAAAGCCCGCTAAATCCAATCGTGAAGATGGCCATGGCCACCAAGGCTTCAACCAAGGTAAAGCCCGCCATCGAGCGTGCATTGGAGAGGGTGAGGATTTCAGTGGAATACATTACTCAATCTCCACCCACTGATTGCCAGGGATATTCCACTTAAATTTCTGGATGAAGCCGGTATGCTGGTTTAGCAATACGCGATAGGCGCCAAATTTGGATTTACCAGCGATTGGTTCAATCGCTAAATCAATCGCACCATTACCTCCTTCGACGCCTGACTGACCAGATGACAGAAAAATGCCGCGCAAGCCATTGCAAATAGTAGAAACAATTTGGGTCTGCCCTGAAAGCACATTGAAGCCAGGATCCTTAGCTGCGGGATCTTCTACCAAGTTTTGTGTAAAGCTAGCCGAAACAGCGGATACGTCCGTCTGAGCCTTGTTCGACACTTGATAGGTCAAGACCTTCCCGATCCCTGTAGTCGACGTACATACTAGTGTCGCCGTGCCATTCATGGTTCTTGTACGGGTTTTTAAATAATCGATTTGTGAAGACACAGCATGAAAATCTGCTTCTAAGGCACGCTTCTGGCGCCAATCTGAAATACTTGGCGAAACCAAAGAACTCACTATCATTAAAATCGCGATGACAATAATGACTTTTAAGAAGGTTATGCCGTGTTGGTTCATAAGGGATCGATATGCCCCGTTTGTTCAAGCTGCTGCAAAGAGGCTTCCATCGTGATCATTCCTTCACCACGTGCCATTTGCATCACACTTGGAATCTGAAACACCTTGTTCTCACGAATGAGATTACGTACTGCAGGATTGCAGGTCATTACCTCAAACGCTCCGATACGACCTACCCCGCCCTTACGCTTTAATAAGCGCTGCGTCATGACTAAACGTAATGATTGTGAAAGTTGCGCCCTCACCTGGTCTTGTTGCTGAGAAGGAAACACGTCAATAATCCGGTTAATCGTATTTGGCGCACCACTGGTATGCAAAGTTCCGAATACTAAGTGGCCGGTTTCCGCGGCGGTTAATGCCAGCTGAATTGTTTCTAAATCACGTAACTCACCCACGAGAATGACATCCGGGTCTTCACGTAAAGATGCTCTGAGGGCGGAAGCAAATGAGACGGTATCGCGCGCGACCTCTCGCTGTGAGATCACACTCTTCTGACTGCGATGCACAAACTCAATTGGGTCTTCAATTGTGATGATGTGACCAGGCCAATGACGATTAATACGATCAATCATCGCGGCCAATGTGGTGGACTTACCAGAACCTGTTGGTTCAGTCACCAGAATTAAATCATTTTCTTGCTCAATGACATCACGAGCTACGGCTGGCAAATTTAAGGAGTCAAAAGTTGGTATTTGTGTTTCGATCTTACGCATTACTGCAGCAAGACCACGCGCGGTTTTAAATAAGTTCACACGGAAGCGAAACTCACCAGACTCAACTGCTAAGTCGGCATCAAAGCATTCCATAAACTTCAGACGCTGTTCTTGGGTAAGCCAATTTTTAATAAAAGAATCAAAATCGGCTTGAGTCACCACATCTTCATCAAAGGTCTGGATATCGCCATCCACGCGTATGCCTACAGGCTCGTTGACATGCAAATGAATGTCCGAGAGCTTATGGTGCGCAACGTAGTGCAGAGCCTTATCGACGATTTCCATATCAGAACTCGATCATTTGTGACTGTTTGCAAGGAACCGACTTTTGTGGCGCTGTAGAGTCTGTTGCCGCACAAGTAATCTTGGGTGTAGCACTCATCATGATTGCAAAGAACAGGCTGGACGATAAAAAAAGAGATCAGCGTAATTTTTTTCATAGTTTGCTCACAATGAATCCCAATCCAGAAAGGATGAGAAATGGCCCAAAAAGAAATGCTTTGTTTAAAGAAAGGTTCTCGCGCTTTGCTGCAGCGGCAAAGCCAACCATCAATAAACCAATAATGCTGGCCCCACAAAGGATAGGTACGATATTGACCCACCCTGTCCAGACCCCAAGTGCAGCTAATAATTTGAAATCGCCACCCCCAAAACCATCATGTTTGCGCACTAAAAAATACAAACGATTGATAGACCAAAGCAATACGTAACCTAAGCATGCTCCCCATATCGCATCTGTAGGGGTAACAGGCAACAGACCAAATGAAGATCCCAGCAAGCCGAGCCATAACATGGCTAGAGTCAAATGATCTGGAAGCAAATAGGTTTCTAGATCAATAAAGAAGAGACAAATAGCTAGAGAAAAGAACAAGGCATAAAGAATGCCGACATAACCTAGTTCAAATTGCCAAGCACTCCAAGCAAATGCCGCAGCCGTCAATAACTCTACGATGATGTAGCGTGGTGTGATGGGGTAACCGCAATGACCGCATCTGCCTCTTAAAAAAATCCAAGATAGGACGGGGATATTTTCATACCAGCTGAGCTTGCTATTACAGCACGGGGCTGTAGACGATGGCCACAACAGATACTCCATAGATGCCTCAGGATTACCCATCACCACCTTAGATAAGCGATGAATCACCACATTGAGAAAGCTCCCAACTATTAAACCCCAAACCGTAGCGACAAAGATTTCCATTTAGAACCCTGTCTTGATGTTTTGTTGGTTAATAGAAAAAAGCAAATTGGCATCTGTGCGTGACTGCGCATACACCACATAGTCATTTGCATTCACGCCAGTACAACTACCAGTAGAGCCTAGGACACCCGGCAAAATATAAAAATAGAAATCATTTTTTCCGCCTACAGGTATTGGGCCTGTATTTGGAGTGGTACTACCAAGTAAATTCTGATTAATCAGAATCGTGTTATCAGCTTTACTAGGATTAACGTAGTAGCAATAATTTTCTGCAAAATAATTCTTTTGCATTAAATAAATTGACTTCAGCGTGTTCTGCGCCTCAATATTCTTAGCAGCGCGAATATTTCCCATCAACACAGGAGTACCGATAGCAGCCAAAACCCCGAGGATGGCTAGCGTTACCACTAGCTCCATCAGGGTTACACCAAGTTGGCTGCGAACGTTTCCCATGAACTTGTTGCCAAGCAAATGACTTCATTTACTTGGCTCCGAGTTTTACTGAACCGAGATGCACTCAGGTGTTGCTGGGTAAGCGATATAAGTCGGGGTTGAGCCTGACACTGATGTGTCCTGAACAATCGTTGAAACCGCTAGACCAGTACAACTTGCATTACCAGAATCCACGTAGAACTTACCAGCTACCGCTTGAGCAGGTGTTGCTGGCGCACCAGAAACGGCTTGCGCTGTATCACTTGAGCTGTATGGGTTCTTAATGGTTTGTTTTGCGTAAGCTGCAAAGCAATCACCTAACTGCTGAGGTGTAGATGCCATTGGATTACAAGCAGGAGCTGTCGCGCCAGACACTGTTGAAAGTGCTGGAACTAAACCTGCGGAACACTTCGTAATTTCACCAGCGATATATGACTTCATTGAGTCATAGTTTTCTTTTGTTGCACTAACCTTAGCTGCCGTTTGGTAACCTGAATACATTGGAATACCAATTGCCGTGAGAATACCGATGATGGCAATCACCACCAGCAATTCAACCAAGGTAAAACCTGATTGTTTCGATTTTGAATACATATAACCTCCAAGAAAACGTTCAATTGAGAATTTCTGCACTACTTTCCTTACCGCATGGAAGTAGTGTTGAGCGTCGGAGGTATTAACTAAATAGTACTAATCTACTAAAGTTTTCAAATTAGTAGATATCTACTAAGGGATTACTTGTATAGCCTAAGCCATTAAATAATCTAGAGATTTATTTGGTGAGTTCTTTTTGCAAAATCTGCAAATTGCTAGTATGCAGATTCTCCATTTGTTGCAAAGCCACCATATCTTTAAGCTGGTCTGGTGACTTATTAGGTATTGCCGCCATATCCTTGAGGCGAGCCTGGACCGCGCTTAATCTAGTCTTTTCTAGGTCGATTTCTTCCTGAATAATGCGTTTGCGCTCAGTGGCGGCATTTTCATAGGTACTTTTGGGCTTATCAGCTGGTTTGACATCGGTAGTTGCAGACTTCACTGGGTCGACCTTTGCATTTGCAGGCTTTTTAGCTTCAGGTGGTGGCAAAACCATCTTCTTACAGTTGGCGCCCTTTTCCACATTTGATAGAGTCACAGAGCCATTATCAGTTGAGCACTTATAGACATCAGCCCAGGCAGCGGGAACCACAAGGGCAAATAAAGCCAAAAGAGCTACCAATAAATATCGGAACTGAAGCAACAAACTGCACCCCCAAAAGTATTCAAATAATGAACAAACTATAAGCCAAAACAAGGGGTTCCAGCAAAAACCCTCTAAACTTGCAAAGAAAATGAAGAAGCGGCTTATTTATCTCTTAAAAGGTGGGCAGAACCCTTTGATATTGGGGGTTGGAGCCCTGCTTGCCCTCATCATTATTTCCACGGCAATCATCTCTATTTTCTCGATGCGGGAGAGCAGTCGAGATGAATGGTCTAACCAGCTAAATAACCTCACCGCCACTCTTGCGGAACAAGTGGATCAAACTTTATATTCCGCAAACACAGTTTTGGATAACGCTACCAAAGAATTAAAAGCTGCAAAGATTGAAGATGAAAAGCAGTATCGCGAGTTTGCTTCAAGAGAAGCGCAATTTAATTACCTCTTACAAAAGACAAAATCCAATCCTTTAATTGATGTCATCTCTTACGTTGACAATCGTGGCGACATCATCAATTACAGCCGCGCATATCCAGCGCCAAAAATTAATATTGCCGATCGAGACTATTTCTTAAATGCGCAACTTGGGTCTAGCGATACTACTTTCTATAGCGTACCAGTACAAAATAGATTTAACCAAGGCTGGATTTTTTATCTTTCACGTAGGGTAAGTAATACTAAAGGCGAATTTTTAGGATTGGTAATTGTTGGCATTTCTTCAGAAATCTTTTCCAAGTTCTACGAAATTGTCGCTACCAATTTAGGGACTGGGGCCTCCATTAGCCTTTACCGCAAAGACTTCACCCTCATGACCCAATGGCCCTTTGTGCCCAACAGAATCTGGCAAAAGCTTGCTGATAGCACGACGATGAAAATCGTGGACGAACTTAAGCTGACTAATGGCGTTATTTTGACAGATGAACCATCGATCTCTGCGCCCAACTTGCCAGGCGCAAAGATGATTGCCTCACGGGTTGTTGATAAATATCCATTTGTTGTTTCCGCAGAAGTCAGCGAAGACATCTTCATGAAAAGCTGGCGCAAGAATGAGAGCTGGATCTGGTCTTCAGCGATAGCGAGCTTAGCGATTTTAGGAATTGGTATCTCACTCTTATTAAAAGCGAACCAAAAGATTAAAACTGAATTGACTGAACGCATTGCCGCACAAAAAGAACTAACTAAAGCGCACGATGAGCTAGAGACTCGCGTGAAAGATCGCACTATTGAATTATCTCGAGAAGTGCTCAATAGAAAACAGGCTCAAGAAGAGCTGGCTCGCCTGAACACTTATATTGCTGAAGTCTCCCACCGGGCTGGTATGGCTGAAGTAGCTAATAGCGTGATTCATAACGTAGGTAATGCGCTCAATAGTATTAATGTGGCGGTTTCTACCATTAACTCAGAAATTAAGAGCACCCCGCTTGGCACCCTGCCCAAGATTGCCGATATGCTCAAAGAACATGAGTCCGACCTCTCCGAGTTCTTGAGTAGGGATGAAAAAGGACAAAAAATTCCTAAGTTATTAGAAATGCTCTCTGATCAGTGGAAACTAGAGAATGCCACCTTGATCTCCGAGACAAAGCAACTGCAAGAGAGCGTGATGCACATCCGTGAGATTGTGAGTCGTCAGCAATCACTGAGCGGCAAGATGGGCATTGATGAAAATATCAATATCTCAGACCTCATCAACAATTGCTTGAGCTTTTATGTCACTAACTTCAAGAACGCCAACATTATTGTTTCCATGAATAATGAGCCCGGTCTTGAGTGGAGTGGTGACCGCAGCAAAATTACGCAGATTTTGCTCAATCTCATCATGAATGCTGAAGAGTCTTTAATTGCCAGCCAAAATACGCCTAAATCCCTCAAGATCACTAGCTTCCATATTAAAGATGGCGGGATACAGATTGAGGTGGCTGACAACGGCTCAGGTATTGAACCCGAGGTCATGAATAAGCTCTTTAGCTACGGATTTACCACTAAGCAATTTGGCCATGGACTAGGCCTACATGCCAGCGGCATTGCCGCTAATGAAATGAATGGCACATTGCAGACATTTAGTGCTGGTAAGAATAAGGGTGCCACTTTTATACTTACTCTTCCCAACCAAGAGTTAGCCTCGCTTATTAACCAGCATGCCTAATCCCAATAATCTACTGAACCGAATTCTGGTCATCGACGATAACCCGGCGATTTACGAGGATTTTTGCAAGGTACTCTGCCCCAGCACTGCGCCAGCAAAAGAATTGGTGGATTTAGCAGCCTCCATTTTTGGTGAGCAACAGCAAAAAAGTAATGATGCCGATTATCAGATTGATTTCGCATTACGAGGCCAAGAAGGCGTTGAAAGAGTAAAAGCAGCTATCAATGAAGGTTGGCCTTACGTCATTGCATTTGTCGATATGCGCATGCCTAATGGCTGGGGCGGTTTAGAAACGATTAAGAACCTATGGATCGCATCACCTCAATTACAAATTGTTCTGTGCACTGCCTACTCTGACTATTCCTGGGATGAAATTCGGGCGCAACTCTCAAAACGCGATCGCTTCTTGATTCTCAAAAAGCCTTTTGACAATATTGAAGTGCAGCAAATGGTGGAGACTTTGATTAACCGTCAAAAAGCCGAAGGTCAACTGCGCTTACTAGAGGCCTGCGTGTCGCAGGCTGATGATGTGGTCATCATTACCGATGTCCGCGCCAAAGCGGATGGCGGCCCTCGCATTGTGTATGTCAACGACATCTTCACAACCAAGACTGGCTATACCAAAGAGTTTGCCCTAGGCAAGACCATGGACATTCTATATGGGCCCAATACTCAGGAGTCAGCCTTAGATAAGATCAGTCGTGGCTTAGTCAGCAAAAAGCCAGTACGTGTTGAGATGATTAACTACACGGCTAAAAAAGTGGAGTTCTGGGTTGACCTTAACATGTCGCCTATTCAGGATAGCCAGGGAAACACTACTCACTGGCTATGCTTGCAACGCGATATTAGCGATCAAAAGACTACTTTAGATGCATTAACTGAAAAAGAATTTAGCGTGGTGAAAGCAGTTGCTAGCAATAGCGAGATTACCCTAAAAGAAATTGCTGACAAACTACATATCAGCGAACACACCCTCAGAAATCATCTTGCTTCTATCTATGAAAAGCTTGGCTTACGCAGCAGACTGGAGCTCTATATTTTCTGCAGCAAGTTCATGAATGAGGTTGAGGGAAAGCAATAATTCCTGAATCACGGGATTTATCTTCTAGTCTACAGAGACCCTGATTTCTTGATAATCCAAGTCTTAACGAGCTGAGTTTGCAATAGGTAACTGGGTACTAATATCGCAAGTCCCATCCAATATATTTCTGGCAGCGGCACCATTTGGAAATACCTCCCTATAGCCAGATAGGGCAAGAAAATACCGAGCGTGCAAACCGATAAGGTTGTTATTACTAAAGGCAAACTAGGCTTGCTCTCCACAAAAGGAATCTTACGTACGAATCACATATACGATTAGCGTTTGCGATAAGAGCGATTCCACAAACCACCCCGTTTGAAATATTGGCGACAACTCTAAGGTATTGGCTTTGACATAAAACCACAGCAATCCAAATGTTAAGTAGTCAAAGATGGAGCTGATTGGCCCAATACAAAAGATAAAACGAGCTAATCCCCGTATATTCCACTCCCGGGGTTGAGATAAGTATTCAGGATCAACTGCATCCGTAGGCACCGCGGTTTGCGAAAAATCGTAGAGTAAGTTGTTTAACAGTATTTGCACTGGGGCCATTGGCAAGAATGGCAATAATGCACTGGCACCCAGCATGCTGAACATATTGCCAAAATTGGAACTGGCTGACATCTGCAAATACTTCATGAGATTGCCAAAGACTCGCCGTCCTTCAAGTACGCCTTGATATAAAACCAGCAAGCTTTTTTCTAACAAAATGATGTCAGCCGATTCTTTTGCAATATCCACTGCTGAATCTACTGAGATACTGACATCAGCTGTTTTTAAGGCTGGGTCATCATTAATGCCATCACCCATATAGCCAACCACACGACCCTCACCTCGAAGCAAGCGAATTACCCTAGCTTTTTGCTGAGGCGTCATCTTTGCGAAGATTTGAACATTCATTGCTTTAGTAGCTAGTTGCTCATCGCTTAGCGTATCTACCTCTGCGCCCAACAAAACGTGATTAATAGGGAGGCCCACCTCATGACAAACCTTGCGGGTAATGATGTCGTTATCGCCCGTCAAAATTTTGATTTGCACGCCGCCCGCTTGCAGGGATGCAATAGCAGCCTTTGCGGATTCCTTTGGTGGATCTAAAAATGCGACATAGCCCAATAACACCAAACCGCTCTCGTCAGCAACGCCATAAGAATTTTGTGAAGTGGCTTCCTCCCGCATGGCAATTGCTATCACCCTAAAACCATCTTGGTTAAGGTCGGCAACATGCTCAGGTGTCAAGAGGATTTGCTGCCCATTGCTTTGCGCAAACTGACAACAAGAAAATATTTCCTCTACCGCACCCTTACAAATCAAAATATCGCGTTCGTTATTCTTGCGCACCACCACTGACAAGCGCCGACGCTCAAAGTCAAACGGAATCTCATCTATTTTTTGATAAGTATTG